>NZ_SOBM01000010.1:0-155664 GCF_004364705.1 Azorhizobium sp. AG788
GACGACGGCTTCTCGCCGCCGCCACGCAAGAAGAAGGCGGAGGACGAAGCTCCCGCCCCGAAGTCCGACAAGCCGCTCAGCCAGAAAGAGCTGGACGCGCTGATGGACGACGGCTTCTCGCCGCCGCCGCGCAAGAAGGCCGAGCCCAAGCCGGAGGACGCCGCGGGACGTGCGGGCAAGCCGCTCAGCCAGAAGGAACTGGACGCGCTTCTCAACGGTGACTTCACCGGTGGCCCCGAGCCGGTCGTCGAAGAGGAAGAGCCGGAGGCCGATGTCGCCCCCGCCGAGGCGATGCCCCCGGAGGAGAGCAAGCGCGCCGCAGCTGATCCGGCGGACGACGCCGATGACGATGCGCCGGCCTTTCCGCCCATGCCGGACATGCTGGAGCCGCCCGCCCCGGCACCGGAACCCGTCAAGGCCAAGCCCAAGCGCAAATGGCTGCGGCTGCCGAAGCTCGGCCTGCCCAAGCTGAAACTGCCCTCCTTCCGCAAGTCGAAGGCGAAAGCCAAGGCCGCTCCGGCTCCCATGCCCGCCCCGTCCGCGAAGACGGACGAGGCGGCACCGGCGGCCAAGGGGAAATTCGGTCTCAAGTTCAAGAAGCCGTCGGTCAAGACGCTGGCGATCGTCGGCGGCAGCGTCGTCGTGGTCGGTGGCGGGCTCGCCGGCGGCGCCTTTATGATGCGCGAGACCATTTCCTCGCAGGCCTGCAGCACCGCCGGTGTGATGTGCAAACCCGACCCGATGGTGTTCAAGAATATCCGGAGCGCGGAACTGCTCGCCGAGCATGTGCAGGACAGCATGCGAATCACGCTGAACGGCGAGCTGGTCGCGATCGCGGAGGGTTCGCTGCGCAGCCGCTGGGTCGCGATCAAGCCCTTGCTGAAGGAGGGGGAAAATACCCTTCTGGTGCAGATCGACAGCCGCAAGGGGCCGGTGTGCACGGGCACGCTGACGCTGCGCATCAACGGCCAGGAAATTCCCGAGCAGTCTTACCAGTGGGCCTTCCGGCTAAAGGACGGCAAGCCGGGCAACTGCCTCACGCAGATGTATAAGATCGAACTGAAGTAGCGCCCGCCGGTCCGAGGCAGGCGCGGCTCCCCGAGAACCTGACAGCGGGCGCGTCAGGCGCGCTTGCGGAAGACCTCGGCCTCGATCTCGTCGCCTGCGGCGCCGACGATGCCGGCAGGGTCCGTGGAGATCTCCAGATCCGGCTCGCTGATGCGGGCCGCCGCGCGTGACGGCTCCGCCGGCCGGAGCAGGACGAAGGCAACGAGCGCCGCCGCCGCGAGACCCGGCACCACGATCACCAGCGCGTCGCCGGGCACCGCGAAGGCACTCGCCAGCATGGTGCCCAGCAGTCCGCCGCCGATCTGCATGAAGCCCATCATGGCGGAAGCCGCACCGGCCATCCTCGGGAAATTGGCGAGCGCGCCCGTGGTGCCGCCGGGCAGCAGCACGGCGATGCCGAAGGCCCAGACCGCCACCGGCAGCATGGTGGCCACCGCCGAGAGGGGCCACAGGCGGGTCGCGAAGGCCATGCCGACCGCCGCCGCCAGCACGATGGCGAGGCCGAAGGGCACCAGTGCCTCCGCCTTGAAGCGCCTGAGCAGCCGGCCGGTGACCAGCGAGCCGGTCATGAACGAACCGGTCTGGCAGATCATGGCGATGCCGAAGCCGATGGGCGAGAGGCCCACCCGCTCGATGAGCACGAAGGGCAGGATGGCAGCCAGCGTATAGATGCCGCCGAGGGTGAAACCGATCACCAGGCTCGGCTGGAGAAAGCGCCGGTCCGACAGCAGCGTCGCATAGTTGCGGGCAACCGTGGCCGGATGGGCGTTGGCCCGCAGCGGGGCCGCATTGGTCTCCGGTACGAGGACCGCCAGCAGCAGCACGAGCACGAGGCCATAGATCACCATCACGAGAAAGATGGCCGACCAGCCCACGGTCGAGAGGATGAGGCCGCCGAGCGTCGGGGCGATGGCGGGCCCGATCGCCAGCATGGTGGCGATCAGGTTCATGATACGGGCGGACGGCTGACCGGTGAACTGGTCGCGCACGATGGCACGGGAGACGGCTGGGCCCGCAGCCACGCCGATCCCCTGAAGGCCGCGGCCGATGATCAGCGCGGTAATGTCGGGCGCGAAGGCCGCCACCACGCTGCCGGCCAGATAGATGGCGAAGAAGCCGAGTGCCGTGGGCCGCCGCCCGAAGGCATCGGAGAGCGGCCCGCAGGCGAGCTGGGAAAAGGCGAAGCCGAAGAAATAGACGGAGAGCGTGAGCTTCAGCAGGGCCGGAGTGGTGTGAAAGGCCTCCACGAGCGCCGGCATGGCCGGCGTGTAGAGCGACATGCTGATCGGCCCCAGCACGACGATCATCGCACCGATGACCGCCGTGCGGCTTTCACTCATCACTGGCTTCATGCGTCGTCCGCATCTCTCCCCGCCACCAGGTTCAGGCGCATCCGGTCGAGGGCGGTCCTGAAATTGGCGATCTGGTCTTCCGAGAGGCCGTTGAGGATTTCCTCCCGCGCGGCGAGCGCGATGGAGGTGATGCGCGCGATCAGCGGCGCGGCGGCCGGCGTCAGCAGCACGCGTTTCGCCCGGCGGTCGGTGGGATCGGGCTCGCGCTTCACGAGGCTCTGCGCCTCGAGACGATCGAGAGAAGCCACCAGCGTCATGGGCTCGACGCTCATCTTCTCGGCAAGGGCCGTCTGGCGCAGGCCCGGATGCTGATTGATGTAGATCAGCGTGCGGGCCTCACCGGAGGTGATGCCGAGGCCGCCCTGCTCGAACGCACGGTCCGTGCGCGCCCGATAGAGCCGCGACACCTCGAAGAAAAGAAATCCCAACGGAGTCTCAGACATATCTCCCCCACAATACGGTAAGTGAAACTTACTTTCTAGCCTCTCGTTCTCGCCCGGCCGCGTGTTGACCTTTCCATGGGTAAATCGGAAAAATCTGCTGCACGCAGAGCGTCCCCTGTTTCCACCGACCCGCAACGCACAAAGAACCTAGAGCAGTCATTCGAGGTTATAATACCTCTAAGTTGTAATTCGAGGCGGAGAAAGGACCAAAACGGTGCGAGAAGCCCTGCGGCACAGGCTCCATAAGCTCCAGGACAGCACCAGTATCGCCCAGCAGCTCGGCGTGGTGCTGAGCGTGGTGTGCATCCTGGGCCTGATCGTCGTGTCCATCTTCTCCGCCCGCCTGAGCGGTTGGGCGATCGCGGAACGCATCCAGCAGAACATGTCCCTCACCGCCGCAACCATCGCGGACCGGCTGGACGTGGACATGTTCGAGCGCTACCGCGAGGTGCGGAATCTGGCGCAGTTGCGGGCCCTGGACATCGCCTGGGAGGGCGATGCCGCCCTGCTGCGCGCGGCGCTGAACCAGGCCCAGTCCGGCATGCGCCACTTCGCCTGGATCGGCTTTGCCCGCCCCGACGGCCAGGTGGTGGCGGCGACGCAGGGCATGCTGGAGGGCACGTCCGTCTTCTCCCGCCCATGGTTCCGGGATGGATTGAAAGGCCCCGCGGTCGGCGATCTGCACGAGGCCGTGCTGCTGGCGAAGCTCCTCCCCAATCTCGGCGCGACCGGCGATCCGGAGCGCTTCGTCGATATCGCCTTTCCGGTTCACTCGCGGGACGGTCGCCTGCTCGGCGTGCTGGGCGCGCATCTTTATTTCCGCTGGGTCGAGGGCCTGCGCGACACGGTTCTCAAGGCCCAGCCGGGCGTGAATATCGTGGTGATGTCCTCCGAAGGCATCGTCCTGCTCGGCCCCGAACGTGGCGATACGCCCTTTACGAAGGACCGAATCGCGCGGATGTCCGTGACCCGCACCGGTGCCTTCGTCCAGAAGAGCCCCACAGGCGACCTCCTGACGGGTTATGCGATCTCCGACGGCGAGCAGGACTTCCCGGGCTTCGGCTGGATCGTGGTCGCGCAGCAGCCGGCAGAGGATGCCTTCGCCTCAGCCTATCACGTCGCATTCCGCATCATCGGCTACGGCGCCATCGCGCTGCTGGTGTGCGTCGGCCTCACGCTGTGGTTCGCCCGGCGGCTGGGCCGCCCGCTGCGCCAGCTCGCCCTAGCCGCGGAGGAGATCGGCCGCGACCCCAAGATCACGATGCTGCCGCGCCTGCGCGGCAATGCGGACGTGATGCACCTCTCCTACGCCCTGCGCTCGCTCCTGCGGCGCCTGACCTCGGCGGAGACGCGCTATGAGATGTTCAGCCGCAAGCACGAGCAGGATGTGGCGGCACTGAAGGAGCTGGCGGACACCGATCCGCTGACCGGCCTGCTCAACCGGCGCTCCTTCCTCGCCATGGCGGATGTGGCGCTGGATAGTGCCCATGCCACAGGCCAGCTCGGCATCCTCATGGCTGACATCGACCACTTCAAGCAGGTGAACGACACCTACGGGCATGCCGCCGGCGACGCCGTGCTGAAGCATGTGGCGGACACCTTCGTCAGAACGCTGCGCGCACACGACCATCTCGCCCGCTTCGGTGGCGAGGAATTCGTGGCCCTGCTTCAGGATACCGACGCGACCGGCATGCAGGCGCTGGCCGAGCGGGTGCGCGAGGCGGTGGCGGCGACGAAGGTGGTCTTCGAGGATGAGGCCATCGCCGTCACCATCTCCATCGGCGCCGCACTGGCACACGATCAGGACCGCGACATGCACAAGGTGATCGAGCGCGCGGACCTTGCCCTCTACGAGGCCAAGAATTCCGGCCGCAATCGCATCGTCATCTCACCCGAGCCGAGCCTGCAGGGCTGAACGCCCGCAGGCTGCGATCGCTCAGGCCGCGCCGTTCAGGAATGGGTTGGAGCGGCGCTCGTCACCGATGCTCGTCACCGGCCCGTGGCCCGGCAGGCACACCACCGCATCACCGAGCGGCAGGAGCTTGGAGACGATGCCGGAAATGAGCAGTTCCGGATCGCCATAGGGGAAATCCGTGCGTCCGACGGAGCCGCGGAACAGCGTGTCGCCGACGATGGCGACATTGGTGCCCTTGTGGACGAAGACCACATGGCCGGGCGTGTGGCCGGGCACGTCCAGCACCTCCAGCGTCACCTCGCCGATGGTGACGGTGTCGCCTTCTTCCAGATAGCGGCTCGGCGTGACGTTCCGCGCGCCTTCCATGCCGAAGCGGGCGGCGGAGTCCACCAGGCCGTCCATCAGGAACTGGTCCTTCTCGTTCGGCCCCTCGATCGGCACGCCCAGAGTCTCGGAGAGTTCCGCCGCGCCCGCCGCATGGTCCACATGGCCGTGGGTGAGCAGGATCTTCTCCACCGTGATGCCGGTTTCCTTGAGCGCCGCCTCGATGCGGGGCAGGTCGCCACCGGGATCGATGACCGCGCCCTTCTTGGTGGCTGTGCACCACAGGATGGAGCAGTTCTGGTCGAAGGGCGTGACAGGCACCACGGCGATCTGGATGGGCTGCATGGAGCATCCGGAACTGGAGGAGGGCCGCGCGGCGGCCGGAACAGGCGCCTTTCAGAGCATGAAAGGGCCGGGATGAAAACCGCTAATCACCGTGCGGTGGCATCCACGGGGGTCGTCGGCGAGAAGCCGATGCGCCCGTTCACACCATCATAGAGCACGCGGTAATGCCGGAAGACGAGGCCACCGGAATTGAACCCGGGAACGCTGCCGTGGGGCGGCTCGTAGCGATAGCGGTTGAGCCAGGGCCGGCGGCCGGCGGTGACCGTGAGCTGCATCACCCCCTCCACCGAGGTCGTGACCGTGCGGCCCGGCGGCACGCGCTTGTTGAGGCGCGAGCGCGGCAGGCCCGGCGTCTCGAAGCTGCCGAGACCGGCGCCGGTGTCGAACACGGTCGCATAGCAGCCGGCCGGACCGTCATCCACGCGGAAGCAGGTGGGGATGCTCTTGGTGTTCCAGGCCTTGAGGCCGTCCGGCTGCTGGTTGCCCTGCGCCGGCTGGAAGGCGGCGAAGGCATAGCCGGCGGAATTCTCCGGCGTGAGCCCCACTTCCAGATGCGGCACGAGGTTCGGGTCCGCCTTGTCGTTGGCATGGACGATGAAGCCGGTGGAGAGGTTCCCCGGAAGCTGGGCCAGCGGGTTGAAGGCGGCGACGCCGCTGTAGGCGACGCCCATCACGCCGACTTCCGTCGGCTTCCATTTGGGGCAGTTCGGCTTTTCCGGCTTGCAGGTGATGGACTGCACCACCTGGATGGCTATGGGCCTGGCGGTGGCGACCGCGGGCGAGGCTCCGGGAAAGGCCACCACCGCGTAGCCAAGCACACCGTGCAGAACGTTGCCGCTGGAATAGGAGTATTCGACCGGAATGTCGGTGAGCTTCACATCCGGCCCCAGTGCCTCCTGGCGGATGCGCAGGCCTGTGGAGCCGGTATCGAGCAGAACCGTGCCACCGGCCCCTCCGCCGGCCGTGACCGCGATGAAATTGGAGAAGCCGCTGCGGTCGGGCCGCTTGAGCAGCGGAATGGTCGCGGTGCGCGGGGCCTCCACCGTCTGGGCCATGACGGGCGAGGGGCTAACAGCCAGACAGCCCGCGAACACCATCGCGATCGCGACCCTGCCTGATGCGGGACGTCGGGCGGTGGCGGCCGGACGTCCCCGATCTCCGCCAAGGTGAAGCGTCGTCATGGAAAAGCCCCCGCTTGTAACGCGAGAGCTTTCACACCGGCCGAGCCCGGGCGCAAGGGCATCCCCTGCCTGTCGCGCCCGGCAGCCGTTAGGCGGCGAGGGACGCCGCATCCTCGCTGGCACGGGCCAGTTCGACGAGACGGGTGACCATGGCGGACGCCGGATCCGCGAGCTGGTCGAGCACCGTGAAGTGGTTGGCGCCGGGCACTTCGACGCTGTCCGCCACCGCGCCCTGCTCGTCCCAGGCCACCGCGAAATCGCGGCTCTGGCGGCGGAACTCCGAGCTCTCCTCGGCACCGACGAAGGCGGAGAAGGTGCGGCCGGCCGGCACCTCCCAATGGATCGGCGAAAGGCGCCGCGCCTCGGCCTCGCTGAGGCGCAGCGCCTCGTTGAGGCGCGTGGACACCAGCGGCTCCAGATCATAGACGCCGGAGATGCCGAGGCCGGAGGTCACCATGTCGTCGGCGCCGCGCACGTCGATGTCGTGCCAGCGGGTGGCGGTGAGCGCGGCAGCCAGATGACCGCCCGCTGAGTGGCCGCTTACGACGATGCGCCGCTTGATGCGGTGGTGCAGGCAGATGGCCGCGCCGCGCGCCTGCGCGACGATGTTGCCGACCGGGACGTGGGGGGCAAGGTCATAGCCGGCGAGCGCGACGGCGACGCCATGGGCAAGGCACCCCTCCGCGACGAAGGTGACTTCGCGCGGGTGCTGGCGCTGCCAGTAGCCGCCATGAAAGAACAGGACGACCGGCGCCTGCCGGGTGGCGTCGGGCCACAGGATGTCAAGGAACTGGCGGGGCGAAGGCCCGTGGGGGATGCCAAGATCGGCCGCGGCGACATCGCCGCGCAGATGGGCCGAGCGGGAAATCCAGCCTGCAACAATGTCCGGGAATTCCGGCACGCGGGCACGGTTGTCGTATTCGGATTCGTAATCCATTGCTTACCCCCTTTCTTTGAGCTTGCGGCCGAGGGCCGAGGGCCACGCGCCGGACGGCGGCGGCCGGTCTTGTCGAGGATGCGAGCTGCTGGCTGCATCCGGGCTCAAGCCGCGCGGGCCGGCTCCGGTTCCCGGACGCCCCTGCGCGGGTGGGTTCACTCCGCCATCGTAACGCTGACGGAGACGCGGTTACTCATGTTCACCGTGGGCGTTGCGAATACGCCTGACGACGTACCATACGGCGATCACCGAGATCGGTACAGCAATTGCTGTGATCGTGCCGGGATTGACGTGGTGCCCGAGAATCACGACCCCGCTGGCGTGCAGGCCTTCGGCGAGCAGGTGCACGAGGCTCGCCACATAATAAGAGATGGCCGCGACGGAGAGACCTTCCACCGTGCGTTGCAGCCGCAACTGCAGGCGGGTGCGCTCGTTCATCGAGGTGAGCAGGTCGCGATTCTGCTGCTCCAGTTCCACGTCCACGCGGGTGCGCAGGAGATCGGCGCTGCGGGCGAGCTTGGCGGCGATGTTGCCCTGCCGTTCCTCCACCGAGTGGCAGGTGCGCATGGCCGGCGCCATCCGCCGGTCGAGGAACTGCTGCCAGGTGGGGAAGCCCTGCACCGCCTCCTCCCGGATGGTGGCGAGGCGCAGCCGCACGATCTCCGCATAGGCCCGGCTGGCGCCGAAGCGGAACAGCGACGGGGCGGTGTCCGCCTCCAGCTCGGCGGCCAGCGCGACCAGTTCGTCGAGCAGACGGTTGTTGGCGGAAAGGCCGACCGAGCGGGTCATCTCGGCGGTGGCCTGCGCGAGCCGCGCCTCGATCTTGGAGATGAGCGGTGCCAGCTTCTGCGCCTCCGGCAGGCCGAGCAGCGCCAGCGTGCGATAGGTCTCGATCTCCAGCACCCGCTGCACCAGGGCGCCGGCCGCCTCGGCGCCGAGGCCGCGGTCGCGCACGAGGATGCGCACGAAGCCCGCCGGGTCCGGCTTGAAATCGGTGGCGATCTCGGCGGCACCGTCATTCACGTCCGAGCGGGCAAGGCTCCCGCGATCGAACACGCCATCGAGCTGCACATCCTCCATGGTGTCGGTGACGAGGTGCAGGTCCACCGCCACGAGCAGAGGCCCCGGCTGCGGCAACTGGGTAAGCGGGCTCGCCAGAGCGGCAGCGGCCGGGTGAAACGGCAATTGGTTGGGCGTTGCCTCAACGGCCGGCAGATCCCACGTATAAGTGGAGAACTCTGCATGGGCCTCCCAGCGCAGTGTGGCCCCGCCGAACGAAACGCGGTGATGCTTGGCGCCCGGCAGCGGGCCGGGGACGCCCCGGCTGGCGCAGAGCTCGGTCACCAGCGCCCGCTCGGTCTGCGCATCGGCAGGCGAGGTAAGGAAAGCCACGTGGAGGAAGCGGCGGGGTGTTTCGACCGGAAAGAACGGGCGCGCGTGCAGTTCGCCCATCACGGCAGCCCGCATGGCGTGGGCCGAGAGGGTGCGCCCCTCGCCGATGACGAGATCCGCCGCACCGCCAGCGGGATCGCCCGCCTTGGTCGCGGCCAGCCCTGCACCCTGCTGCTGGTCCACCATCATCCGTCCTCGTCGCCTCTGCCTCCTCGGTTGCTGACATGAAGCGTCTGTCAGCACAAGCTACGCCCCGGCACGCGACCCTTTGCCGCCCCGCTTACGCCAGAGGTCACGGGCCTACTTGCGGAAACCAAGGAAACTGATATCGTTTTTTCGGTTTCCTGATCAGGCCAGTTGGTGCCTCGTCAAAGGGGGAGGATGAAATGTCTCAAGCCACGACGCGGCCGGTGCTGATTGCCGGCGCCGGCCCCACCGGCCTGTCGCTGGCCATCGTCCTGCGGCAATTCGGGATCGACGTACGCCTCATCGACAAGGCCCCGCAGGCGGCCACGGTCTCCAAGGCCCTGGCAGTGTGGAGCGCGAGCCTGGAGGCGCTCGGCGCCATGGGGGCCGTGGAGGCCTTCATGGCCGAGGGCGCCCATCTCAATTCGCTGATCGTGGGCGAGGGCGACAAGCCGCTCGCCACGCTGGCGGTGGGCGAGGGCATCGACAGCCCCTACCCTTTCCCTTTGCTGCTGCCGCAGTCGCGCACCGAGGCCATCCTCACGCAGCGGCTCTCGGCGCTGGGCGCCGAGATCGAGCGCACGGTCGAACTCTCCGGCTTCACGCAGGATGCCGGCGGCGTCACCGCCACGCTGACCCATCCGGACGGCCGGCAGGAAGAGATGCGGGCGGCCTATCTCGTGGGCTGCGACGGCGCCCGCAGCAGCGTGCGCCAGGGCCTCGACATCGCCTTCGAGGGCTATACGGAGCCACAGACCTTCCTGCTGGGCGACGTGAAGATCGACGGCGGCGCGCTCGACCACCGCAGCATCTACATCTGGTGGCAGAACGGCGCCACCGCTGCCCTGTTTCCCTTCGAGACCGACACCTGGCGCATCTTCGGCGCCCGCGCCGACGCAACCAATGACGCCCCTCCGACGCTGGAGGAGCTTCAGGCCTATATGGACCGCCACGGCCCGCCCGGCTGCCGCCTGCGCGACGCCACCTGGCTCTCCGCGTTCCGCACCAACGAGCGCCTCGCCGCCCGCTATCGCGACGGCCGCGTCTTCCTTGCCGGCGACGCGGCGCACATCCATTCGCCCGCCGGCGGACAGGGCATGAACACGGGCGTGCAGGACGCCTTCAATCTCGGCTGGAAACTCGCTTATGCGCTGCTGGGCCGGGGGGATGCGGAACTGCTGCTCGACAGCTATGAGGCCGAGCGCCGCCCCGTCGCCCGCGACGTGGTGAAGGGCGCCGCCCAGAAGCTGCACGTCGCCTTCGCCGGCAGCCGCATCACCCAGTTCGTCCGCGATGTGGCGGTGACGGTGATCGGCAATCTCTCCGCCGCGCAGAAGAAGCTCCAGACCGAATTGTCGGAGACCGCCATCACCTATCACGAGGGGCCGCTGGTGGCCCTCGGAGCGCCGCCCCGCAGCCCGCAGCGCACGGAAGTGGGCACCCGCGCGCTGGAGGCGCTGTTTGCCCATCCGGACAGCGGCGTCACCACCGCGCTCTGGCCGCTGATCGACGGCACCGCGCACACCTTGCTGCTCTTTCCCGACGCGCAGACCCCCCTCACGGTGGAAGCCGCGACGGTGGGATGCGGCGAGGCCTTGCGCATCCTCAGCATCCCGCCCTCCAGCGATCCGCAAGGACTCGTGCGCGAACGCTACCGCATCCGCAAGGCCGGCTGGGTGCTGATCCGGCCAGATCAGGTGGTGGCGGCTCGGGGGGAGGCGGGCGACCTGACGGGCCTCGCCAACTACCTCGATCGTGTGGTACGGCCGGCGCAGATGGCGCCGTCGGCCTGACATGCCGCGATGATCCGGCCGGCGCGCCCGTGTTGCGTTCCGGCTGGACCCTTGGCCCCTCCGGCCCGCCGGAGAAGGAGGCCCCTGCATCTTGTCCGAGCCCTTGCCGCCCCTCGATCTGGAAGACGGGCCTGCGGGTCGCATCCTGACGGCGGCGCGCGAGATGCTGCTGCGCGAGACCTACAGCGGCTTCACCATGGACCGGCTCGCCTTCGCGCTCGGCATGAGCAAGAAGACCATCTACCAGCACTTCTCCTCCAAGCAGGCCATCGTCGGCACCATCCTCGCGGCCACGGGCGCAACGGTCCGCCGCCGGGTCATGGAGGCGCTCGCCGCACCGGTCGCCTATCCGGAGAAACTGGAGACGGTCTTCCGCATCATCTCCTCTTATTTCGCCACCATGTCCCCCGCCTTCGTGGAGGACGTGGCGCGCCACGCACCGGAGATCCACGCCCGGATCAATGCCATCAAGGAGGAGAATATCCCCATCGTATTCGGGCAGCTGCTCGGCATGGGGATGGAGGCGGGCATGATCCGGCCGGAGATCGACCCCGAGTTCGTCACCCAATACTGGCTCCAGATCGTGAAGGCCATTCACGAGCCCGATCTGCTCACCCGCAGCGGCGCCACCGCCAGGGACGCCTTTGAGCAGGCGCTGGATCTCTTCTTCCGCGGCCTCCTCACCCCCAAGGGCCGCGCCGGCACCCGCTGGGCGGACGCGCCGGAGGCGTAAGGGCCTGCGGCCACGACCGTGACGGACCGGGGCGAGGCGCCCCGGAAGATCGGCTGCTCCCCATAAGTATTCACGCACTTATTATTCGACACTGCAAATCCGCAACCTGCGAAGGCACACCGAAAGGGGCCGAAGGGACATCACGCCCCGCGTGCCGGGAACGCAGATGGGCGGCCTCGACCGCGCCACTGAGCCTCCACCAGACGCCGGGACGAGGATCATCCGGTATGATTATCAGGCGTCACACACAACATCCGCTGATGCCGTTCCAAATTCGCACGAGACGCCGCATGCCCAATCACACAAAGGCAAAGCTCAAGCCTATATTTCAGATGTGATTTCCGCATCTTCCGGCGAAGGGATATTTTATCCGGCCGAAGCACTGCAAAAAACAAACAGCGCACCTGACCGGGCGGGACAAATTTTCTCTTCTCCGGAACGTGAAAATGGGAATAATGAAATAATGAATCGGATCACTCACAAAATGTGACGCGATTTAAGTTGCCATTCAGATTGCTTGCACACTCAAAAACATGCCGAAATTTGCCAATCATGACAACAAGATCGCCCGAACGTCGCAGGACATGGAAGGTGGTACCGCCATACGCTTAACCCCCGGGTATCCGAACCTCCTGTCCGTCTCAAAGTCTGACATATCGGACGAGGCCCGGTTGCCGACAGGCAACCCCAACCGCGAAATTGTATCCGGCCTGCCACGGCTCATTTTTCTGCACGTTCCGAAGACCGCAGGCACGACAATCGATCGCATCTTCCGGAATTATTACGATCCCGACAAGATCTGCCCGGAACGCCTGGACGGAATCCGCTTTTGGTCTGGAGAGCAACTTCGCCAGTATCAATTCTTTTCCATGCATGACAGCTATCAGAACCTTCAGCACGTCGCGCCGCCGTGGCAGATGCTGACTGTTCTGCGTGAGCCGATCGATCGGCTTCTGTCGCATTACCTCTATTGGCGCTCATATCGCGACGAGGCCATCAACCGCAACAATATCCACCTGCTCCGGCTCGCCAAGCTTTACAGCCTCAAGGACTTCCTGAAACTTCCCGTACCGGCGCTTTTGCCCGAGATCGACAATCTCACCACCCGGCTTCTGAGCGGAAAGTATTTCAACGCGCAAGGCATACCGTGGCGGGATGATCAGGAGATGCTGGAAGCGGCGCTCGCCAATCTGGAGCGGATCGATTTCTGCGGCATTTACGAATACCTGCCCGAAAGCGTGGACCTGGCCTGCCGGACCTTCGATCTGGCGCCGCCGCGGGAGGTGATGTGGACCAACATCACGCGCGAGAATTACGCCGCAGACCCGCAGAATTTCGAAGCGCTGGATACGCTGGAGATCGGCGAGGAAACGGAACAGCTGTTGGCGCTGCGCACCCGGCTCGACACCGTCGTCTATGACACCGCACGCGCGCGTTTTCTGTCCCAGATCGGCGAGCGCCCCCGCGCCTTCGACCGCTTTCATCATACGGTCGGCCGCCGGATTGAGCATTACGCACGGACGAGCATCCACGGCGATGTGGGCGAGCCGGGTTATCTCCTGTTCGGCCCCTACACGCGCCTGCGGAAGGGCGCCTACCGCGCGACCTTCCATTTGGGATTTGGCCAGCCGGAGTCACAGCCGGCCGAGGATACGCCGATCGCCGAGGTGGACATCATCTCCGGTGGCGGCGCGCACCTCCACGCGACGCGCACCCTGACCGCGGGCGATCTCAAGCCCGGGGACTACAATCCCGTGGAACTGCCGTTCCACCTGGGGCTCACCGCCACCGATCTCGAATTCCGGGTACGGCATACCGGCGCTGTTGCGCTCGCGGTCGAGAGCCGCGTGCTGCTGGACGAGGTGCGTTAGCGCGGCCCTTTATCCTGAAGTTGGGGCGCATCGAAGAGGGCCCCACGGTCGAACGTCGTGGTGAAGGTCGAGACGCCCGAGACGGGATCAGGCTCCCGCACGAGCCGGTGGCAGGCGGGACGCCGAAAGCGCCCCGCTCAGGTCATCAGGCCCCGGGCGGTCACCGGCCACAGGCACTCCACCCGGCCCTTGCGCACGCCCACATACCAGTCGTAGCGGTCGACCGTCGGGTCGCAATGGGCGGGCACGAGGCGCAGCTTCTCGCCCAGCACCGGCAGCGGGCCGTCCTTGGCCTCGATCACGCCGTGCTCGTCGGAGGCGCCCACATAGGCCAGGTCCGGGCGCCCGGCCACCAGCGGATAGCCGCTGTCCACCGGGGCGGCCTTGTGGCCCACGTCCACCACGGCGCGGCCGGTGCCCTTCGGCGCGCTCATCACCTGCGCGAGGATGAAGAGCGACTGGCGGAAGGGTGGCGGCTCGACGTTGCGGGCATAGTCCGCATCCATGAAGGCATAGGAGCCCGCCTGGATCTCGTTCCACAGGCCGCTCGCCGCCTCATGGGCGAAGGTGCCGGTGCCGCCGCCGCCGATGATCGGGCAGTCGAGCCCGCGTGTCTTCAGCGCGTCCAGCGTCTGCTCCACGCAGCCGGCGGCGAAGGCGATGGCCTGCCGCCGCTCCTCCGGCTGGCGCTTGTGCTGGGCACTGCCGTAATAGGCCTGGAGGCCGCCGAACGTGAGGTGCTTCGAGCCGGCAATGCGCGCAGCGAGCTCCGCCGCCGGCGCACCGGGCTCAAGGCCGCAGCGCTTGGCGCCCACCTCGATCTCCACCAGCACGGACAGGCGGATGCCCGCCGCCTCGGCCGCCGCCTCGATCAGCGGGATCGCGGCCGGATCATCGGCGCAGAGCTGCACGCGGGCGATGGCGGAGACCGCGGCGAGCCGCTTCAGCTTGCGCGGCTCCACCACCTCGTTGCTGACCAGAATGTCGTTGATCCCGGCCTGCGCGAGCGCCTCCGCCTCGCCCACCTTCTGCACGCACTGGCCCACCGCCCCACGCTCCATCTGCAAACGGGCGATGACGGCGCTCTTGTGGGTCTTGGCGTGGGCGCGCAGCTTCGCACCCGTAGGCTTCAGCAGCGCCGCCATGGCGTCGAGATTGGCCTCGAAGGCATCGAGATCAAGGATGAGAGCCGGGGTATCGACCTCGTCCTCGCGCATGCCGGGTTCGGCGGGGGGAAGCTGAAGCATCGGTTGGTCCTCTTGGGGCGGTTCAGGCGAGGCCGCCATTGGCGCGGACGATCTGGCCGTTCACCCAGCCGCCGTCCGGACCGGCGAGGAAGGCGATGACGGCGGCAATCTCCTCGGGCGTCGCGATGCGCTCCAGCGGGGGCGCCTTGGCGAGGCGCTCCACCAGTTCCTCCGACTTGCCCTCGAAGAAGAGTTCCGTGCCCGTCGGGCCCGGTGCCACGGCATTCACGCAGATGTTGCGGCCGCGCAGCTCATTGGCGAGCGTGCGGGTGAACAGATCCACAGCGGCCTTGGAGGCCGAATAGAGGCCGTAGTTCGGGAAGGCGGTGGCGACCACCGTGGTGGAGAGCGAAATGATGCGCCCGCCATCGGGCACCCGGTTCGCCGCCGCCCGCAGCACGTTGAACGCGCCAGTGACGTTGGTGGCGAGGATGGCGGCAAGATCGGCGTCGCTGGCCTTGGCCATGGAGACCATCTTCAGCACGCCGGCGCTGTTGACCACGACGTTCGCCGGGCCGAAGGCGGATTCCGCGTCACCGAACAGCCGCTCCACATCGGCGGCCTTGGCGATGTCCGCCTGAAGGGCGATGGCCTGCCCGCCGGCAGCGGTGATCTCCGCCACCACTTCCTGCGCCTTGATGGCCTGTCCGGCATAGCCCACGGAGACGGCAAAGCCGTCACGGGCGAGACGCAGAGCCGTGGCGCGGCCGATGCCGCGGGAGGCGCCGGTAACGAGAGCGTGGCGGGGCATGGCACTTCTCCGGAAGGGACCGAGACAGAGGCCGCCCAGACGAAGCCCGCGCGGCGGATGGGAATGCGATTCCCGCAGACTGCATCAAGCTGCGCAGAAAATCTGCCCGTTATCTCGTTGAAAAAAGACGGCTTCTCCGGGCCCATCGAGCGCATTGCGCTGCGATAGGCCCGGATCGGCTCTGTCGGATCAGGCCGCCAGCGGCAGGGCGCGGGCGTCGATCTTGGCGAGGCGGGCCAGCAGGTAGTCCACCTCGGCGCGCGCCGTGGCGGAGAGCGTGCCGCCGGGCTTGCGCTGGGCGTCGGAGGAGATGAAGCCGCGCTTCATCAGCACATACTTGCGGGTGGCAAGGCCCACGCCCTGCTGCTGCTCGTAGCGCAGGAGCGGCAGGTGGGCGTCGAACAGATCGTGCGCCTCATCGCGCTTGCCCGCCTTCTGGAGCTTCACCACGTCGGAGAGCATCTCGGGGAAGGCATAGCCGGTCATGGCGCCGTCCGCCCCGCGCTCCATCTCGAAATCGAGGAACATGCCGCCGTTGCCGGTGAGGATGGAGATCGGGCGCATGGTGCCTTCCTTCTGGAAGCCACGCAGGGTCGAGATCTTTTCGAGGCCCGGCCAGTCCTCATGCTTCAGCATCACACAGGAGGGGTGCTCCTCGACGATGGTGCGGATGACCTTGGGCGTCATCTGCACCGAGAGGGTGAGCGGATAGTCCTGGATGACGAAGGGGATGTCGGTGCCGATGGCCTCGATGGCCTGACGGTAATAGGTGATGATCTGGTCGTCCGTGCGCAGGCTCGGCACGGGAGCGATCATCACGCCGGCGGCACCCTTGTCCATGGCGTTGCGGGCGAGCCAGCGCATGGCGGCAAAGCCCGGCGCCGAGACGCCGACGATCACCGGCAGGCCGGCCATGCCCTTGGCGAAGCGGGCGGCGATGTTGAGGCTCTCGTCCGGCTCCAGCTTCGGGGCCTCGCCCATGATGCCGAGCACCGTCACGCCGGTGGCGCCGGCCGCGATATAGCGCTCCATCAGCGTGTCGAGGGAGGCTTCATCGATGCGGCCGTCCGCATGGAACGGGGTGGGCGCGATCGGGAAGAGGCCGCTGGCATCGGCGGTGAGGCGCATGGGAAAACTCCGTCTGGAAGCGCGGGAGAGGGTGGTTTACACGCGGTATACCACCCGAGTGAACCATATCGGTCTGCGGATCAAGCCTTCTCTCGCAGTGCTCGTTCGCAAACCCGTTCGAGGAAGCGATAGAGCCTTGGATGGTCGGCGTGGGTCACATTGAAGCGCATGAAGGGGGTGGCCTTCTGGTCGGCGCGGAAGAGTGCGCCCGGTGCGAGCATGATGCCTTCTTCCATGGCCTGATGGGCCACCGCCTCCATGTCCGGTGCGCCCGGCAAGGCGGCCCATACGAACATGCCGCCGTTTGGCCGATGAAAGATGGAGAGGCCGGCATTCTCAAGGCCGGCACACACCGTCTTCTGCGCCACCGCCAGCTTGTCGCGCAGGCGTGCCAGATGCAGCCGGTGGTGGCCGTCCACCAGGATGGAATGCACTACCTGCTCGCTGATTTCCGAACTGGTGAGGCCGCCTGCAAGCTTTAGATAGAGCATCCGTTCCACGAGATCCCGCCCCACCACCAGATAGCCGACCCGCAGGCTCGGCGAGATGGTCTTGGAGAAGGAGCCCGCATAGAGCACCCGGCGGAACTGGTCGAGGCTGGCGATGCTGGGCATCTGGTCCGGGGCCATGCCGGCGAAGATGTCGTCCTCAACGATGTGGAAGTCGAAGTCCTCCGCCACTCGCAGCACGCGGTAGATGACCGCCGGCGGGCAACCGGTGCCGGTGGGATTGTGCAGGATGGTGTTGGTAAAGAAGACGCGGGGGCGATAGCGCTCCGCCAGAGCCTCCAGCGCCTCCACATCCGGCCCCTGGGGCGTGCGGGGAATGCCGATGATCCGCACGCCAAGCGCCCGTAGCGTCGGGAAGAGGTTGCAATAGCCGGGATCGTCCACGAAGGCGGTGTCGCCCGCCTGGAGCAGCCCGCGCGCGGCGATGTCGAGGGCCTGCGAGGCGCCATGGGTGAGGATGATGTTGTCCGGCTCGCAGTCGATGGCCCGCTGGGCGAGCAGCATCTGGATGGCCCGCCGCAGCGGCTCATAGCCATGGGGATTGCCGTAGCGCGAGACGGCCGAAGCCGGCTTCTTGGCGAGCGCGGACAGGGAATGGCGCAGCCCGTCGGTGAAGAGATGGCTTTCCGGGAGCCATCCCGAGCCCACCTTCAGCAGGTTGGGGTCGTCCTCATAGACGCGCTGGAGCAGCCAGAGGGCATCGATGGGGACCGAATTCTGCGCCTGCCGCCGCTGCGGCTCCCGCGCCGCCTTCCGCATGGCGACGTAATAACCGCTGGCCCGGCGCGCCTCCAGATAGCCCTCCGCCACGAGCCGGTTATAGGCATTGGAGACGGTGAGCGTGCTGACGCTGCATTCGGCGGCCAGTTGCCGCACCGAAGGCAGGCGTGCTCCGGGGGCCAACACGCCCTCGGCGATCTGCTCCGCCACCGCCGCCACGATCTGCGAGACGAGCGGCACCTTGCCACCGGCATCGAGCGTGATCGAAAGCATGTCGGGAGCCTCCCGCTCCGGCGCGACGTGAGCGCCTATGTACAGTTCAGCCTGATGCTTATCGCGGCCACCGCCGCCCAAGGCGCAGGCAGGCTGACAAACGGTTCACGGACAAAGGCCAGACGACGCTGGCCGCCCCTTCACTGTATCGGTCAGGCGACCATAACAGCTTCAGCAGGCGGCCGCGCATCTGTATATATACAAAAGCGCCGCGGGGTCTATTGTGCTCATGCCAATTTCGCTGCGGCGGACGCGCGACCTTTCAGGAGAGAACAATGGATCAGGTGACCGACACCGGCGCGCTCGCGCGTCAGCTCAATGTGGATCCCTACTGGGCGCCGTTTACCTCCAACCGCCGCTTCAAGGCCGACCCGTCCGACCGCACGATGATCTCGGCGGAAGGCTGCTACTTCACCAATGCAAATGGCGTGAAGCTGTTCGACGGCTCCTCGGGTCTGTGGTGCACGCCGCTCGGCCATTCCCACCCGCGCATCGTCGAAGCGGTGACCAAGCAGGTCCGCTCGCTCGACTACGCCCCGTCCTTCCAGGTGGCGAGCGCCACCACCATCCAGCTCGCCGAGCGCGTGGCCGAGATGGCGCCCGAGGGCCTCAACCGCGTGTTCTTTGCCAATTCCGGCTCGGAAGCGGTGGATACGGCGCTGAAGATCGCCATGGGTTATCACCGGCTTACGGGGAACGCCACGCGCACCCGCTTCATCGGCCGTGAAAAGGGCTATCACGGCGTCGGCTTCGGCGGCATGTCGGTGGGCGGCATCGTCGCCAACCGCAAGATGTTCGCCCCCGGCATGGTGAACGGCGTCGATCACCTGCCCCACACTTATGACCAGTCGAAGATGGCCTTCTCCAAGGGCCAGCCGGCCTGGGGCGCGCATCTCGCCGACGAACTGGAGCGCATCGTTGCGCTGCACGACGCCTCCACCATCGCCGCCGTGATCGTGGAGCCCATGCAGGGCTCGGCCGGCGTCATCGTGCCGCCGATCGGCTATCTCGAGCGCCTGCGCGAAATCTGCACCAAGCACGGCATCCTGCTGATCTTCGACGAAGTGATCACCGGCTTCGGCCGCACCGGCTGGGCGTTCGCCGCCCAGCGCCTCGGCGTCGTCCCGGACATGATCACCTTCGCCAAGGCGATCACCAACGGCATCATCCCCATGGGCGGCGTGATCGCCCGCCAGGAGATCTACGAGGCCTTCATGAGCGGCCCGCCGGCTGCCATCGAGTTCTGCCACGGCTACACCTATTCGGGTCACCCGATGGCCGCCGCCGCCGCCCACGCCACCCTCGACGTGTATGAGGAAGAGGATCTGTTCGGCCGCGTGCGGGCGCTGGAGCCCCTCATGGAAGCTGAGTTCCACAGCCTCAAGGGCGAGCCCAACGTGGTGGACGTGCGCAACTTCGGCCTCACCGCCGCGGTCGAGCTCTCGCCCTCCGCTGCCGGCCCGAGCATGCGGGCGCTCAGCATCTTCGAGGCCGGTCTCAAGCAGGGCCTCTACATGCGCTACACCGGCGAGAGCCTCGCCTTCTCGCCGCCCTTCATCTCCACCGAGCAGCAGATCAAGGACATGGTGGCGATCCTGCGCAAGCTCATCCGCGACGCGGCCTGAGCCCTTTCGGCCCCTTCACCGGACGCGCGGCAGGCGACTGCCGCGCGTTTTTTTGTCCGTTCAGCCGCGTACCGGCGGCAATGTCTCCTCCGCCACCCGCTCCGCCCAGGCGGCAAGCCGCGCGAAGGGCAGACCGAGCACCAGATAGATCGCCGCCACCAGCAGGCCGATGCCGAGAAAGTCCTGGTGCACCGAAGCGACGCTCTCATAGGTGCGGGTGAGATCGGCGAGCAGGATGACGCTGACGAGGGAGGAATCCTTCAGCACCAGCACGAAGCCCCGCGCGGTCGAGGGCAGAAGCGCGCGGGCCGCCTGCGGCAGCACCACCGCCTTGAATGCCTGCCCCCTCGACATGTTCAGCGAGACCGCCGCCTCCATCTGCGTGCGGGTGACCACCGCAAGCCGCGTGCGATAGGCTTCCGCCATGCCCGCCGCATGATGCAGGCCGAGCGCCAGGACGCCGGCGAGGAAGACGCCGATGGGCAGCCCCGCCTCGGGCAGGCCGTAACAGACGAACAGCAGCAGCACGAGAAGCGGCGTGCCGCCGATCACGTCCACATAGGCGCCCGTCGCCCCGCGCAGCAGACGGCCGCCCCGTGCGCGCAGCACCGCCAGCAGGGCGCCGGCCGCGAGGGCCAGCAGCAGGCCGAGCACCGCCACCTCCAGCGTCGTCAGCGCCGCGCGCACGAACTGGGGCAGGAAGCGCACATAGCGCTCGAGGCGCGGCACGACGCCGTCGGGCATGGTGAGCGCCAGCACATATTCGCGGGCCGTGGGCTGGGCCTGGAGCGGGCGCGTGTCGCCGGTCTCCTGCGCCATCACCGGCGTCCACAATTCCCAGCGATCCAGCAATTCGCGCAGCGTCCCGTCGCGGGACATGGCGTAGATGGCGGTGTTGAGGGCACCGAGCAGGGCGGGCTGCGCGCCCGCCTTCAGCGCCAGGCCGTATTCGATGCGCCCCACCGGCGGGCCGGTGAACATCACCGCGGGGTCATGCTGGGCGTGGTAGAGGGCGACCGGATAGTCCGCCACCACGGCTTCGAGGCTTCCCGCCTTCAGCGCCGCATAGGCCTCCGGCGCGGTGTCGAAGACCCGCAGCACCACATCCGGCACGGCCGCCAGCGTGTCGCGCAGGCGGCTGCCCTTCAGCACGCCGATGGTCATGCCCTTGAGCGCGTCCATCCGGTTGATGGCCGGCTGGTCCCGGCGGATCACGATCTGCCCGAAGGTCGCGTAATAGGGAATGGTGAACTCGACGCCGGCCTGCCCCGGCGCCGCCACGTCGAGGCCCCCGACCGCCAGTTCGTAGAGGCCGGAGACGAGGCTCGGCCGCAGGGTCTCGGCCTCGCTCTGCACCAGCACCGGCAGGCGACTGAGACGCGCGCCCAGTTGCGCCATCAGGTCCACCTCGAAGCCCACGATGCGCGCCGGCGCCGCCGGATCGCGAAAAATATAGGGCGCGCCCCGGCCCACGTCGGCGCCATAGCGCAGGACGGGCGGTGGCGCGGTCAGCGCCGGCGGCGGCGCCTTCGCCGTGGTGTCCCGGGTGAGATAGTCGGTGAGGGAGGAGATGCTCTGGGCGCGGGCCGGAGCCGCCGCCATCATCCCGCCGGCCGGCAGCGCAAGCACTGCCAGGGCCAAGGCCGCAAGGACCGCACGCATGGGGTTCATCCGCAAAGAGGAAAGGGACCAGCCAGCCGCTCAGGCGAAGAGCTGGAAAAAGCGCTGCACGCGGACATCCTGCGGCGCGCGGAACATGGCATCGCCCGGCGCGGTCTCGACCACCGCACCGTTCTGCATGAACATCACGCTGTCGGAGGCGGCCCGCGCGAAGCCGAGTTCGTGGGTGGCGATGATCTGGGTCAGGCCGTCGTCCTTCAGCAGGGCGATGGTGTCCAGCACCTCCTGTGCCATGCCGCCATCGAGGGCCGAGGTCGGCTCGTCATAGAGCATCACCTTGGGGCTCATGGCGAGCGCGCGGGCGATGGCGCCGCGCTGCTGCTGGCCAGCGGACAGATGGGCGGGATAGCGGTCCATCTCCGCGAACAGCCCCACCTTCCTGAGCAGGAGCTCGGCGCCCATGGCCGCCTCGTCGCGGGACACGCCGAGCACCATCATGGGCGCCATCATCACATTCTGGAGCAACGTACGGTGGGGAAAGAGGCTGTCGCCCTGGAACACCATGGCGACCGTCCGGCGCAGCTCGTGGGCCACCTCCGGTGCCGGTGCGCGCCCGCCGGCCGCGCGCGCCCAGGTCACGCCGCCGATCTCGATGGTGCCGGAATCCGGCACGTCGAGGCCGTTGAGGCAACGCAGCAGCGTTGATTTTCCGCAGCCGGCGGGGCCGATGAGGGAGATGAGCTGCCCCTCCAGCGCAGCGAGGCTCACGCCATCGAGCACGCAGTGCGTATCGAAATGCTTGCGCACGTCGCTCGCCTGAACAATCGGCTGCATCCCGCCCTCCGGCTTTCATCCGCAGGCCGGACTAATGGGTGTGCATGTCACCACATTGACACTGGACAAGACGCGGGCCGAAAAAACGGCGCACCGCCGGTACTTTGGCAAGAAAACAGGCGGGTGGCCGGCGTCCTCGCCAACTAGAAATTGCGACATATTGGCCCTTTTCACGGGGGTACGGGCACCTTTGCAATCGCCGATTGCAGCTCACACATCATCCCCGGCCGTCCCGTCTCTCAAGATAAAAGCCGAGCGCACAGGCTCTTTTCTTTCTCCAGCCGAGGAAAACGCAGGCAACACGCTCCCGTCTACACGGACCGGCGCCACTTTAGCGCGTACAGCCGCCTTCAAATGCAAGCTTCGCAACAGCCCTGCGCCTTACTCGACGGAATGGGTACGGAGGTCGGGCATGAATTTATCGATCAAAACCACATTGATCGCACTTTTCTCGGTGATCAGCGCCATTCTGGCGGCCATTTGCATCACGTCTCTGCTCACGGCCTACCGCCACAACCAGACCGCGGAAGACGCCGTCCGCTACGTCCGCGCGGACCACGGTCTCTTCGGCGCCTATTCGGCCTATCGGCTGGAGCGGGCCGACGCCGGCTCGGTCCTCCCCCTTCCCGCGGAAAGGGCCCAGCCGGTCATCACCGGCATGATGCAGCGCCGCGTGACCTCCGATACCGGCATCGGCGTCGCCCTCGCGCAGCTTGACGCGCTCGGCGTGCCAGAGGCGCGCGCCATCGCCGAAAAGCTGCGCACCGTCCATGCCGCCATCAAGCGGCAGCGGGCCGACGTCGACGCCGCGCTCCAGCTTCCGCTGGAGGCACGCGACAGCAAGCTCGGCGGACGGATCATGACCGAATCCCTCGGCCTGCTCAGCCAGATGGAACAGACCACCGACGCGGTGGAACGCCAGATCCGCATTCTGGAACCGAGCCTGCTGCGCTTCATCGTGGTGCGCGCCGCCGCCGGCACCGCGCGCATGGGCGCGGGCGATGCGTCGCTGATCATCAGCGCCGCCCTGCGCGAAAAGCGTGTCTTCACGCCGGCCAACACCATCAATTTCGCCGCTCATAATGCGCAGGTCCAGACCGGATGGACCGAGGTGAAGACGATGGTGGATGCTCCGGACATGCCGGAGACGCTGAAGTCCGCCATGGCCAAGGCGCAGGACCATTATTTCTCCGGCCCCGTGAAGACCCTGCGCGACCAGCTCGCCGAGGATCTGTCCAACGGCAAGCTGGCCAACGTGGATGCGGAAACCTGGCGCGGCCAGTCCGTCCCGGCGCTGGAAAGCCTCGCTGCGGTCGGGCTTGCCGCCGTGGACAGCCTCGCCAAGGCCGCCGACGGTCTCGCCTCGGACGCCTGGCATCTGCTGCTCACCTATGCGGGCCTGCTGATCGTTTCTCTGTCGGCCGCGATCATTGGCCTCGTGGTGGTGATCGGCCGCGTCACCCGGCCCATCTCCGGGCTGACGGCCGCGGTGCAGGCGCTGGCCGGCGGCAATCTCGCCATCGAGATTCCCAATACCCACCGTCAGGATGAAGTGGGCTCCATGGCCAAGGCCGTGCTCGTCTTCAAGGAGGAGATGGCCCGGAATGCGGCTCTGGAAGCCGAAGCCGAGGCGGCCCGCCTCAAGGCCGAGGCGGAGCGCCGCGAGGGCATGATGCGCCTCGCCGCCGAGTTCGAGAGCGCGGTGGGCGGCATCATCGGCAGCGTTGCGTCCGCCTCCACCCAGCTCCACGGCACCGCCCGCACCATGGCGGAAGCCGCACGCCGCACCTCGGAGAAGTCCACGGCGGTGGCAGCCGCCGCCGAGGAAGCCTCCACCAACGTCATCATGGTCGCCTCTTCCGCCGAGGAACTGGGTTCCTCCGTGGATGAGATCGGCCGGCAGGTGCAGCAGTCGGCCGAGATGTCCAGCGTCGCCGTCGCCGAGGCGCAGAAGACCGGCACGGTCATCCAGGATCTGGCGCAGGCCGCGTCCCGCATCGGCGACGTGGTGGGGCTCATCTCCTCCATCGCCGAACAGACCAACCTGCTCGCCCTCAACGCCACCATCGAGGCGGCGCGGGCGGGCGACGCCGGCAAGGGCTTTGCGGTGGTCGCCTCCGAGGTGAAGGCGCTGGCCACCCAGACCGCCAAGGCGACGGAGGAGATCGAGAGCCAGATCGGCGCCATCCAGGCCACCACCAAGCAGGCGGTGCAGGTCATCGAGGGCGTCGGCTCGCAGATCCGCAAGATGAGCGACGTGGCCACCAGCATCTCCGCCGCCGTCGAGGAACAGGGCGTCGCCACCCGCGAGATCGTCCGCAACGTCGACCAGGCGGCCACCGGCACCAACAGCGTCACCGCCCACATCTCGGAAGTGGCCCAGACCGCCGACGAAACCGGTTCCGCTGCCGGCCAGGTGCTCACCGCCGCTGCCGCCCTCACCGATCAGGCCAAGCGCCTCGAAGCGGAAATGCAGCGCTTCCTCGGCACGGTCCGCGCCGCCTGAGGCGGGAAGGAGAGACGCCGGGCGTCCGACGCCCGGCGGTTTGCCGGCAAGACACCACAACCAAAGGTACCCACAAGGTTCGGACAAGGCTCACAGGATAGGGAAGGGTAACTGACTTATCAGGGGGCTGCCGTGCGCCTGTCCATCAAGCTCACCCTGCTGGCGCTGTTCGGGCTGGTCAGCCTGATCATGGCCGCGCTCTGCGGCTCTTCGCTGCTCACCGCCTACAAGCGCGATCTCGCCGCCGCCGAAGCACAGGCCTATGCGGAAATCGACCGCGGGCTGTTCCAGGCCTTCACCACCCTGCGCACCGAGCGCTCGGACAGCGCCGCCGCTCTCTCCCGCCCACTCGACGCCATGCCGCCGCTGGTGGCCGGCATAGCCAAGCGCCGGGAGAAGGTGGACGCCGGCTTCGCAGTCGCTCTCACAGAACTGTCCAGCCAGGGGACGCCGGAAGCGAAGGATCTCGCCGGCCGCGTGGAGGGCATCCGCAAGGCCATCAAGGATCTGCGCGCGGACATCGACCGCGCCCTCCAGCTGCCGCCCGACAGCCGCGACAAGACGCTGAGCACCCGCATCTATGACGTGACCGTCCGCGAGCTGGATCGCCTCGACGACGTTTCGCAGGACATCGGCAAGCGCATCCGCAGCCTCGACATTTCTCTGACGCCCTATCTCTCCGTGCGCGGCACCACAGGCATCGTGCGCAATTCCGAAGGCAACACCGTTCTTGCCGTCAGCAATGCCCTGCGCAAGGGCGAGCCGCTCGCGCCGAAGGATCTCACGGAGGTCCAGGCGGAAGAGGTGCGCGGCCAGCTCGGCTGGTCGATGGTCAGGGAAGAGGTCGACAACAAGGACATCCCGGCTTCGCTGCGGGAGGCCGTCGCCAAGGCCGACAGTGCCTTCTTCTCCGGCAACTTCAAGACGCTGAAGGAAGACACGCTTAAGACCCTGAGCAACGGCGGCAAGCCACCGCTGACGCTCGACCAGTGGCGCAGCGCCGCCGTGCCCGCGCTCGAAACCATCGGTGCCGTCGCCATTACCGCCATGGACGAGATGGCCGATGCTGCGGGGGCCGCCGCCGGACGCGCCCGCGCGTCCCTCGCGCTCTATGCCGGGCTGCTGGTGGTGGCCCTCCTGATCGCCGGCGCCGGGCTCGTGGTGGTGATCCGCCGCGTCACCCGGCCCATCTCCGGCCTCACCGCCACCATGCAGCGCCTCGCCGACGGGGATCTCGCGGTGGACGTGGCCGGCACCCGGCGCCACGATGAGGTGGGCGCCATGGCCAAGGCCCTTCTCGTCTTCAAGGAAGAGATGGCTCGGAATGCGGCCCTGGAAGCCGAGGCCAAGGCCGCCCACGTGCAGGCCGAGGCCGAACGCCGCGAGGGGATGCTGAAGCTCGCCGCGGAATTCGAGAGTGCGGTGGGCGGCATCATCGGCAGCGTCGCCTCAGCCTCCACCCAGCTCCACGGCACCGCCCGCACCATGGCGGAAGCCGCACGCCGCACCTCGGAGAAGTCCACGGCGGTGGCCGCCGCCGCCGAGGAAGCCTCCACCAACGTCGTCATGGTCGCCTCTTCCGCCGAGGAACTGGGTTCCTCCGTGGATGAGATCGGCCGGCAGGTGCAGCAGTCGGCCGAGATGTCCAGCGTCGCCGTCGCCGAGGCGCAGAAGACCGGCACGGTCATCCAGGATCTGGCACAGGCCGCCGCCCGCATCGGCGACGTGGTGGGGCTCATCTCCTCCATCGCCGAGCAGACCAACCTCCTCGCCCTCAACGCAACCATCGAGGCGGCGCGGGCGGGCGACGCCGGCAAGGGCTTCGCGGTGGTCGCCTCCGAAGTGAAGGCGCTGGCCACCCAGACCGCCAAGGCGACGGAAGAGATCGAGAGCCAGATCGGCGCCATCCAGGCCACCACCAAGCAGGCGGTGCAGGTCATCGAGGGCGTCGGCTCGCAGATCCGCAAGATGAGCGACGTGGCCACCAGCATCTCCGCCGCCGTCGAAGAACAGGGCGTCGCCACCCGCGAGATCGTCCGCAACGTCGACCAGGCGGCCACCGGCACCAACAGCGTCACGGCCCACATCTCGGAGGTGGCCCAGACCGCCGACGAGACCGGCTCGGCTGCCGGCCAGGTGCTCACCGCCGCCGCCGCCCTCACCGATCAGGCCAAGCGCCTCGAAGCGGAAATGCAGCGCTTCCTCGGCACGGTCCGCACGGCCTGACCGCACAAGGACCTCCCGGCCGCCGTTCGGCCGGGGCGAGTTCAGTGGGCGGCCTCGTGGGCCGCCCGCGGCTGGAGACGCTCGGTGATCCGCCGGCGGATCGGCCAGGTGGCGAGGCCCACCAGCATCACCAGAGCAATGCCGCCCATCACGCCCCACATGCGCCCGACGCCCGCGTCGAGATCGAGATGGGGGATCGGCTCCTGCACCACCACCAGCAGGAAGGCGATGGCTGCCTGAATGCCCGTATAGGCCACCACGCTGCCGCCGAAGCCGATCTGCGTGAAGACGAACAGGCCGGCGAAGACGAACAGCGCCCAGGTGAGCAGGCTGCCGTCCAGCGTCAGCACGCCGAGGAAGCCGAAGGCCGCGCCGAGCGCGCATCCGACGCAGCGGTTCAGCGACTTCCAGCCGATGCCCTCACGGGCCGCGCCCACCACGATGAAGGCCGTGATCGGCGTCTGCTCGAAGCCCGGCAGATGCAGCACCGTCCACACCACCGGCACCAGCGTCACGGCTATGCCCACGGTGAGCGCATGGCCCATGAAGATGGCATCCATGCCCGCATAGAGCGGCTTCGGCTTCGCCTTCGGCCGCGCGGGCGAGGTGAGGAAATCGAGCGCCCAGGCGACGCAGACGCCCACCATCACCTCCATGCCGCGCATGAGGATGACCTGCGTCATGGGCTCGGGCGAGACCACCGCGTGATAGGTCATCAGCGGTACGGTGAAGCCCACCAGAACGAAGGCATAGCTGTAGCGCGTGACGGCCTGCGCATAGACCGCCGCCGCGCAGGCGAGCCCCGTCGCCATATAGACCCAGGCGTGCGCACCGCTGATCTTCAGGATGGCATAAGCGACAGCGCAGCCGCCGATGGTGCCGGCCACCCGCTCCAGCCCGCGCATCACGGTCGCGGTCCGGTCGTTCTGGAACACCCGCACCACGCTGATGGCCGCCCAGACGGGCATCTCCAGTCCCAGGGCGTGCGCGATGGCGATGGCCACCAGAACCCCCAGCGTGACCCGCAACGCCACCTGCGCCCGCCGGCCATGCACCGTGAAGGCGGCCACATCGGCGCGGGCCTCCGCCTCGAAGCGGTGCGCCGTGCGGACGGGGGCGCGCGACAGCCACCGCGTCGCCGTCTTCAGCCGCCGCAGCAGCCCGTTTTCCCTCCGCATCGCCTGCCCCGCTCTGCCGCCGCCCGGCATTCTTTGGCCGCACCGCCAGACGGCAACATGAAACCATTGCTGTACCCTTGCGTCCGCCTGTGACGCGCGGATGATAGCCGTGCATCTTGCCGACATGCTTTCCGGATATGCCGGGAACCGCAAGGCACGCAATGACTTGCCCCAGGCAATGAGGGCGGGCCGCAGCAAACGGATGGAGGACCTCATGGCCGGAGTACGAGTTGCGGACGTCATGGCGCGCACGCTGGCGGCCGCCGGTGTGGAGCGGGTGTGGGGCGTGGTGGGCGACAGCCTCAACGGCTTCACCGACGCCCTGCGCACCATTCCGCAGGTGCAGTGGATGCACGTGCGCCACGAGGAAGTGGCCGCCTTCGCCGCCGGGGCCGAAGCCCAGCTCACCGGCAAGCTCGCCGTGTGTGCCGGTTCCTGCGGGCCGGGCAACCTGCATCTCATCAATGGCCTGTTCGACTGCCACCGCACCCGCACGCCGGTTCTGGCCATCGCTGCCCATATTCCGAGCGCGGAGATCGGCTCGGGCTATTTCCAGGAGACGCATCCCGAACAGCTGTTCAAGGAATGCAGCCACTACTGCGAATTCGTCTCCAGCCCCTCCCAGATGCCCCGCATCATGGAGATCGCCATGCGCACGGCGATCCAGAAGCAGGGCGTGGCGGTGATCGTCATTCCCGGCGACGTGGCGCTCCAGGCAGCGGAAGGCCCGACCGAGCCACGCTGGACCGACATCGTGCCGCCCACTGTGGTGCCCGCCGACAGCGAGCTTGAGAAGCTCAACGCGCTGGTGGAGGGCGCCAAGCGCATCACCATCCTCGCCGGCGGCGGCTGCGAGGGTGCCCATGACGAGGTGGTGGCCCTCGCCGCCGCGCTGAAGGCGCCCATGGTTCACACGCTGCGCGGCAAGCCCTTCGTGGAATATGACAATCCCTACGACGTGGGCATGACCGGCTTCATCGGTTTCCCCTCCGGCTATCACGCCATGCTGGAGGCCGACCTGCTGCTGATGGTGGGCACCGACTTCCCCTATCGCCAGTTCTATCCCACCGACGCCAAGGTGGCGCAGATCGACATCCGGCCTGAAAACCTCGGCCGCCGCACGCGGCTCGACCTCGGCCTCGTGGGCGATGTGAAGGCGACCCTCGCCACCCTGCTGCCGCGCCTGAAGCCCCGCACGGACGGCGATTTCCTCGCCAAGGTGCAGGAGCATTACAAGACCTCCCGCCGCGACCTCGACGCGCTGGCGGTGGGCAATCCGGGCACCAAGCCCATCCATCCGCAATATCTCGCCAAGGTGATCGACGAAGTCGCGGCGCAGGACGCGCTGTTCAGCGTGGATGTGGGCGAGACGACGGTCTGGGCCGCGCGCTACATCGCCATGAACGGCAAGCGGCGTCTTATCGGCTCGCTGATCCACGGCTCCATGGCCAATGCCATGCCGCAGGCGCTGGGCGCGCAGGCGGCCCATCCCGGCCGTCAGGTGGTCTCGCTTTCGGGCGATGGCGGCTTCGCCATGTTGATGGGCGACATCCTCTCGCTCCGCCAGCTCCAACTGCCGGTGAAGATCGTGATCTTCAACAATGGCCTGCTGGGCTTCGTGGACATGGAAATGAAGGCCGCGGGCTTCCTGAACGTGGGCACGGACCTTCAGAACCCGGATTTCGCCGCCATGGCCAATGCCATCGGCATCCTCGGCATCCGCGTGGAAGACCCCGCCGACGTGAAGAGCGCACTTCAGAAGGCCTTTGCCCATGACGGCCCGGCGGTGGTGGATGTGGTGACGGACAAGATGGAACTGGTGATGCCCCCGGCCATCAAGGCCGAGCAGGTGGCGGGCTTCTCGCTCTATGCCGCCCGCGCCATCCTGAACGGACGCGGCGACGAACTGCTCGAACTCGCCAAGCGCAACCTCTTCCGCTGAGGCGCGCGAAGGCGGCGGACTTCCCGCCGCCTTCGGATCATCGAAGAGCCGGGCGCTCCCCCGCCTCAGATCGGCCCGCAGTCGGGCGGCACGCGCAGGTGGAAGTCGGCGCGCCGCTGATAGGCGTCGCCCGCCCGGAGCAGCACCGGCTCGCCGAAGGGACGGCCGACCAGTTGGAAGGCGGCCGGCAGGCCGTTGGCGGTGAAGCCGCAGGGCACGGAGAGCGAGGGCAGGCCGAGATAATTGATGGCCCGCGTGCAATGGGTGACGCGGGCGATAGCCACCGCCACGTCCTCCGGCGCCCCCTGCGTCGTCTCCGCGATGCTCGGCACGGCGATGGGCAGGGTCGGGATATGCACCATGTCGGCGCCGCCCATGGCCCGGTGCAGCCAGTCCTCCGCCACCTTGGCCCGCATCATCAGTGCTTCCACATAGCGCGTCGCGGGCAGCGCGAAGCCGGGCAGGATGCGGGCGCGCACCTGCGCCCCATAATCGCCCGGCCGCTCCTCCAGCCATTGACGATGCAGGGTGGCAGCCTCGCAGGTCATCACCACCTGCATGAGGGCATTGATGAGCGCCATGTCGGGCACGGTGGTCTCCACCACCTTCGCCCCGGCCTCCTTCAGCACCTTGAGGCTCTCGTCCATCAGCGCAAGGATCTCGCCATCCGCCGTTGTGCGGTAATAGCCCTGCGGCACGGCGATGGTCACGCCCTTGAGGTCGCCGGAAAGGCCACTTTCATAATCGCGCTCGGGTGCCGCCAGCGTCGTGGCATCGCGCACATCCGGCCCCGCGATCACGCTGAGCATCCGCGCGGCATCGCGCACGGAGCGGGTGAGCGGGCCGATGGTGTCGAGGCTCGGCGCCATGGGCATGGCGCCATAAAGCGGCACAAGGCCGTTGGTGGGCTTCAGGCCCGTGACGCCGCACATGGCCGAGGGATGGCGGATGGAGCCGCCTGTGTCGGAGCCGAGCGCGCCGCTCACCAGCCGCGCCGCCACCGCCGCACCGGAGCCGGAAGATGAGCCGCCGGAGCCGTAATCGAGGTTCCAGGGGCTGCGGCCATGGCCGTAATGGGCATTGAAGCCGGTGGGCGACAGGGCGAATTCCGCGAGATGCAGCGTGCCGAGATCAAGCGCCCCCGCGCCGTCGAGCCGCTCCAGAACGGAGGCGGTCACGTCGGGAACGAAGTCCTTGCGGATGAGCGAGCCGCCCGTGCAGACGCGGCCCGCACGATAGAGCAGATCCTTGTGCGCCAGCGGCACGCCGCCGAGCGGGCCGATGTCCTCGCCTCGCGCACGGGCAAGGTCCACCGCGCGCGCGGCTTCCAGCGCGCCGTCGCGGTCAATGAGCATCACAGCGTGGTAGCGCGGGCCGAGGGCTTCCAGCCGGTGCAGCGCAGAGGCGGTCGCGGCTTCGGAGGTGATGGCGCCCTGCGCGATGGCGTCCGCCGTCTCGACGAGCCCGAGGTCGTGGAGCGCGCTCACGCCTCGCCCTCCCCGCGCTCGGCGACAGCGGCGAGCAGGTTGGCGTAGCTCCACGGGCAGCCGTCGATATCGACGCGCGCCTTCGCGCCTGCGGCCACGGTGGCATTGAGCTGGGCGACGAGGGCGGCATAGGCCGCCGCCTCTTCAGGACGGATCTCGATGCCCTGGCGCGCCCGCACCATGGCGGCCACGTCGGCCGGGGAATTGCCCGCAGTGTCCATTCTCGCCCTCACACGTCACGGCGGACGCCCGTCCGCATCTCGCAAGGGCCATAGCCGAACCGGGCGCGGGATGCATCCCCGCGCCGGGTTCGGAAGGGATCAGGCCGCGCGGACGGTGTTGAGGAAGCCGTCCACCTGCACCTTCAGGCTTTCGCCCTGCTGGGCCAGCGCGCGGGCCGATTGCATCACGTCCTCGGAGGCTTCGCCGGTGGCTGCGGCGCCGCGTGTCACTTCCGCGATGTTGGTGCTCACCTGCGCGGTGCCGGCCGCCGCCTGCTGGATGTTGCGGCTGATCTCGGCCGTCGCGGTGCCCTGCTCCTGTACGGCGGCGGCGATGGCCTGCGCGATCTCGGCGATGCGGTTGATGGTCTCACCGATCTCCTTCATGGCCTGCACCGATTCTGCGGTCGCCTGCTGGATCTCGGTGATCTGGCCGCTGATCTCCTCAGTCGCCTTGCCGGTCTGGGCGGCGAGCGCCTTCACTTCCTGCGCCACCACCGCGAAGCCCTTGCCGGCATCGCCTGCGCGCGCCGCCTCGATGGTGGCATTGAGCGCGAGGAGGTTGGTCTGGCCGGCGATGGCGGTGATGAGTTCCACCACGTCGCCGATCCGGCTCGCCGCCTGCGAGAGGGTGCCGATGCGGGCGTCCGTCTTCTGGGCCTGGCGCACCGCCTCCGTAGCGATCTGGCTGGAAGTCTCCACCTGCCGGCTGATCTCGGACACCGAGCTCGCCAGTTCCTCGGCGGCGGCGGCCACCGTCTGCACATTGTTGGAGGCCTGATCGGAGGCATTCGCCACGCCGGAGGACAGGCTCTGGGTGGAGGCCGCGGTCTGGGTCAGGGTCGAGGCCGTGCCTTGAAGGCGCACGGTGGCGGTGGCAACGCCGGAGACGATGGAGCCGACCGCGCCTTCGAACATGTCGGCGAGACGCGCCAGTTCCGCCTTGCGCTGGCGCTGTGTCTCCGCCTCCATCTCCTTCTGGCGCTCTTCCAGATCGCGGGCGGCGATGGCGTTCTGCTTGAACACCTCCACCGCCTGGGCCATGCCGCCCACCTCATCGCGCCGGTCCTGCCCCTCCACATCGGCGGAGAGATCGCCCTCGGCGAGCCGGCGCATGGTGGCGCCGAGCCGGATGATGGGCGCCGCCACCGCGCCGCGACTGATCAGGAAGCCGATGATGAGCGCGACGAGGATGCCGCCGCCGACCACCAGGTAATTGGTGAGGCGCACACCGGCCACCTCATCCTGGAGGCGGTCCGAATTGGTGGAGATGCGGGTGCCCACCGCATTAATGACCGGGGTCGAGGAGCGGCGGTGCGCGGTGATGGCGGGCAGGAACTTCTGCGCCAGCGCCTTCGCCTCCTCCAGCTTGCCGGCGCGGACCAGTTCGATGCCCCGCACCATGTCGGCGTAGAAGGGATCAAAGCCCTGCGCATACTGGCGATAGAAGCTCGCATTCTCGGGATCGAGCTTCGCCGCCTGCCCGAGATAGTCGCGCATTTCCTTGTTGTAGGTCGCCGCGTTCTTCAGAACCGCGTCGAGGTCTTCATTGGGGAAGGTGATCGCGCGCACCAGCGAGATGTCGAAATTGTTCGCCCGCACGTTCGCCCGCACCACCGCCAGCAGCGCCGGCGACCGGTTCTCGGTCAGGTCCGCATAATCGGTGATGATCTGCCCCGTCTTCACATTGGCATAGAGCACGGCGGCCAGCGTCGTGGCCGCCATGATCAGGAGGACCAACGTCATCTTGTAGGCGATCTTCAGATTTCGAAACGACATCGCACGCTCCCAAGCCCCGGCGAATGAGAGGGCGTGCCCGGGTCCCGATCGGGAGCCCGCAGGATCAGAAGCAGCCCCCGCTGCATTCCGACCGCGGTTCACGATGAGCCGGCGTCAACACGGCACGCCCCAGTCTGAAGGTCAGCTTGGCTGACCAAGATGGTGCGAGGCTGATGCGTGCCGTGGCGGGCGCCGGACAAAAGAAAACCCCGGCACTCGGCCGGGGTGGGATCTGGGATCGGACGCTGTCGGTGGAATCGGGTCCGCGCTCAGCGCTCCGCCATCTTGGCGAAGAAGGCGACGATCGGATTGTTCGGCTCCGGCTTGGTGGGCAGGCTCGTCACCACCACCATGCGGGTCACCTCGCCGCGCTTGAAGGCCGCCAGGAACTTTTCATAGTCCCGGAACGATACACAGCCGTTGGAGTCACCGCGCGGGCCGAGCATGTAGGTATGGGCGAGAATGCCGTCGCGGCCATACATGGGCTGGTCGCCCACCGGCTTCATGCGGATGGCCTCGACGCCGTGGAACAGCGCCTCGCGCATCTTCAGCTCATAGATATTGGGCGGGGTCGGGCCGACCATGCGCTTGTGGACGTAGCGCGGGTCGTCGAACATGTCGCCATAGCCCGAATGGGCCTCGAGCTTCTCGCCGTTCGGCATGTAGACGACGCGGCCCTTGATGTCATAGAGCGCGAACTTGTCGCCGGGGCCAGGCAGGAGCGACTTGGCCGCGTCCGCCGGAACCGGCGGGGTGGCGGCGGCCGGGGCACGATTTTCCGGCGCCGGGGTCGCACGGTCGGCCGGCTCTAGTTCCGCGAGCTGGCGGCGGCCCGCCATCAGCGGATTGCGCGTCGGCAGCGGCGGCGCCACGAGCTGCTGGCTGAGTTCCTTGAGCTGCGCCTTGTCGGCCGGCTCGTTGCCGACCCCGCGGGAGGCGAACAGCGGATTGGCGGAGGGCATGGGCATCACGCGGATGTCCTGCACCGTCGGCTCCGGAGTCGGATCGACGGCGGCCATCATCGGGCGGGCGCCGCGGAAGGCGGTGGGCTCGCCAGGAACGGAAGGTGCGAACATCCAGTCGCGCCCGTCGGCCACCGTACCGGACGAGGGAATGGCCTCCACCTCGCCCAGCGCGTGGGACCGGGAGACACGAATCGGGGCCGGAGGGTCCACGAGCGCCGGGGCGCTGGCGGACAGATCGGCGTCGGGCGAGGACACGCCGCGCGCGCCGCCCACAGCCACCATCATCACAGCCGCGGCGACGACGCCGAATCCGACGATGACGCCCGCCTTCAGGATGGGACGAAGCCTGGGCGCTGCCGCAGCCGGCGCCGCATCGTAGTCGTCCTCATCAATCCAGGCCGAATAGGTCATAATGCACGTTACTCGACTGCTTCCGGGACGGTTCACCGGGCTACGCCCCTGCCGCACATGCAGAGAGCCTCACGCGCCCGATCCCGTCACGCCAGGATTGGCTGATTACCCCGGACCCTGCGTGCAACTACACCGGGTCTCGGTAAATAATTCGAAAACCCCCGCGCCCCGCCGTCACCTCCGCGAGCCCAACCACGCATCACGAGCATTGCGCCCGCTGGCTGCCCCTAGGCTTGCACCGGCATGCTACATGAGGCGACCGGCTTGGTTAACCCTTAAATTTCCCGCCACCATCCGCCCCTTGAAGCAGCGGAAGATGGCGAAAAAACAACACGTTGCAACCAAAGGGCCGGCCTCTGCCGCAGCGGCGGCGGCATGCTCCCGCCCGCTGCGACATTGAAGCCCACCGCGCCGGGTCAGCCCTTGTCGCGGGCCGCCAGGGCGGCCGGAAGGCCCTTGAAGGAAATTTCCAGCGCCACCGGCTGCTGGTTGCGGTCCAGGAATTCGAGCTTCGCGGGACCGGCATTCGTGTTCAGCGCCGCCACGTCGTCCGCCGAAAGATCGGCGTCGGCGATGCAGGCTCGGATGCAGAACTTGTAGGGCATGGCGATGGTGCGCGGCTTGTCGCCGGGCAGCACGAAGCGGGCGCCATTGGGCAGCCACACGCCGACGGGAAGCTGCACCACGATGCGCATGGGCGCTTCCTTGGTCAGGCGGCCGAACACCACCTGCGCCCCAAGCTGCTGCTGGGCATTGCCGATCTGCAGCGTCTGGGCCGCCTCGCAGACCTTGGCGCCGCCGACCACCTCGGACCGCTCGCAGCGCACCACCCAGTCGTCATAGGTGGCGGTGGTGCGGGAGGGACCGTCCTCACCCAGTTCCGGCCCCTTGGCCGGAGCGGCGGCGGGAGCAGCCGCGGCCGGCTTGGGGGCCGCCGGCTTGGGCGCGGTCTGCGCCGTCTGCGCAAGGGCCCCCGAGGCAACGATCAGCGCCCCGGCGGCAGCCCCGGCGAGAAGGCCCAGCGGACGGCGCGAAAGAAAGGACAAGAACAACATGGTTCCCCCGAAACACAATGATGAGCGTCCTGATAGCCTCCCGCACCCGCGCTGCCAATCGCCAAGAACTGACCTAATTTGGTTTGATCCAGCCTGAGCTGTGCACTCGTACCCTCGCAAAGCGGGCGCGCCCCGCCTACATTGCACAGCAACATCCGTCCCCGTCGGGACTTCAGGTCCGGAACGATCCATGCCCGCCTTGCCGCCCTCCGCCTCGCCCGCCGGGACCCGCGCGTGACCGCGCCCGCCGCCACCGCCGGCCACTCCCCCTCCGAGGGCTATCGCGCGGGCATGCGCCATCTGGCGGGCGCCGTGAGCGTGCTCACCGTGGGCGAGGGCGACAGCCGAACCGGCCTCACCGCCTCTTCGCTCACCTCCTTCGCGGTGGACCCGCCGACCCTGCTCATCTGCATCAACAAGGCCTCGTCCGTGCGCGCGGAGCTACTGGCGCGCAAGGTTTTCGCCGTGAATGTCCTGGCGGAGGGCCAGCGCCGCGTGGCGGAGACCTTCGCCGGCATGACCGGCCTGCACGGGGCGGCCCGATTCGAGGGCACGCCCTGGTCGGTGATGGAGACGGGGGCGCCGGTGATCGACGACGCGCTCGTCGCCTTCGACTGCCGGCTCGACGAGATCATCGAGCGCCATTCTCACATGATTGTGCTCGGCCGTGTGCTGGCGACGCGCGTCGACGATGCGGCGCGCCCCCTCCTCTACTGGCACCGGGACTTCCGCACCCTCGCCCGCTGAGTCGCTGCGGCGGCCCAAGGCAGATGGACAAACAAAAAGGCGGGCCCCGAAGGACCCGCCTTTTGCTTTCCCGAACGACCAGCCCGCAGCTCAGGCGGCGGAGCCGATCCAGCTCGCGAGCTTAGCCTTGGCGGCGGCGCCCACCTGACGGGAGGCGATCTTGCCATCCTTGAACAGGAGCAGGGTGGGGATGGACATGATGCCGTACTTGGACGCCGTCACCGGGTTCTCGTCCACGTTCAGCTTCACGATCTTCACCTTGTCTCCAAGCTCGCCGGAGAGCTCGTCGAGCACCGGGGCGACCATGCGGCAGGGGCCGCACCACTCGGCCCAGAAGTCCACGACCACCGGGGTGGAGGACTGGAGCACGTCGGCATCGAAGCTCTGATCGGATACTTTTTCGACGGCCATGAGCGTATACCTCGTAGGGATTTCACAAGCGATCCACTGGATCTTGGGCTCAACGTAAGAAGCCCCTCCCCTCTCCGTCAAGGCGCGTCACGGCGGCGTGACGCGGTGTCCCCCGACGGTTCGGCAAGCCGTTCGGCCAGCCGCTCCCGCAAGCGCGCCTCCGGCAGCACATGGATGCGTGGCCCGCGCGTATAGACGAGATGCGCCTCCACCGTGCGGCCGGGGAAGGCGCGGGCGAGCACGGCGGCATAGAGCGCGAGCTGGCCCACATAGCCCTCGCCAATGCGGTCAAGGCTTTGCGGCGGCACGCGGTCGGTCTTGAAGTCGGCCAGAATCAGCCGGTCGCCCGTCACCGCCAGCCGGTCGAGGCGGCCGTTCACCGTGACGAGCCGTCCGTCGGCAGCGGTGAGGCGGCCCACCACCGGCACTTCCGCAAGGCTGTGGGGGCCGAACAGACCCGCGAGCGGCGCATGGGTGAGAACGCCCATCACCTCGGCCATCACCTCGGCCCGGTGATGGGGCGCCACCTGCTCAGCCACATGGTCCAGCAGACGCTCGCCCGCCGCCTCCCGCTGGTCCTCCGGCAAGGCGCCGAGGCCGGCGAGCAGGCGATGCACCAGATCGCCCCGCACGCGCGGATCAAGGCTGCCGTCCGCCGGCGGCCGGAAGCTGGCGGCCGCACTGCGCGAGGGCCGGATGGCCTCGGTGGAGACGAGGACCGGCGGCAGGTCCTCCAGCCGCGCCGGTCGTGGCGGGGGCGGCGCGACGGGCGCGGAGAGCGTGCCTTCCGCTGGCGCCAGCGTGCGGCCGGACTTGCGCCAGCGCAGCACCTCGCCCTCCCACCCCATAGCGGGGACAGGCTCGGCCTCCTCGATCAGGGCCGCATGGACCAGCTCATACCAGCAGCCGGCAGGCCGGGCGTGGGTCTTGTCCTTGGCAGCGGCGCGGGTCTCGGCGCCGCAGACGATGAGGGCGTCCTCGGCACGGGTGAGCGCCACATAAAGCAGACGGCGATACTCCTCCAGCTCCCGCGCGGTGACGGCGGCGCGGGCGGCGGCAAGGCTCGGCGGGTCTTCCGGCTTGCGGGGCGCGAGCACGGGCACGGTCGCGCCATCGGCGGTGGGCACATGCAGCAGGCCACCGGAGGTACGGGCCTTGGGCAGGTCCACCGTGTCCGCGAGGATGACAATGGGCGCTTCCAGCCCTTTGGCGCCGTGCACGGTCATCACCCGCACCTCGTCGCGCCCGCTCTCCATGTCGCGCTTGGTCTCGGCGCCGCCCCGCCGCAGGAAGGCGAGGAAGCCCGGCAGCGTCGCCGGCTCCAGGCTCTCATAGGTGCGGGCGAGCGCCATGAATTCGTCCAGCACGTCCGCCGCCTCGGGGCCGAGCCGCGCCAGCATGGCCCGCCGCCCGCCGTCGCGCCCGAGCACACGGGCGTAAAAGTCGAAGGGCCGCAGTTCGCGGGCCTCGCCCCGCCATCGGGACAGGCGTTCCGCGATGGAGCCGTCACCCGTCGCCACCACATCCAGCAGCCGGCCTTCGCGGCGCGGGCACAGGCGCAGGAGATCATCGTCCGTGAGGCCGAACAGCGGGCTCTTGAGCACGCTCGCCAATGCCAGATCATCGTCGGGCGACAATAGCGCATCGCCCAGCGCCATCAGGTCGAGGGCGGCGATATGCTCGGCCACCACCAGGCGGTCGGCGCCCGCCACATCGACGCCGCCGCCCGCTTCCTTCAGCGCGCGGATCACCGCCTCGAACAGCCGCCCGCGCCGGCGCACCAGCACCAGCACGTCCTGCGCCCGCATGGGCCGCCCGCCCCGCGAGGGGATGGCGAGCCTTTGCGCGATGCCCGTGCGCACGAAGGAGGCGATGCGCTCGGCGAGCCTGCTCACCGGATCGTCGCCGGCGATCTCGTCCAGCGGGCGGCGCCAGTCATCCACCTTCACCTTGGCGGCGGGGACGACGGTCGGCCACAGCTCCACCAGCGAGGGCGCGTCGGCCCGGATGGCGGCGTGGGGCGGGGCCACATTGTCGATGGTGAGGCCGGCGCTCGCCTCAGCGCGCTGGAAGATGGCGTCCACCGCCTCAAGCACGCCGGGGGCAGAGCGGAAGGAATGGGGCAGGCTCACCTGCCGGAAATCCTCCTGCCCCGCCTCCCGCTGGAAGGCGAGGCGCATGTCGCCGAAGGCGCGCGGATCGGCGCCCTGGAAGGAGAAGATGGACTGCTTCTCGTCGCCAACCACGAACAGGGTTCGCTTCACCCCCTCGCGCGCGCCCTCGCCGGAGAAGAAGTCGGAGACAAGGCCGCGCACCACGCGCCACTGCTCGGGGCTGGTGTCCTGCGCCTCGTCCACCAGCACATGGTCGATGCCGCGATCGAGCTTGTAGTGCACGAAGGAGGCGGGCACGCGCCCCAGCATCTCGGCGGTGCGGTCGATGAGGTCGTCGAAATCGAGCAGGCCGCGCGCCGCCTTCTCGGCGGTGTAGCGGCGGCAGGCTTCCGCGCCCAGCGCCAGCGCCGCCTCGGTGCGCTCCAGCGCGCGGGCGGCCCGCAGGGTCTGGGTAAGGGCCACCAGCCGGTCGCGCTCGGCCTCCAGCTTTTCAGCAATGTGCGGGAAGCCGTCGCGCAGGCCCTTGGTCAGGAGATCCTTGTCGCTGCGCGGATCGCCATCGGCCTTGAAGAAGAGGTCGCGGAAGGCGGCAAGGCGCTCGGCCTCGTCCTTCGCCTCGATGGCGGCGCGCAAGGCGCTCGCGCGCTTGCGGTCATTGGCCTTGTCGGAGGTGAGATAGACGGCCTCGATGTCCGGCCAGTGGGCCTGCGGCAGATGCGGGCTCTCCAGCATCTCGCGCTCGATGTCAGCCGCCGTGGTGCCCGGCGCGACCCCGAGCACCGCCGCGACGCGGGCGCGCCGCTCCTCCTCCCCGCCACCCAGAGCGGCGATGGTGGCGCGCGCGGCGATGGCGGCTTCCAGCAGATCGTCAATGCCGCCGTCCGACATCTCCTCCATCAGGCGTGCCAGCGCACGGCCGAGGGTGGAGGACGGCGCACGGGCGGCTTCCACCACGAGGTCGGCGCGGATGCGGGCCATCAGCTCCATGCGGCCCACGTCATCCAGCTCGCGGAAGCCGGCGGCGACGCCCGCCTCGAACGGGAAGCGGTGCAGCAGACCGCCGCAGAAGGCGTGGATGGTCTGGATCTTGAGGCCGCCCGGCGTTTCCAGCGCGGCTGCGAACAGGCGCCGCGCCTGAATGCGCAAGCCGGGCGTGGGCGGCATCCCATCCATGCGCATCAATTCGGCATCAAGCGCCGCATCATCCAGCGCGGCCCAGCGGCTCAGGATCTTCAGCACGCGGTTCGCCATATTGGCCGCCGCCGCCTTGGTATAGGTCAGACACAGGATGCGGCCCGGCGGCGTGCCCTGAAGCAGCAGGCGGATGACGCGCTGGGCGAGCACGTGGGTCTTGCCCGAGCCCGCATTGGCGGACACCCAGGCGGAAATCTGCGGCGAGGCGGCAACGCCCTGCCGGCGGGAGGCTTCCGCCTTGGCGGCGGAATCGGAGCGGGCTTCGCTCGCCTGATGCGCGCTCATTCCCCGCCCTCCTCGGCGCCCAGCGCCCATTCGCGCACGCGGGCGAGATGATCATAAGGCCCGAACCGCCCGCGCCACTGCGGGGCGGCGAGCGCGCGATAGCCCTGCTCCTCATTCTCGAAGGCGAGCAGCAGTTCCCTCAGCCGCTCCAGCGCATCCTCGGCCATGGCCATGGCGCTGGACTTCTCGTCCACGCCCGGCTTCTCCCGGCCCGCCACCGCGCCGCCCTTCAGTTCCACATAGAGGAAGTTGGCAACATTCGCGGCCGGCACATCCCGGAAGCCGCCCCGCGCCGCCATGGCGGCCTCCAGCGGCAGCTGGGGGGAGAAGGTCGCGCCCTGCTTGGCGGAGGGGGCGGTGCCGGTCTTGTAGTCGAGGATGTTCAATTCGCCATCGGTGCGGATCTCGATGCGGTCGGCCCGGCCGGTGAGCTGGAAATCGGAATGCAGGAGGCGGATCGGTAGGCCGCCGCCCGTCTCCGCCACCACACGCTTCAGGCTGGCGCGGCGCTCACGCTCGAACTCCACCACGAAGGCCGCCACCCGCTCGAAACGCGCCCACCAGATGGCGTGCTCGGCGGGAAACACTTCCAGCTTCTCGAAGGCGCGCCGGCCATAGGCGAGCAACTGCGCATGGGCGTCGGGCGGCAGGTCTTCCGGATAGTCCTTGGCGAAGGCGCCCAGCGCATCATGCAGCGCGCTGCCCCGCTCCGCCCCGCCCGGCGCGGCGTCGAGCGCCTCCAGCGGCTGGAGGGCGAGGACGTGGCGGGCGAAGATGGAATAGGGGTCGCGCAGGAAGGTCTCCACCTCCGTGACGCTGAGCTTCTTCGGCCGCAATTCGCGCGGGGGCTTCGGCGCCGGCTGGGCGGCGCGGGGCACGCGAGGGCCGTCATCGAGCCGCGCCGCCGCCTGCCGCCAGGCTTCGCCGCGCGCGATGGCCGCCTGCCAGAGGTCTTCGCCGGCCACCGTGGAGAGGCGCTGGAGGAAACGGGAGGGCACGCTCTGGGTGCCGCCCACCTTGTCCGGATAGGTCAGCACCACCTCGCGGGCGCCGAAGGCCTGTGCAAAGTCATGGGCGGCGAGGCCGATGCGGCGCTCCGGCTGGTCGAGGCCCAGTTCCGCCCGCATGGGGCGGCTGAGCCATGGGTCCGTGCGGGTCTCGGGAGGCCATGAGCCCTCCACCAGCCCGCCCAGCACCACCCGGTCCACCGCCACGAGGCGGGCTTCCAGCGGCCCAAGGATTCGGATGCGCTCCTCGCCCCTCTGGCGCGGGCGCACGACCCGATCCGCCAGCAGAGCGGAGATGGCGTCAGCATAGGCGGCGAGCGTCATGGCCGGGCCAGCGGGCGCGCCATCGCGAATGTCGATCAGGGCTTCCGCGAGCGAGGCCCATGCCGGCTCCTCCGCATCGGGATCGAGCGGAGCGGTCAGGCTTTCGATGGTGGTGATGTGCGCGGCCACGAGGTCCGCGAGCGGCACCTTGCCCGCCTCAGCCAACGCCGAGAGCGGTTCCAGCGCCGTGACCAGCCGCGCCACGAGGTCAGCCGCCAGCGCCTGACGGTCCTCGCCCACCCGCCGACGCGGGTCGCGCTCATGGACCTTGGCCGCATCGAAGGCCGCCACCGCCGCCGCCAGCCCCGCCGCGCCGGAGCGGGGACGCGGGCCGCGCAGGGCGATCAGCTCCAGCGCCGCCACCGCTTCCGCCAGAACCTCGGGCGCGAGATCGAGCGAGAGGCCGGGCTGGGAGAGAAGCGCGAACAGCGGCACCGGCGCGCAGCCTTCGGCCACCGTCTTCGCCACGAGGCGGGCGAGACGGGCCGGCTGGGTCTCGCCCAGCGGCACGCCGGCGGAATCGTCGATGGCGATGCCGAAGCGCTCAAGCTCGGCGGCCACGCGCCGGGCGAGGTCGCGGTCATGGGTCACGAGGGCGGCGCGCATGTCCGGCTTGGTCAGCGCATCGCGCAGTTCCAGCGCCACGGCGAGGGCCTCCTCGCGCGGGTCCAGCGCCTTCACCACCCGCACCTCGGCAAGCGCCTGCGCCCGCACCGCGTCCGGCAGGCGTTCGGAGAGCGTGGCCCATTGCTCGGCCGTCTCGGACTGTCGTAGCGCCTCGCTCAGCAGCGCCTCGCGGCCCCAGGGGGCGGGCGTGGCGAGCGTGGTCACATCCCGCCGCTCCAACCCGAGGGTGCCGAGGAGCTTCGCGAGGCCGAATTGTGGATGGTCCGGCGCGCTGGTGGCGTCGGCGGTCAGAAGCTGGAAGGCCGTTTCCTCCATGTGGAGGTCGAGGCCCGGCAGCACCACTGCGCCCTGCGGCAGGCTGGCGATGGCTTTCAGGAGCCGTGCCGTGGTGGGGAGCGAGCCGGTGGAGCCGGCGGCGATCACCGGGCCGGCGCCCGCGCCCAGCGCGGCAAGACGGCGTTCCTCCGCCCCCACCAGCGCATCGCGCCGCTCGGCGGGGTCCACGAGGCCCATTTCCTCCAGATGCGCGCCCCACGCCTGACGGGCGATGCGCAGGAACTGGAGGCTGATCTCGAAATAGGCGTCGTGCTCTTCCGGCACGAGATCGTCGAGCCGCGACCATGCGATGCCGGCCGTGGTCATCTGGTCGAACAGCCGGCCCAGTTCATCCGCCAGCGCCATGGTGGCGGCGGGACCGGCGGCGACCATCGCCTGCCCCTCGCCTTCCGCCAGCGCATCCCGCCAGCGCGCGACGAGGCCGGCGAGCGCGATGCGCCGGTGCACGCCCGCCACCGCCTGCGGCGGTGCGAGCAAGGCGGCCTCCTCGGAGAAGGCCAGCGCATCCTCATCCACATCGCCCAGGGGCACGATGCGCGGCAGCAGCACAGCCTCGCCCCCCACCGCCTCCAGCATGGCATCGGCAAACAGGCGTCCGGCGCGGCGGGTGGGCAGATAGATTGTGGCGGAGGCAAGCGCCAGCGGATCGCCACGCGGCGCAAAGCCCGGCACGAGGTGGCCGTCGAGCAGCGCGTGAGCGAGCGTCTTCAGGAAGGGCGCGGAGGAGGGAATGGTGAAAACGCGGCTCATGTCTTCCCCTCGCCTCAGGCGTCCTCGGGGCGGCGGGCCTCAAACGAATCCCCCGCGCAGTGGAGCGCCCGTTTTACGCCCCCTCCCGCCCTCCTGCGCAAGGGTGCGGGGAAGACGGAACACCTCCACCCAAAGCGCCACAGTCCCTCTCCCGCGTGCGGGTCGGGCTTTGGCCGGGCGCCGGCTCAGAGAGCGCACCCGGCTGGAGACAGCGAGCGGGAACCGCCGGCCCGCTCAGTCGCTCGAGCGGCGGATGGCTTCTTCGGCGGCGGGAATGGCGTCGGGCGTGCCCACATGCATCCACACGCCTTCGAGCCGCAGGCCATAGAGGCGGCGGGCTTCGATGGATTTGGCGAAGACCTTGGTCAGCGAGAAGCCGCCCTCGGGCGTGCCCTCGAACAGGTCCGGCTTGAGCACGCAGGCGCCCGCATAGACGAAGGGCGCCACGAGACGCTCGCCGCGCCAGTCGAGAACGCCGTTCGGATCCATGAGGAAATCCCCCGCCCCGTCATAGCCGACCGAGGTGGCTGCGCCCGCCACCAGAAGCAGGGCGTCCATGGTGGCCGGGTCGAAGCGGGCCATGAGCCGCTTCAGGTTCGGCTGCACGCCCTCGATCCAGATGGTGTCGGCATTGATGGCGAGGAAAGGCTCGCCATGGAAGAAATGCAGCGCCTTGCGGATGCCGCCGCCGGTTTCCAGCAATTGCCCGCGCTCGTCGGAGATGTGGATGCGCGGCGGCGCCGTGCGCAGCGCCAGATGCTGTTCCAGCTGGTCGGCATGGTGGTGGACGTTCACCACCGCCTCGCGAATGTCGGAGGCCTCCAGGCGGTCGAGCACATGGTCGATCAGCGCGCGGCCGTCCACCTCCACCAGCGGCTTCGGCCGGTGGTCGGTCAAGGGGCGCATGCGGGTGCCCATGCCTGCCGCAAGCACCATGGCGCGCGAAATCGTGGTCACGTCTGGAATTCCCTCGATGGCAACACGGCCTCGTACCACATCCTCAACGATCCGAGTTCGGGATGGGAGAGGCACCGGGCGAGATACCGCCTAATACGCGGAAGGTGACGCAAATATTGCGGCTTGCCGTCGCGGGCGTTCAGGCGGGCGAAAATGCCCAGAATCTTGGTGGCCCGCTGCGCGCCCATGAGCGCGTAGAGATGCTCGAAGCGCGTGGCGTCGAAGGTCGGCTCCGCTTCCTGCCGGATGTCGATGTAATGGTCGAGGAGATCGACCTCCAGCGTCTCGGGCACGTCCACGCGGGCATCCTGCGCCAGCGAGGCGACGTCATAGGCGGCCGGTCCCAGCACCGCGTCCTGGAAGTCGATGAGGCCCACCTTGCCGAGGCCGCGGCGGTGATCCATCCAGATCAGGTTCGGCGAGTGATAGTCGCGCAGCACCCAGGTCTGCGGCTCGTGCAGCACGGTCGAGAGCGCGCCGCGCCACAGCAGCAGGAATTCGTCCCGCACCACCTGATCGGCCTGCGCGCCCCGGAACGGCAGGTACCAGTCGAGCATCAGCTCCACTTCGATCAGGAAGGCTTCGATCGTGTAAGTGGGCAGCACATATTCCACCTGCGGGGCGATGTGCAGCACGCTCGGCAGCGGACGGGAATGCAGGTTCGCCAGCAGCTCCATGGAGGCGGCATAGCGCTCGCGGATGGGCTCGGGCGGATTGCCCGCCACCACGCCGTCGGAGCCCAGATCCTCCAGGATGAGCAGCCCCCGGTCGAGATCGGCCGCATAGATTTCCGGCGCCGAGAAGCCCTCGTGGCGCAGGGCCTTGGCCATGGCGATGAAGGGGCGCACGTCCTCGGCCAGATGCACCAGACGGCTGTAGGGCAGCCCCCGCTTCACCGGCGGCCCGTCCGGTCGGCGCGGCGCGTTCATCAGCACGGCGGATCGGTCCGGCAGGACGAGGCGGGCATAGGAGCGGCTGGAGGCATCGCCCTGGAGATAGCGCCGCTCGGCCTTGCCGAAGCCGCTGCTTTCGATGAGATATTCCGCGACGTTCAGGCGGTCGAGTCGCTCGGCGAAGGCGCCGGAGCCGACCAGCAGGGCGCGGCGCGCATCCGGCCCGAGGTCGGGCGCCAGTTCCAGCGCGACATCGAGCCGGGAGGCTGGCATGTGGGAGCCGGCACGGTCCGGCCATTCGACGATGAGGATGCCGTCCTCGCACATCTCGTCCCAGCCGATCTCGTCCAGTTCCTCCGGATCGGCAAGGCGATAGAGGTCGGCATGGGTCACCTTCCCCCGGCCGAACTCATAGGTGATGACAAGGGAGAAGGTCGGGCTCGGCACCTCGAGGCGCGGATCGCCCGCAAGCGCCCGCACCAGAAAGCGGGCGAGCGCCGTCTTGCCGGCCCCGAGGTCCCCGGACAGGGCGACCACGTCGCCATTGGACAGCCAGGGCGTGAGGGTGGCGGCGAGCTGAGCCGTATCGGCCAGCGTCCGCAGTTCCACGGCGAGGGTGGCGGGACGGCCGGGCACGCGTTCGAAGGACAGGCTCATGCGGCGGCCTCATGCCGTCGCTGATCCAACGGGAAGACGCAGATGGCAAGGGTGCCGCCGCCTGGCGCGGGCTTCAGCGTCACGGTGCCGCCGTGCAGTTCCATGAAGGAGCGCACGATGGAGAGGCCGAGCCCCACGCCCCGCCGCTTGCCGCCCGCGCTCTCGAAGCGCTGGAACAGCTGCTCCACCGTCGCCGGATCGATGCCGGGGCCGTGGTCGCGCACGGTCAGCACCAGCGCATCCCGCAGCCGGTCCGCCCGCAGGGTAACGGCGGAGCCGGGAGGCTCCACGGCAATGGCGTTGGAGAGGAGGTTGAAGAGGATCTGCCGCACCCGCCGCCCGTCGGCGATGAAGGTACCGGGCTCGCCCGACCATTCCAGCTCCAGCCTCACGCCGGCGCTCTCCAGCAGATCGCGCACGGAATCGGCCGCGGCTTCCAGTGTCGCAGTCACGTCCACAGCGTCGAGGTCGAGGGCCATGGCGCCGGCATCGATGGTGGCGAGGTCCAGAATGTCGTCGATGAGTTCGCGCAGGGCGTCCGCCGACTGGTTCACATGGGTCATGAACTCGCGCTGGCGCGGGTTCATCTCGCCCGCCACGCCCTCGGCCAGCATGTGGGCATAGCCGATGAGAGAATTGAGCGGTGTGCGCAGGTGATAGGAGACGTGGCCGACGAAGGCGTTCTTCAGCACATCGGCGGCTTCCAGTGCCTCGTTGCGCTCGATGAGGGCGCGCTCCACCTTCACGCTGTCCGTCACATCGCGGAAGGTGACCATGGTGCCGCCATCCGGCAGCGGCTGGGCGGCGCCGTCCAGCACCCGCTTGTCGGCGGTCTCCAGCCGGAGCGTCTCGCCTTCGCGGTGGTCAAGGGCGGTGATGACGTTGCGGATGCGCGCCCAGGCGCCGCTCTCGCCATGCTTGGGTCGGCACATGGCGGCCACCGCATCGATATGCGGGCGCTCGCCCAGCGCCTGCGCGCTCAGGGACCACAGGCGCAGGAAGGCCTGATTGTAGAGCCGCAGACGCCCGTCCGAGCCGAACACGGCGACCGCTTCCGCAAGCCCGTCCAGCGTCTCGCCCTGGATGCGGATGAGGCTGTTGTAGCGGCCTTCCAGCGCCATGTGCTCGGACATGTCGTCGAACAGGAAGGTCACGCCGCCCTCGGCGGTGGGCGCGGCAACCACGCGCAGCATCTGCCCGCCGGGCAGGTGCCACCAGTCGTTCATGGGCTCGAGGCCGCGATAGGATTCCCGCAACTGCTCGCGCCAGGCGCGGAAATCCGCCTGCTCGGGCACCTTGCGGGCCGCGCGCAGGCGCTCCAGCACTTCGCTCTGGCTCGGGCGCTGGTCGAGAAAGGCCGGCTCCAGATCAAACAGGCGCTCATAGGCCGTGTTGTGGAAGTCCACCCGGTCGTCGGGGCCGAAGATGACGACGGCGGTGTTGAGCTGATCCAGCGTACGCCGATGGGCGGCGAGGCTGCGCTCATGCTCGACGCGGGCGGCCTCCTGGTCGGTCACATCGATGGCCACGCCCGCCGCACCATAGAGCCCGGCCGCTTCCACCACGTCCAGCAGGCGGCGCTTGCCACCGGCCACCACGCGCACGCGGGCGGCATAAGGCTGCCCCTGACGGTGGGCGGCCTCGGCTGCCTCCCGCGCGGCCTGATCGAGCAGTTCCGAACGCTCCGCGCCTTCGGGCGCGCCGCAGGCCACCGCCTTCTCGAAGGCCGCGTTGACGGCCTCCAGCGTGCCATCCGGACTGCGCCACCACATGGGCACGGGGGCGCCGTCGAAGATGGCGCGCAGGGCCTGCGCCTGCGTCGAGGCGCCGACGCCTTCCCCGGCAGCGGGCTCGCCGGCCGCGATGACCCGGAGGCCGGCCACGCCACGCCCCTCGATCTGAAGCGGTGCGGCGGCGCGGTCGCGCGTCAGAATGCGGAAGGGCGTGCCCTCGCGTACCAGCGCGGCGAGGGGGCCTTCCAGCGCGGCAACGGCCTCGACGCCCACCCAGGCGACGAGGCCGTTGGCAAGCGCATGGGCGTCGGCCGTATCGGAAAAGGCGCTGGCGGCATCGCCGAAGGATTCCAGCCGGCCGCCGTCGCGCCACAGGATGAAGCCGCGGGCGCTGCCGGCCGCGAGCGCGCGCAGGGCCTGCACGTCGGCCCGCAAGGCCTGCGCCCGCTCGGACAGGTGCCGCTCGGCCCGGCTGCGCCGCGTGCGCGCCCGGACGGCATAGATCCCGGCCGCCAGGGCCATGAGCGAGGCGCCCGCCGCCAGCGTTGCGAGAGCGCCAGACGATGGTAGTGCCTCCAGCGGCCCGGCATGGGCGGGCACGGCGGAGGACAGCACGGCCGCCGCCGGCACGAAGCGGGCCAGCACACGCGCCAGAGGGCGGTCGGAAAGGGCAAGGATCATGCGGCGGGGAAGACAGGAAGGGACACGGGAAACGGGGCGATCCTGATCGCGGCCGACGCCATCCGCGTCCGGCGCGCCGAAGGTCCGGCTTCGCTCAGCCATTCGCCCCCGCATCCTTCCGTTCGCCAGAGCGCCCTTTGGGAGCGCCGCGCCGCTACTGCGAATCAAGGGTGTCATCCTAGTCGAGGCTCCCCGGCCATAGAAGCCGGAGCCTCACCCGCATAGGGCCGCGATGCTTAAGGGTCCGTTAACCCTGTGCCCCGCCAAGGCTTTGCGCGGAAGGCCCCGGCAGCATTGTCGGTGGACAGAGCGCGAACTAGGTCCCGCCGCCGATTCGGACACCCTTTGATCTCCCGCCGTTCCCCTGGCCCTTCGCCGACGTCCCGATTCGGGACGGGGGCCCCCAATAACAAAACGCCTCCCCCGCCGGTGGGCGGGAGAGGCGCGGCAGAACGCGGGACGAAGAGAGGATCAGAGACCCTCGAACAGCGCCGTCGAGAGGTAGCGCTCGGCGAAGGAGGGCACGATCACCACGATGTTCTTGCCTTCATTCTCCTTGCGGGCGCCGATCTCCAGCGCCGCGGCCACCGCCGCACCCGAGGAGATGCCGCCGGGGATGCCCTCATAGCGGGCAAGCGCGCGGGCGGTGTCGAAGGCGGTCTGATTGCCCACCGTCACCACCTCGTCGATGATCGAACGGTCGAGCACGTCCGGCACAAAGCCGGCGCCGATGCCCTGGATCTTGTGCGGGCCGGGCTGGCCGCCGGAGAGCACCGGGCTGTCCTCGGGCTCCACCGCCACCATGCGCAGGGAGGCCTTGCGGGGCTTCAGCACCTGGCCGATGCCGGTGATGGTGCCGCCGGTGCCGACGCCGGAGACGACGAGATCGACCGCGCCGTCCGTGTCGTTCCAGATCTCCTCCGCCGTGGTGGCGCGGTGGACGGCGGGATTCGCCTTGTTCTTGAACTGCTGCGGCATCACCGACTTGGGGATTTCCTTGAGCAGTTCCTCGGCGCGGGTGACGGCGCCGCGCATGCCGAGATTGGCAGGCGTCAGCACCAGCTCGGCGCCCAGCAGGGCCAGCATCTTGCGGCGCTCCACCGACATGCTCTCGGGCATGACGAGGATGAGGCGCAGGCCACGGGCGGCGGCGACGAAGGCGAGCGCGATGCCGGTGTTGCCGGAGGTGGGCTCCACCAGCACGGTGTCGGGGTCGAGCTGGCCAGCCTCGGCGATGGCATCGACCATGGCGACGCCGATGCGGTCCTTTACGCTGGCGATGGGATTGAAGAACTCGAGCTTGGCCAGGATGTTGGCCTTCACGCCGCGCAGCTCGGGCAGCCGGTGCAGGCGCACCAGCGGCGTGTTGCCGACGGTCTCGGTGATGGAATCATAGACACGGCCCCGGCCCGGACGCGGGGCGGCAGAGGCGGCTTTGGCAGCGGACGTCGCCATTGGACGGTCTCCTCAGGGATTGGACGGCGCGCGGCGCCCGTCGGACGTATGGGTTGAACGATCAGATGATGAAATCGATGCGGTCGTTCTCGATGCCATGACCCTTCTGGTCCGCCGCGCGGCAGAGATCCTCCAGGGTCACGGTGTCGAGCGCGGTGTCGAAGGTCTGCTCGGCAGCGGCAACGGCGGGCTGCACCACTTCCGTCACCAGCGGCGGGAGGATGATTTCCTTCTCCTCCTCGGCGCCCTCCACCACGCGGACGATCTCCGCCACGGAGACCCGGCGGCGCTCGCGCGCCAGCTCATAGCCGCCGCGCGGCCCGCGCACGCCCTTCAGCACGCCCGCATGGACGAGGGCCTGCAGCACCGGCTCCAGCCGCCGGGGCGGCAGGCCGTGACGGGCAGCGAGGGACTTGGCGGCCACCGGCGTTCCACGGGCGTGAACGGCGACATCGACGACGGCGGCGATGGCGAGAAGACTCTTGTCGGACAAACGCGGCATGGGGCTGTGGCTATCCCGGTTAGGGCGTCCGGTCGAGCCCAGTCGAGCCAAAACCACCGACGCCGCGTGCAGTTTCGCCCAAATTTCCAGTTTCCACCAGCGTTATTTGTTGAACTCCCGTAATCACCATCTGTGCGATGCGCATTCCACGGGAAACCGTGAAGGGTTCGCGTCCGTGGTTGATGAGGATGACGCCGACCTCGCCACGATAGTCGGCATCGATGGTGCCCGGCGCGTTGAGCACGGTGACGCCGAACTTGAGCGCCAGGCCGGAGCGGGGGCGCACCTGCGCCTCCATGCCCTCGGGCAATTCGAGGGCCAGCCCAGTGGGGACCAACGCCCAGGCACCGGGGGCAATCACGAACGGCACCTCGGCCGGCACGGCGGCCATGAGGTCCATGCCCGCCGAGGCGGCCGTGGCATATTCGGGCAAAGGCAGGTCCATGCCATGCGGCAGGCGGACCACGGGCACGTCAAGGCGCGTCGCGCTCATCTGTCATCCTCGGATGCAAGGCGGCGCGGCCGCCGGAAGGGTGGGTCACGGTCCGGGCTTGGGTCCCGGAGCGGGCGGGGTTGGCGGGTGTGCCCGACCTCTGCAAGGTCGGACTTGGGGCGGGCGGCATTACCCCCTCCCCAGCCCTCTCCCGCAAGGGGGGAGGGAGTTATCCGCTCGGAAGGCAGGGCTCCGCCTGGAACCACCTGAAAGCCCTCCCCCCTTGCGGGAGCGGTTGGGAGGGGGGTAGAACGGCCGCCGCAAGAGCGCCGCTTCCAACCCCGCAGAAAGATTCAGGCCACGCCCACGTGGAGCAGGTCGTGGATGTGGATGGCGCCCACCGGGCGGCCGTCCTCCACCACCATGAGGGCGGTGATCTTCGCCGTGTTGAGCAGCCGCAGGGCTTCGGAGACCATCTGATCCGGCCGGATGGTCTTCGGGCTGCGGCTCATGATGGCGTCCACCGGCCGGGACGGCAGGTCGTTCGCCATGTGGCGGCGCAGGTCGCCATCGGTCACGATCCCGGCCAGCCGGCCATCGCCATCGAGCACGGCGACGCAGCCGAGGCCCTTGGCGCTCATCTCCACCAGCACCTCGCCCATGAGCGCGCCCGACCGGGCGAGCGGCAGCGCCTCGCCGGCGCGCATCACGTCGCGCACGAACTTGAGGTTGGCGCCCAGCTTGCCGCCGGGGTGGAAGGTGCGGAAATCCTTGGCGGTGAAGCCACGGCTCTCCAGCAAGGCGACGGCCAGCGCATCGCCCATGGCGAGCTGCATCAGCGTCGAGGTGGTGGGCGCAAGGCCGAGCGGGCAGGCTTCCGGCGACAGCGGCAGGGCCAGCACCACGCGGGCGGCGCGGGCGAGCGCGCTCTCGCGATTGGAAGTGATGGCGATGAGCGGCACGTCGAAGCGCAGCGCATAGTCCACGATGTCGCGCAGTTCCGCCGTCTCGCCGGACCAGGACAGGCCGATGATGACGTCTTCCGGCGCCACCATGCCGAGGTCGCCGTGGCTCGCCTCGGCGGGATGGACGTAATGGGCCGGGGTACCGGTGGAGGCCAGCGTCGCGGCGATCTTGCGCGCCACATGCCCGCTCTTGCCCATGCCGGTGACGATCACCCGACCCTTGGCCCCGAGGATGGTCGCGACCGCCGCCTCGAACGCCTCGCCGAGGCCGTTGCCCACGGCGGCGATCAGCGCGGCAAGGCCCGCCGCCTCGGTCTCAAGGGTGGACAGAGCGGAGGCGATGGCCGGGGAACGGGTCTCGGTCACGGATGTGTCGACTTTCGTCGAGGAAGCGCCAGTCATGGCGAGGCCATAGCACTGTTCGCCGGCCAAGGGGAGTTTCCGGCCCGACATATCCCCCCGGCGCAGGCGGAGGGCCTTGTCGCCTCACTCGGCGGCGGCCGACGCCTGTCCCTCATATTTCTCAAGGAAGCCTTCCACGGGCAGCGCGCGGAAATCCTCCAGCGCGGCGCGCAGCGACCCATGGTCCCAGTCCCACCAGGCGAGCGCCTGAAGGCGTTCCGCAATGGTCTCGGGAAAGCGCCATTTCACGATGCGCGCCGGCACACCGGCCACGATGGCATAGGGCGGCACGTCCTTCGTGACGACAGCGCCCGCAGCCACCACGGCACCGGTTCCGATGGTGCGGCCGGGCAGGATGACGGCGCCATGTCCGACCCAGATGTCATGACCGAGCGTCACGCCATGGTCACGCCGCCACTGGAAGAAGTCCGGCTCGTCCTGGGCATCGTCGAAATAGGTGGAGGCGCGATAGGTGAAATGGGACTGGCTGGCCCGCCACATGGGGTGGTTGCCGGGATTGATGCGCGTCAGCGCCGCGATGGAGCAGAACTTGCCCACCTGCGTGTAGGCCATGTCGCTGTCATGCTCGATGTAGGAATAGTCCCCCATCGCCACTTCCAGCAGCTTCACCCGCGCGCCCACCTCCGTATAGCGGCCGAGGCTTGAGTCCTTCACGCTGGCGGTGGGGTCGATGAGAGGGGCGAGGCCGAGCTTCTTCATGACAGTCCTGTCTCCGGAGGCGGCGGAAAATGCGACGCCCCGATGACAGCCGTACGACGGTCCGACGGCCCGGGCGGACTGCCGCCACGTTCGCGCCTCGAAGCCCGGCTCAGGCGCCCAGCGGCGCGCGGTGGAGAATGCGGAAGCGCATGCCCGGCGCCTCCTGCACATAGAGCGCCGCATCCTCCACCTTGACGGGCAGGTGCGCCCCGCTGGCCGCATAAGCGTCACACAGCGCCTGCGTGGCCCGGCCCAGCGCCGGCTCCGCCAGAGCGGAGGAGAGTGTCATGTGGAAGCGGAATTCCTCCCGCACATAAGGGTAGCCGTAGCGGTGCAGATAGGCGAGCTGGCGCGCCGAGAGGCGCTCCGGCTTGCGGCGGGCGATCTCCGCTTCGCTGAGCGGCGCCCGCAAGGCGTCCAGTTCCTCCGCCGCATCCGCCGCCAGATCCTCCAGCGCCGGGACCGGCGCCGGCGGCACGAGGGCGATGAAGGTGCCGATCTGGCGGACCTCCAGCGGCGGCAGCTCGAAGGGGTGATGCCCGGCCGCAAAGCGCGCGAGCGCGGCGAAGAGGTCGGTCTCGTCCGCGCCCTCCGCCAACCGGAAGGGCGCCTTCAGCGTGCCGTGGAAGCCGTAGCGGCGGGGCTCGTGGGTCTGCTCGAACCATTCCTCCGCCGTGAAGCCGGCAAGGGCGGGCGGGGCGATGTCCTCGCCCGTCTCGGCATCATAGCCGACCACGGACGAGCCGAAGCGCCACAAAGGGCTGTCGGGGGGCGGCGCGAGATAGATGGCATAGCGAACGGACACGCTGCGGCTCCCCGGACAAAGGCGTCGTTTCTGCTTAACGGCCGGCCGGGCCGGAGGGAAGGCAGGCAGCCTCAGAACACCCGGGCGCCTTCCACCTGCACCTCGCGCACCACCGGCGTCGGGCCGACGATGCGGAAGCGCAGGAGGTCCGCCCGGAGCCCCGGCGCGAGGCGGCCGCGATCGGAGAGGCCCGCAAGGTCCGCCGGGCGGGCGGTCACAAGGGCGAGAGCCCGCGGCAGGCTCACGCCGTCCTGCGAGAGCTTCACCGCCGCCTGCAGCATGCTGGCCGGCACGTAATCGGAAGCGAGCGCATCGAGCAGGCCCGCCGCCACCAGATCCTTCATGGCGACGCCGCCCGAATGGGAGCCGCCGCGCACCACGTTGGGCGCCCCGCCGATGGTGGTGAGCCCCTCCGCATGGGCGGCATGGGCCGCTTCCTGCGTGGTGGGGAACTCGGAAATGGTGCAGCCGGCGGCCTTGGCGTCGGCCACATGCTCGGGCGTCGTGTCGTCATGGCTCGCCAGCGCCACGCCCGCGTCGCGCAGCAGCGCCGCCAGCCGGTCGAAATTGGCCGCCACCGCCGCCTGTCCGCGGGCCGTGCGCTCGGCAAGTTCCCGCTCCACATCCTCGGTGGTCTTGCCGATGCCGAGCAGATAGGTGCGCAACTGGTCCACATTGCGCCACTGCCGGGCACCCGGCGTGTGGTCCATGAGCGAGGCAAGGCCGAGACGGCCCCGGTTCAGCTCGGGCTCGGCCAGTTCCAGCAGGCCTGGGTCGGTGAGTTCGCAGCGCAGGTGGATGTGGTGGTCGGCCCGGAAATAGGGTGCGCCCTCCTCCACCGCATCCAGCATGATGGTGAAGAGTTCCTTCCGCGCGGACTTGGTCTGGTCGAAGCCGCCAGCGCAGATGGCGTCGAACACGGTGGTGATGCCCGCCGCCACCGTCTGCCCGTCATGGGCGAGCGCCGCCGCCCGCGCGTCCGGCCAGATGACCTTCGGCCGCGGCACGAAATGATTCTCCAACGCGTCCGTGTGCAGATCGATGAGGCCGGGGGCGAGATAGTCGCCCGCGCAATCCACCGCACCCGAGAGGGACGAGCGCCCCTCTTCCACCGCCGCGATGCGCCCGTCCCGCACCACCAGCGTGCCGTCGATCACCTCATCCTCGAGCACGAGCCGGGCATTGGTGAAGACGGTTTCCATGGGGCGGACCTTTCGGGCTGGGCGGGGAGCGGCACGCGGAGCCGGCCTCGTGTCATGCCTTCATGACGGGCCGGTGACACTTGGAGGGCGATCCGAGCGGAGCGAACCAATCCGCCCGGTGAATCGCCCTCTAAACTCGAGAAAGAGAACGCGTGATCCGATCAGGTTGCGATGCAATCTGACCGGCGCGTGCTCTAGTGGAGCGGCGCGGGCGGGATGACCTTGTAAAGCTGGAACCGGTCGCCCGCATAGACGAGTTCAAGCCGGTCGGGATCGGGGTTGGGATCGCCAGGCTCGGTGAACAGCAGATAGACATAGTCGAAATGCTGCGGCCAGTAATCCCAGTAGCGCGGGCCGCCGGGCGTGCCGTCTTCCTCGGTTACCAGAAGCTGCTCGACGCTGGGCGGGGTGCCGTCCTCGGTGTCCACCCAGTCCGTATAGGGCTTGTGCACGCGCAGGATCTGCTTGCCCGGCACCGTGAAAGCGGTGGTCACCAGCGAGGAGCGCTCGATGATGGCAAGGCAGGCCGCATGGACAAGGCCGAGGTCGGTGGCCGCCGAGCCGCCCCACGGGTCGGCATAGGCCACCAACACCTTGGAGCCGCGCTTGATCTTGGCGATGGAGTCGTGGAACGCCACCGTCCATTGCGTGAGGTTGTTCCACACCATCTGCACTTCGGTGACGCGGACCGCCACCAGCAGCACCAGCATCACCGCAAAGCCCCGCTGGGCGAGGCGGTGGCGCAGGTCGATCTGGATGGAGGCGATGACCATGAAGGCGATGGCGACCGGCATGCGCTGGTCGGCCATGTAGGTGGCGAACACGGTGCGCGGCAGGGCGAGATAGACCGCCCCCGCGATCACCAGCAGGAAGAACAGGAAGGTGTGGGTGCGCAGCAGCCGGTGCCGCACCGCCCAGGCCGCCGCCAGCACGATGACGGCGGTGAGCGCGAAGGCGACGAAGTCGTAATAGACGTTGATGACGAATTCGAGCCCGTCGATCTTGCCGCGCGGCTCCCAGTAATTCTCCCCCTTGAGGCCCCAGGTGGGGCTCATCAGCAGCAGCGGCACCGTGAGCGCGAAGGGGAAGCCCGCCGTGACGAACGCCACCAGCCGGCCCTTGAGCGCCCCGCCCTTGCGGTCGAACAGCCGCATCAGCTCGTAGGAGAGGATGCCGACGCCATACACGCCCGTCGCGAAGAGGTGGCAGAAGAACAGGGCGAGGACGAACAGGCAGGAGACCGCATAGCGCCACGGCCAGGGCTTGTCCCGCAGCATCACCCAGCTGGCGAGGCCGCACAGGCACAGGCCGATGCCGAAGATGTAGTTCATCACCCCGATGAGGAAAATGTTGTTGTAGAGCAGCGGGAAGGCCACCAGCGGGATGGCCGACCAACTGCCGAACAGCGCCCGGTGGAGGTACATGGTGCCGAAGATGATGAGCGCGAAGCACATCAGCGTGTACATCTCGCCGGCCACATAGATGTCGGCAAAGCGGTCCAGCAGCGGGACCACCATGTCCATCATCAGATTGGGCAGGACGCTCCATTCCAGGAAATAGAAGCGCGCGAGGTCCGGATCCTTCGGGGTCGCGATCACCTTCATCCGCGCCAGATGATTCACATAGTCGGACAGCGGCGGCAGCGGATGGGTGACGATGGGGATCGCCACGAGCACGAAGCAGACGAGCGACAGCAGCAGGATCAGGCGCGGCGACAGATCGAGGGCCCGGCGGGGAGGAAGCGGAGCTTTGGGCGACATGGGCCTTCGGAAAATCAGGCGGGGAAATTCCAGCAGGGCATTAACCGGCTCTGAGGCCAGCGCAAGGGCTTTATTGTGGTGGTTCCGTGGCTGTGCGCCTCCTGTACCGCCGTCGGCGGGCCCCGGCTTCCCCCGTGCGGGCGAAACCGCTAGAAGGGCGCCCGGTGGCGGACCTTCCCGTGAGGGACCGCCGGCCCGGACATGCGGGCGGCCGGCTCCGGGAGGAACGGCTGTCCCGGCTTCGGGAACACGCCGCCCGCAGATTTCCCGATGCCCCGCGGCGCGGGGACGAAAATCTGCAACACACAGGAGTTAAGCCGGCGGAGCGCTGGCCAGCCAGCGACAGCCTGCTTTCAAGATCGCCCTCCAAGATCAGGCCCATCCATGAGCGCGTCCATCGCCGACAATGTCGCGGAAGCCCAACTCCAGGCCGAGGTGCTCACCAAGGCCCTCCCCCACATGCAGCGCTATGACGACGCCATCGTCGTGGTGAAATATGGCGGCCACGCCATGGGCAATGACGAACTGGCCCGTCACTTCGCCCAGGACATCGTGCTGCTGGAGCAGTCGGGCGTGAACCCGGTGGTGGTGCACGGCGGCGGCCCGCAGATCGGCGCCATGCTGGAGAAGCTCGGCATCAAGTCCGAATTCGCCGCCGGCCTGCGCATCACCGACAAGGCCACCATCGAGATCGTCGAGATGGTGCTGGCCGGCTCCATCAACAAGCAGATCGTCGGCTTCATCAACGAGGCGGGCGGCAAGGCCATCGGCCTGTGCGGCAAGGACGGCAACATGGTGCGCGCCCGCAAGGCCACCCGCACCATCGTCGATCCCCAGAGCCATATCGAGGAAGTGGTCGACCTCGGCTTCGTGGGCGAGCCGGACACGGTCGACACCATGGTGCTGGACCAGATCCTCGGCCGCGAGCTGATCCCGGTCCTCGCCCCCGTGGCCTCGGCCGTGGACGGCGGCACCTATAATGTGAATGCCGACACCTTCGCCGGCGCCATCGCCGGGGCGCTGGGTGCCAAGCGCCTGCTGCTGCTCACCGACGTGCCGGGCGTGCTCGACAAGAACAAGCAGCTCATCCCCCGCCTCACCATCGACGAATGCCGCGCGCTCATTGCCGACGGCACCGTCTCCGGCGGCATGATCCCGAAGGTGGAGACCTGCATCTACGCGCTGGAGAAGGGCGTGGAAGGCGTGGTCATCATGGATGGCAAGCTGCCCCACTCGGTGCTGCTGGAGCTGCTGACCGACCACGGCATCGGCACCCTCATCACCCGCTGACATCCCGGGCGCGCCCCTCACCGGGCGCGCCCTTTTCACACGGAACACCCATGACCGCTCAGGATCTGCCGCTGCCCCATTCCTCCGCCTCCGGCGCGCGCGGCTTCGATCAGGTGGAGACCTGGGTCTTCGACCTCGACAACACGCTCTACCCCGCCCAACACGATCTCTGGGGCCAGATCGACGCGCGGATGCGCGACTATATCGCCGGCCTTTTGAACATCAGCCGCGAGGAGGCCTTCGCGCGGCAGAAGGACTATTACCGGCGCTACGGCACCTCGCTCCGGGGCCTGATGATCGAGCACGGCATCGACGCCCATGCCTTCCTCGACCATGTGCATGAGGTGGACCTCTCGACGCTGGAGCCCTCCCCCCGCCTCGCGGCGGCGCTGGAGGGGCTGCCGGGCACCAAGCTCGTCTATACCAACGGTTCCGAGCGCCACGCCCTGAACGTGCTCGGCAAGCTGGGACTCGATACCCACTTCTCGGCCATTCACGACATCGTGGCCGCCGAATTTCACCCCAAGCCGACGGAGGAAGCCTATCTGCGCTTCCTGCGCGCCCACGGGGTCGAGCCGACCCGCGCCGCCATGTTCGAGGATCTCGCCCGCAACCTCGAAGTGCCCCACCGCCTCGGCATGACCACCATCCTCGTGGTGCCGCCCACCGAGCAGATCGAGAGCCGCGAGACCTGGGAGTTCGAGGGCCGGGAAGACGCCTATATCGACTATGTGACGGAAGACCTCGCCGGCTTCCTGGAACGCCTTGCCGGCTGAGGGCTCAGGCGGCGCCTGACAAGAGGCGGACGCGCCGGGCGAGTGCGGCCTGGATGGACGAGACAAGCTCCTCCGGAAAGCCGGCCGGCAACGTGGAAAAGACCACCTCCGCCCGCGCTCCCGCGCTTTGCGCAAGGTCCTCGAAGATGGCGCGGACCAGCGCCTCACCCACGCCCGCACGCGCCGCCGTCTGGATGAAGTGACGAGGCACGATGTCGTCCACCTGATAATGGCCGTTGGTGCCGACAGACATGGCAAGCCGGAAGGCCCGCCGCTGGATAAGCCCAGCATCGAGGCTCGGCTGCGTGCTCAGCACGTCGTAGAGCGGCGTCAGGCGGAACCCGCCGGCGGGCGTGAGGGCGATGCTGAAATTCTTCGCATGTCCATCCGTCGCGCCCAGCATCCAGAACAGGATGTTGGCCCGCACGAAGAGCGCGATGTCCACCTCCGGCGTGTCACTGGCCTGAAGCTGCCGCAGGATGGCGATCATGCCCGGCCCGCCCTCGGACTGGTATTTGCGCGTCGGCGGCACGGAAAGCGCTTGGCAGAAATCTTCCTGCGGCCGGCGCAACAGCCGGCCGTCGCGGGTCCAAAGGCGATCGAAACGCTCCACAACCAAGGTCCGCCGTCCGCCGAAGGAGGCCATCTCGGCCGCGGCCACCGGCACGCCAAGGGCCGCGAGCAATTTTAGGCAGAGATATTCATTCTCGACGCTGTAGGAGAGATCGACACCGTCCGGCAGCGTGCCGATCTGGGGTTTCAGAATGTGCGTTGTGGCGGTGGTGCCGGTCGGCTTCAGCCACGCCCCGCCCACGCGCAGCAGAGCCGTTTTTTCCTGCGCGCCGGCAATGGAGATGCGGAACGCCTGATCGGCGGTGAGACCGAGCGGGGCGCGGGAGAGATTGGCAAGCATCTCGCCAATGTCTGCATCGCTCACAGCAATGCCATCAAGGCCACCCGTGGGACCGGGCGAGACCTCGTCTGGCAGGAATTGGAGTGCGCCGACGCAATCATGGCCGAGGGCCGCGAGCAGGCTGTAAGCATCGGTGCCGCCCGCACCGACCCGTTCGGCGATGCGGCGGCGGATGGCGTCATTATCCGGCAGCAGATTGTCGAATACATTGAGGACCGGCTGCCCCACATAACGGTCCTCGCGCAAAGGCAGCGAGAGGGACACGGCGAAGGCACGCTCCCAGCCGAGCCAAGCTTCGGCGTACCGAAAATCGATGGCACCGGAACTTTCCCGCCGCAGCATACCCACCAGTCTTCCATTCAGGAACACGTTGAGCGGCACATGAGTCGGGCGGCGGGCCATCAGAACAGGTCTTCGATGTCTGCGGGGTCAGCCTTGCCACGGGGGCGCACCACCAGCTCCAGATCGAGGGCGGACAGGGCCGCCATGAGCGTGCGCAATTGGAGCGCTGGCGCCCCCGCCTCCAGCCGGGAGACCGTCCCTTGTCTGAGATGGATGCGTTCGCCGAGCCCCCCCTGCGTCAGCCCAGCCTGTTTCCGGGCGCGGCGCAGAATGGCGCCGAGTTGCTTTTCCGTGCGGGCAATCTGATCCATCGGAGCGCCTCCTCCGAGAGATATACGCGAAAACGTATTAAAGCGCCATATACGCGCGCGCGTATCTTTCCCTAACATACGCAAACCCGTATAGGTTATGGCTATACGCTATCAGGTATAGAAAGGCCTACCCTAGCGCAGCCCTCTGCTCCACCCCCGCACCGCACCCATTTTCGGGTGCGATGCGCCAAAATGCGCCAAGCCTGCTTTTGCGGCAATTTCGTTTCGTAACGCTTCCAAACAACGAAATTGCCGCTGGCCCGCACTCATGTCAGCCTGACTGTCCAAAGCGACCTGCGGCTCCAAGACCGCTCGGCCTCCCAAGAGGCCAGATCCCGTCGCTCCAGGAGGAGGCGTTCCATGGGCCTGAAGCAGGTCTCCCTCGCCGACAAATACGATCTCGCGCAGGAGCGCGTTTTCGTCTCGGGCACGCAGGCGCTGGTCCGCCTCGCCTTGATGCAGAAGGAACGCGACCGGCAGGCCGGCCTGAACACGGCCGGCTACGTCACCGGCTATCGCGGCTCGCCGCTGGGCGGGCTCGACCAGCAGTTCGGGCAGGCCGGAAAGCTCCTCACCGCCAATGACATCCGCTTCCAGCCCGGCCTCAATGAGGATCTGGCCGCCACCGCTCTGTGGGGCTCCCAGCAGGCGGAACTGCGGGGTGAAGGCAAGTTCGATGGCGTCTTCGGCCTCTGGTACGGCAAGGGGCCGGGCGTCGACCGCTCCGGCGACGTCTTCCGCCACGCCAACAATGCCGGCACCTCCAGGCACGGCGGCGTGCTCGCCCTGATGGGCGACGACCACACATGCGAAAGCTCCACCACCGCCCACCAGAGCGAATTCCACTTCGTGGACGTGATGATCCCGGTGCTGAACCCGGCGGGCGCGCAGGAAATCCTTGATTACGGCCTTTATGGCTGGGCGCTCTCCCGCTTCGCCGGCACGTGGGTCGGCCTGAAAGCGGTGAAGGACACCATCGAATCCACCGGCATCGTGGACGGGCGGCTGGACCGGGTGCGCATCGCGCCCGTGCATGATTTCCGCATGCCCGATGGCGGGCTCAACATCCGGCTCGCGGATACGCCCCCGGCGCAGGAGGAGCGGCTTCAGGAATACAAGCGCGACGCCGTACTCGCCTTCCTGCGGGCACAGAAGCTCAACCGCTTCATCACATCCGGCGGCGCGCGCCCGCGCATCGGCATCGCCACCGTCGGCAAGAGCTATCTCGACGTGCGCCTCGCCCTCGATGAACTGGGCATCGACGAGGTGCGGGCCAATGATCTGGGCATCCGCCTCTGGAAGGTGGCCTGCCCCTGGCCGCTGGAGACGCAGGCGCTCTATGAGTTCGCGCGCGGGCTCGATCTCATCATGGTGGTGGAGGAGAAGCGCTCCCTCATCGAAGTCCAGGTGCGCGAGGAGCTGTACGGCACCGCCAACCAGCCCGTCTGCATCGGCAAGAAGGACGAGGAAGGCCGCTGGCTCTTCCCTGTGAAGGGCGCACTCGACCCCAATGACATCGCCATCCAGCTCGGCCGGCGCCTGCTGCGCTATGGCGACATTCCCGACATCGCCGCCCGCGTCGCGGAACTGGAAGAGGCCCAGCGGGTGCTGGCAGCGACCTCCGACGTCACCACCCGCATCCCTTATTTCTGCTCCGGCTGTCCGCACAACACCTCCACCAAGGTGCCGGAGGGGATGCGCGGCTCCGCCGGAATCGGCTGCCATTACATGGTGCAGTGGATGGACCGCGCGACGGTCGGCTTCACCCAGATGGGCGGCGAGGGCGCCAACTGGATCGGCGAGGCGCCCTTCTCCAAGCGCGGCCACCTGTTCCAGAACCTGGGTGACGGCACCTACAACCACTCGGGCTATCTCGCCTTACGCGCCGCCGTCGCGGCCAAGGTGAACATCACCTACAAGATCCTGTTCAATGACGCGGTGGCCATGACCGGCGGCCAGCGCCATGAGGGCGACCTCACCGTGCCGGTCATCGCCCGGCAGGTGGCGGCGGAGGGCGTTGCCCGCGTGGTGCTCGTCACAGACGAGCCGGACAAATATGCCGCCGGCATCAACTGGCCTGCCGGCCTCACCATCCACCACCGGGACGAACTGGACCATATCCAGCGCGAGCTCGCCACCGTGCCCGGCGTCACCGTGCTTATCTATGACCAGACCTGCGCCTCCGAGAAGCGGCGGCGCCGCAAGCGCGGTGCCTTTCCGGACCCGGACAAGCGCGTGATCATCAACGAGCGCGTGTGCGAGGGCTGCGGCGACTGCGGCGTGAAGTCCAACTGTGTCTCGGTGCAGCCGCTGGAGACGGAATGGGGCCGCAAGCGGGAGATCGACCAGTCGTCCTGCAACAAGGACTTCTCCTGCGTGAACGGCTTCTGCCCCTCCTTCGTCACCGTGCATGGGGCCAAACCCCGCAAGGCGGCGGGCGTCGCCGGCAAGATGAGCGACCTTGCCCCCTTGCCCGAGCCCGCCCATCCGGAGATTGACGGCACCTACGGCATCATCGTCACGGGCGTCGGCGGCACGGGCATCGTCACCATCGGCGCCATCCTCGGCATGGCGGCGCATCTGGAGGACAAGGCCTGCGGCATGATCGACATGGCCGGCCTCGCCCAGAAGGGCGGCGCGGTCTACAGCCATGTGCGCCTCGCGAAGAAGCCGGAGGACATCGCCGCCATCCGCGTGCCGGCGCGCGGCGCCGATCTCATCCTCGGCGGCGATCTGGTGGTGGCCGGCACCAAGAAGGTACTGGCGGCGGTGAAGCCGGGCAAATCCCTTGTGGTGGTGAACACCCATGAGGTGCTGCCCGGCGACTTCACCCGCAATGCCGACTATTCGCTCCCCACGGAACGCTTGAAGCGCACCATCTCCGGCGCGGTGGGCGCCGAGCAGACGCATTTCATCGAGGCGAGCCGTCTCTCCACCGCGCTGTTCGGCAATTCCCTGCCGCAGAACATCTTCATGGTGGGCTATGCCTACCAGTTCGGCGGCCTGCCGCTCTCTGCCGAAGCCATCCTCAAGGCCATTGAACTCAACGGCGAGGCGGTGGAGATGAACAAGGCGGCCTTTGAATGGGGCCGCCGCGCCGCCCATGACCCGGAGGCCATGGCCGCCCTCCTCACCGCCAAGGAAGCCGCCACCGATGCGCGCCGCCTGTCGGAGAGCCTCGACGAGATCATCACCCGCCGGGTGGACGCCCTCACCGCCTATCAGGACGCCGCCTATGCGGCCCGCTACAAGGCATTGGTGGACAAGGTGGCGGCTGCCGAGGCCACCCGCGCGCCGGGCCGCTCCGGGCTCACGGAAGCCGTGGCGCGCAACTTCCACAAGCTCATGGCTTATAAGGACGAATATGAGGTGGCGCGGCTGTTTGCCGACGGCGCCTTCCAGCAGCAGGTGGATGCCGCCTTCGAGGGCAAGCTCTCTTACGAGTTCCACCTCGCGCCGCCACTGTTCGCCCGCGTCGATCCCCATACCGGCGAGCCGCGCAAGATGCGCCTCGGCCCGTGGATGATGAAGGGCTTCCGCCTGCTGGCGAAGCTGAAGGGCCTGCGCGGCACCGCCTTCGACCTCTTCGGGCGCACCGAGGAGCGGCGCACAGAGCGGGCGCTGATCGCGGATTATGAGCGCACGGTCAGCGAACTGCTCGGCGCCCTCACCCGCGAGAACCACGCAACCGCAGTCGCCATCGCCTCCATCCCGGAGAAGATCCGCGGCTTCGGCCATGTGAAACTGCGCCACCTCACGGCCGCCAAGGCGGAGGAGGCTGCCCTCCTCTCCACCTTCCGCACCCCGCCCGTCGCCCCGGCGCAGGCGGCGGAGTGAGGGCAGAAGCCGGCTCGCGTTCCCATGAGCCATGACGCGGGCCGGCGGCGCCATCGGGCTGCGCTGCCACGGCATGCCTCGCAATTAAGCCTCAATCCCCAAGCTTAGGTGCGTTGGGGGCCTTAGGTCGCGCGAATGTGGGCGCGCGCCGGCTAAGGGAACAGGGCACATGGTGAGACGCACGCTTGGCCGGGCAGCGGGACTGCTTGGCCTCCCGCTGCTGATGGCGGGGTGCGCGAACGCGCCTCTGGAGCAGAGCGGCACGCTCAGTTCCTATTCCGACCTGGAGCAGGCAGATGGCCTGCTCGCCAAATCCAGGATCCGCGTCAACAAGGACAAGGTGCTTGCGGCCAGAACCGTGCGCATCGTGCCCACGGTCTTCGCCCGCGGCGCGAAACAGGGCGGCATCACGGAGGAGCAGCGCGCGCTGGTGGCCAATGCCATCGACCGCTCGCTCTGCCTCGGCCTCAGCGACCGGCTGGCAGTGGTGCCGGCCTCCCAGCCAGCGGACCTGACCGTCCATGCGGTGGTCACCCACATGGAAATCACGGACGAAAACGCCGTAGCCGCCACCAAGGTGGTCTCGGTGGCAAAGTCCGTCCTTCTACCGGGTGTCCCGGTGCCGACACCGCGCCTTCCGGTCGGGCTGGGCAGCCTGTCCATGGAGGCCGAGGCACGCGGGGCGAGCGGAACGCCGGAGGCCGCCATGGTCTGGGGCCGGGGAGCCAATTTCCTCTCGGGTTCCGCCCGCGTGTCCAAGACGGGCGATGCCTACGAACTGGCTGGCGCCTTTGGCGACGATTTCTCGAAGCTGCTGGTGACGGGCGAAAACCCCTTCAAATCCCTCTCCGGCCCGCCGCCGGTGGAGCGGATCCAGGCGCTGGCGGGCGGCGCCCCGAAATATGCCGCCTGCGATGCCTTCGGCCGCGCGCCGGGCGTTGCCGGCTTGGTCAGCGGCGTGGTCGGTACACCGCCCGAATGGACCGACAAGGGCGCTACCGCCGCCGAGCCCCCGCCACCCGCCCGGTAGCCGTTCATACCCCCTCAGAAGCGGCGATGCCGGAACCCGAGCGAAAGGCTGCGGGCCATCGCCACAGAGAGGAAAGGACAGCCCGGCGCGCACCGGGCTCGATGCGGCTTCAGGCCTTCGGCAGAAAGTCGCGCACCAGCGTCACCGTGGCGGCGGGGTTTTCCTCCATGATCCAGTGGCCGGCATCCGGCACCACGCCGCTGGTGACGTCCTCCGCCGCAAAGGCCATCACCTGCCCCATGCCGAGGCCGAAGGATTTCTCTCCGCCGAGCGCGAGCACCGGAATGGTCAGCTTGCCCGCCTTCAGGAAGGCCTGATTGTCGATGGCGTCCTGATCGAAGGCGGCGAACTGGGAAAAGCCCGCATGCATGGCGCCGGGCTGCGCATAGAGCGCCGCATAATGCTGCCGCGCGGCCTCGCTGAAGCGGGCGGGCGTGGCCGAGAACTCGTTCCAGAAGCGGTCGAGATAGATGCGCTCGCGCCCCGCCACGAGGCGCTCCATGTCCGGCCCGCCGAAGCGGAAATGCCACAGCAGCGGGTTCTTCAGGATCTCCTCCCATGGCCCGACGCCGGGCAAGGGTGCGTCGATCAGGACGAAGCTGTGCACCCGGTCGCGATGCTGCGCGGCGAAGGCGAAGCCGACCATGTTGCCGATGTCGTGGGTGACGAGATCCACCGCCGCGATGCCGAGGGCATCGAGCAGGCCGGCCATGTCCTGCCCCTGGGTCTTCTTGTCATAGCCGCCCTCGGGCTTGGCGGAGCGCCCCATGCCGCGCAGGTCCGGCACGATGACGAAGTGATCGGAGGCGAGATCCGTGGCAAGCGGCACCCACATGTCGCCTGTCTCGCCATAGCCGTGCAGCAGCAGGACGGCCGGCCCCTGCCCGCCCGTGCGGACGTGGAGCGTGGTGCCGTTGGCGGGAATGTCGCGGATCTGGAACGTGTCGGGAAACACGAGAGTGTTCGTCGTTTGGGTCATTGTCGTCATCCTCTGTCCGGTCTCCCGCCGCCGCTCTCCGAGCCGGTGCGGCGGGACGACCGTGTGTCTGGACAGGAGAATGGCAAAGCTCCATTGTCCGGGTTAGCCGGCAGAAGGCGAAACCCGTTTCCGGATTTGCCGAACAATGCTCAAGCTCGACGGGGTGGCCGCGTTCGTGGCGGTGGCGGACGCCGGCTCGATTTCGGAGGCGGCGCGGCGGCTCGGCCTTGCGAAATCCGTCGTCAGCGAACGGCTGGCGGAACTTGAGCGGCTGCTCGGCGCCCGCCTCATGCAGCGCAGCACCCGTCGCCTCGCCCTCACCGAAGCCGGCACCGCCTTCCTCACCCGCGGGCGCCGCCTGCTGCGCGAGGCGGAGGAGGCGGTGGCCGAGATCGCCGAGCAGAAAAGCCTGCTCGCCGGCCCCTTGCGGGTGTCCGCGCCCGTCAGCTTCGGCACGCTGCATCTCGGCCGGGCGCTTCATCCCTTCCTCGCCGCCCATCCCGGCATCGAGCTGACGCTGGAACTGGACGACCGCTTCGTGGATGTGGTCGCGGACGGTTTCGATCTGGTGATCCGCCACGGGCAGGTGCATGACACGCGGCTCGCCGCCCGCCGGCTCGCCACCAGCCGGCGCTTTCTCGTGGCCGCCCCCGCCTATCTGGAGGCCCATGGCACACCGGCGAGCCTCGACGCCCTTTCGGCCCACCGCGCCATCCTCTACGCCAATCGCGAGACCGACTGGCGCTTTGAAACGCCCTCCGGGGCGGTGGCGGTGCGTCCGCGTCCCGGCCTTCGGGTGAACAACGGCGTGATGATGCGGGGCGCCGCCGTGGCGGGCCTCGGCCTCGCGCTCTTGCCCACCTTCCTCTGTCATGAGGAACTGGCGGCGGGGACGCTGGAGGTGGTGGATGTGGGCGTGCCAGCGGAAGGCGCACAACTGCACGCGGCCTATCCGCTGGACCGTTCCGCCTCCGCCAAGCTGCGGGCGCTCATCGAGCACCTGCGCCGCGCCTTCGGCAGCCCGCCCGTCTGGGAGAAGGGCCTGCGGCTGCCATAGCGACAGGCCATCACCCGAGTTCCAGCGTGGTGATGCCGTAGATGGCATCGAGCGGCAGAACGGGCGCATCGCCCTTGTACATGCGGGCGGTCTCGAACACCGGGACGAGCCCGGCCGCCTCGACCAGTGCCAGCGCCGCGCCATTGGGCTCGGGCACGTCGATGAAGACGTCCGCCCCGCCCGCATGGTCCGCCAGCGCATTCAGGAGCGCGCCGGCGATGCCCGGAGCCTGCGCAAAGAGCGGACCGATCCGCCAGCCGGTCCGCGCATGGCGGATGACGCCATAGCCGAGCACCCGCTCCCCATTGCCCGCCATCAGAGCGAGACCGTCCGGCGGGGCGAGCCAGTGCTTGAGAAAATCGGGGCGGGCGGCGGGCATGCAGGCGGTGTCATAGGCGATGAGCGCGGGCATCAGGTCCGTTGCCACCGGCCGCAGGCGCACTTGCGGATCGCTCGCGACCGGCCGCGCCACCCCGCCGTGTCGCACATTGCGATGGGCGAGGACGAAGCCGGATTTCTTGTAATTCTCCTGCTGCGCCACCACGCCATCGAGCCCGACGGTGCGCGCGCCGAGCCGGGCCATGCCCGCCTGCCAGAGCGTCCACCCCAGCCCCTGCCCGCGCAGATCCGGCCGGCAGATGTAGAAGCCGAGGAAGGCATAGGCCGCGCCATAGGTGACGAGCGAGATACAGGCGGCCAGTTCGCCATCGCGGAACAGGCCGAGGAAACCCTCCGGGTCCTGCGCGAGGAAGGCGGGCGCGTCGTGCAGGCCGGGGTTCCAGCCCTCCCGTGCGGCCCAGTCCACCGCGAGGTCCACCTCGGCGGGCGTCAGCGTGCGGATGATGTTGTCGGCCATGGCGTCCTCCCCGGCGGCATTCAGCCTGAGCCGCCGGCCGGACTCAAGCGCCCGTCAGCCCGGCAGCAGACGCTCGCTCACCGCATAGCCGGTGAGGAGGGCAAGGCCGAACAGGCAGACGAGCACGGCCGCGCCCAGTTCCACCACCAGCATCAGCGCCGTGCCCCGCCCGGAGGCCAGCACCGCCAAGCGCACCGCGAGCCGCTTGCCATAGACGGCGAGTGCCGCGATGGCGGTGACGGTGAGCGCCGTGCCGAGCCCCATGGCGAAGGCGGACGCAACGCCGGTCAGGAACACGCCCTGCGACAAAGCGAAGGTGAGCACGAGGATGGCGCCCGAGCAGGGCCGTGCGCCGGCCGAGATCACCGCCACCGCCGCCCGCTTCCAGCCGCCGCGCCCGTCCAGCAGGCGCGGGTCCGGCGCATGGCTGTCACCGCAGCCGCATTCGGCGTCATGCACATGGGTCGGGCTGCCGCGCAGCACGCCGATGAGCGCCCGCGCCTTGGTGAGCGCCAGCAGCGCGCCGAAGAGGGCGATGCCGCCATAGGCCGCGATCTCCACCCAGTTCATGGCCTGCGCCATGGTGGCGGCGGTGGAGCCGAGCAGCAGCGCCATCACGCCCACGAACAGCACGGCGGCGATGGCCTGCACCATGCCCGACCCCAGCGCCAGCAGCGCGCCCCGCCGCAGCGTGCCGCCGTCCGCCAGCAGGTATGAGGAGATCACCGCCTTGCCATGGCCGGGGCCGGCGGCGTGGAAGACGCCATAGCCGAAGGAGAGGCCCGCCAGCAGATAGAGCGCATGGCCATCGGCCTTGGCGGCACGCACGGCCTGGATGAGGGCGCGATAGAACTCGCTCTGCTTGGCGATGAGATAGCCGGTGAAGCCGGTGGGCGCCGGGCCGCCCCCGCCGAGGCCAAAGGGGGTGGTCTTGGCTCCCGCCTGCCCAAAGGCCTGAGCCACGGCGGGCTCCGCAAGGGCAAGCGCCGTACCCGCCCCCACACATGCCAGAATGAGCAATCGGAGGAAGCGGGTGCGGGAGGCGGTCATCAGGGACACTTCACCAGGATCTTGTCGGCATATTGGGCGCCATAGGTGCTGGACGAGGTGAGGTTCGTGAAGAAGCTCTCGTCCACCTGCATGGTCTGCGGCTGGCTCGGCGTCACCACCGAGAAGGTGCAGCCGGCGGGCGCGCCTTCGAGGCGCACCGGGTCCTTCTCCTCGAAATCGAAAGAGACGAAATAGGTCGGGTCATAGAGCTCGAAGGTCAGCGAGCCCTTGGAGGGCACGGGCTTGGCCACCGGCAAGGTGAAGTGCAGCGTCAGAAGGTCATTGTCGAAGGTCAGCGAATAATCGACCGGATCCTTGAAGGCCATCTTCGCCTTGGCCGTCTTGCCGTGGGCGAAATAGTCATATTCCTTCAGCGAGGTGACGTTCACCTCGGCGAGCGGCGCCAGCGTTTCCTTGGCATAATTGCCGTTGGCATCCTTCGGGAAACCCTGGAGCGCGAAGGCGGTGAAGGCCTCGTCGAAGGTCCAGTCGTTCCTGAGGCCGACGAAATTGCCCTGCGGATCGAACATGATGGTGGTGCGCATGGTCACCCACACGTGGGGATGCGCCTCGGCCACGCCCGCGCCAAGGCAGCTCAGGGCTGCCGCCAGAAGAAACGCGAATCGCTGCCGCATGACACCCCGCTTGTCGCCGGTCGAGGCAATGGCGGGGGACTTCGGCGGAAGCATGGCGCAGCTTCGCGCCGCAGAGTCACAGGCGCGACACCGCACGCCGCCATTTTCCCAGCCGCACATGCGCCATCGCCTTTTCCTGCGCGGGACGATGGTCTAGAGCCGAAGAGGGCCATTGGCGGCCTGCGGGAGAGGTAACATGGGCAAGATCCGGCTGTGGCTCAGCGGCTTTGCCTGGGGCGCCATGCTCGGCGTCATGGCCAGCGTGGTCATGGGCATCGCGGTGTTCCGGCCGGATATCTGGGAGAAGCTCTCCTATGAGCGGATCGAGCGGGCGCTGACCCGCAAGACCCAGAGCACGCTCGACACCTCCGCCCCGCCGCCCGCATCCGCCCCGGCCGCATCCGGCACGGTCCTCTTTGCCAACACCCGCACCGCGCCGGCGCTGGAGCAGAATTATGCCCCGCCCCATGCCTTTAGCCCCGACGACGTGCTGGTCATCAAGGGCCGCAACGCCTCCAATGATTTCGTGGAGGTGGACCTGCGCATCGATGACAGCGCGTCCAAGGACTGGGGCTCGCGCTTCGGCGGTGTGAAGACGGTGCCCCCTGGTCCCTTCGAATGGGTGGTGCCCTTCAAGGGCCTGACCGATCAGAACAAGAGGGCGATGGACATCAATGCCATCACCCGCATCATCCTCTTCTCGCCCGAGAACCTGCCGGCCGCGCAGATCGCGAGCGTGACGCTGGAGCGCCGGCCGCAGCCGGCGGCGGCGGCAGCTGGTTCTGCGCCCGGTGCCGCGCCCGCGCGCGCCAGTGCCGCTCTGTTCACCGATGCCAGCACCAGCCCGGCGCTGGAGCAGAATTATGCCCCGCCCCGTGCCTTCGGGCCGGACGATGCGCTCGTCATCAAGGGCAGCAACCCCACCGGCAGCGCCATCGAGGTGGACCTGCGCATCGACGACAGCGCCTCGAAGGACTGGGGCTCGCGCTTCGGCATGGCGAAATCCGTGCCGCCCGGCCCCTTTGAGTGGATCGTGCCCTTCAAGGGGCTGGCCGATCAGAACAAACGAGAGATGGACATCAAGGCCATCACCCGCATCATCCTGTTCTCGCCGGAAAACCAGCCGGCGGCGCAGATCGCCAGCGCCAGCATCGAGAACCGCCCCGGCGCGGGGGACACCACCGGCTCCACCGGCGGCGCGGCCAATGAGGCCAAGATGGGCCAGAGCTGGCTGAAGGGGGCGCGCACCACCGCCGAGCAGGAATTCTATCCGCCGATGTCCTTCGCGCAGGACCAGGAGGTGGTGGTCACCGGTACCAATACGGACAGCAAGCCCATCACCCTTTACCTTCGCATCGACGACGTGAATTCGAAGAACTGGAATTCCCGCGTCAATGCCACGGTGACAGTGCCGCCCGGCCCCTTCACCTTCCGCTCGCCGGTGAGTTCCTGGGTGACGCCCTCCAAGGCGCGGCTGGACCGCACCAGGGTCGCCCGCTTCGTCATCTCGCTGGGCGACGGGGAAGGCCCGATCCGGCTCGGCGACGTGCATGTGGCCGGCGGCAGCCCGCTGCCCAAGGACGCCCTCGGCCTGCGCTTCGGCCCGGCGGACGTGTCCGTGCCCGGCTTCGAGACGGTGACGCGGAACGATCCCCGCCTCTCCCCGGCCGGCCGCGATCTCGTGCGCACCCAGAACGATCCGCTCCTCTCCAGCGGCCTCAACGGCGTACGGACCATCACCGTGCCCTGGACGAGGAGCGACACCGCGACCGTCTCGCTCTGGACCGAGGATCAGGGCGAGTGGGAATACTTCCCCCACTCCCTCCACCGCACCTTCATCATCAATGGTCAGGTGGCGCTGAAGGAGGACTACCGGCCCGACGAATGGGTGGAGAAGGTCTTCCATCGCGGCCTCTGGAAGGAGGCGATGATCGATGGCGACCCGTGGGAAGTCTATGCCTCCCGCCGCGCCGGGCTCGTCACCGCCACCGTGCCGGTGATCGACGGGAAGATCACCGTGCAGATCTCCTCCGACCAGCCGCCGAACGACGGCTATATCGCCGCCATGGTGATTGCCCCCGGCGCTTCCACGGCCGCCGCCGAGGCGGTGGAAGCCTGGCGACGCGGGCGCTACATGGAGCGCTGGCCGGTGGTGGACAAGCCGGTGGACCCGAAGCTGGCCCAGGGCACCACCCTGCGCGTGCTGCCCTATGGCACGCCCCGCAGCCAGCATCCCTTCTGGGACCCGAACCTGCCCACACAGACGCGCCTCAAGGCCCTGCGCGGCCAGATGGTCTCCATCGACTTCCTCGCCTTCTCCGACCAGAGCGACGCCAATCCAGACGTTGCCATGAAGCTGCCCGAGGGCGTCACCGGCGAAGTGCGCTGGGGCAAGTGGACCTATATGCGCCGGGGTGGCGGCGAGAATTCGCTCTCCATCACCTCGGACGTGCTGGAAGGCGACCTCTCCCGCCTGCGCATCGCCGCCGGCATCCCCCGCCGCATGAACATCACCTTCACCGTGCCCGAAACGGCAAGCGGCACCCTGCCGGTGGTGCTGGCCATGAACATCGGCGGGGCCAGCGTGGAAGTGCGGGCGGATGTGGAGGTGGCGCCGGTCCCCCTGCCCGCCACCGCGACGCCGGTGGGCTATTACATGGCCGCGCCCAATCCGGACTTCTGGTTCCCGCCCAAGCCCGCCACCGCCGACCGGCTGATGGCCTGCGATCTCAAGGCGTTGCGCCGCTTCGGCCTCACCGGCCTCTCGCCCGATCTCGTGACGCCGACGGCGGACCAGCGCGCCCGCTATCTGGAACAGACACGGCTTGCGAAGGATGCCGGCTTTTCGCCGCCCTTCTTCGATTATGTCTCGGTGAAGCTGCTGGCCGACAAGGTAGGCGTGCAGGCCATGGGCGAGAATATCGGCGCCACCGAAGCTGCGCTGACCGCCGCCGGCCTGCCGTTGCCGCTCTGGTCCATCGCCGACGAGCCGCAGAACCTCCAGAGCCCGATGATGGACCTGAAGCGCCTGCGCGACGCCATCCGCGTCTATGCCCCCAGGGCGAAGATCGCGGGCCAGCTCAACGATATCAAGGACAAGCCTTTCCTGCCCTTCTTCGACACCGTGCTGGTCAACACCGGCTTTGGCGTCTCGGCCCGCGACTTCGCGGACCTGAAGGCGCAGGGCATCACGCCCTGGCTCTACAACATGCCGGACATCGAGGCGGCGGCGGGCTTCCTGCTCTGGCGCGTGGGGGCGGAGGGCTACATCCAGTGGCACGCCCGCGCCGCCACCGCCGACCCATCCGACCCGACGGACGGGCGCGAGCCGGACTTCATGTTCCTGCCCCTCACCGCCGACCGCTGCCAGAGCGTGCCGACCGTCGACGCCATGGTGGTGGCCACCGGCGACGGCATCACCGACCTGCGCCTCCTCCAGTGGCTGGACGGGCGGGCCGCGAGCGATCCGAAGGCCAAGGCCCTGCGGGACGAGATCTTCGCGGCCATCCCCGGCGACTGGGTGGGCTTCGAGAAGCAGAAGCCGAACCTGCCCGCCCTGCGACGCAAGCTCATCGATTATGCCGGAGCGACAGCCGCGCCCTGACCGATCCGGCCGCCGGCGGGGACATCCCGCCTGTGCCCTTAAAAAACGCTACGCAACGGTGCCCGAGTGCGTGCACACTGGCGCCGTTGCGTTTCGTGCTTCGTCAGCCCCAAGAGCTTCATGTCCAGCGACCTTCAGCTCAGGATCGTCATCGTCGATGAAAGTCCGGTGCGGGCCGCGATCCTCAGCGAGGGGCTGCATGAGGCTGGCTATGTGAATGTGCTGCGCCTCGAAGGCCGCACCAACATTCTCGAACGCATCTATGCCATCGATCCGGACGTGATCCTCATCGACCTTGAGGACCCGAGCCGCGACGTCATCGAGCAGATGCTGCACGTCTCCCGCGAGGTGAAGCGCCCCGTCGCCATGTTCGTGGACCAGTCGGACGGGGAGACCATCCAGCAGGCCATTGAGGCCGGCGTCGCCTCCTATGTGGTGGACGGCCTGCGCAAGGAGCGGGTGCGGCCCATCGTGGAGACCACCATCTCCCGCTTCCGCGCCTTCGCCCGGCTGAAGGCGGAGCTGGAGGAGGCCAAAAGCCAGCTCGAGGAGCGCAAGACGGTGGACCGGGCCAAAGGCCTGCTCATGAAAATGAAGGGCATCAGCGAGGAAGACGCCTACAGCCTCCTGCGCCGCACCGCGATGAACGAGAAGAAGCGCATCGCCGACATCGCCCAATCCATCATCACCGCCGCGGAGCTGCTGCGATGAAACGGCTGTCCATCGGCTTCATCCCCCTCACCGACGCCGCCGTGCTGATCGCCGCCGCCGAACGCGGCTTCGCCATGGCCGAGGGCATCGAGATCGAGCTGCACAAGGAAGTCTCCTGGGCCAACATCCGCGACAAGGTGAATGTGGGCCTGCTGGACGGTGCCCATATGCTGGGTCCGCTCGCCATCGCCTCCTCGCTCGGCCTCGGCCACGTGCGGGTGCCCCTGGTGGTGCCCTTCGCGCTCAACCTCAACGGCAGCGCCATCACCATCGCGAAATCCGTCTATGCCGCCATGGGCGAGACGGGCGGCGATCTCACCTCCGCCCTTGGGGCGGCGCAGGCGCTGGGCAAGGTGGTGATCGACCGCAGGGAGCGCGGCGAGGACCCGCTCACCTTCGCGGCGGTCTATACCTTCTCCACCCACCATTATCTCATCCGCCATTTCCTCACCGCCGGCGGCATCGACCCGGACCGGGACGTGCGGCTCGTGGTGATCCCCCCGCCCTTCATGGCCGAGAGCCTGCGCAACGGCCTCATCCACGGCTTCTCGGTGGGCTCGCCCTGGAACAGCGTGGCGGTGGATGCGGACGTGGGCCGCATCGCGGTGCTGGGGGCGGAGATCTTCGGCTGGGTGCCGGAGAAGGTGCTGGGCGTCCATGCGCGCTTCGCCAATGCGGAGCCCGAAGTTCTGCACCGGCTGGTGCGGGCGCTGAATGCCGCCGCCGCCTGGTGCGAGGACCCGGCCAACCACGCCGACCTCGCCCGCCTGCTCAGCGAGCCGCGCCACCTCTCCTTGCCCGCCGACATCCTGCGCCGGACCCTCGACGGGCGCCTGCACACCGCCCCCGGCGGCGTGCAGCGGTCACATCCGGACTATCTGGTCCTCCACCGGGAGGGCGCCAACCGCCCCGATCCGGACCATGCGCTGTGGATGTATCACCAGATCGTCGCCGCCCATCAGGGCGACTGGGCGCCGGATGCCGCAAGGGAAGCCATCTCGGTCTACCGGCCCGACATCTTTGATGCGGCGGTGGGAGCGGCGCCCCCCTCCCCGCCGCGCGAACCGGATTGCGTGGCCACCCAGTTCGGCCCCGTTTTCGACAAGGAGCGCTTCCTGGCAACGGGGGAATAAGCCAAGGGAAGTCGGCTTAGAGCCGTATCCGAGCCCATTGAAACGCCTGGGTTTCAACGGGCTCGGTGAATCGCGCTCTAGTCGCAGACCTTTGCCGGCTCGGCCGCGCCGCATCGGGTCTGTGAGGAGCCTCCGCCATTGTCGTTGATCAGTTCGAGATAGCGGACTCCGTATTGGCCATCCACCGCCGTAATAAAGTCCGGAAGGGCCGTCACGTCGCTCAGGACGGCAGTGCAATAGCTTGCGAACGTCTGATCCTTGCCACCCAATCCCGGATAAATCTTCTTATTCCAGTCATCGACCAGTGCGGTTACGATCTTTTTTCCCTCCTCGCTACTAACAACCCCGTCGTAATAGATCGCCTCAGAGATCACAGCGGCAGTCCCGGACGCAGGCTTGCGCAAGGCGCTGCAAACCTTGGAACCGTAAAGGTTGGCGACCAACGTGCCCGCGGAACCGGCCGACGGATATTTCGCCGCCAGCGCACCCATCACGCTTTTTCCGGTCGAGCCCGTGGCCGAATAACAGGTGAGCAGTGTCACCGAATTCGGCGTGGCAGCGTGTTTGTCCAAAAAGGCTGTCGCGAAGTCGGCCGCAGACTTCGGCCCGATCGACCCTTTGTTACCGTGGGCGGAGACAACCACCTCTGACAGGCTGTCAAATGTCGCGGTATGGCCGACGGCGGTGAAATTGGTGCCGTCGAAATAGAAGAGCTTCTGCGTTCCCGGTCCCGCAGGATGGGTCCGAGCCCAGACCACGTTCATCGCGTCATACTGGTTCTGGCAGAGCGTCGAGGTGAGGACCATTGCATAGTCTGCGAAACACACGGCAGGAGCCGCAATCAGGGCAGCAGCAAGAGTGACGGCGGACAGAAGGTTGTGACGCATCGGATCTCTCCTGGCATTCGCCACCCAAGGGCAGCAACCCATGGATGATGACGAATTACCGAACAATCCTGAGTAGCTTTCGTCACAGAGACCCGCTGAGGCGTGGCAGGCTGCGTGAGGTCTGGTCGGGCGGCCAGCGCCGGCAGCTTCCGGGGGCGAAGTCTCAGCCGCCTCTCCATATCGTGAAAAAGCGTCGCGACTAGGCGCGCGACGCCTTGCGGCGCCAGAACCCCCCTCCTATATCGGCCTCGAACGCCGTATTCAGTTTGAGGATGCGACGTACCCCAATTTCCGGGGACCGGCGGAAGGCTGCGGGAGGGGCCCGTGGTTTCCCCCGCGGGCGCTGAAAAAGGCCCGGCCGGTCTGCCGACAAGGAGAAGTATATGTCCAAGATCATCGGCATCGACCTCGGCACAACCAATTCCTGCGTCGCGGTGATGGAAGGCGCCAGCCCAAAAGTCATCGAGAACGCCGAAGGCGCGCGCACCACGCCGTCCATCGTCGCCTTCACGGAAGATGGCGAGCGTCTGGTCGGCCAGCCGGCCAAGCGCCAGGGCGTCACCAATCCCGAGCGCACCTTCTTCGCGGTGAAGCGCCTCATCGGCCGCCGCTATGACGATCCGACCGTCGAGAAGGACAAGAAGCTCGTTCCCTACAAGGTCGTGCGCGCCGACAATGGCGACGCCTGGGTCGAGTCCGACGGCAAGAAGTACTCGCCCTCGCAGATCTCCGCCTTCATCCTGCAGAAGATGAAGGAGACGGCGGAGTCGTTCCTCGGCGAGAAGGTCGAGAAGGCGGTCATCACCGTTCCGGCCTACTTCAACGACGCCCAGCGTCAGGCCACCAAGGACGCCGGCCGCATCGCCGGTCTCGAAGTCCTGCGCATCATCAACGAGCCCACGGCGGCCGCGCTCGCCTATGGCCTCGACAAGAAGAATTCCGGCACCATCGCGGTCTATGACCTCGGCGGCGGCACCTTCGACGTGTCCGTGCTCGAGATCGGCGACGGCGTGTTCGAGGTGAAGTCCACCAACGGCGACACCTTCCTCGGCGGCGAGGACTTCGACATGCGCCTGGTGAACTACCTGGCGGATGAGTTCAAGAAGGAGCAGGGCATCGACCTGCGCAACGACAAGCTCGCCCTTCAGCGCCTGAAGGAAGCGGCCGAGAAGGCCAAGATCGAGCTGTCGTCCGCGACCCAGACCGAGATCAACCTGCCCTTCATCACCGCCGATGCGTCGGGCCCCAAGCACCTGACCATGAAGCTGACCCGCGCCAAGTTCGAGGCGCTGGTGGAAGACCTCATCCAGCGCACCATGGAGCCCTGCCGGCTCGCGCTGAAGGATGCGGGCCTCTCCGCCGGTCAGATCGACGAGGTGGTTCTGGTCGGCGGCATGACCCGCATGCCGAAGGTCCAGGAGATGGTGAAGCAGTTCTTCGGCAAGGAGCCCCACAAGGGCGTCAACCCGGATGAAGTGGTCGCCATCGGCGCCGCCATCCAGGCCGGCGTGCTCCAGGGCGACGTGAAGGACGTGCTGCTGCTCGACGTGACCCCGCTGTCGCTGGGCATCGAGACGCTGGGCGGGGTGTTCACCCGGCTCATCGACCGCAACACGACCATCCCGACCAAGAAGAGCCAGGTCTTCTCCACCGCTGAGGACGGCCAGACGGCCGTGACCATCCGCGTCTTCCAGGGTGAGCGCGAGATGGCCGCGGACAACAAGATCCTCGGCCAGTTCGACCTCGTCGGCATCCCGCCGGCGCCGCGTGGCGTGCCCCAGATCGAAGTCACCTTCGACATCGACGCCAACGGCATCGTGCAGGTGTCCGCCAAGGACAAGGGCACCGGCAAGGAGCAGCAGATCCGGATCCAGGCCTCGGGCGGTCTCAATGACGCCGACATCGAGAAGATGGTGAAGGACGCCGAGAGCCATGCGGCGGATGACAAGAAGCGCCGGGCGCTGGCGGAAGCCAAGAACCACGGCGAGGCTCTGGTCCACTCCACCGAGAAGGCCCTCTCCGAGCACGGCGACAAGGTCGGCGCGGCCGAGAAGGGCGCCATCGAAAGCGCCCTTGGCGAGCTGAAGACCGCCCTCACCACCGAGGATGCGGAGGCCATCCAGGCCAAGACCCAGGCTCTGGCCCAGGCGTCCCTGAAGCTCGGCGAGGCCATGTACTCGGCCCAGCAGGGCGGCGAGCAGCCCGGCGCGGCCAAGAAGGACGACGTGGTGGACGCCGAGTTCACCGAGGTCGACGACGACAAGAAGAAGTCCGCCTGAGCGGACGCTCCCGGCGGCGCTGCCGCCGGGCCTGTCTTTCGCCACCCCGCCCATGTGCGGGGTGGCGCTGTGATTGTGCCGAAGATGCTGCCCGGACTGCGGCAGAAGGGGGCCCCAATCGCGGGCGAGCGGCGCCGGCGCAAGGCCTCCCGATCGTGTCGCCCCTTTGGGTGGCGGATGCGCCCGTGATCTTTCCTTGTGCCGCGGTTGCGTTTAGAGGACGTCCGGTGGCGGGCGCGGTCCCGGCGGGGTCGTCGGGCGCCAGCGGGACGGCACGGACGCTGCGGTGCCCGCGCAAGGCCGATGCGGCACAAGAGATTTCGAGGCGCTGTTCAGGACCCGTTCGACGGGCATGCGCTCTTTCGGACCTGATGAGCCCGGATGGCTACGCCTCGCGGGCGACGGAAAAGCGAGACCATGGCGAAGCGTGACTATTACGAGGTGCTGGGCTGTGATCGCGGTGCCGATGAAACGGTGCTGAAGGCCTCGTTCCGCAAGCTGGCGATGAAGTGGCACCCGGACAAGAATCCGGGCGACCCGGAAGCCGAAATCCGCTTCAAGGAAATCTCCGAGGCCTATGAGGTCCTGAAGGACCCGCAGAAGCGCGGCGCCTACGACCGCTATGGCCATGCCGCCTTCGAGAATGGTGGTGGGCCGGGCGGCGCGGGCTTCAACGCCGACTTCGCCTCCACCTTTGCCGACATTTTCGACGACCTGTTCGGCGGCTCCATGGGCCGCAGCGGCGCCCGCAGCGCCGGCGGCCGGGCGCGCGGGGCGGACCTGCGCTACAATATGGACATCACGCTGGAGGAAGCCTTCTCCGGCAAGACCGCCCAGATCAGCATCCCCACGTCCATCTCCTGCGAGGTGTGCTCGGGCTCCGGCGCCAAGGCCGGCACCCAGCCCAAGACCTGCCGCACCTGCAATGGCGCCGGCAAGATCCGCCATGCCCAGGGCTTCTTCACGCTGGAGCGCACCTGCCCCTCGTGCCAGGGCCGTGGCACCGTGATCGAGGACCCCTGCCCGAACTGCGGCGGCGCCGGCCGTGTGACGCGCGAGCGCACGCTTCAGGTGCAGATCCCGGCGGGCGTGGAAGACGGCACCCGCATCCGTCTCGGCGGCGAGGGCGAGGCGGGCGTCCGCGGCGGACCGCCCGGCGACCTCTACATCTTCCTCTCCATCGAGCCGCACACCTTCTTCCAGCGGGAAGGGGCGGACCTTTATTGCCGCGCGCCCATCTCCATGGTGACGGCGGCGCTCGGCGGCACGGTGGAAGTGCCGACCATCGGCGGCGAGAAGACCAAGGTGAAGATCCCCGAGGGCACCCAGTCCGGCAAGCGCCTGCGCCTGCCCGGAGCGGGGATGCCCGTGCTGCGCTCGCGCTCCTTCGGTGACATGTATGTGCAGGTGGTGGTGGAAACGCCGCAGAACCTCACGAAGCGCCAGAAGGAACTGCTCGCCGAGTTCGAGGGCCTCTCCTCCACGGACACCCATCCGGAATCCAACGGCTTCTTCGCCAAGATGAAGGACTTCTTCCAGGGCGCCAGCAGCGACAACGACTGAGCGGCTCGCCCTTCGGGCCGCCGCCGTCGAAAAATGCTTGTTTTGCAGTGCACTAAACCTGACAGCAGCCGCTTTGGCTGACATGCTACGCCCGGTCCATCGCGAATCGGGTGCCCCATGAAACTGCTGCCAGCCGGTCTCGTCGCCGCCCTGCTCCTGAGCCTGCCCGTGGCGGCGCGGGCCCAAGGCCCCGGCCCGGCGCAAAGCCCGGCGACCTCCGATCCGGCGAGCATTCCCGCGCGGGTGGAGCTTCACCCCTTCCCCTCCCGCACCCTGCCCGACAGCGCCTTCCTGAAGGGCGAGGAAACCGGCCAGCCGGTGACGCTGGCGGCGGAGCTGCGGCTCTCGCAGGCGTCCGGCAAGCAACCCGTCGTGGTGCTCATGCACGGCTCGGGCGGCGTCGGTGCCAACATCGAGCCGTGGGTGGAGCAGTTCAACGCCATGGGCATGGCGACGCTCGTCATCGATGGCTTCACCGGCCGCGGCCTCACCTCGGTCAGTTCCGACCAGGCCAAGCTCGGGCGGCTCAACTTCATTCTCGACATCTACCGGGCGCTGGACATCCTCGCGAAGCACCCGCGCATCGATACCAGCCGCATCGCCCTGATGGGCTTCTCCCGCGGCGGGCAGGCGGCGCTCTATGCGAGCCTCGACCGCTTCCAGAAGATGTGGAACCGCTCGGGCGTGACGTTCGCCGCTTATGTGCCCTTCTATCCCGACTGCGCCATCAGCTTCATGGGCGAGACGGACGTGGCTGGCGTGCCCATCCGCATCTTCCACGGCGCGGCGGACGATTATGATCCGGTGTCCGTGTGCCAGCCCTATGTGGCGCGCCTGAAGGCCGCCGGCCGGGATGTGGTGGTGAAAGAATATGCCGGTGCCGAGCACGGCTTCGACACTCCCTTCCCGATCGGGCGCGTGGAGGCGCCCACCTCCCAGACGGTGCGGGCCTGCACCATCCGCGAGACGGAACCGGGCGTGCTCACCAACGCCGCCACCGGCCAGCCCTTCACCTACAAGGACGCCTGCGTCCAGCTGGGCCCGCATGTGGGCGGCAATGCCGAGGCGGCGGCCGCCGCCCACAAGGACGTCGGCGCTTTCCTCGCGACCCAGTTCAAGCTGAAGCCCTGAGACCACGGGCGGAGCCCCCCACCTCCCCTTTCCCGTTCCGCTGGAGACCGGCGTGTCCGAGCAGATTGCCAAGTTCGAGCGCTTCAAGGCGCTGCACCAGCAGGCCCAGGCCTTCGTCATCCCCAATCCGTGGGATGCCGGCTCGGCGCGCCTTCTCGCCAGCCTCGGCTTCGAGGCGCTGGCCACCACCAGCGCCGGCTACGCCTTCTCCAAGGGCAAGCGGGATTCCGCCGCGAGCCTGACGCGGGGCGAGATTCTGGAGAATGCTTCCGAGATCGTCCGCGCCACCCACCTGCCCGTCTCGGCTGATCTGGAGGACGGCTTCGGCGCGGCGCCAGAAGCCTGCGCGGAAACGATCCGCCTCGCCTGCGCCATCGGCCTCGTGGGCGGCTCCATCGAGGATGCAACGGGCGATCCCGCGACGCCCATCTATGATCTGGCGCACGCGGTCGAGCGCGTGCAGTCCGCAGCCGAGGCGGCGCGCGACCTGCCCTTCCTGCTGACGGCGCGGGCCGAGAACTTCCTGTGCGGCCGGCCGGATCTCGATGACACCATCCGCCGGCTCCAGGCCTTTTCCGCCGCCGGCGCGCATGTGCTCTATGCCCCCGGCCTGCCGGACCTCGAGGCGATCCGCACCGTCTGCGCCGCCGTGGACAAGCCGGTGAATGTGGTGATGGGGCTGCGCGGCCCCTCCTATTCCGTCGCCGAACTCTCGGCGGCCGGCGTGCGCCGGGTGAGCGTCGGCGGCTCCTTCGCGCGGGCCGCGCTCGGCGCCCTGATGCGGGCGGCGCAGGAGGTGCGGATGCTGGGCACCTTCAGCTATGCCGCCGAAGCGCTGCCGGGAAAGGAGATTATCGCTCTCATGTCGGAAACCCGCCCCGAGCGCTCCTGAGCCACCGGTGCACCGCACAATCCTGAGGCAGTTGCTCACCCCGCCGCCAGATCACTGCCCATCAGGACATCATGCTCTTTTTTTGATCTTTCGCATTCTCTAGCGATTCCAAAACCTTCGTCACACGCCCCGGTTGGCACGCCCCTTGAATAAGGAAGGGCGTGCGCCGTCAACGGGGATGGCGCTTCCCAAATTTCGTCCCAAGGGCGGGACCGCAGCAAAGCCGCTGACACCGATGGCGCCAACCGCGCCGTGCGGATGTCTGCGGCTTTTTTTTCGTTTTTGCCCACCGACGCCACCACGAGGGGAACCTGAAGATGACCGACGCCTCCGAGCCCAAGTCCGTTGCGCTGTCCGTTGTGTCGCCCGCCGCCCCCTCTCCGACGGCGTCTTCGGCTGCCCCCGAGGGGACCGCGCACGAGGGCGTCTCGCGCCGTTCGCTGCTCAAGGGCGGCGTCGCGGCCATGGGCACGGCGGCACTGTTCGAGGCGGTGCGGACGGTCTTCCCCGGCGGCGTGCCCTCCGCGCATGCGGCGGCGCCGGAAACCACCAAGGCCGTCCTCGGCTACATCGCGCTCATGGACGCCTCTCCGCTGGTGATCGCCAAGGAGAAGGGGCTGTTCGCCAAACATGGCGTGCCGGACGTGGAGGTGGTGAAGCAGGCCTCCTGGGGCGCCACCCGCGACAATCTCGTGCTCGGCGGCGGCGCCAACGGCATCGACGGGGCGCACATCCTCACTCCGATGCCCTACCTCATCTCCACCGGCAAGGTGACGCAGAACAACGCGCCGACGCCCATGTACATCCTCGCGCGTCTCAATCTCGATGCGCAGGCCATCTCCGTTTCCAACGAATACAAGGACCTGAAGGCCACCGCCAACGCCTCGGCGCTCAAGGCCGCCTTCGAGAAGAAGAAGGCCGAGGGCAAGGAAGTGAAGGTCGCCATGACCTTCCCCGGTGGCACGCACGACCTCTGGATCCGGTACTGGCTCGCCGCCGCCGGCATCGACCCGGACAAGGACGTCTCCACCATCGTGGTTCCGCCGCCCCAGATGGTAGCGAACATGAAGGTGGGCAACATGGATGCCTTCTGCGTGGGCGAGCCGTGGAATGAGCAGCTGGTCAACCAGGGCATCGGCTACACCGCCTGCACCACCGGCGAGATCTGGAAGAACCATCCCGAAAAGGCGCTCGGGATGCGCGCCGACTTCGTGGACAAGAACCCCAACGCCACCAAGGCCATCCTCATGGCCGTGCTGGAAGCCCAGCAGTGGTGCGACAAAATGGAAAACAAGAAGGAGATGTCCGAGATCGTCGGCAAGCGGCAGTGGTTCAACGTGCCTGTCGCCGACATCTACGGCCGCACCATCGGCGACATCAATTACGGCAACGGCCGCGTGGTGAAGGGCTCCGACCAGTACATGAAGTTCTGGCAGGCCAACGCCTCCTATCCCTTCAAGAGCCACGACGCCTGGTTCATCACCGAGGACATCCGCTGGGGCAAGTTCGAACCCACCACCGACATCAAGGCCCTGGTGGACAAGGTGAACCGCGAGGACCTGTGGCGCGCCGCCGCCAGGGAACTGAACGTGCCGGCGGCCGAAATTCCCACCTCCACCTCGCGCGGCGTGGAGACCTTCTTCGACGGCAAGAGCTTCGACCCGGCCAATCCCACCGCTTATCTGAAGAGCCTCGGCATCAAGCGGGTGGAGGTCTGAGATGGCGACCCTCTGCGCGCGCGAACTGACCTCACGTTCAGCGCCGTCCCTCGCGATGGTCATGGCCGGGACAAGCCCGGGCATGACTCACCTGTTTGGCGGCCGTTGTGCCCCCTGTTCCGTTGCCTGAGGAGCCCGCCATGTCCGTCACCGCCCTCAAAGAGGCCGAGCCGCAGCGGCGTCCCGAAGCCGCCACGCCTGCGAGCGTCGCGCAGGTCGTCCGCCTGAAGCGGTCGCGTCCGCCCGTCTCCGCCCGCCTCATGGCCGCCGCACGCTGGTTCGCAGTGAGCGTGCTACCACCGCTCATCGTCACAGCCCTGCTGCTGCTACTGTGGGAACTGCTGTGCCGCGGCGCCGGGGCGACCCTGCCCCCGCCGAGCCGCATCTGGACCGACAGCAAGGATCTGATCGTCGATCCCTTCTTCATCGCCGGCCCGCAGGATATTGGCCTCGGCCTGCGCGTTCTCGTGTCGCTCCAGCGCGTGGCGGTGGGCTTCGGCCTCGCCGCCGTTGTGGGCGTGCTCACCGGGGCGCTCATCGGCCAGTCGGTCTGGGCCATGCGCGGGCTTGATCCCATCTTCCAGATGCTGCGCACGGTGCCGCCGCTCGCCTGGCTGCCGCTGGCGCTCGCCGCCTTCCGCGACAGCAACCCCTCGGCCATCTTCGTGATCTTCATCACCTCCATCTGGCCCATCATCATCAACACGGCGGTGGGCATCCGGAACATCCCGCAGGACTATCGGAACGTGGCACAGGTGCTGCGGCTGAACCCGCTGGAATTCTTCTGGAAGATCATGCTGCCCTCGGCGGCGCCCTACATCTTCACCGGCCTGCGCATCGGCGTCGGCCTGTCCTGGCTCGCCATCGTGGCGGCGGAGATGCTCACCGGCGGCGTCGGCATCGGCTTCTTCATCTGGGATGCGTGGAACTCCTCCCGCCTGCCCGACATCATCGTCGCCCTCGTCTACATCGGCGTGGTGGGCTTCGTTCTCGACCGTCTCGTGGCCGGTGTCGCCGGCATCGTCACCCGCGGCACCGCGGCGTCCTGAAGGAGATCCCCATGCCCGCCTATCTCGAGCTCAGCCAGATCGGCAAGACCTTCACCCGCGGCGCCGCCACCACCGAGGTGCTGCGCGAGGTCTCGCTGGACATCGCCAAGGGCGAATACATCTCCATCATCGGCCATTCGGGCTGCGGCAAGTCCACGCTGCTCAACATCGTGGCGGGCCTTACTCCCGCCACGAGCGGCGGCGTGATCCTTGATGGGCGGGAGGTCAACAGCCCCGGCCCGGACCGCGCCGTGGTGTTTCAGAACCACTCCCTGCTGCCCTGGCTCACGGTCTATGACAACGTGCGCCTCGCGGTGGACAAGGTGTTCTCCGGCACCCGCTCGCGGGCCGAGCGGCACGACTGGACCATGCACAATCTCGAGCTGGTGCAGATGGGCCACGCGCGGGACAAGCGCCCCTCTGAGGTCTCCGGCGGCATGAAGCAGCGCGTGGGCATCGCCCGGGCGCTCGCCATGGAGCCCAAGGTGCTGCTGCTGGACGAGCCTTTCGGCGCGCTGGACGCGCTCACCCGCGCCCATCTGCAGGACAGCGTGATGCAGATCCACGCCACGCTGGGCAACACCATCCTCATGATCACCCACGATGTGGACGAGGCCGTGCTGCTCTCCGACCGCATCGTGATGATGACCAACGGCCCCTCCGCCCGCATCGGCGAGGTGCTGGAGGTCGGCCTGCCGCGCCCGCGCAAGCGCCTCGAACTGGTGGCCAATCCCACCTACCTCAAGGCCCGCGAGGCGGTGCTGAAATTCCTCCACGAGCGCCACCGCTTCGTCGAGGCCGCCTGATTGCGCGGCCGGTGCGGCACCGCTCCGGCCCCTTAGCCCCATCCGGAACCCGCCCAGCCAGGAGCCTGTCATGACCCCGAGCCAAGTGGAACTGGTGCAGTCCTCTTTCGCCAAGGTGGCGCCCATCGCCGAGACCGCAGCCGGCCTGTTCTATGGCCGGCTGTTCGAGATCGCGCCGGAGGTGAAGCCCCTCTTCAAGGGCGACATCTCGGAGCAGGGGAAGAAGCTGATGGGCACCCTCTCCGTCGTGGTGAACGGCCTCTCCAAGCTTGAGACCATCGTGCCGGCCGCGCAGGCGCTGGCCCGCCGCCACGTCGCCTATGGCGTGACGCGCGAACACTATGCCCCGGTCGGCGCCGCTCTCCTCTGGACGCTGGAACAGGGCCTTGGCCCCGACTTCACGCCCGAGGTGAAGGCCGCTTGGGCGGAGGCCTATGGGCTGCTCTCCGGCGTAATGATCGAGGCGGCCGAGGGCGCTGCCGTCCCGGCGGAATGATCTGAGGCCCATGATCCCCAGCAACGGAATGCGCACGTGAGCGAGCCTCTCGTCATCATCGGCAACGGCATGGCCGCCACCAAGCTCTGCGAGGAGCTCGGGGCCTGCGGGCTCGGCCGTTATTCCGTCGCCGTCGTGGGAGCGGAGCCGGGCCTTGCCTATAATCGCGTGCTGCTCTCCGACGTGCTCGCCGGCAAGCTGCCGGCCACCGATCTTGAAATGAAGCCCGCCAGTTGGTGGGCGAAGCAGGGCGTGACCCTGCTCTATGGAACGCCCGCCGCTTCCATCGACCGGGAAAGCCGGGCCGTGGTGCTGGCGGATGGGCGTCGCCTGCCCTTCAGCCGGCTGGTACTCGCCACCGGCTCGCACCCCATCCGCCTGCCGCTGCCGGGCGCCGACCTGCCCGGCGTTACCACCTTCCGCGATTTGGCGGATGTTTCGGCTCTGCTCGCGGCGGCCAAGCCCGGCGTGCGCGCCGTAGTGATCGGCGGCGGCCTCCTGGGGCTGGAAGCCGCCATCGGCCTCGCAGGCGCAGGCGTCGCGACGACGCTCGTCCATCTGATGGACCGGCTGATGGAGCGCCAGCTCGACGCCACTGCCGCCGGCCTGCTGCGGCAGGCGGTGGAAGCGCGCGGCGTTACCGTGCGGCTTCTGGCCCATAGCGCCGCCATCGAAGGCGACAGCCGCGTCACCGGCCTGCGGCTCGCGGATGGCGAGGTGCTGCCCGCCGATCTGGTGGTGATGGCCTGCGGCGTACGCCCGAATGCGGACCTTGCCCGCGCGGCGGGGCTCACCTGCAATCGCGGCGTGGTGGTGGATGATCATCTCGCCACCAGCGATCCCGGCATCTTCGCGCTGGGCGAATGCGCCGAGCACCGGGGCATGGCCTATGGTCTCGTCGCCCCCGCCTATGAGCAGGCGCGCGTGCTCGCGCGGCATCTGGCAGGCAAGCCCGCCGCCTATGAAGGCAGCATCGTTTCGACGAACCTCAAGGTGTCCGGCGTGCCGGTCTTCTCGGCCGGCGACATCTCCGGCGAGGGGGCGCAGGACATCGTGCTGCGCGACCGCGCCCATGGCATCTATCGCCGCCTCTTCATCCGCGACGGCGTGCTCGCCGGCGCCGTGCTCTTCGGCGACACCGCCGATGGGCTCTATTTCCTCGACCTCATCACGAACCGCACCCCCATCGCGCCGCTGCGCGCCGCGCTCGCCTTCGGGCGACCGGCGTTGGCGGCGTGAGGAGAGAGACATCATGAGCGGCGACTTTACAGTGGATCAGAAACGTTATCTGGAAGGCTTCATGTCCGGCGCGCAGGTGGCCCGCGCGGGCCGCGCGCCCGGCGGCGCCGCTCCCGCCGCCGCTGCCGAGCCCACGGGCCCGGATGCGCCAAGCCTCAAGGCCATGGCGCGCACGGAAGCGGAAGGCAGGAAGCTCTGCCCGGAGGAGAAGGCCAAGCGCGAGGAAATGGGCCTCGATGCCTGGCCCCGCATGGAAGAGGCCGCGCGCGAGGGCGTCTACCCCAAGGGGCCGGACATCCTGCGCTGGAAGTATCACGGCCTGTTCTATGTGGCCCCCGCGCAGGACAGCTTCATGTGCCGCCTCAGGATGCCCAACGGCATCCTCACCCACTGGCAGTTCCGAGGCATTGCCGACATCGCCGAAATCCACGGCGGCGGCTATGCGGACGTGACGACGCGCGCCAATCTCCAGATCCGCGAGATCCCCGCCACCGATGGCGTGATCCTGCTGGAGAAGCTGGTTGATCTGGGGCTCACCGCCAAGGGCTCCGGCGGCGACAACATCCGCAACGTCACCGGCACGCCCACCGCGGGCATCGACCCGCAGGAGCTGCTGGACACCCGCCCCTACGCCAAGGCGTGGCACCATCACATCCTCAACACCCGCACGCTCTACGGCCTGCCGCGCAAGTTCAACGTGGCCTTCGACGGCGCCGGCCAGATCGGCGCGCTGGAGGACACCAACGACATCGGCTTCCAGGCCGTGGAGGTGAAGGAGGGCTTCGGCGTCGAACCCGGCGTGTGGTTCCGCCTTGCGCTCGGCGGCATCACCGGCCACAAGGATTTCGCCCGCGACACCGGCGTGATCCTGCCCCCCGCCGACGCCACGAAGGTGGCGGACGCCATCATCCGCGTCTTCATCGACACCGGCGACCGCACCGACCGCAAGAAGGCGCGCCTGAAATATGTGCTCGACGCGCTGGGCTTCGACGGCTTCCTGAAGAAGGTGGAAGAGCGGCTGGGCGCCCCCTTCGTCCGCGTGCCGGCGGAGGCCGTGAAGCCGCGCCCGGAGGCGGACCGCATGGCGCATCTCGGCGTGCGGCCGCAGAAGCAGGCGGGGCTCAACTGGATCGGCATCGGCGTCCCCGTGGGCCGCATGACGGTCGTCCAGATGCGCGGCCTTGCGGACATCGCCCAGAGCCTCGGGGATGGCGATCTGCGCCTCACCGTCTGGCAGAATGTCCTCGTTTCCGGCGTGCCGGATGCACGGGTGACGGAGGCGAAGGCCGCCATCACCGCGCTCGGCCTCACGGCGGATGCGGATGCGCTTCAGGCCGGCATCGTCGCCTGCACGGGGGCGGCCGGCTGCCGCTTCGGCAATGCGGACACCAAGGCCACCGCGCGCGCCATCGCCGCTTATTGCGGCCCGCGCGTGGCGCTGGACAGCCCGGTGAACATCCATGTCACCGGCTGCCACAATTCCTGCGCCCAGCATTATATCGGCGATATCGGCCTCATCGGCGCACGCGTGGCCATCAATGAGGATGGCGACACGGTGGACGGCTACAACCTGTTGGTGGGCGGCGGTTTCGGCACGGAGGCCGCCATCGCGCAGGAGCTGTTCGAGAATGTGAAGGCGGAAGACGCACCCGCCCTCGTGGAGCGCCTGCTCAGCGGCTGGACTGCGCAAAGGCTGCCGGGCGAGACCTTCGCCGCCTTCACCCGCCGCCTTGGGCCCGCCGCCCTGAAATCCCTCGTCGAGACCGCCATGGAGCGCGCCGAATGACCCTCCAGACGCGAACCCCTCTGGTGCCCTTCCTGCCGGAAAGCGCGCCCTTCTCGGCCGAGCAGCGGGCCTGGCTCAACGGCTTCTTCGCCGGCATTTTCTCCGGCGAGGCGCCGGCCGGCGCCACCGTCCTGTCTCCCGCCGAGGGCGCGGCGCTCATGGCCCCGCCCGCCAGCGCCGAGGAAGATGACGGCGCGCCCTGGCATGATGCCTCGATGCCGCTCGACGAACGCATGAAGCTGGCGGAGGGCAAGCCGCTCGCCCGGCGGATGATGGCGGCCATGGCGCAGCAGGACTGCGGCCAGTGCGGCTATATCTGCGAGAGCTATTCCAAGGCCCTCGCCTCGGGCGCCGAGACCAAGCTCAATCTCTGCGCCCCCGGCGGCAAGGAGACGCTGCGGATGTTGAAGCAGCTCGCCACCGAGCTGGATGGCGCCCCCGCAGCGGCGCCCACCGCGCCCGCCGCCGAGGCCGCACCCGTCCCGGCTTCCGCGGCGCCGAAAGGCACGCGCGACAATCCCGCCGAGGTTACTTTCCTCGGCCGCTTCCGCCTCAACAAGGACGGCTCCGAGAAGGAGACGTGGCACGTGGATTTCGACCTCGAAAGTTCGGGGCTCGACTACAAGGCGGGCGATAGTTTCGGCCTCTTCCCGGTCAATGATCCCGGCCTCGTGGCGGACGTTCTCGCCGCTTTGCATGCCCCTGCCGACTTCCCCATCGGCGAGAAGACGCTGGAGCAGGTGCTCACCGAGGAGGTGTGCCTGAAATCCCCGCCCGACACGCTCTTCACCCTCATCTCCTACATCACCGGCGGCGCCCGTAAGGACAAGGCGAAGGCACTGGCGGCGGGCGAGGACCCGGATGGCGATGCGGCGACCCTCGACGTGCTGGCGGCGCTGGAGAAATTCCCCGGCATCCGGCCGGACCCGGAGGCCTTCGTGGAGTGCCTGGAGCCGCTCCAGCCCCGCCTTTACTCCATCTCTTCCAGCCCCGCCGCCACCCCCGGCCGGCTCTCGCTGACAGTGGATGCGGTGCGCTATGACCATCAGGGCCGTACCCGGCTCGGCGTGTGCTCCACCTTCCTCGGCGGGCGCGTGGCGCCGGGCACGCGGATGAAGGCCTATGTGCAGAAGGCCCACGGCTTCGGCCTGCCGGCGGATGCGGCGCGACCCGTCGTCATGGTCGGCCCCGGCACGGGCATCGCCCCCTTCCGCGCCTTCCTGCACGAGCGGATGGCCACCAAGGCGCCGGGCCGGAACTGGCTGTTCTTCGGCCATCAGCGCTCCGCCACCGATTTCTTCTATGAGGAGGAACTCGCCGGCATGCAGGCCACGGGCGTGCTGTCCCGCCTCGACACCGCATGGTCCCGCGAGGGCGGGGAGAAGGTCTATGTACAGGACCGCATCCGCTCCGCCGGCCCCGAACTCTGGGCGTGGTTCGAGGAAGGCGCGCATTTCTATGTCTGCGGCGATGCCAAGCGCATGGCCAAGGATGTGGAGGCCGCCGTCGCGGATGTGGCCGCCACCCATGGCGGGCTCGGGGCCGAGGGCGGTGCCCGCTTCGTGGCGGAACTGAAGAAGGCCGGCCGCTATCAGGCGGACGTCTACTGAGCGCAGGAAAACCGGAGACAGCGCCTCATGAACGCCCCGCTTTCCTCGCCTCAGGCGACATCGACCACCTGTCCCTATTGCGGCGTCGGCTGCGGCGTGAAGGCCACCCCCGATGGGCTCGGCGGCGCATTGATCGAGGGCGATGCCGCGCACCCGGCCAATCTCGGCCGGCTGTGCTCCAAGGGCGCGGCGCTGGGCGAGACCATCGGGCTTGAAACCCGCCTGCTCCATCCCATGATGCGCGAGGGCGCCGGCGATCTGCGGCGGGTGACGTGGGATGCGGCGCTCGACCGGGTGGCGGAGGGCTTCCGCCGCGTGCGCGCGGAGCATGGGCCGCAGGCGGTGGCCTTCTATCTTTCCGGCCAGCTGCTCACCGAGGATTATTACGCCGCCAACAAGCTCGCCAAGGGCTTCCTCGGCACCGCGAACGTGGACACCAATTCGCGCCTCTGCATGGCCTCGTCCGTCGCCGGCCACAAGCGGGCCTTCGGCTCGGATACGGTGCCTGGGTCCTATGAGGATCTGGAACAAGCCGACCTCATCGTCCTCACAGGCTCCAACACCGCCTGGTGCCATCCGGTGCTGTTCCGCCGCATGGTAGCGGCGCGGCAGGCGCGCGGCACGAAGCTCGTGGTGATCGACCCCCGCCGCACCACCACGGCCGAGGAAGCGGACCTGTTCCTGCCCCTCGCCCACGGCACGGACGCGGCGCTGTTCTCCGGCCTGCTGGTGCATCTGGCGGACACCGGCGCACTCGATGAGGCCTTCATCGCGCAGCACACCGAGGGCTTTGCGGACACGCTGGCGGCCGCGCGGGAAGAGACGCCGGACCTTGCCGCCACCGCCCGCATCACGGGCTTAGCCGAAGCGGATGTGGCGCACTTCTTCGCGCTGTTCCGGGCCACCGAGCGCGCGGTGACCTGCTATTCGCAGGGCGTCAACCAGTCCCTGCGCGGCACCGACAAGGTGAACGCCATCCTCAACTGCCACCTCGCCACCGGCCGCATCGGGCGCGAAGGCATGGGGCCGTTCTCGCTCACCGGCCAGCCCAATGCCATGGGCGGGCGCGAGGCGGGCGGGCTCGCCAACCAGTTGGCCGCCCATATGGGCTTCTCTCCCGCTGAAGTGGACCGCGTGCGCCGCTTCTGGGGCGCGCCCCACATGGCGCAGGCGGAGGGGCTGAAGGCGGTGGACATGTTCGCCGCCATGGAGCGCGGAGAGATCAAGGCGCTTTGGGTCATGGGCACCAATCCCGCCGTCAGCCTGCCGCGTGCGGACGCCGCCCGCCACGCCATGGCCGGGCTCGATCTCTTCGTGCTGTCCGAGAACGTCCTCGGCACCGATACGGCCGGGTGCGCGCCCCATGTGCTGCTTCCAGCCGTCGCCTGGGGCGAGAAGGACGGCACGGTGACGAATTCCGAGCGCCGCATCTCCCGCCAGCGCCCTTTCCTCGCCCCGGCGGGCGAGGCGAAGCCCGACTGGTGGGCGCTGGCGCAGGTGGCCCGCCGCCTCGGCCACGGGGACGCCTTCGGCTGGCGCGGCCCAGCGGACATCTTCCGTGAGCACGCCGCGCTTTCCGCCTTCGAGAATGAGGGCACCCGCGACTTCGATCTCTCCGGTCTCGCGGACCTCACCGACGCCGCCTATGAGACCCTTGCCCCGGTGCAATGGCCGGTGCGCGCGGCATCGGACGGGCCGCATGGCACCGAACGGCTGTTCGGCACCGGCGGCTTCTTCACCGCCTCCCGCCGAGCGCGCTTCGTGCCCCCCGCCCCCGTCGCCCCGGCCCCGGTGGCGGAAGACTTCCCGCTGCTGCTCAACACCGGCCGCATCCGCGACCAGTGGCACACCATGACCCGCACGGGCCTCTCGCCCCGGCTCGGCAGCCACATCCCAGCGCCCTTCGTGACCGTGCATCCGGACGACGCGCGGGCCGCCGGCCTGACCGACGGCGCTCTGGCGCAGGTGGAGACCGCCCATGGCCGCGCCGTGCTGGAGGTGCGCACCGAGGAGGGCCAGCGACCCGGCACAGTGTTCGCGCCCATCCACTGGAGCGCGGCCAATTCCTCCGGCGGGCGTGTGGGCGCGCTGGTGCATCCGCTCACCGATCCCGTCTCCGGCCAACCGGACCTGAAGGCGACGCCGGCCCGCCTCGCGCCGGTGGACGCGCCCGCGCGGGGGTTCCTGCTCGCCCGCAGCCGCGTCTCGCCACCGCCGGGCCTTGGTTTTGCCCGCGCGCGGCTGGAGGGTGGACACGGCTGGCGGCTCGCGGGCTCTGTCGATGTCGCCGCATGGGCCGCCTATGCGCAGGCCCTCGCCGAGGATCTTGGCCTTGCGGACAGCTTCTGCGACATGGCGGACACGGCGGGCGGCCATTATCGCGCCGCCGCCCTCACCGCCTCAGGCGCGCTCGCCTTTGCTCTGGTGCTGGCGCCGGAGGCCGAGGTGCCGGCCTGGGATGTGTGGGTGCAGCGGCTCGCACGCGACACGCTCACCGAGGAAGATCAGCGCCTCGTGCTCTCCGGCCGCGCTTCGGATGGGGCGGCCGCCTGCGGGCCGCTGGTCTGCGCCTGCTTCGGCGTGCCGCGCGGCGCGATCGCGCAGGCCATCCGCGAGGGGGCGCATGATGCCGCCGCCATCGGTGCGCGGCTCAAGGCGGGCACCAATTGCGGCTCCTGCCTTCCGGAGCTGAAGGCGCTGCTCGGGGACATGCTGGCCCCCGCCTGACGCCCGCTCGACAGCGGGCACGGGCGATGGCACACGCACGCCATGTTTCAGCGTGCATTGCTTGCGGTTGTCACCGCCTCGATTGTGATGATGTCAGGGCCGGTCGCGGCCGAACGCGGCTGCGGAAGCCGGGGTGGCCCCGGTTATCGCGGGCCGGACGGACGATGTGTCGGCTGGGCCAATATCGGCCGGGTCTGCGGCAGCCCGCCGACCACGCGCTGCACGGCGGAAGCGCCCGCCGCCGATGCCGATCAGGCGGCCGCCTTCTCCTCCACGCATCCGCGCAAGCCGAAGACCCCGCCCGATCCGCAATGATCCCTCCCCCGCGCACGGGAGAGGGACGAGACAGCCGGAACGCTCAGGCCTTGGACTTGGCCCGCTCGATGCCTTCGAGGATGAGCTTGTGGGCTTCCTCGGCATCGCCCCAGCGGATGATCTTCACCCACTTGTTGGGCTCCAGATCCTTGTAGTGCTCGAAGAAGTGCTCGATCTGCTTGAGCGTGATGTCGGCCAGATCCTTGTAGCTCAGCACCTTGTCATAGCGCTTGGTGAGCTTGGGGCCGGGCACGGCGATGATCTTCTCGTCGACGCCGCTCTCGTCTTCCATCAGCAGCACGCCGACGGGACGCACGGACATGACGGCGCCGGGCACGATGGCGCGGGTGTTGGCCACGAGCACGTCGCACGGATCGCCGTCACCCGAGAGGGTGTGCGGGATGAAGCCGTAATTCCCCGGATAGCGCATGGCGGTGTAGAGGAAGCGGTCCACGAACAGGGCACCGGCATCCTTGTCCATCTCATACTTGATGGGCTCGCCGCCGATCGGAACCTCGATCACCACGTTCACTTCATGGGGCGGGTTCTTGCCGACCGGAATCGCGTCGATACGCATGAGTGTTGCGCTCACTTGCAGCCTGGAGCGCGCCCCGCGCCGCCCGCATCCGGGGGGCGCACGCCGCGCTCGCGTTAAAGACATGAGGTGAATGCGGCAGCCAGATGTGCTCTGGCCGGATCCAGCCCTCGGGAACCGCCGATCTCGCCGGCGGCGCTACCGCTGCCAACCGAAAGCCGTTTTGTCCAGAACTTTTCCACCAAAGCGTTCGGTGGAGGCTGCGACCGCCTGTCCACCCAGGGCCTCGTAAAAGCCGATGGCGCCTTGATTGTCGGACAGCGCCCACACCACGAGGCCCGGCAGGCCGGCGAGCGAGAGATCGCGCCGCGCGGCCGAAAACAGCCGTTGTCCAAAGCCGAGGCCCTGATAGACGGGCTTGAGATAGATCTCGTAGATCTCGCCGCCGAAGGGCAGGTTCTTGGCGCGGTTGCCGCCGTAATTGGTGTAGCCGGCCACCTCGTCGCCCACCAGCAGCACGGAGATGCGGCTGCCCCGGCGGATGGCGGACTGCCACCATTTCGGCCCGCGCCGCTCGATCATCCGCTCCAGCTCGAGGCCGGGAATGAGGCCGCGATAGGCGGTGCGCCAGGCCGCGTCATGCACCTCCGCAAGGGACGGAGCGTCCTGCGGCCGGGCCCGACGGATCTCGATAAGGCCTGTCGTCATGCCGTCCATGGAAGCAAGAACGGCCGCGCTCTTCAAGAGCCTTGCGTCCGGCGCAGGGCCGCATCCACCGCAGGACGGCAGCGACATCCCGCCGCCTTCTCGAACGCAACGGCCGGCCGCTACCGCTGGAACCGGCAGAGTTTCCGCCGCTCCCATCTTGATCTAAGGATGGGATGTCGGCGGCGGACCGCCGGCACGTGGACGCGAGGCGCGATGATCCGGTTCCTGTTCCGTTTCCTGGGTTTCTGGCTCATGGCCGGGGCCTTCGTGGCGCTGGTCGTGGACGGCACGCGCTCCATTGCCGCTTCGGATATCGTCTACACCTCCGCCTATCGCGCGTGGGTCTCGCTCTCGCCCGGCACCTATGACGCTGCGCAGGCCAAGCTCACGGCCTTGTCACCTTTCCTCTGGACGCATGTCGGCGCCCCGCTGCTGAACCTGCCGCTCTTCTTCCTGCTGGGGCTCGTGGGCGCCGTGCTGCTCTCCATTGGCCGTGTGCGGGAGCGCTCGCCCTTCGAGGCCGCCTGAGGCGCCTCTCGCGGAACCGCGGGCGGCACCCCATATCTGCGCTCGAACACAAAAGGAGCGCGCCATGTTCTGGTCGAAGAAGCCCCTGGACCTTCCGACGCCCGAGACCGCCCTCAAGGGCCGCCCCGACGCCATTCCCACCGCCCGCCTGCACCATGTGAACCAGAATCCGCTGAAGGGCCCCTATCCGGATGGGTTCCGGACGGCGGTCTTCGCCCTCGGCTGCTTCTGGGGCGCGGAGCGCGCCTTCTGGCGCACGCCCGGCGTCTGGGTCACGGCGGTGGGCTATCTCGCCGGCCTCACGCCCAATCCCACCTATGAGGAAGTGTGCTCCGGCCGCACCGGGCACACAGAAGGCGTGCTGGTGGTCTATGACCCGGCCGTCATCTCCTATGCCGATCTCGTGAAGCTCTTCTTCGAGAGCCACGACCCCACGCAGGGCATGCGGCAGGGCAATGACGTGGGCACGCAGTATCGCTCCGGCATCTATACGAGCGACCCGCAGGAGAAGGCGGTCGCCGAGGCGGTGAAGGCAAGCTACGGGTCCGCGCTGAAGGCCAAGGGCTTCGGACCCATCACCACCGAGATCATCGACGGCGGGCCGTTCTATTTCGCCGAGGACTATCACCAGCAGTATCTGTCGAAGAATCCCGGCGGCTACTGCGGGCTTGGCGGCACCGGCGTTTCCTGCCCCATCGGGGTGGGCGTCGCGGCCCAGTGAGCATCGGGCGCCCGGCCGAGCCGGGCGCCCTCTTACGCTACGGCCGTGTGATTTCAGGCATTTGAAGCGGCGGATACGGCTTAATCGGCTTCAAACCGACGGCGACTTGCTCTAAGCGGGAGCGTCTATCGAGGAGCCCTCCATGGCCAGCTTCGTCATTCCCGCCCCCGTTGTCCCCACCTTGCCGGTGAAGGGCACGGATGCGCTCTTTCCGGTTCACCGCATCTATTGCGTCGGCCGCAACTTCGCCGACCACGCCATCGAGATGGGTCACGACCCGAACCGCGAGCCGCCCTTCTTCTTCCAGAAGAACCCCGACAATCTCGTCCCCAGCGGCTCGACCATTCCCTATCCGAAGCTGACCAAGGACGTGCATTACGAGATCGAGATGATCGTCGCGCTGAAGACCGGCGGCGATGACATCCCGGTGGAGAAGGCACTCGACCACGTGTTCGGCTACGGGGTCGGCATCGACCTGACCCGCCGCGACCTTCAGGCGGAGCAGAAGAAGCTCGGCCGCCCATGGGACATCGCCAAGGCCTATGAGCAGTCCGCCCCGGCGAGCGGCCTCGTGCCTGCGTCCGAGATCGGCCACCCGTCCACCGGCCGCATCTGGCTCTCGGTGAATGGCGAGACGAAGCAGGACGGCGACCTCAACCAGATGATCTGGAAGGTGCCTGAGATGATCGCCACCCTCTCCACCTTCTTCACGCTCCAGCCCGGCGACCTCATTTTCGCCGGCACGCCCGCGGGCGTCGGCCCGGTGAAGTCCGGCGACGTGCTGAAGGGCGGCGTCGCCAACGTGGGCGAGCTGGAAGTCACCTTCGCCTGAGCGCGTTGCAGCAATGAGCAGACGGCCCGCCCCGGTGGCGGGCCGTTTTCATTTGGGCGGCGCGATGAAGCCCACAAAGGCCTCCGCCGCCCGCGAGCGATCCCGCTCGCCATGATGCAGCACATAGAAATTGCGCGGCGGCAGGGCGAGCGGCAGGGCCTTCAGCGTCCCCGCCTTCAAGCCCGCTTCCGCCACCAGCCGCGAAATCACCGTCGCCCCCGCCCCGGCCGCTACCGCGCTCAGCACCGCCTCGTTGGACGGCAGTTCGAAGACGATGGTGACCGCCTGCGGCTTCACCCCCAGCCGGCGGCAGGCGGCCTCGAACATCTGCCGGGTGCCGGAGCCCGGCTCGCGCAGCACGAAGGGCATGGCGGCGATGTCGTGCGCGGAGAGGGTGTCCAGATCGGCATAGGGCGCGTCCGCCGACGCCACCAGCACCAGTTCATCGCCCGGCACGCGCCTACGCACGATGAGCGGCTCCTCCACCTCGCCCTCGACGAAGCCGAGGTCCGCCAGTCCGTCCCGCACCGCCGCCGCCACCTGCGTGGTGTTGCCGATGCCAAGCTCCAGCCGGATGCCCGGATGGGCGGCGTGGAAGGCATTCATGCGCGGGGCAAGCCAGTAATTGGCGATGGTCTGGCTGGCGTGGAGAGTGAGGGTGCCGCGCGCAAGGCCCGCGAGGTCCGAGAGCGCATCGCGCGCCTGCGCCACCCGCTTCAGGATGGCCTGCGCCTCTCCCACAAAGAGGCGGCCGGCGGCGGTGAGTTCGATCCGCCGGCCGACCCGGTCAAACAAGGGTTGTCCGCAGGACTGTTCGAGGGCGGCGATGGAGGCGCTGACGGCCGATTGCGTCATGTGCAGCGCCTCGGCGGCGCGGGTCATGTGAAGATGATCCGCGACCGCCACGAAGACCTTGAGCTGATCGAGCGTCATCGCGCCTCTCTCGCGCCCCTTATCCGAACAGCCGGGGCGACAGCCAGATGAGGCCGAAGCTGAGGGCGGAAATGAACAGCCACGAGGCGGTGCCGAGGGCAAGAGGCCGCCAGCCGCGGGCCTTGAGCTTGCGCACGTCCGTCTCCAGTCCCATCGCCGCCAGCGCCACGGCCAGCAGCATGGTGGTGATGGGGGCGACCGTGCTGGTGACGGAGGCCGGGACGAGGCCGAAGCTGTTCACCACGATCATCGCGAGGAAGCCGAGGATGAACCACGGCACCGGCGGGGCCTCCACCTTGCCGCCGTGGCCCGAGGCGCGGGCCTTGCGGGCAGCGGCGAAGCCGAGCGCGAGGACCAGCGGGGCCAGCAGGATGACGCGGTTGAGCTTGGCGATGGTGCCGAACTCGCCGGCCGACTGCCCGCCCTGGAAGGCGGCGGCCACCACCTGCGCGATCTCGTGGATGGAGGCGCCCGCCCACAGGCCATAGGCATGGGCGTCAAAGCCCGTGAGCGGCGCCAGCACCGGATAGAGGAACATGGAGAGCGAGCCGAACACCGTCACGCACGCCACCGCATAGGCCACATCCTCATCGGAGGCGCGGGTCACCGTATTGGTGGCGATCACCGCGGAAGCACCGCAGATCGACGTGCCCGCTGCGATCAGCTCCGACAGGCCGGCTTCCACACCGATCCGCCGCCCGAGCCAGCGGGTGACGAAGAAGGTGGAGACGAGCGTGATGATTACGATGGCCATGCCATCCAGCCCAACGGTGCGCACCTGCGTGAAGGTGAGTTGCAGACCCAGCAGGACGATGGCCCCGCGCAGCACCCGGCGCATGGCGAACTTCACGCCCGGCACGGCCCGCTTCGGCGTGCCGATGAAATTGTGGAACGCCATGCCGAGGAAGATGGCGACCACCAGCGGGCTCAGCGCCGGCACGTTCAGCACGGTGCGCAGGAGATAGGCGATCGCGACGAGGCCGGCGGACAGCGCGAGACCGGGGGCGAGATGCGTGACCTGCAGGCGCGAGAGAAACGACGGGCGGCCTTCGGCGGCGGGAGCGGGGATGGGGGAATTGAGCGACATGGGATGATCCTTCCGCCCTCCAGCATCGTCGTTTTCGATCATCAATCAATGGAGTTATTTTTCTACAATCAATCAATATTTTCATTTGAATGAGCATGACCTCCCGCCACGCTCCGGGCCGAATTCCTGCACTGCATCATGAGCTTGAGCCGGGCGCATCGGGCCGGAAGATTGACGTGAAACGCACGCATTCCCGGGAACAGGCTCCCGCTAGACCCGTTGTCTGGTGGCTGGGGAGCATCAAAGACGGGAGGCATTCATGGCCAACAATCAGCAGGGCGGCTCCGGCAACTTCGCCAATGATCGCGAGAAGGCCAGCGAAGCCGGCCGCAAGGGCGGCCAGTCCACGCAGCAGCACAGCCAGTCCAGCGGCAACATGGGCCAGCAGGGCGGTTCCGGCAATTTCGCGCAGAACCCCGAGCGGGCGGCGGAAGCCGGACGCAAGGGTGGCCAGTCGGTGCCGGACGAAAAGCGCTCCTTCTCGCAGGACCACGACCTCGCCTCCGAGGCGGGCCGGAAGGGCGGCCAGAGCTGACGGTCTGAGACGGATTGAGGCTACGGCCATCCGCCCGACCGCCCCCCAAGCAACCAAGACACAGGGCCGGAGCAACGCTCCGGCCCGCTTTCTCGCATTTGCACAATTCAAACAAGCAATCGCACAAAAACTTGAAATTGATACAAGAAGCCACTCACTCTATGATCCCGCCAATGCCAATTCCCAAGAATAATTGATTTGTCTCAATCCTGAATTGGCGGAAATATCCTCCGTGCCGCCTCGCGGGTTCAGGCGGAACTGTAAAGAGATACGGCCCAGCCGCGTGCCGCCGGATTTCAAAAGCGTGATCGGAAGCCATGGAACCCATCCGCAGGTTTCGCGTTTCTGCCGCGGATCGCCGGCGACGCTCGCCGTCTACCGCGGTCCATACGGGGATCAAGCAATGAACAGAGAAGCGAACGCGCCCATGCAGACGTCCCTCCACATCTGGATCGATGGCCGCCGCCACGTCCTGCGCACGCTGAACGATGCCGTCGCTCTGGTGCGCGGCCTCCAGCACCCTCTCACCGAATATTGCGAACTGCTCGTGGACCAGGTCGAGGCTGCCGCCAGCCCCGACCTGCAGGCCCGCGCCTGGCGGGCGATTACTACCTGGATCGAGGCCGTGCGTGCCACGGCGCCCGGCGTGATGCTGCACGCCGCCTGAGCCGGGCCTTCCAGAGAACAGGCTGTCGGGCGATACGCCCGACGCCAGCGCATACCACCTCCGCATCCATCAGGCCCTCAGACCAACCGGAAAGGTTGGCGGATCAAGGGGCAAGCGGTATGAACAGGCATCAACCGTGGTTTGAGGCGGCACACGTGGGGATGGGCAAGGGCTCTTACGGGCTTGCGGCAGCGACCGTTGCGATGCTTGCAGTTGCGGCCAGCTTCTATCTGCAGGGCCCGGCGAGCACCAAGGAACCTGCGCCCCAAGCCAGCGACGCGGCCTTCCGCATCAACGCCTCGGCCGCGGACGCCTGCGCGGCCATCCTTGCCAAGGTGGCCGAGCGCTTCTCCGAGCGCGCCCAACTCGAGCCCTGCCCGGGTCCCAGCACCACCGTGTGGCACGACCCCGAGCACCAGAAATTCATCGTGAACGGCTATATCGATTTCGCCGGCCCGGGCAGCACCGTCCGCCGCACGCGCTACCGTGCCGAAGCGCAGTACAATCTCTCCGACACCGGCCGCCCTCTCTGGACCACCGTCGAGGTCATCCCCACGGGGGAATAGGCGCGAGCGACAGCACCGGCGGTCCGGAGCAGACGTAACGACAGAACGACAAGCCCGCCGATATCGATGTGTCGTGATGCAAAAACAGTGGCTGGGGGACCTGGATTCGAACCAGGATTAACGGAGTCAGAGTCCGCGGTTCTACCGTTGAACTATCCCCCAAGCGATTTGGCTCGCACCGGCATTCCGGCTTCGCCCCGCCCGTTTGGAAGCGGCGCCACCGTTATCCGGCGGCGAGGGCGCTTCTATACGCAATTCACTGCGGCGGGTCCAGAGGGGAGCCGAGAGTTTTACACAGGCGCCGTCAGGGCGCGGATACATCCGCTTCCGCCAGCATCACACGGCTTTGAAAGACGTACATGTCTCGGCGCCGGATGCGGCTGAACAGACGCCGTTCGGTGGCAACGCCAGCGGCATGGCCGCCGATGCGCTCATAATGCTTGCGGCTGATCAGCAGCCCCTGCCCCGCCTTGGGACGGCCGAAAACGGCAAGCTTGGCCGCCGCCACCGCTTCGCCGAAGCGTGGCCGCAGACCAAAGCCGTCCACGGAGAGCCGGAAGGTCGCGACCATGCGATCGGCGGCGCCACGCCGCTCCGCCGTTTCGAGGAAAGCGCCCACTTCACGGGCCCAGCCTTCCGCCAGCACGGCATTGGCGCCGAGAAACAGGAGCCAGCGGCCGCGCGAATGCTGCGCGCCCTGCTTCATGCGCAGGCCGGGATCATTGACCGAGGGAATGAAGAGACAGCCCGCCGCATCGGCGATCTTGGCGGTCTCGTCGACAGAACCACCATCCACCAGGATCACATCGCGCAGGATGCCTGCGGTCACGCCGGCCACCAGCGCGGAGAGCACCGGCACGAGCTCACGTTCCGAATCCTTGGTGGGAATGATGACGGAAATCAACGGCGCAACCTGCTCCCCGACTGTATCCAGCTATAGCGTTGACGGTCATGTTCGTCGATACGCGGACGCACCTGATTGCCGCACCGCACAAGAGCCATCAAGGGTTGCAGACGACAGGGCGAAAGGGAGGGGTGTGGCGCGCTGGCCCCACTGTTCACATCTCCTAGACCAGAACCGCAAAAGGCGATTGTCGAACGCGGATTTCGGGCGCACATTCCGCCCGCTCGGACGGCGCGGCGGGCCGGTCGATGCAACGAAACCCCGCACAGGCAAGGGTTCCACACCCGGGCATCCGCCCGGTCGGAGCCGCACTTGTCCCTGGCGCATGCGCGTTCCAGCGCGCGGCGCAGCGGGCCTTCCGGTGCTCACCTCCCCCGTGGCTCCGCGTCTCTCGCGATGACCTCAGGTCCATCCCGACATCGGAAGGCTCAGACATGCAATTCGACGACTGGGACAAGGACGAAAACGGCCGCCTCAAGGTGTGGCCGCTGCAGGGCTTCACGACCGCGCTTTTTGATGGAACGGCCGGCGGCCTGCGCCTCGAAGTGGGCAAGCCGCGCCCCGGCCTCCCCCTGCCCGCGGTGCAGATCTCGGCCAATGCCGAGCAGTTGCGCGCGCTCGCCCAGGCCCTCACGGAAGTGGCGGACCACCTGGAGCAGGGGACACTGCCGCCTTCGCCTCCTCCCCTGCGGACCACGAACTGACATGACCTCCCGCGCCGCCGCCTCGCTTCGCCTGCCCTCCCACCTGATGTCTCTCCCCGCCGGCCTTGCCGGCACGGCGGCTCTTTATCTGATGCTCACCGTCGGGGCGGCGGCGTCCGCCGCGCCCGAGGCGACGGCATCTGACGTGCAGATGGCCGTGCGCGGGATGACAGGCGCACGTTTGGCGACGGCGGGGGACCTGCCGGCGGACATGATGCCCTCCGCGAAGGCAACGCCGCCGACGACGCCGCGGATCCGCACGCCCGAACCGCCGCTGCCGCCTGAGCAGAACCAGGCGGAGAGCGCCCCGCCCGCCCTCCCGCCGCCGCAGAAGCCCATCGACAACTGGAAGGAATTCGACGCCGCCTTCGCCACCTGCCTCGATCCCGTTCCAGGGCCGGAAGGGGCGGAGATGACGCTGCGCTTCGCGCTGGACCACAAGGGCAATCTGAAGGGCAAGCCGGTGGCGAGCTATTCCAAGCTGCCGGGCACCATTGCGGAGCAGAAGGAGTTCGTGGCGGCGGCCCTGACCAGCCTCGACAAGTGCCTGCCCCTGCCGGTGACGAGCCGCTTCGGGCCGATCATCTCCTCTCGCCCGCTGCTCATCCGCTTCTCCGGGCCCAAGCCCCGCGACCGGGGCATCTAACACACCCCTGAAACGCAAACGGCCGGCGCAAGGCCGGCCGGAGCGTCAGGAGGGACGCGGCGAAGCAGAGATCAGCCGCGTCCGAAAGAAGGCTGTCCGTCAGACCACATCGATGGTCTTCAGGAAGGTCTCCACTTCCTCGTTCAGCCTCTGGCTTTCCGAGCTCAGCATCCGGGCGGAGCCCAGCACTTCCTCGGACGCCGATCCGGTGTTGACCGCCTGGGTCCGCACCGAGGCGATGGCGGTCGCCACCTCCTCCGTGCCCACGGCGGCGCGCGCCACATTGGCGGTGATCATGGACGTTGCCTCGGTCTGGCTGTCCACCGCATGGGCGATGGTTTCCGAGATGCCGGCGAGGCGCTCGATGGTGTGACCGATCTCCTTCACCGCCGACACGCTGTCCTGCGTCGCCGACTGCATGGAGGTGATCTGGCCGCCGATCTCCTCGATGGCCTTGGCCGTCTGAGAGGCGAGCGCCTTCACTTCCTGCGCCACCACCGCGAAGCCGCGCCCCGCCTCGCCCGCGCGCGCCGCCTCGATGGTGGCGTTGAGCGCGAGGAGATTGGTCTGCTCCGCGATGGCGGTGATGAGCTTCAGGACATCGCCGATGCGCGCCGAGGCGCTGGAGAGCTCGCGGATGCGCTCATCGGTGCGTTGCGCCTGCTCCACCGCCTCACCGGCAATGCGGCTCGATTCCCGCACCTGGCGGCTGATCTCGTTGATGGAGGCGGCCAGTTCGTCGGAGGCCGTCGCCACCGACTGCACGTTGGACGAGGCCTGCTCGGAGGAAGAGGCGACGGCGGACGATAGCGCGCGCGTGCTCTGCGCCGTGTCGGCCAGCGAGGCCGCCGTGGTCTCCAGATGCGCGGCGGCGTCGGAAACCGTCGTCACGATGCTGCGGAAGGCCGCGCCAACCCGATCGAGGGTCTCGCGCTTCGCCTTGATGCCGGCATCGAGATAGACCGAGATGGCGAAATCCATATCCAGCAGGGCGGCGGTGATGACCGCCTCGATCAGCCGCGCCTTCCGTTCGGGCGCCGTGCGGTCGAAGCGACCGGCCTTGAAGCCGGTCTCGATGGCGGCGACGAGGCCGCTCAGAAGAAGGGCATAGCCCGCAATGTACCAGCGGGGCTCAAGGCCGAGACGGGCATGTGTCTGGCCGATGCGGGTGACGGATTCCACATAGGCGGCATCGAACCGGCCATCGAGGATCACGCCCCAGTGCTTGATCTGCATCGCCTTGGCGTGGGCGCGCACGGCGGCCGTGGGGAACATCCGGGCCATGTCCGGATAGGTCATCAGGTGGTCGTAGAAGCCATCCAGGATCTTCGGCATCGCGGCGACCACCAGATCGCGCGCCTCGCGCAGGCTGGCCTGAAGGGCCTTGTCCATGCCGATGAAATTCAGACGCTGGCTCAGACTTTCTTGTGTCATGGGACCATCCCGTTTCGCGGCACGCGGTGGTGCGGCGAGTTCCTCCCGGTCAGGACGCGCAAAAGCTGACGACGCGTCCGATCCGCCCGCACCTTTTTCTTAACGGGCGCCCCATGCTGTACGGCCACGCTTTCGCGAGGATGGCGTCGCGTGCGTCATCCACAGGTAAGATGAGCCTCAAATAATCAGTTGCGCAAATAAAAACGGCCCCGACTGTCCGCCGGGGCCGCTATCCTTGGGTTTATGTTCCCGTCAGCGGGAGGCCATGGCCGCCGGCGCCGCAGCGGCCGGAACGTTCGGCACATAGAAGCCGCGCTGGTTGGGCAGCGGCTTGTAGGCGTCGCCGAGGCCCATCACCGTCTCCGCACCGCCGAGCACCAGATAGCCGTCCGCCGCCGTCACCTTGGCGAGCCGGTTCAGGATGTCGGTCTTGGTCGGCGCATCGAAATAGATGAGCACGTTGCGGCAGAACACGATGTCGAACGTGCCGAGGCCCACGAACGGGTTGAGCAGGTTCAACTTGCGGAAGGTCATCATGGTCTTCAACTGGGGAGAGATCTCCCACATGTCGTCGACCTTCTTGAAGTACTTCATCAGCATCTGGATCGGCAGGCCGCGCTGGACCTCGAACTGGTTGTAGCGGCCGGAGGCGGCCCGCTCCAGAACCTCGTTCGACAGATCCGTGCAGAAGATCTCCACCCGGCGCGAGCCGACGAGATGCGGATTTTCCTTCAGCGTCATCGCCAGCGAATAGGGCTCCTGCCCCGTCGAGGCGGCAGCGCACCAGATGCGCAGGGGCGCGCTCGGCGAGCGGGCGGCGTGCAGCTTCGGCAGCATGATGCTGGTGAAGACCTCGAACGGGGTCTTGTCGCGGAAGAACAGCGACTCGTTCGTGGTCATCGCCTCGATCACGGCCTCGGCCACGGCAGACGAGGAATTGTCCCGCAGCACCGCCGCGAGGCGGCCGAAATCGGCGATCTCGAACTTGCGCAGCAGGGGAACGAGGCGGCTCTCGAGCAGATAGTGCTTGTCGTCCGACAGGATCAGACCGGAGTGCTGCTTCAGGTACTTCTTGAAGAATTCGTAGTCGGCGGCGCTGATCATGCCCGTCCTCCCGTCAGCAAGCGAGACACCTTGCGGCCGATGTCTGCGATGGAGAGAACTTCGGAGGCGTTCCCCATCTGGACGGTCGCACCGGGCATGCCCCAAACGACGCTTGTTTCTTCGTCTTGCGCAATCACGCTGCCACCGGCATCGGCGATACGGCCGGCGCCCTTGGCCCCGTCACTGCCCATTCCGGTCAGTACGACCGCCAGCGCGTTGCGGCCGTAGATTTCCGAAACGGTGTCGAACATCGGATCGACGGCCGGCTTGCAGAAATTCACCGGCGGCCCGTCATGCAGGCGGATCACCTTGTCGTTGCCGGACTTCTCCAGCACCATGTGCTTGCCGCCCGGCGCGATATAGATGTGGCCAGGCTTCACCACCTCGCCATCGATGCCTTCCGCCGCCGGACGCCCCGCCGCACGTCCCACGTGCTCGGCGAGAATGGCGGTGAAGGTGGCCGGCATGTGCTGCACGATCACCACGGGCACGTTGGCGATGGACGGCCCGATGTCGGTGAACAGGCGCGTGAGGGCCTGCGGCCCGCCCGTGGAGCTGCCCACCGCCAGCACGGTCACCGGCGACATGGAATAAGGCCGGCGCTTGTCGTTCACCTTCGGCTTTGCGAAGGCCGAGACCGGAGCCGCGGGAGCCGCTCCCGCCGCAGGTGCCGCGGGCCGGGCCGGTGCCGGCGCAGCCGCACCCGCAGTGGCCGGAGCTGCGACAGGCGCCGCAGCCGCGGATGCGGCAGCAGCGGCCATCACGCGCGGCAGGCTGCCACGGCGACGCACGCGCTGTCCAAGGCTGCGCACCTTCGCGGTCAGGTCGCGGCGGAACTCGTCGGCGGCCGAGATGCCGCGGCCGGCGTCCGGCTTCGGCACATAGTCGGCCGCACCGAGGCTCATCGCCTTCAGCGAGACTTCCGCCCCGCGCCGGGTCAGCGTGGAGGCCACCAGGACAACGGTGTTCGGCTTTTTCTCAAGGATGAGGGGCAGGGCCGTAAGCCCGTCCATCTCCGGCATTTCGAGGTCGAGGATGACCACGTCAGGCAGCGACTTCTGCACGTCGTCCACGGCGCGGCGGCCGTTGGCGTGCGTGGCGACGACCCGCAGGTCTGGCGATTCCCCGAGCCAGTTGGATAGGATTCCGCGAATGAAGACACTGTCATCCACGATCATCACGCGGATCGGATCTTCGACGGCTCCCGTATCCGCTGAAGGCGCGGAAGTGCTCATGTAGCGGGTGCCTTCTCCAGCAGACCGACTTCCTCAAGCTTCTCGCGCAGGATGTCCTGATCGAAAGGCTTCATGATGTATTCGTTGGCACCAGCCTCGATCGCGCGCGTGATGTGCTCGATGTCGTTGTTGGTGGTGCAGAAGATCACGCGCGGCACGTCGCCGCCCTCGGTCTTGCGCAGGAGTTCGAGGAACTCGATGCCTTCCATGACGGGCATGTTCCAGTCCAGAAGGATGCCGTCCGGCATGGCTTCCTCGCACGCCTTCAAAGCCGCCTGCCCGTCGGCCGCCTCGCGCACGTTGAAGGACAGATCCTCCAAGATGCGACGGGCCACCTTACGCACCACGCCTGAATCATCCACCACTAGGCAGGTCTTCATGTTCCTCTCCTGAAATTCGAGGCGGCGCTCAGGCGGCGCGCGCCGTGTTGAGCCGGCCAAGCGCCAGGTCAACGTCGAGGACCAGCATGAGCTGCCCCTTCAGCCGATAGACACCCGTGACGATATCGGCCCAGTGGGGATCGAGATTCGTCGGATTCGTCTCCTTACGGGCCGGATCGAGGACGAGCACTTCGCCCACCTCGTCGATCATCAGTCCGAAGGATTCGCCATGATGCTCGATGCCCACCGCCATGCGGCGAGTGTCCTCAAGCGCCGGCAGGCCGAGCATGCTGCGCATGTTGATCATGGTCACGATGCGGCCGCGCAGGTTGAGGACGCCCTCGATCTCATGGTTCGAGAGCGGCACCCGCGTGATGTGGTCCGGTACGAAGACCTCGTGGACCATCTCGATCGGCAGGCCGAAGAGCTGCGGCCCGATCCGGACGGTCACATACTGGGCGCCCGCGCCGGTGTTTTCCTGTCGTGCGAGGACGAGACTGGTGCTGGTCATGCCGCCTCTCCATGGGCAGTGCCGGCGAATTCCTTCAGCGCGGCGATGAGACCGGGACGGTCGAACTTGGCGATGTAGTCAGTGAAGCCGGCCACGCGGGCCCGCTCGATGCTCTCCGAAGAACGGTCGCTCGACAAGGCGATGATCGGCAGGTGGGCGGTCGCCGCATCCGCGCGCAGGGCGCGGGCCAGCTGGCAGCCGTCCATGTCGGGCATCTCCAGATCGCTGACCACCGCGTCGAAGCGGGCGCCGGCGGCGATCTTCTCGAGCGCCTCGCGGCCGGACGAGCAGGCGGTGACCTCATAGCCCGTGCCCTTCAGCACCGGCTCGATGAGGTTGCGGTAGAAGAGGCTGTCATCCACCAGCAGCACCTTGCCGAAGCTCGTCTGCTTCTCGCTGTCATGCCGCTCGAACCAGTCGCCGAAGGCGATGGACAGGAAGTGGCCGACATCGAGGATCTCGGTCGCCTGGCCGTCGATGATGGCCGCGCCGAGCGCATCCGGCGCATCGGAAGAGAGCTGCATGTCGAGGCGGGCCTCGACGATGTCGACGATCTCGTCCACCACGAGACCCATGACCTTGCCCTCGTCGGAGAAGATCAGCATGGGCTGCGTGCCGGTGGTGGCGCGCTTCACCTTGTCGTTCACGTGCACCAGCGGGATCAGCGCGCCACGGTACTGGATGACCGGGTGACCGTTGACCGTCTCGACCTTCTCGAGCTCCAGCTCCTCGAGGCGGGTGACCAGCGAGAGCGGCACCGCCTTGATGTCGTTGTTGCCGGCGCGCAGCAGGAGCAGCGAGGTGGTCGCCCCCTGGTCGCGCAGATGGGCAGCACCGTCGGCACCCAAGTTGGAACGCTCCTCTTCGGGGCTGGCCGCCACCTGGGCAAGGCCCGCCGGGTCCACGATCATGATCACGCGGCCGTCGCCGAGAATGGTCGAGCCCGACACCATCGGCAGCTGACGGAGCACCGAGGACATGGGCTTCACTACGATTTCCTCGGTGTGGGAGACCGCGTCCACCACCACGCCGAAGGTCTGGTTGCCCACCTGCATCACCGCGATGAGGAGGTCGTCCAGATTGTCCTCGCCCTGCGGCGCCATGCCGAGCAGCTTGCCGAGGTTCACGATCGGCAACAGCTTGTCGCGCAGGCACAGCACCGGGGATTCCTTCAGGCGCTTGACCTGATGCTCGGAATTGGGCTGCACGCGGACCAGCTCGATGACCGCGCTCTGCGGCACCGCGAAGCGCTCGCCCGAAGCCTCGACGATGAGGGCCGGGACGATGGCGAGGGTAAGCGGGATCTTGATGACGAAGGTGGAGCCGGCGCCCTGCTTGGAGCGCACTTCCACCGTGCCGCCGATCATCTCGATGTTCGAGCGCACCACGTCCATGCCGACGCCGCGGCCCGACACGCTGGTCACCTTGGCGGCGGTGGAGAAGCCGGCCGCGAAGATGTAGCGGAACACCTGTTGGTCCGACATCTTGGCCAGTTCGGCCTCGGTGGCGAGACCGTTGTCGAGCGCCTTCTGCTTGATGCGCGCGACGTCGAGGCCCTTGCCGTCGTCGGAGATCTCGACGATGACGTGGCCGCCCTCGTGATAGGCCGAGAGGCGGATCGTGCCCTTCTCCGGCTTGCCGGCCTTGCGGCGATCCTCGGGCATCTCCAGGCCGTGGTCGGCGGAGTTGCGCACCATGTGGGTGAGCGGGTCCTTGATCTGGTCGAGGACCTGGCGGTCGAGTTCGGTCTCGGCGCCGATCTGCTCCAGCTCGATCTGCTTGCCCAGTTCCTGCGCCAGATCGCGGACGATGCGCGGCAGCTTCTGCCAGGCATTGCCGATCGGCTGCATGCGGGTCCGCATGACCGCTTCCTGCAGCTCCGCCGTCACGTTGGACAGGCGCTGCAGCGGGACCTTGTATTCGGAGTCTTCCTGGCGACGGGCGATCTCCATCAACTGGTTGCGGGTCAGCACCAGCTCGGAGACCATGGTCATCAGGTGTTCCAGCACACTCACGTTCACGCGAATGGACTGGGACGAGACGCTGCCGGCGTGATCGTCGCCGCGCGCGGCGGGGGCCGCCTTGTGCTCATCCTCGGCGGGCTTGCGCGCCACCGCGGTGGAGGGCGCCGGGGCCGGAGCAGCGGCGGCCGGAGCGGGCGCCGGAGCCGTGGTGGCCGGAGCGGTGCTCTTGGCGGTCGCCGGCAGCGCGGCCTTGGCCGGCTCGCTGACCGCGACTTCCTTCTTCTTGGCGGCCGGCTTCTCGACCTCGGTCTCGCGGAAGATGCGCTCCAGCTCGTCGAGCGGGATTTCGCCCGGCAGCAGATCACGCTCCAGCTGGCCGCCGAAACCGGCAGGCGCCGCAGGCGCGGCGGGCTTGGGCGCCTCGACAACCGCGACCGGCGCGTTGTGGGCGTTCTCGGCCATGAGTTCGAGCTGCCCGATGAGGTCCTGGTCGGACCCTTCCGGCTCGGAGCCGCCGCGCGCCTCGAGCTCGGCCAGCAGTTCCTTAATGCGGTCGATGGTCTGGAGCACCAGGCCCACCGCATCCGTGGTCACCGGCGCGCCTTCGCGGAACTTGTCCATCAGCGTCTCGGCCGCATGCGCAAGCGCCGCGAGGCGGGACAGGCCGATGAAGCCGCAGGTGCCCTTGATGGTGTGGACCAGACGGAAAATGTTGTTCAAGATCTGAGCATTATTCGGATCTTGTTCGAACTTGACGAGCTCGACGTCAGCCACGTCGAGGCTCTCGTTGGTTTCCGTCAGAAACTCGCGCAGCAGATCATCCATCTGTCACTCCAGCGGGCTGGCATTCAAGCGCCCCTGTGTTGCCAGGCGGTGCCGGGACAAGCCCCGGTCCATTCCCGGTTTGCACCGAGGCCGTACCGCGCGGTACCGCCCTGGCGACACAGGAGTGGAAGAAGGTGGTCCGCCCTCAGGGCCCGCAGGCCCTTCGGACATTCCCCCCTCTCCCGTGAGGGTTAAGCACGGAGCGGCTAGGCCGCGCGGACCCGTGCGACGAAAGTGTCGACCTGGCTGCGCAGGCGGCTTGCCTGCGCCGAGAGATCGGTTGCGGCGTGCACGATGTCGGTCGAGACACGCCCCGTGGCCTGAGCCGCGGCGGAAACACCGGTGATGCTGGAGGAGACCTCCTGCGTGCCTTGTGCCGCCTGGCTCACGTTCTGTGCGATCTCTCCGGTCGCCGCGCCCTGCTGATCGATGGCGTTGGCGATGGCCGAGGAGATGTCGTCAATCTTGCGGATGGTGTCCGAGATGCCCTCGATGGCCCGCACCACCTCGTCGGTCGCCCCCTGCACGGCGGAAACCTGAGCCGAGATTTCGTCGGTCGCCTTCGAGGTCTGCTCGGCGAGCGACTTCACTTCGCTCGCCACCACCGCGAACCCCTTTCCGGCATCGCCGGCGCGCGCCGCCTCGATGGTCGCGTTCAGCGCCAGGAGGTTGGTCTGCGAAGCGATATCAGTGATGAGCTGCACCACCTGTCCGATCCGCGTCGCGCTGGCGGAAAGCCCGCGCGCCACGTCTGCCGTCTTGGCTGCCTGCCCGGTGGCCTCTTCCGCGATCTTCGCGGCGGTGGACACCTGGGTACCGATCTCGCGGACGGAGGCAGCCAGTTCTTCCGCAGCGGAGGCTGCCGTCTGAACGTTGCTTGTAGCTTCCTCCGCCGCCGCGGCGACGACGGTGGACTGCCGGGAGGTCTGGTCCGCCGAGGCGCTCATGGTCGCAGCGTTGCGCTCCAGCGTGGACACGGCCTCGGCCACGGTGCGGACCACACCGGAGACCTCGCGGTCGAATTCATCGGCAAGCGAATGCATGGCCGCGCGCTTGTCGCTCTCGGCCCGGACCGCCAGCTCGCGCTGCTCGATCCGCAGCCGGTCGGCCTGGCGCAGTTCCTCCAGCAGCTGCTTGGTGGACTGCCACAGGTCGCCGATCTCGTCCTTCGAGCGCTGTGCCTCGACGGCCACGTCCAGCTCGCCCGAAGCGAGGCGGCGGAGCGTCTCGGAGGCGCGGCGCAGCGGCCGGCTCATGGTCTGCGTGCCGATCCAGATGGCGATCGAACCGCCGATGAGGAGGCCGACACCGGTGAGAATCACGAGGCGCCACCAGGTTTGATTCTGCAAGCCATCGATGCGCGCCCGCAGAGGCTCGAGTTCATTGCGGATCTGGTCCGTCAGCCGGTCCACCGAGGCCTGGAGGGCGCGGCGGTTGGCGCGGTTCGCATCATTGTTGCCCTGCACATTGGCGGCCTGCGGGCTCACGCTCTCGCCGAGGCGCGCCGTCTCCACCCGGAACTCGCGGAACTTGGCGAGGTCGGAGAGCACGGCATCCACCGCCTGCGCGTCGGTGTTGCCGCTGAGGCGCTTCAGCTGCGCGGCGAGCTGGTCCACGTTATCGAGCTGCTTGCGCAGGCCGGCGGCGAAGGGCTTGGCGGCCGCGATGTCGGGGGCGGCATAGATGCCGCGGGATTCCATGACGACGGCGGTGATCGCGCCGTTCAGCTTCTCAGCCACGAAGGCGCGCTGCGCCGTCGCGTCGAGCCGATCCGACGTGCCGTTCAATTCGCTCAGCGCACTCAGGCCCATGACGCACACGATCAGCGTGGTGAGGCCGAGAATGCCGACGATGCTGTAGATCTTCCCCGCAATCTTCATTTTCGTTTTCCTCTCCGCCCCTCCCTGGCTTCGGATCAATGGCTCGGCTTAGCATCGCCCTTGTCTTGGCCTTTGGACGATTGTTGCTGTTGGTTAGCCACCGTCCGTATGTCGTTCTTGTCGACGTAATTGATGCCGTCGATCAGGATTTCCTGGATCACCGGCCCGTTGAGGCGGGCGTTCACCTTCTCCTTCACGCGGTCGGTCATGTCCTTCAGGTTGTACTTGGAGATTTTCCCAGACTCGACACGACCGTTATTATAGATTTCCGAGAAGGCGTCGTTGACCACAAATACAACCGGATCGACACTTAATTTCTTGAGCGTTCCGGCGTCGGCGGTGAAAACGAGCTTTGCGATCACATAGCCCTTCACCTGGCCGTCCATGATCATCGGCACGGTGATGGTCGGCACGCGCTTGTACTCGAGCCCTGGCAGGTAAGGGTCTTCCGCCTTACCGAGGTTGGCGCCCGCGGCCCAATAGGCCGCGCCATAGCTCGAGGCCAGCGTCACCGCGCATACCCAGACGCCGATGACCACGAACTTGATCATGCCGTGCGTCCCCCGAGCAGTGCGGTGCTGTAGGTGCCGTCGGACTCAGCGGCCCGCAAAGCCCCATTCAAAATGGTGGTAATTTCGCGCGCCGCAGCCAGATGCATGGCCAGAACCTCGCAGTTGCGCGTGAGCTTGGCCTTGATGCCCGTCAAGCGCTCGCCAAGGCTCGAATCCACGTCGTCCGGCAGGCCGCGCAGCGCTCGGCTGAGCTCCAGCAGGCTGCGGCTCTTGCGGCGGTTCATCTCCGCCAGATCGACAGGCTGGTGGGCCTCCAGAGCGGCCGTTTCCTGATCGATCACGATCTCCAGCCGGTCGAGCGAGCTGACCAGCGTCGCCATCTCCGGCGACAGGGCGGGCTGATCGGGGGCGTTCAGCTCGGCGATCGGCGCATCCACGTCGGTCCAGGCGAGCTGGGCCGCAAGAGAGAAACCAAGGCTTTCGCCTTCAACGGACTTGTCGCTCATTGCAGCCATCCTCAAATGGAAATGTCAGTGCCGGTGGTCGTATCCTTGTCGGCCTCGCCGCCCGACGGCTGGACCGTCGTCAGCCGGGCCGCCGCGGCGGTCGGCGCGCCGGCCACCTGGGCGCCGCTCACGGTGCGCATCTCGGGATGGCGCGCCGCGATGGTCTTGGCGATGCCGATGCCGCCGGCTTCCGCCACCTGGTCACCCATCTTCTGGGCCAGCATGGAGCGCCAGACATTGCCGGCGTTGCCGGCGCCATAGACCGCCGTGGACTTAGGCAGCATGCTTTCCACGAACGTGGAGAGCACCATGGCCTCGAACTTGCGCAGCGGGTCGTTGCCCGCCTTCGCCATCAGCTCGGAGGCGGCCTCGCCGGGCTCGGCACCGGGCCGCTTCGACAGATTGGTCAGATTGTGCAGCGACGTGGTGCTGGTGGAGGCAAACGAGAGGCCGCCGGAAAAGCCCCCGGCAACGCCCTGCACCATCGTGTCGAACACGCCGGAGGACGCGGAGGTCGCCAGCCGCTGAAGGTTGGCGGTCACCTTCTGCGCCTTGGCCGGGTCCGCCGCCTGCATGACGTCGAGGACGATATCTGAGGGAGGTTGGATGGCCATCTCACACAGTCACGGATTGAGGAATGATCGGCCGTGACTGTCCGAAACTTTGCTTATGTGAGGCTTGCATCCCCCGGCGCGCCGGGCTCGTCGTCCTTCGCATGGGAAAGCCGGGCGGCAATCCCTTCCAGGATACCGGCGACCATGATGTGCTCCTGGTGCCGGTCATACTGGCGCGAGACGTTCTCGTGCATGCGTTCGGCCCGCTTCAGGCGCAGCGCCTCCTCGCGGACCTTGGCCTCCTGCCGCATCTGCTCCTGCGCCAGCCGGTCGGCCTCGGCGGCGGTCGCTTTCAGGCGGCGGGCCACCACTTCCACGAGCAGGGGGCCGAACGTGTCTTCGTTGAGCGTTTCGATGAGTTCACTGCGCAGGCGTTCGAGATCGGCCTTGGCGCGCGAAATGTCGGCCATCCGCCATTCCGCCTGGCGGTGCATCTGTTCCTGAACGGCGACGATCCGGCCCGCCTTGCGCAGACGCTGCTTCATGCCTCACCCCGTCCTCAGGAAGAGATTGAACGCGGCGGAGAAGGCGGTCAACATCTGATCCGAGAGACCGTAAAGCAAAATGAGGCCCCCGAGCAGAATGAACGGGGCAGAGATGAAGTAAACCGGGATCTGCGGCACCAGCTTGTTGATGAGGCCGACCGCGAAATTGATGATGAGCGAATAGATCAGGAACGGGCTGGCCAGGCGCATTGCGATCATCAGCGCCGCAGAAAGCTGGTCCGACGCCTGGATGAGCGCGCCCCGGCCGCCAAAGCCCACCCCCACCGGGATCTGCCGATAGGAGGCAATGAGACCGCGCAGCATCTCGTAATGCTGGTCAGTCAGGAACATCATCGTGGTGGCCGCCAGGATCATCAGCGTGGCCAGCGATGGCAGCACCTCGCCGTCTTCCGGCAGGCCCATGGGCGAGGACAGGCCGATGAACTGGGCAATGGCCACCAGCATCATCTGCAGCATAAGATAGAAGATGCGGGCCAGGGTTCCGATGATGGCCCCCGTCGCCATCTCGGTGCCGATGGACAGCAGAAGCTGCGCGGAATTGGCGTTGCGGATGAAATTGACGAGGTCGTCATACATCAGCGGCAGGATGGCGAGCGAAACCGCCACCGCCAGCAGCAGGCGGACGCGCACGGGCAGGCGATAGCCCGACAGGCCCGGCATCATCATGATGCAGCTCCCGATCCTGCAGAACACCAGGAAGGCGCTCAGGATCGAGACGTCCAGAGGGATCACGAGATGGTCCCGAGGGACTTGATCTCGACGCCGCGGGCGATCTCCACGTGCGAGAGCACGGGCAGCGAGGGGAACATGCGCTCGATGATCATGCGCACGTAGGGCCGCGCGTCGGGCGCGCTGACCAGCACGAAGGGTTGCCCCTCCTTCATCTGCTCGCGCACCACGACGGAGGCATCGGTGCCGAACTGCTCCACGAGGCGCGGATCGATGTCGAACTCCACCACGTCGCCCTTGGCGTCGCGCTTGAGGCTCTGGTGGAAGGTGAGGTCCCACTTGCTGCCGAGGCGCAGCACCCGCAGCACGCCGCCATCGGCAAGGTCGCCGCAGATCTGCTGGGCCATACGCATGCGCACGTGCTCGGCCACCTGCTCGGAGCGGCGGGCATGGGGCACGATCTCGGCGATGGCTTCGAGGATGAGGTGCAGGTTGCGGATGGAGACGCGCTCGGAGAGCAGCAGCTTCAGCACCGCCTGGAGGCCGGAGTAGGAAATCTGCGAGGGGCAGATGTCCTCGATCAGGCGCTTGTACTCGGGATCGAGCCGGTCCAGCAGCGTGCGCATGTCCTTATAGGACAGGAGCTGCGGCAGGTTGTTGGCGATCACTTCGCTGAGGTGCGTCAGGATCACGGTGGAATTGTCCACCGCCGTGAAGCCCTCGCGCCGCACCTCGGCCTGATAGGCTTCCGCCACCCACATGGCCTTCATGCCGAATGCGGGTTCGCGCACCTCGTCGCCCGGCACGTCCGGCTTGGCGCCGTCGCCGGTCACCACCAGCAGTTCGCCGATGCGCATCTCCTGCGAGGTCACGACGGTGCCGTGGATCTTGATCTGGTAGGTCTTGGCCGGGACGTTCAGGCTCTCGGAGATCTTCACGTCCGGAACCACGAATCCGTAGCGCTGGGCGAACTTGCGCCGCATCTTGGCGATGCGCTGGCCGAACTCGGTGGAGGCGCGGGTCATCACGCCGGCGAGCTGCTTGTCGAACACCACCTCGATCTCGGCGGTCTTCAGCTGCTCCTTCACCGACTCGCGCACTTCGAGCGCCTGCTGCTCCTTGACCGCCTTTTCCTTGGCTTCCTTCTCGGCCTTCTCCTTGGCGAGCTGCTTGGGCACCGCATAGCCGACAAAGGCCATCAGACCGCCGAGGGCGGCGAAGGGGATGAGCGGCAGGCCGGGAACCAGAGCCAGCGCGAACAGGAGGCCGGCGGAGACGAACAGCGCGCGCGGATAGGCGCCGAGCTGGCCGAGCACCGCCTTTTCCGCCGAGCCCTTGGTGCCGCCCTTGGACACCAGCAGACCGGCGGACAGCGACACGATGAGCGCGGGAATCTGCGAGACCAGGCCGTCGCCCACCGACAGGCGGGTGTAGATGTCCGCGGCCTCGCCGATCGGCAGGCCATGGCGGGTGACGCCGATGATGATGCCGCCGAAGATGTTGATGGCGATGGTGATCAAGCTCGCCACGGCCTCGCCGCGCACGAACTTGGAGGCACCGTCCATGGAGCCGAAGAAGGAGCTTTCCTCTTCGAGCTCACTGCGCCGGCGCTGGGCTTCCTTGTCGTCGATGAGGCCGGCGTTGAGATCGGCGTCGATGGCCATCTGCTTGCCGGGGATGGCGTCGAGGGTGAAGCGGGCGCCCACTTCCGCGATACGCGTGGCGCCCTTGGTGATGACGAGGAAGTTCACCGTGACGAGGATCGCGAACACCACGATACCGATCACGAAATCGCCGCTCATGACGAGCTTGGAAAAGCCCGCGATGATGGCACCGGCGGCGTGCACGCCGTCCGCACCGTGCGCGAGAATGAGGCGCGTGGTTGCCACGCCGAGCGCGAGGCGCAGCATGGTGGCGAGCAGAAGGATGGTCGGGAAGGACGAGAATTCGAGCGGCTTCTGGATCCAGAGCGACACCATCAGGATCAGAACCGAGAGCGCGATCGACAGCGCAAGCCCGATGTCGATGAGCAGCGGCGGGATCGGCAGGAAGAGCACCGCGAGAATCGCGACGATGCCAACGGCAAAGCCTATGTCGCGGCGTGAGCGCTGGTCTCCGGCGGTAAGCGAAACGTCGGCCATCTCATCTCATTCCCGGACGCCACGGCCGCGCGGGGCCGGTGTCCTGTCTCTGCGCGCGACGTCCTCATGACGTCTGGGCTCGCAACTCCGGGCCTCGACCCGGCTGCATGTGCGACTGTCGGTGCCGGAGCCCGTCGCGACCAAGGCTTGCGCGCTTCGTCGTTGGGGTCAGGCGGTCAACGGCCTGGCGAGAACAGCCCCGGCGGGTCGCCGGAGCGGCGCCCGCGCCCGGAAGCGCAGGCGAATTGCGAGCCGGAACCGCCCGCGGGCGGTCCCGGCCGAACTCAGAAGCCGCTGGCGATGCGGCCGTAGATTTCTTCTGTGAAAGCCATGATCTGGCTGCCCATGAACGACCCGGTGAGTGCGCAGACCACCAGCACGGCGATGATCTTCGGCACGAAGGTGAGGGTCGCTTCCTGGATCTGCGTGAGCGCCTGGATGAGGGCGATGAAGATGCCCACCAGCATCGCCGCCGCCACCGCAGGTCCCGCCGCCAACAGGATGGTCCAGATGGCGTTTCGGACGACGTCGAGGGCGTCGGCCTCGTTCATCCGCTGATGCTCACCGTGGAGTCGAGCGTAACCTTGGAGCCGTCCTTCAGCGTCGCGATGGGCGCGCCGCCGCTGACGAGGCTCACAGAGGCGACGGTGCCGCTGACGGTGCCGTCGGCGCTGGTCACGGTCTTGCCGATGGCGGCATCCGCGGACTGGAGCGCGCTCGCCGAGAGCAGCGTGTCCAGCTTCTTGTTGGTGTTGGTCTGCTGTTCGACCTGCGAGAAGGAGGCGAGCTGCGACAGATAGGCCGTGGAGTCCATCGGCTGCGTCGGATCCTGGTTCTTCAGCTGCGCCACGAGCAGTTGCAGGAACTGGTTGTAATCAACCGTGCTCGCATTCTTGGCCGCGGTCGACGCGGCGGCCGCCGTGTTCGTGGACGTAGAGCTGGTGGTGCTCGCAACGGTGGTCATGTTGGTTCTCCTTCACGCACACAATGCCTGGCGAAGGTTGCGCGAAGCCGACCAGCGGCCCGGCCCGCTCAGGCAGCCTTGCTCCCACCATGGGCGAGGATGGCGTCCTCGATGACGAACAGCCCGCGCAGCGTGCGCAAGGCATCGAACGTCCGGCCGCCGATCACCTGATTGGCGATCGTCTCGAGGCCTTCGAGCACCGTCTCGTTCTTGAACGCCTGGCGCAGCGCCGCCCACTGGGTGTGGAACAGGTGCCGGGCGGCCTCCGCATTCCGGGGATCCATGAGGATCGCCTGGATCACGAAATAGAGCTGGCGGAGGGGGGTCGTGGTGTCCTCCACCTGAAGGACGTGGCTTTCCAGGAGGAAAGTCGCGTCATTCATGAGTTCCAGAGTGACCTTGCGGTCCACACGCAGCACCGCGCCATTGATGAAAATCTTCTCACCCGGCCGCAGCGTGATCTGCATCGCCTTGCTCATTGAAGACCATCCCGGATGGTGCGGTTGATGTTGATGAGACCGGAGAAGTTGCTCGAGGACTGCTCCAGCACGCGGTCCGCCTCGCGGATGTTCCACAGACCGATCGACACGAGGTCGGCCCGCAGTTCGGGCGCCAGCTCGTTGTTGGCATCCGTGAGGTCCCTGATCAGAAGGCCCCACAGGCGCTGCAGGAACAGCATGGCAGCACGGCATTCGGGCGTGTCGAGACCCGCCGATTCCGCAGACACCAGGAGTTCGAGCGCACGATCGAAGGCGTCCCGCTCGCGCGCACGCGATTCCGTGGACGAGTCCTCCAAGATCTCCGCGTAGGAAAATTTGTACATCGCGGCGCTCCCTTTAGAATTCAGGCGTAGTTCATGATGCTGAGCTGCAGGAGCTTGGTCGTCGTCGAGTAGCTCATGCTCAGCTGGTTCGTAAGTGTATCGAGCTGCGTCTTGGCTTCAGCCGGATCCACGCTTTCGAGCGAGTTGATTCTGCTCTTGACGACGTCCAGCGTCTTGTTCAGCTCCGAATTGGCCGTCGTTACGCGGGTCTGGGACACGCCGATCGCGGCGGCCGTATTGGTCACGCCCGTCATGCCCGCCGACAGGGTGGCGCGAGACGTGTCCATGACCGTCTGGAGCGCGCTCATGTTCAACGAACCGACGCCCAGATAACCCATCATCGAATATGCCATGGCGAGCTTGCGCATGGCTGTGTCGTTCGCCGTGGTGGAGACGCTGACGTTCTCCGTCTGCGAGATCTGGCGCGTGAGATTGGTGCTCGACGCGTTGGACCACTGCGCCGCCCAGTTCGTGTCATTGAACAGCGCGGACGTGTTCGTATTGTCTTCCGAGAACACGTTGTTCAGGAACGTCTGCATCTGCCCGGAGGTGATGTTCGCCGCCTGCGGGTCCGAGACGGGGAAGCCGAACGCGGTCTGGAAGGCGGTCTGGATCGCGACCTGGGCGTTGGTCGCGAAGTCCTTCATGGGCGTCTGGCCACTGTTGATGCCGCCGAACACATAGCGCGTGCCGTCGGTGGTGTTCAGCGACGACAGGAGCGAGGCGAGGCCCTGCTGGCCTTCGAGCTGCATCTGCGTCACCGTCTCGGCGGACGCCTGGCTGCTCAGCAGGGTCTTCTGGTAGGTGCTGGCATTGTTCAGGATGTTGGTGAGGCCGGTCTGCGACCGGGTCATGATCGAATCCGTGAGGGAATTCGAATCCAGCAGGCCCTGCACCTGATTGTACTCGTGCCGCAGATCCACGCTCAGCGAGGTCTTGACGCCGAGCTCGAGACCGATATCCGCATAGCGGCCGGTGGCGAGCTCAGTGTTCTTCTTCTCGATCTGCGTCTGCAGGGACGTGATCGACTTCATCGCCGACAGCGTCCAGGACATGGTGGAAATGTAGCTGCTCTGCATGGCTCAATCTCACCGGATGGCGCTGAAGAGCGCGTCGTACATGCTCTGCACGGCGCTCAGGATCTTGGAGGAGGCCTGGTAGCTCTTCTCCAGTTGCAACTGCGTGGCGTATTCCTGGTCCGTGTTCACGCCGGAGGCATTGGACACGGCCGTGGACGCCTGCGAGAGCAAGGTCTTCTGCGTCTCGGACTTGTTGGTGGTGGACGTGCGCAGCCCCTCCAGCCAGCTGACCGAGGACGAGGCGAACGTCTGGAGGCTCACGCCGCTGGTCAGCTGCGTGGTGCTCGAGAAGGTCTGCTGGGCCTTGATCGCGGTCTGCAGAGCCGCAAGGCGCGTGCCGAAGCTCGCGGCATTGGTCGTGTTGTAGGCGTAAGCAGCGCCGTTCATGCCGCCGTCGCGCAGCGTGCTGACGGATCCGCCCTTGGACACGACGGCCGCGGTATTCACCGTGATCGTCGCCGCCAGGTTGCGCGTCAGACCGCCGGCCACCGTGGTGTCGATGCCGTTGGTGAACAGGCCAGATTTGGCTGCCCCGCCGCCGCCCGACTGGTCGGTTTCCTGGAAGGCGCTGATCAGGCCGCGCGCGACTTCGTCGAGCTGGTCCTGATAGGTGACGGTCGTCACGTCGCGCATCTCGGCATAGCCGGCGATGGCGCCGGACTTGAGCGGCATGACGGACGAAGCGCCGGTGACGGCGACGCCATCCACATAGACGGCATTGCCGACGGTGGTGCCGTCGAAGGTGGCCGAAGGCACGAAGGTGACCGAACGCGGAGACTGGTCGAACAGCGTGGCTCCGCCGTCCGTATACAGCTTCATGTCGTTGTTCTGGCCGAGGACGGTGGTGACGCCCATCTCTTCCGAGAGCTTCGAAAGGACAGCGTCACGGGCGTCGAGAGCGTCCGAGATGTCGTCGCCCTTCACCGTGCCGGCGATCACCGCGTCGTTGGCGATCTTGAACTGCGAGAGCAGGTCATTCACCTTCGACACGGAATTGGCGATGTTCGCATCCGCCTCCGCCCGCACCGACTGGACGGTGCGAGTCGAGGAGTTCAGCGCGGTGGCGAGATTCTCCGCCGCGGTGATCGCCGCCTGGCCGAGCGTGTCATTGTCCGGCGCATTGGCATAGGACGACAGCGCCGTCTGGAAGGTCGACAGCCGAGCCGCCACCGAAGTGTCGGTCTCGGTATCGCCGATGGTGCTTTGCAGCGTCGTCAGGCCGGTGAGCAGTGCCGCGTACTTGGAGCTGTTGGACGTGGCGTCCAGCATCTTCAGGAAGAGCGCGGCGTCGCCCGCCCGGGCGACGACGACACTGGTGTTGCCCGCGTCCCCGGAGACCAAGTTTGCGTTCTTGCGCGAGTAACTGGTGTTGCTCGCATTCTCGATGTTCTTCGCCGACGTGGAGAGCTGCGTCGCCGTATTCAGCAACGAGTTCCGCGCCGTCGAAAACGCGCTGGTAAGGCTCATGATGGTCCCCAGGATCCGGAGGGCGAGGCGTCAGGATCAGCGCTTGAGGTTCATCAGAACGTCGAGCAGATCCGTCCCGGTCTGGAAGACCTTGGAGTTGGCGGTGTAGTCGCGCTGGGCGACGATCATGTCGGTGAGCTCGCTGGCCACGTCCACGTTGGAATTTTCCAGCGTGTTGGACTTGATCGTGCCGACACCGGCCGAGCCGGACAGACCGATCTGCATGGCACCCGATTCCTGCGTCACCTGATAGGCGTTGCCGGAGACCGGCGTCAGGTTGTCCGGGCTCTTCACCGTTGCGACCGGGATCCGGTACAGGTTGGTGGTGTTGCCGTTGCCGTCCACCGCATAGACGATGCCCTGCGAATTGACCTTGATGTCGGAGGCCGAAGTCGCCGGGCTGCCGTTGGTCGGCGCCTTGATGCTGTAGTCGTTCGACAGCTGCGTCATGGTGCTGATGTCGAAATTCATCGTCTGACCGTTCGGCACCGTCAGCGACACCTTGCCCGTCGCGGGCGTCAGGAGCTGGCCGGTGGAGTCGAAGGTCAGGGTCTGGGTGGCCAGAGCACCGGAGCTGTACGGGAACGGCGTGGTGCCGCCGGTGGTCGCGTCGGCCTGATTGTAGACAGCCATTTCCCAGCCGCCGGTGGTGGGCGGCGTGGCGGCGGGGTTCGCCGCGGCGGTCTTGGTGAAATAGACGTCGAGGACAACCTGGTTGCCGAGGTTGTCATAGACCGACACGGAGCTCTTGTAGGTGTAGGTCGCCGCCGCCGTGTTGCCGCCCGGCGTCGCGCCGCTGACCACCGCCGAGGTGGACTGCAGGTTCGCCGTCATGGTGCCGGACGTGGTGGGCACGGCCGCCAGGGCGATGCTGCCGATGTTGACCGGCACCATGCCCGCGGTGCTGTTCACCACCGGGGTGACGTTGTTGCCCTTGCTGATGTCATAGCCCATCAGCGTGTAGCCGGCGGTGTTGACGAGATTGCCCGTCGTGGCATCCACGGTGAAGCTGCCGGCGCGGGTCAGATAGGTCGAGCCGCCGCCGTCCTGCACGACGAAGAAGCCATCACCATTGACCATCATGTCGGTGGCCGAGGTGGAGCTCGTCGTGGTGCCCTGCTTGGAGATGTCGTAGGAAATCTTGGTGTTCACCGAGCCGGAATTGTATTCCGAGGTGCTGCTGTCCACGATCAGGGACGAGAAGTCGGTGGTCGCCTTCTTGTAGCCGGTCGTGTTGGAGTTCGCGATGTTGTCAGAGATGGTGCCAAGCTTGTTGGACTGAGCATTCATGCCCGACACGCTGGTCCGCAGCGTCCCATAAAGGCTCATGGAAAAACTCCCGATGATATGGGCGCATTTCGCCCTGTCGTGGCCGGTACCCGATCCCAAATGGACCAGAATTAGCTTGTGCGAGGCTGCCAAACCCGCCTGCGCGGCTCACCCGCGGATGGCCTGAGCCAGTTCTCCGAAGGGATCCAGGGAGGGCGGGGAGTCGCTATACTGCCGCAGCGCCTCGTAGATTTTCGGAACGAGCGCCACAGCCTGATCGAGTTCCGGATCGCTGCCGGCGTGGTAGCCGCCCATCAGGCGCAGGTCGCGCGTATCCTCGAAGCGGGCGACCATGGACTTGAGGCGCCGCACGAGGTCGCGCTCCTCGGGAGTCCACACGTGATCGGCCAGACGCGAGATGGAGCCGAGCACGTTCACGGCCGGGAAGCGGCCCTGGTCCGCAATGGCGCGATCGAGCACGATGTGGCCGTCGAGCGTGCCGCGGATGGCATCGGCCACCGGATCATTGTGGTCGTCGCCATCCACCAGCACCGAGAAGACGGCGGTGATGCAGCCGGCGCCCTCGGTGCCGGGCCCAGCCCGCTCCAGCAGCTTCGGCAGCGTGGAGAAGACGCTGGGCGCATAACCGCGCGCCACGGCCGGCTCGCCGGCGGCCAGCGCCACGTCGCGCGCGGCGTGGGCATAGCGCGTCACGCTATCGATGATCAGCAGCACCGACTCGCCGAGATCGCGGAAATATTCGGCCACCGCCAGCGCCGACTGGGGCGCAAGGCGCCGCATCATCGGGCTCTCGTCGCTGGTGGAAACGACCACGACGGAGCGGTGGCGGTTCGAGGCGAGCGGCCCTTCGAGGAACTCGCGCACCTCGCGGCCGCGCTCGCCGACCAGGCCGACAACGACGGTATCGAACACCGCGCTGCGGGCCAGCATGGCAAGAAGGGTGGACTTGCCGACGCCCGAGCCGGCGAAGATGCCCATGCGCTGGCCTTCGCACAGCGGGGTGAAGAGGTCGATCACCCGGACGCCGGTGCGGATGCCCTTCTGGATGCGCTGTCGCGTCATGGCCGGAGGCGGCTCGGCATCCATGGGCATGCGGTGCTCGCCGCGGGCAAGAAGCCCCTCTCCGTCGAGCGGTACGCCGAGCGCATTGATGACCCGCCCCTTCCAGGAGCGGTCCGGGCTGAGGCTGAGGGAGCCGGCCCGGAAGGCCACCGATCCCATGCCCACGGGCACGCGCTCGTCGAACGGCTTCACGGCGGCGCCGGCCTCGTCCACGCGAACCACCTCGCCGATGCGGGTGCGCCCGTCCTGGTCGATGCCCACGCGGTCGCCGAGACGCAGGTAGCTGGAGATGCCGCTGACGCGGAAATAGGTGGGCGTCACTTCCCGGACGATGCCGCCCACACGCAGCGGGGGCACGTCTTCCATGGCGGATTCAACGGCAGCCTGAAGACGGACCAGGGCATTCATCACGCCACCTCAAGGGGGAAGAGGCCGGGCATGGGGCGCCCGGCCGGAACACGCGAGGGGATTACTGCGGGCCGAGCGCGCGAATGGAATCGGTGCCCGAGGTCTCCTGCTGGGAAATGGCCTGCGCAGCGCTCTCGAAGGCACGCTGCACCATGATGAGGCGCGTCATCTCCATCACCGGATCGACGTTCGAGCCTTCCACATACCCCTGGCGGATGGCGTTGGAATTGTAGTCCGTCACCGGCGTCGCCGCCTTGTCGGGGATGACCGCCGAATTGTCGTAGCGCTTGAGCTTGGCATCGAGCGGAATCTCGAACAGGCCGAGCGTTCCCACCGGGTTGGTGCCCTGGATGATGGTGCCGTCGGCGGTGATCTTCAGCTCGCCCTGGTTGGGCTGGATCATGACGGCCGTGCCGCCCTGATCGAGCACCGGATAATTGTTCACGCTGACCAGCATGCCGTCGGCGGTGACGTTGAAACGCCCGTCGCGGGTGTAGGCGACGCCGTCCGGCGTCTTCACCGAGAACCAGCCCTTGCCCTGAACGGCCACGTCATAGGGGCTGTTGGTATAGGTGATGGGGCCGGCGCGGCGGGACGTGTAGCTCTCGCCCGTGGAGGCGAACTTGATGTCCTTCGCCCCCTGCTCGGCCATGATGCTGGAGAACTTGATTTCTTCGGCCCGATAGCCGGGCGTGTTCATGTTCGCCACGTTGTTCGCAATCGTGGCCATCCGCTTTTCCGTCGCCATCTGACCGGACAGGGCGACGTAAAGGCCGTTGGACATGCTGCCTCCGAGGGACCATGGGACCGGGAGCCGGTCCGACGCTTGAACAGGAACCCCTCCGGTGACGCCGTATTCGGCACGCGCACGGGAGGGCACTTAACCTTCGCGACGGAAGCTCTCACCCGAGGCTTGCCCGAGCCTGCCTCGCAGCGGCAATGTGCGTGTCCGCAGCAAGCCAAGCCTCGCGCAATGCACGTTGCCTAACACCGAGGGATCAAACAGGGGATCCACCGCCATGATGGTCTTGCTCGGAATTGTCCTCGGCCTGGGCGCCACCTTCGGCGGCTTCATGGCCATGGGCGGCCATCTGGACGTCGTCTGGCAGCCGTTCGAGTACGTCATCATCGGCGGCATCGCCTTTTCGACGTTCATCATCGCCAACCCCATGCCCGTCATCAAGGACACCGGCAGCGGCATCATGCACGCCATGTCGGGCGTCGCGCCCAAGCGCAAGGACTTCCTCGCGCTGCTCGGCCTGCTCTATGCCCTGATGCGTGAAGTGCGCGCCAAGCCGCGCAACGAGGTCGAGGCGCACATCGACGATCCGGCCAACTCCGGCCTGTTCGCCCACTTCCCGACGATCCTGAAGGACAAGGAGCTGACGCAGTATATCTGCGACTATGCCCGCCTCATCATCATCGGCAACGCCAAGTCGCACGAGATCGAAGGCCTGATGGAGCAGGAGATCTCGACCATCAAGAAGCACAAGACGAAGCCCGCCGCCGCGCTCGGCACGGTGGCCGAGGCGCTCCCGGCGCTCGGCATCTGCGCCGCGGTGCTGGGCATCGTGAAGGCCATGGGCGCCATCGACCAGTCGCCGGAAATCCTCGGCCACTACATCGGCTCGGCGCTCATCGGCACCTTCGTCGGCATCTATTCGTCCTACGCCATCATTTCCCCGCTGGCCCACAAGATCAAAGTCACCCGCGAGAAGCAGTGCCAGCCCTTCATCATCGTCAAGCAGACGCTGATCGCCTTCATGAACGGCGCCCTCCCCCAGATCGCGCTGGAACATGGCCGCAAGACCATTGCGGAAGGCGAGCGTCCGACCATCGACGAGGTCGAGAGCGAGGCCATCTCGAACGTGCCGTCCTCGAACTCTCCGCCCCAGCAGCAGGCCGCGTGATCCCATGAATGCAGCGCATTCCCATCAAGACATTCGAGACATGCTGCTCGATGCGGCGGGGCTGTCGATCGACCGCATGCCCATGCTGCACGTCATCTTCGACCGCCTGGGCACGCTCTGCGCCGAAGGCCTGCGCCAGCTGGCCGCCTCACAGGCCTTCTACTCGCTCTCGAGCATCGAGACGGGCCGCATCGGCGACGTGCTGGAAATGTACGAAGGCATGGCGGTGGCCGGCGTGTTCCACGTTCCCATGTGGGACAGCCACATCATCGTCGGCTTTGACCGCGACTTCGTGTTCACGATGATCGAGGCGCTGTTCGGTGCCGACGGCTCCGAGCCGCCGGTGGACGACGAGCGCAGCTTCTCCAACATCGAGCTGCGCATCTCGCAGGCCATCTTCGAGCAGATGCAGAAGGCGCTCCACAACGCCTTCACCATGGTGAGCGACACCCAGTTCAAGTTCGAGCGGCAGGAAACCCGCATGGACTTCGCGGTCATCGGCCGCCGCAACAACCTTGCGGTCACCGCCAAGTTCCTGCTCCAGGCCCTGAACCGCGGCGGCGAGATGTTCGTCATCATCCCGCAGTCGGCCCTGACGCCCATGCGCCAGGCACTCGCCCGCACCACGCCCGCCGAGACCTCCGGCCGCGACCCGATCTGGACCAAGCAGATCCGCGACGAGGTCAACCGCACGCAGGTCAAGGTTCGCGCAATCCTCGAGGAGCGACACTATCCCCTCGGCGAGATCGCCGACTTCAAGGTGGGCCAGGTGCTCCACCTGCAGGCCACGCCGCGGACGCTCGTGAAGCTGGAAAGCGCCGACCAGCCGCTCTTCTGGTGCCATCTCGGCCAGGCCGAGGGCGCTTATGTGCTGCGGGTCGAAGAGCAGATCAATCTGAACCAGGAGTTCGTCGATGACATTCTTCCCCGTTGACATGGTGCTCCTGGTCGCGCTCGTCATGACCACCGCCTGCGTGGTATTGGTCTATCGCAAGCTCAAGGAACTCGAGGCGCATCAGGCCCATTACGAGCGGGTGCTGGCGGAAAGCTCCGCGGCGCTCATCTCGGCCCATCAGGCGGTGTGCGCCCTCAATACGGACGGCCGGGAACTTCTGTTCTCGCTGGGTGACAAGATCGAGCAGGCGCACGAGGCCATCGCGGATCTCGAGCGCAACAGCCTCGCCCTCCGCCGCGCCCGCACCGAGCAGGCCGGCATGGACAAGCATGCGAACGGGCAGATGCTGGCGCGCGGCGCCTGACGGTCTTCAGACCCAGATCCGATGCGGTCGCGGCGACCGGATCGGCCCAACCTTCCACTTTCTACGGGCGCCCGAGAGCGCGCTCGGACCAGCCAATTGACGGGAGCACCCCATGGCACCGCCCGATGATTTCGACAAGGACACCGCCCAGGACGAAGCGCTCTTCTCCAAGGCGCTGAAAGACAACGGCAAGGAAGAGACCATCGGCACCGGCCAGGGCCTCGAATCCGTGATGCGCATCCCCGTGCTGCTGCAGGTGGTGCTCGGCTCGGCCAGCATGCCGGTGGCCAATCTCATGAAGCTCGGTCGCGGCGCCATCGTGCCGCTGGACCATCGCGTGGGCGAACCCGTGGACGTGGTGGTGAACGGTCGCATCATCGCCCGCGGCGAGGTGATGGTGGTGGAAGAAGACAACTCCCGTTTCGGCGTGACCCTCACCGAGATCGTCGGCCCCGGCGGCGCCGACCACAACTGACGGCTAGCCCATGGCCCCCCAACCGCTGACCGGCAAGTCCCGCCCACTGCACGGCACGGACAAGGTGGCGGCGCTGCTCATGACCATGGGCACGCCGATCGCCAACCGCATCCTCAAGCATTTCGAGCCGGACGAGATCAAGCTCGTCACGCGCGCGATTGCCGAACTGCGGCCGATGCCGACCGCGGTCGTCGAAAGCCTGATCGAGGAATTTGCGTCGAGCTTCGTCGCCGGCGCCAATCTCGTGGGCACGGCACAGGATGTGGAACGGCTGCTGACGGGCGTTCTGCCGCCCGAGCAGATCGCCGAGATCATGAACGAGCTGCTGGGCGCAGCCAATCATTCGATCTGGGACCGCATCTCCACGGTCAGCGAGAACATCCTCGCCACCTACATCATGAAGGAGCATCCGCAGACGGCGGCGCTCATCCTCTCCAAGGTGCGCCCCTCGTGCGCCGCCAAGGTGATGAGCCACATCCCCGCGGACAAGCGCAACAGCCTGATGCGCCGCATGCTCACCTTCAAGCCCATCGTCGACGCCACCATGCAGGTGATCGAGAAGACCATCCATGAGGACTTCATGATGAACTTCTCGCGCAACGCCGGCGCCGACCCGCATGCCCGCATGGCCGACATCATCAACAAGATGGAGCGCGAAGACATGGAAATGGTCCTGTCCTCGCTGGCGGCCACCCGGCCGAAGTCGGCGGAAATCCTCAAGGGCCTGCTCTTCACCTTCGAGGACATCGTCAAGCTCACGCCCAAGGCGCGCACGTCGCTGTTCGACCAGGTGCCGAACGACAAGCTCATCCTGGCGCTCAAGGGCACGGACGTGGAATTCCGCGAAATCATCCTCCAGTCGCTCGGCTCGCGCGTGCGCCGCATGGTCGAGCAGGAACTGGGGAACGGCGAGCCGTCGGCACAGAAGGAGGTGGCGGAGGCCCGCCGCACGATCACCGACATGGCACTGGACATGGCGGGACGCGGCGAAATCGAGATCAATACCGGCAACGACGACGAAGCCTACGTGCGATAAGCAGAAGCGCCGTCAATGTCCGACGATACCGACAAGGAAAGTAAAACCGAAGAGGCAACGGAGCGCAAAGTCTCCGATGCCTTGGAGAAGGGAAACGTTCCCTATTCGCGCGAGACGGCGCTGTTCGCCTCGCTGCTGGGCATCCTCGGGGTCCTGACGTTCTTCGTCGTGAATCCCGTGCGCATCCTGACCGTCGAGCTCACGCACTTCCTCGACAATCCCGCGGGCTTCACGCTGGCGGGGTCGGACGATGCCATCGCCCTCGCCTGGGGCGTGCTGCTGCTGATGGGCCAGGTCCTTCTGCCGGCGGTCCTTCTGCTGGCGGCGGCGGGCCTTGCGGCTTCGCTGTTCCAGAACACGCCGCGCCTCGTGCTGAACCGCATCCAGCCGCAGTTCAGCCGCATCGATCCCATGAAGGGATGGACGCGCATCTTCAGCCGGGACGGCGGTATCGAGTTCGGAAAATCGGCGTTCAAACTGGTCGTGGTGGCGGTCATCTGCGGCGTCCTGCTCATGTCCGAGCGGGACAAGGTGATGAACGCCATGTACAGTGACCCGCTGCTGATGCCATCGGTCATCCTGTCGCTGGCCACGCGGCTGATATCCGCCGTCTGCGTCGCCACCATCGTCCTGGTGGCCCTTGATCTCGTCTGGTCCCGCTTCCACTGGCGTGCCGAACTGCGCATGACCAAGCAGGAAGTGAAGGAGGAGATGAAGCAGCAGGAGGGCGACCCGATGGTGAAGGCGCGCATGCGCTCGCTGGCGCAGCAGCGCGCCCGCCAGCGCATGATGAGTTCGGTGCCGAAGGCGACCCTCGTGGTGGCCAACCCGACGCACTATGCCATCGCGCTCTATTATGACCGCCAGAAGGGCGGTGCACCGCAGGTGGTGGCCAAAGGCACCGATCTGATCGCGCTCAAGATCCGCGAGATCGCGGAGCGCTGTTCGATCCCGGTGATCGAGGACAAGCCGCTGGCCCGCGCCATGTATGACGCGGTGGAGGTCGATCAGTGGATCCCGCCGGAATTCTACAAACCCGTGGCGAAGATTTTGTACTTTATCTATTCCCGAGGAACGAATGCTGCCAAGCAATGACCATGTGGTCAACCGGGCGACGGTCGGCGAGCAGCGCTTGATGGTCTACGAGCGCGCGCTCGCAGAATGCCTTCGTCATTTCCTCGGTGAACTCTTCTATACCAACGCCGGCGTCATCATCGGCTATATCCACGGCCGGCAGGACCAGAACATCGACGATATCGTCGCCTCCTCGGCCGAGCTGTCGCTGCGCCCGGGGCTGCTGCACTACACGCACCATGCCAACATCGTCGAGGAGTGGGGTGCCCCGCCGGTGGTCACGCTGGAGATGGAACTCCAGCACATCGATCTGACGGCCTATTTCCGCATCGAGTTCGACGGCAAGGGAATCGGCATCACCATCGAAGGCATCGTCTTCAACGAACCTGTCGCCTCCATCGAGGACAGCTTCCTGCGTTTCCAGCACGCACTGGACGAGTGCCGCCTGCCGGCCTGAGGCGCCGCAGACAGCTTCACGCCACCCCGCGGCATTCCCGCGTTCCGACACGACCTCCTACCGGACCCGTGCCCAGGCCTTGTCCCGGCACGAACGGCGCCTCCTTGGCTTCGTTCTCGCCCGTCGGGCCGGTTCCCGATCCGAGCGCCAGCCCCGTGCAAGGTTTCACACCTAGGGTTGGTCCCGAGACGATCCGGGAGGACCCGTTGGATCCTTTGTACCTGTTCGACCTTGCATCGCGTCAGGCCCGCTGGGCCTCGGTGCGGCAGGCGACCATCACCGGCAACATCGCCAATGCCAATACGCCGGGCTACCAGGCCCGGGAGGTCGAGCCTTTCTCGGCCGTCATGAACAAGACCCGTCTGAGCATGGCGACGACGGAGCCCGGGCATATGGGCGTGCCCTTCGCGGGCGCCGAGACTTCGAAGACGAAGGAATCGGACTCGTGGGAAGTCACCGCCTCGGGCAACTCGGTCAATCTCGACCAGGAGATGCTGAAGGCGGCCGACGTCAACCGCACCTACACCCTCAACACAAACATCGTGCGTGCCTTCAACCGCATGATCCTTACGAGCGTTAGGAGCTCTTGATGATCGATCCCTTGAAGGTGGCCGGCCAGATCGCCGGTAGCGGCCTCCAGGTTCAGGCGCAGCGCATGCGGGTGGTTTCGGAAAACCTCGCCAACATGCGCTCCACCGGTTCGACGCCCGGCGCCGACCCCTATACGCGCAAGACCATCCAGTTCCAGGCCGAGCTCGACCGCACGCTCGGCGCCTCCAACGTGAAGGTGAAGAGCCTCGGCGTCGATCAGGCGCCCTTCCTCACCGAATACGACCCCGGCAATCCGGCGGCGGATGAGAGCGGCATGGTCAAGCTGCCCAACGTGAACATGCTCACGGAAATGGCGGACATGCGCGAAGCCAACCGCTCCTACGAAGCCAACCTCCAGATGATCAAGCAGACCCGCTCCATGGTGGCGATGACCGTGGACCTCCTGAGGACGCAGTCATGATCGAAACCGTCTCCGCCCTGAGCTCCAGTCTGCGCACGCCCACCTCGATCTCTTCCACGAAGATGGAGACGACCGAGACCAAGCTGACCGCCCTCAACGGCCAGCAGGGCGCCGACTTCGGCGACGTGCTCGCCAGCGTCACCACTGATGCCATGAAGACCGTGCGCCAGGGTGAAGCCGCCGGTATCGCGGCCATCCAGGGCAAGGCCTCCATCCAGCAGGTGGTCGAGGCGGTGATGTCTGCCGAGCAGACCCTGCAGACCGCCATCGCCGTGCGCGACAAGGTGGTCGCCGCGTATCAAGAAGTCAGCCGTATGGCGATCTGAGGAGTCCGCATCATGAGAGCACTCGCTATCGCCGCAACCGGCATGAATGCCCAGCAGACGAACGTGGAAGTGATCGCGAACAACATCGCGAACATCAACACGACCGGCTTCAAGCGGGCCCGCGCCGAATTCTCCGACCTTCTCTACCAGTCCGAGCGCACCCAGGGCATCCCGAACCGCGACGGCGGCCAGGCGATTCCGGAAGGCGCGATGCTCGGCCTCGGCGTCCGCACGGTGGGCATCCGCAACCTGCACACCCAGGGCCCGCTGACCCAGACCGGCAACACGCTCGATCTCGCGGTCAACGGCCGCGGCATGTTCGAGATCACCACGCCGGACGGCCAGACGGTCTATACCCGCGCGGGCTCGTTCAACCGCAGCGCGACGGGCCAGCTCGTCACCTCGGACGGCTATGTGATCAACCCGGCGATCCAGTTCCCGAACAATGCCACGGAGATCCAGGTCAACGAGAGCGGGCAGGTCTATGCGACCATCCCGAACCAGACCAATCCGCAGCTCCTCGGCCAGCTCACGCTCGTGAACTTCGCCAACGAGTCCGGCATGGAGCCGCTCGGCAACAACCTCTATCGCGAGACGCTCGCTTCCGGCCAGCCGATCGTCGGCGTTGCCGGCGACGTGGGCTTCGGCAAGATCCAGCAGGGCTACCTCGAGGCGTCCAACGTCGATCCGGTGAAGGAAATCACCGAGCTGATCGCCGCCCAGCGCTCCTACGAGATGAACTCCAAGGTGATCCAGGCCGCCGACGAAATGTCGAAGACCGTCTCCACCGGCATCCGCTGACGGCCCGCGCCGTCAGCTCCATCAAGGACACCAGAGCCGCCATGCGCACGATCCTCGCAGCGCTCGCCGTACTGGCGGGCCTCGCCACGATGCCCGCCGCCGCGCAGAGCACGTCCGGCCTCAGCATCTCCTCGCGTGTCGCCGCGGCGGAAGCCGCGGAGGCCGCCGCGCGCAGCAAGGCTCCGGCGCCCTCGGCGCAGGCCCCGGCCATTCCGGAGCCTGCCAGCATCGTGCTCCCGGTTCCGGCGGTCGCGATCTATCCCGGCGACACCATCAGCGACTCCATGCTGGTGGATCGCGCCTATTCGGTCAGCCCGTCCGACCGCGTGGCGGTGGCCACCTCGCGTCAGGCGCTCATCGGCAAGGTGGCCCGCCGCGGCCTCCAGGCCGGCACGCCGATCCCGGTCAACGCCTATGCCGATCCGCAGGTGGTCTCGCGCGGGCACCTCGCCCCCGTCGTCCTGCAGGAAGGCGGCCTCACCATCTCCGGCTTCGCCATGGCGATGGAAGACGGCTCTGTAGGCAAGATCGTGCGTCTCAAGAATCTCGACAGCGGCCTCATCATCGCCGGCACGGTGCAGTCCGACGGCTCGGTGCGGGTGAGCGGCCAATGATCTCGCGCTTCCTGATCGCCGCGCTTGTCGTCCTTCTGGCGGGACCGGCGCTGGCGCTGACCCGCATCAAGGACATCTCGTCCGTCCAGGGCGTGCGCGACAACCAGCTCATCGGCTACGGCCTCGTCATGGGCCTCCAGGGCACCGGCGACACGCTGCGAAACTCGCCCTTCACCGAGCAGGCCCTCCAGGCCATGCTCGACCGCATGGGCATCAATGTGGTCGGCAGCCCGCTGCGGGCGCGCAACACCGCCGCCGTGATGGTGACCGCCAACCTGCCCGCCTTCGCGGCCATCGGCTCGCGGGTGGACGTGACGGTCTCTTCCATCGGCGATGCCACGTCGCTGAAGGGCGGCACGCTGCTCATCACGCAACTCAACAATACCGACGGCCTGACCTATGCGGTGGCGCAGGGCCAGCTCGCCGTCTCCGGCTTCAGCGTGCAGGGGCAGGCGGAAACGCTGACCCAGGGCGTGCCCACGTCCGGCCGCATCCCGAACGGTGCGCTGGTGGAACGGCAGATCCCCGGTCAGCTCCGCGACCTGAACGAATATCTGATCGATCTCACCAATCCGGACTTCAAGACCGCCTCGCTGATGGCCGATGCCATCAACGCTTATACCCAGGCGCGTTACGGCCGGCCGCTCGCCCGCGAGCGCGACCTGCGCACCGTGGTGGTCCAGCGTCCGCCCCAGGCCAATCCCGCCCGTTTCCTTGCCGAGATCGGCGAGCTGGGCATCGAGGTGGATACGCCCGCCAAGGTGGTGGTGGACCAGCGCACGGGCACCGTGGTCATCGGCCGCAACGTGCAGGTCTCGACCGTTGCCGTGACCCAGGGCAGCGTGACCGTCCGCGTCACCGAGACGCCGGTGGTGTCGCAGCCGAATCCCTTCGCCTCCGGCTCCACCGTGGTGGTGCCGCGCACCGACATCCAGGCGGACGAGGCCGGCGGTCATCTGGCGGTGGTGCGGGGCACCGACCTCCAGACACTGGTGCGGGGCCTCAACAGGCTCGGCCTCAAACCCTCCGACATCATCGCGATCCTCCAGGCCATCAAGACGTCCGGCGCGCTGCAGGCGGAGCTTGTGGTCCAGTAGCGACCGGCGGTGCGTGCCGCGCCGCATGACAGCGTGGCGCAAGCATTGGTCTGTACCCCTGAAAAGCACATTGAGATGGCGTGAGCCGCAGGAGCCTTCACCGGAACCTGCGGCCCCGCTCTCAGCCCCGACATGTGCCCGCGCCAAGCGGGCTCGTCGGAGCCTTCGAGGAAGATGCCGATGTACGCCAAGGGCATTCGAGCGGCCATGACGGCCGCGCCGGGACAGCGGCCGCGCCGCATTATCCCGTCCGGGTCGGGCGCGCTCCCCAGCGTTGCGCAGACCCAGCTTGACGCAAGGTGCGGCAGTGCATCTTCCGGGTTTCCCCATCGCAAGGAGGCTCAGTGATGTTTGCGCAGACGACCCTGTGGCAGCTCCTCATCCCCTATCTTCTGGGCGTCGCCTCCGGGGCCATCGTGATCGGTGCCGTTGGCGCCTCGCGTATCGCCCGGCTGAGCCATGAGAACGCCCGCCTGCGGGCCGGTCTCTCCCACGCAGTGACCCAGGTTGTGGCCGCGCCGGTCCGCGCCGGACGCCGCTGGGCCGCACTCGCCCTCGCCGTTGTCGCCGCCCTCTCGATCGCTCCGGCCGTGCAGGCCCAGCAGCAGACCGCCGCCGCCGGTGATGCGCGCGACGACAATGCGCTCGCCTACTGCCGGAACATCGCCAACTCCGCTTCCGACGCCCGCTTCGCCCGCCAGGCGGCTGCGCTCGCCGCCATGGAGAAGGAAATCGACTCGCGCATCGCCGCCCTCGAGGCCAAGCGCGCCGAGTATCAGGACTGGCTGCAGCGCCGCGAGGCCTTTCTGAAGAAGGCCGACGAGGCCCTCATCTCCGTGATCTCGCAGATGCGTCCGGACGCGGCTGCCGCCCAGATCTCGGTGATGCAGGACGAGGCCGCCGCCGCCATCCTCGCCAAGCTCAATCCGCGCTCCGCCAGCGCCATCCTCAACGAAATGGAGCCGGCGCGCGCCGCGACCCTCACCAACACCATGGTGGGCATTAGCCGTCGCGCCCAGGCCCAAGCGGAAGGACGTTCCTGATGAAGCCCGTCATTCTTGCGACGGCCAGCGCGCTGCTTCTCGCCGCCTGCCAGACCAATTCCTATGACAGCCTCGCCTATGGCCCCACGCTGACGCCGGTCGGCCAGGGCCTCGAGGCCGGGCGCATGCCGGTGCCCCAGCCGTTCCAGCAGGCCAAGGAGCGGACCTTCCGCTCCGCCTACAATCTGAACAGCCAGAGCATGTACCGCGCCCTGCGCGCGGCGGCGGTGGGCGATGTCATCCGCATCACCATCGACATCGACGACAAGGCCCAGCTCGACAACAACACCAACCGCTCGCGCAAGTCGGCCAGCGACGTCGGCTTCGCGTCGGCGCTCAACCTGTCCGGCTTCCAGAGCGGTTCAACCTCGGGCAGCGCCTCCGGCAATCTCGGCCTGACGGGCGACACCAGCACCGACGGCAAGGGCAAGATCGACCGCTCCGAAAAGCTGCGTCTGTCGCTCGCCGCCGTGGTCACCGAGGTCATGCCCAACGGCAATCTCGTCATCAACGGCTCGCAGGAAATCCTCGTGAACTACGAGGTCCGCGTCCTGACGCTGGGCGGCATCGTGAATCCGCTCGACGTCACCTCGAACAATACGGTGGCCTACGACAAGGTGGCGGAAGCCCGCATCTCCTACGCCGGTCGCGGCCGCCTCAACGACGTCCAGCAGCCGGCCTGGGGCCAGCGCCTGTTCGACGCCGTCAACCCGATGTAAGCGGACCAGGGGGGTTCCATGGCCGCGTCAGACGATAAGGCAAAGTCCGCGACCGTGGCGGCAGCAACCGGTGCCGGGGGCAAGGAGCAGAACGGCACCAAGGGCTTGATCCTTGCCATCCTGATCCTCACCGTGCTCGGCGTCGCCACCGGCGGCGGGCTCGGCGTCCAGTTGGCCACCACCGTGGAAAAGGTGGTTGCGGCCAAGGCGAAGGAAGAGCCGGTGAAGAAGGAGCAGCAGCTCTTCTATGCCGGTAACACCATGATGCAGCCCATGAAGCCGGTGATCGTGAACCTCGCGAGCCCGCCGAACACCTGGGTGCGCATCGAATCGTCCTTCGTTTTCAAGAACGGCGCCCTCGCCAACCCCGCGCTGACGGAATCCACGCTGCGCGAGGACATGATGTCGTATCTGCGCACGCTGACGCTCAGCCAGTTCGAGGGCCCGAGCGCGCTCCAGCAGCTGCGCGAGGACCTCAACGAGCGTGCCCGCGTCCGCAGCGAAGGGCGCGTGGACGAACTCATCATCGAGACGCTGGTGGTGCAATGAGCCGCCCCGCCCCGAAGGGCCATCGCAACGCTTGGTCCCTGATCCGCCCCTGCCTGCTCGCTTTGCTCGGCCTGCTGCTTTCGGCCGGTCTCGCCTACGCCCAGAATCGGGTGCAGGGTGATACCCAGATTCCGTCGCTCGACTCGCTGCTCGGGGACAATGGCGGCGCGGTGAGCGGTCGCATCATCCAGATGGTGATGGTGCTCACGGTGCTGTCGATCGCACCGGGCCTGCTCATCATGGTGACGAGCTTCACCCGCTTCGTGATCGCCCTCTCCTTCCTGCGCTCCGGCCTCGGCCTGTCGAGCACGCCGGCGAACCTTGTACTCATCAGCCTGTCCCTCTTCATGACCTTCTACGTCATGGGTCCGACCTTCGATAAGGCCTGGACCGAGGGCGTGCGGCCGCTGACCGAGCGCAAGATCACGGAAGAGGAGGCCTTCACGAAGATCTCCGAACCGTTCCGGGAGTTCATGCTCTCGCAGGTGCGCCCGAAGGACCTGCGCCTCTTCGCGGACATCGCGGCGGCCACCGGCCGGCCGTCGAAGAACGATCCCGAGACGGCGGCCCAGAACAATTCGGCTCCGGCCACGAGCCCGAACCGGGACCAGAATGCCCAGCCCGAGCGGCAGATCGAACTGCGGATCCTCATTCCCGCCTTCATGATCTCCGAACTGCGGCGCGGCTTCGAGATCGGCTTCCTCATCATCCTGCCGTTCCTCATCATCGACATGATCGTGGCGACCCTCGTGATGTCCATGGGCATGATGATGATGTCGCCGGCGGCCCTCGCCCTGCCGTTCAAGATCCTGTTCTTCGTCCTGATCGACGGCTGGAACATCCTCGTCAGCGGGCTCGTGCGCTCCTTCTTCTGAGCTGCACGGCCCCCAAGATCCCTGGTCGGAGGCCCCGAAAGGCTCCGGCTGGGTGTCTGTGCAGCGGGGCCAGGTGTCGCTCTGCCCGCGGCGGCACCGCCGTATTCGGATGTGCTCGGAGACCCGGCTTGCAAGCCTGCTCCGCCCCTTCGGCACGCACCTACCTCCCCCATTACAACCTCGCGCGCGCGGCTGGGGAACCCTGACGCGCCCCGGTGATTGAGGCCGTCGTCCACCGCAGAGATTCCGCAGTGGAATCAAGGGTCTTCTCCCCCTCGGCTGGCCCCCTGAAAGCCAAGGCTGCCCGTCCTTTTTCCCGCCTCAATCGCTGCAACGCCCGTGCAAGGTTGAAAGGGAAGATTGCACTCCAGAGCAGAGGCAGGTTCAGGCCGATCTTTGCTCCGTCCGTCCGGGACACCGGCCCCAGCCAAAGTCCCAAGTCGAATGCAATCACGATGAGGCGGCGCGCATGAATGCCCGCGAGCAGCTTGAGCGGCTCCTTTCGAACCTCCGTCAGCTCGGCGCCCGGCGCCTCGTGGCGCTCGGCCTGATCGCCTTCACCGTGATGGCGGTGATCGGCCTCGGCGCCATGTATCTGAGCCAGCCGGAGCGCGAGACGCTGTACGCCAACCTGAGCCGTGACGACGTCACGCGCATCGGCGGTGCGCTCAAGGATGCCGGCATTCCCTTCGATGTGAGCTCGGACGGCGCCACCGTTCTCGTGGCCCATTCCGACACGGCCCGCGCCCGCATGCTGCTGGCGGTCAAGGGCCTGCCGCAGAGCTCCAGCTCCGGCTATGAACTCTTCAACGACGTGCGCTCCTTCGGCCTCACCTCCTTCATGCAGGAAGTGACCAAGGTCCGCGCGCTCGAGGGCGAAATCGCCCGCACCATCCAGACCATGAAGGGCATCAAGGCGGCCCGCGTCCATATCGTGCTGCCCGACCGCGGCTCCTTCCGCCGCGACCAGCAGCTCGCCACCGCCTCCGTGGTCATCCGCACCGAGAATTCCGCCGACAGCTCCACCGCCCAGGCGATCCGCCACCTCGTGGCCGCCGCCATTCCGGGCATGAAGCTCGACAACGTCACTGTGCTGAACACCGAGGGCACGATCCTCACCTCCACCGAGGACGGCGTCACCGCAGCCGCGACGCGCAAGTCCGCGCTCCAGCAGCAGGTGAACCGCGAGACGGAAGAGAAGATCCGCCGCACCCTCACCCCCTTCCTCGGCCTCGGCAATTTCGAGGTCAGCGTGTCCTCGCGCCTGAACACCGACCGCAGCACCATCAACGAGACCACCTACGACCCGGCGTCGAAGGCGGAGCGCTCCACGCGCGTGGTGAAGGAGCAGGGCCAGACGCAGAACCGCTCGCAGCAGCCCAACACCACGGTGCAGCAGAACATCCCCCCGCCTCCCGGCACCCCGGGCACGGGCACGGAGAACAACGAGAACAACCAGCGCCGCGAAGAGCTCACCAATTTCGAGATCTCCACGCGCCAGAGCCAGACGGTCCGCGATGCCTACAGCGTCGAGAACCTGTCCATCGCCGTGCTCGTGAACAAGGAGCGCCTCACCGGCACCAAGGACGGCACCCCGCTGGAGACCCAGACCTACGAGATCGAGCAGCTCGTCTCCTCGGCGGCCGGCTTCGACAAGGAGCGCGGCGACAAGCTGAAGGTCGTGGCCGTGCCCTTCGCCGACGGCGGCAACAACATGGAGCCGATCCCGCCGCTCACCTGGTCCGAGCTGCTGTTCCGTCAGGCCGGCACCATCGTGAATGCCGTGACCATCCTGGTCGTTGCCATCCTGCTGATCTGGTTCGGCCTGCGCCCGGCGCTGCGCGCCATCCTGGCCCGGCCCGAGCCCGACGAGGCGGAAGCCATCGAGGCGGCGATGCTCGCCGCCCCGACCGAACTGCCGCCGGATACGGTGCTGCCGTCCACGGCCCAGAACCCGAACACGCTCGACGGCGTCACCACGCTGGCCGGCTTCACCGGCGGCGACTCGGGCCCGGTCAACCTGATCGGCGACGTCACCTCCAAGGTGAACCGTTCGCCCCAGCGCCGGCTCGAGCAGATGATCGAGTATGACGAGGAGCAGGCCGCTGCGATCCTGCGTCAGTGGCTGCATCAGGAGGCCAAGGCGTGAGCGCGAAGGTCCTGAGACACCACCTGCCGCTCTTCTCCGGCACCGACGCGCCCCTCCCGGCGGAACTCGCCGAGGCGCGCAAGCCCGGCGTCCCGAGCCGCAACATCAAGCCGCTCTTCGAGGCGAAGCCCGTCGCAGCGACCAAGGCCGAGCCGGTGCCGCTCACGGCCAAGGCCGCCGCCCCGGTCCAGCCCAAGAAGGAGCCTGCGCCCGATCCGGCCGCCATTCTCGCCGCTGCGGTGAAGGCCGCCCGCGCGGAAGCCCTCGCCGAGGCGCAGAAGGCTTTCGAGGCGGAGCGCGCCCGCGACGCGGAAGCGTTCGAAGCCCATCTCCAGCTCGTGCGCCAGCAGTGGATCCTCGAAACCGGGACCACGATGGCCGAGGGTCTGAAGGGCGCCATGGCGGAGATGGAGGAGCGCATCGCCACCGCCGTCGGCCGCATCCTCATGCCATTCATTCAGGACGGCGTGCGCGCGCAGGCCCTGGAGCGGCTCACCGCCGAGGTCAGCCGCCTGCTCTCCACGCCCGGCGTGCCGATGATCCGCGTCAGTGGGCCGCAGGACATGCTGGACGCGCTCAAGGCGCGCTGCGGCGAGCTCGGTATGGAATACGAGGTCAAGGATGAGGTGGACGTGCGCGTGACGGCGGATGACACCATCATCGAAACCCAATTGCGGGCCTGGAGCGCGCACCTGACTGAAGCTCTGGCCTGAGGCGCATCATGGCGGACAAGGGCGAACACCACGAACTGATCATCATCAAGCGCCACGAGGACGAGGAGCACGAGCATCACTCCTCCGCGTGGAAGGTGGCGCACGCCGACTTCATGACGGCGATGATGGCGTTCTTCCTCATCATGTGGCTGATCAACGTCACGGATAAGGATGTCCGCAAGGCCATTGCCAGCTACTTCAATCCGGTCCACCTCGCCGAGAGCATGACCGAGCGCAAGGGCCTGAACGAGCCAGAGGACATCAAGCCCGACGGCACCTCCGCCGACGGCGACCAGAAGTCCGCGCTGAAGGAAACCGCTGGCGCCGGCACCGGTCCCGGCTCCGATACCCAGCGCGGCAAGCAGGACCGCGCCGCCTTCCAGGACCCCTATGCGGTGCTCTCGAAGCTCGCGGGCGAGGCCGATCCGTCCGAGATGAGCACGCCGGATGCCGCCGTGGGCGAGACCGGCCAGCCGGGCAATTCGGCCGGCGACGCCGTGCGCGACCCCTTCGATCCCGTCTATTGGCAGATGAACCAGGCCCGCAAGATGCGGACAGAGAAGCCTGGCCCGCAGAGCCTCAACGCCCCCACCGCATCGCGCCCCGATGCGGCCGTGTCGGCGCGCGGCGGCGGCGATTTTGCCACCGACGGCGACGTCTTCTCTCCGCAGCCGCAGGACGCGGCCGAGGCGCAGGCGTCGGCCCAGCAGGCCAACGCCCAGGCGACGGCCGTCGGCGGCAACGGCGCCCCCGCCGCGGCGCCCAAGGCCGATCCGAGCAAGCTCGACGCCACAAAGGCCGCGCCCTTGGCCGGCAAGGGCGACATGGCGCAGGGCGAACTCGCCAAGGGCGATGCCGCGAACGGCGCCCAGGCGAAGGGCGCGGCCGCCAAGGGCGACCAGGCCAAGGGCGAGCAGGCGAAAGGCGATGCCAATGCCGGCGCCGCCACCTTCAAGATCGACCAGGCCAACGCCGACAAGCTGAAGACCGAGGCCGTCGCCGCCGTGCAGTCGAATCTCGGCAGCGTCGCAGCCCCCAAGGTGGACGTGCGCGTGACCAAGGAAGGCATCGTCCTCAGCCTCACGGACGACATCAATTATTCCATGTTCCCGGTCGGCTCGGCCGTGCCGGACGGACGTCTGGTGCGCGCCATGGCCAAGATCGGCGAGGCGCTCGGCAAGCGTCCCGGCGAGGTGGTCATCCGTGGCTATACTGATGGCCGCCCCTATCGCTCCGACACCTATGACAACTGGCGCCTGTCCACCGCCCGCGCCCACATGACCTATTACATGCTGGTGCGCGGCGGCCTGCAGGAGCCACGGGTGGCGATGATCGAGGGCTATGCCGACCGCAATCTGAAGAACAAGGCGGAACCCTACGCCGCCGAAAACCGCCGCATCGAAATTCTGCTTCGGGTGCCCAACTGATGCGCCTCGGATCCGTCTCCCACCTCGCCCTCGGCCTCGCCCTGCTGCTCGCCGCGCCGCAGGCCCATGCCGAAGACTTCAACCTCTTCAAGCTGCTGGCGCCCAAGCCTGCGAACACGCAGGTACCGGGCGATGCGCCTGTGGACGGCACGGATGGCGGAGTGTCCGCCGAAGCGCCCGCCCCGCTGCCCCAGCGCCGCCCGGCGAGCGCCGAAGCGGCACCTGCCGCCGACGCGGCCGGCAAGTCGATCGCGGCCCTTCCCGCGCCGCAGTCCACGCAGACCCAGCCGGCGCTCGCGCAGTTGCCCGTGCCGCTGCCGCCGCGCCGGCCGCATATCGAAGAGGCCTCCGCCCTTCTCCTGCTTCAGGTCGCCCCCAAGACGGCCCAGGTCACGCATCCGGCACCCGCCGCGCCCGCGATGACGCAGGTGGCGGCGCCCACTGCCGCGCCGGTCCGCCAGACCGCCCCCGCCGCTCCGCAGCGCGTGGCCGACACCTTCATCGTTCCGGCCGCTCCGGCCATCGCGCCGGTTCCCGGCCCCCGCTCCGAGGATGGCCCGGTGGCCGGGCTCGATCCGCGCCCGGTGCGCGTGGTCGCGATCAAGCCCGAAGTGAAGACGGCGGGCGCCGCGCCCCAGAAGCCGGCTCCGAAGACCAACGCCAAAACCGCCGCCGCCGACAAGGCGAAGGCGGCCGCGCCCACGTCAGCTCATACCGCACCTCAGGCGCCCGCCCCGGCTCCGGCCGTGGTGGCCCAGGCGCCGAAGGCGGCGCCCGAGCCGGAACTGCTCGCCGATCCGATGCCCGAGGTGGTCGTCGGCCCCCGCGACATTCCGGTGAAGGATGCCGTTCAGGCCGTGGTTCTGGCGCAGACCCCGCCGGAATCCGCCGTGCCCCGGATCACGCCGGTCGCCGTTGCGGCCGCGGCACCGGCCGCCCGCCCGCGGACCGAAGACGGTCTGCCGCCGCAGCTTCCGCCGGATCCGTCCGTCGTGGCCGAGGCCATGCTCCAGCGGATCCCCACCGTGACGTCCGCCCTTGCCGGCATCGTCTCGGCGGTCGGCCCGACGCCGGCGCAAGCCGCCGGCCAGAAGGAAATCCCGCAACCTCCGGCGGACACCAGCAATTCGCCGCCGCCGCCCGATCAGGCGATCCCGGTCGAGCGCAGCACCGGCCCCCTGCCCTATGAGCAGGTGCGCCGCCTGCAGCGCCTTCAGGACCGGATCGCCACCGGCGACACCGCGGCTCTCCAGGCCCAGCGGGCGCTCATCGCCGAGATCGAGGACGCCTTCCACAAGGCCGATCCCAAGGTCTGGCAGGACCCGCGCAATGCCCGCGCGGCGGTCGTCTTCTTCCTCAGCGGCGGCTCGCCGAAGGAACTGCGCAATCTGCTGTCGCTGAAGCCCGCGCCAGCCATCGACGAGCGCCTGCTCCAGGGCGCGCTCGCGTACGTCGAAGGACGCCCGGAGGACGCCGAGCGCTATCTGGCGAACATCAACCCGCTGCAGCTGCCCGACGCGCTGGGCGGCCAGATCGCCATGGTCCAGGCCGCCGTCACGGTCGGCAAGGACCCGCGCAAGGCCATGGCGCAGCTCGATATCGCCCGCCTCGTCATGCCCGGCACGCTGGTCGAGGAAGCAGCTCTGCGCCGCGAGATCCTCGTCGCCGCCCAGCTCGGCGAACTGAACAAGTTCGAGCATCTCTCGAAGCAGTATCTCTACCGCTTCCGGCACTCGGTCTATGCGGGCAACTTCCGCCAGCGCTTCGCTGCCGCTCTGACCCGCATGGCGTTCGTGAACGACCGCGACCAGTTCCAGCGCCTCGTCTCGCTGCTGCAGCCGCTCGATCGCGACAGCCGCGTCGACATCTACCTCATGGTGGCGCGCGGTGCGCTCAACCAGGGCAAGTTCACGGCGGCCTCGCTCGCCTCCGAGCGCGTGCTTGTGGATGCCGACCCCGTGTCGACCGACGCCGAACGCGCCCGCGTCTACAAGGCCGCCGTCAACGCGGCTTCCAGCAAGGAAGTGGATGCGGCCGTTGTCGAGCTGAAGAGCATCATCCGCAGCCGGCTCCCGCCGGACGACGTGATGCTGCTGAACGCCGCGCTGACCACGGCGGAGCTGGTTCGCTCGGCCGGCGAGACGGTGAAGCAGGCGGCGGTGAAGCCGCAGGTGAAGGTCGACCCGATGCAGGTGACCCACACCGCCGGCACAGCTCTGCTGCCCAAGTGGACGGCCAACGAAACCGTGCCGGTGGCACAGCCGGCGACCGCCCAGCGCAGCGATGCCACGAGCGCGCAGGCCCAGATCGCGGCGCAGGTGCAGGCCGCGGCACAGTCGCGCGGCGTTGCCCCGGGCCAGCCTCCGGCCGGCGGCCCGCCGCCGCCCGCACCCGGTGCCGTTCCCCCGCCTCCCCCGCAGGCTGGACAGCCCGCGCGCCCGGCCCCGCAGGCCCCCGCCGCGCAGACGGCGCAGGCCGGACAGCCGGCTGCGGCGCCCGCGCCGGAAGCCAAGCAGCCCTCGCTCTTCGACGAAGGTTCGCCGGCTGGTGCACTCGTCAGCCGCGCGCAAGGCACGCTCGATAAGGTCGACGCAATGCTGAAGGAGTCGCCTTTATGAGCGCATTGAACATCTCCCGTGCCCTGCCCTCGGCCGTCACGTCAGACGTGAGCGCCGGCAAGGTCCAGGAGATGGGCGGTGACGAGGGCGGGAACGGGTTCGCGGACGTGTTCCGCGATCTCGGCCGCGCGTCTAAGGACGGCGGCGACAGCCTGTCCGGCGCCAAGTCCGACAAGGCCGGCGAAGAGCAGGCCGGGCGCAACGGCAAGGCCGCCGACCAGAACGCAAAGCCGGACAAGGCATTTTCGCTCGCGGACGCGCTCGCCACTGCGGCGAGCAAGCGCAGCGGGGAGACGGCCCCGTCCAACGCATCCATCAGCTCAACCGCGGACGGCGCGACGACCGCGCAAGCCTCCACGCTTCTCGCGATGTTCGACGGTGCGGCACCAGGCCAGGATGGCGCGGATGCCTCGTCGAGCGACGTCGCGACGCCCAAGGACGACCAGGGCAAGGGCAAGTCACAGACCGAGATGGAGCGGGCCGCACGCGGCCGCCGGCTGGCCAATGACGGCCTCAACCGCCTGCTGTTCGGCAGCAAGGACGGCATCAACGGCCTCAGCCCCGCCACAAAGCCTGCCGTGCTCTCGGACGACGAGATCCGGAGCGCCAACGCCGATCAGCCCCTCCTCATCAGCGAGGCGGACGATACACAAGGTGCAACGGATGCGAATGCGTCCGCGACGCCTGCTCTGTCCGATCCGGCGGCCGTGGTCCTTCAGGGACTGGCGCAGCTGACCGATATAGTTCCGCGCACCACCGAGGACGGCCAGACGGACGGGCGGGATGCCGCCTCCACGGCCGTCGTCGCGCCGAACACCGGAGACCAGGACGGCGGCACCGGACAGGGCCGGACGCTGAGCGTCTCGGTGCTCTCGCGGGAAACCCATTTCGCCCCCATCCGCACGCTGGCCATGAATGGCGGCAGCGCACCGACGGATGCGGCGGCAACTTCCGCCGCGGCGGCGCCCCTCGGCGCCGACACGACCGTCGCCAAGCCCGAAACCCGTGCTGCGGCCGGCCTGCGCGGCCTGCGCCCCGAGCGCCTGGCGGTGCAGGACACGTCTGGGGCCGCCCCCCTCTCCGGGAAGACCGTCATTGCGGATGCGGGAGAGGACGCGACCACCACCGACTCCACGCAGGCGACCGTCGCCGATGCTGCCCGCACCGGCACCCGGCAGGACAGCCGCAGCGGCAATTCCGGCAAGGACGACCGGAACCAGCCCGACACCCAGCGCCTGACCGAAACCACGGCTGAGGCCGCGCGATCGGACGTGAAGCAGGGCCAGACCTCAAATGTCAGCGAAGCCGCCCACGGCACGGCAGAGACCGCGCCGTTGACCGGAACCGCCGGCATCGCTCCGACCAATGCCATCGCCACGCCCAACCTGCCGGCCCTCCAGCAGATCGGCGCAGCCATCGCGGCCGAAGCCACCTCCATGGACCAGGGCGCCGGCATCGCCAGCGCGGATTCTTCCACCGCGCAGGTTCTCGCCGGGCCGGTCCGCATCCTGCAGATCCAGCTCAAGCCGGACGAACTCGGCACGGTGAACGTGCGCATGCGGCTCAGCGGCGGTACGCTGGAGATCCAGTTGCGCGCCAGCAATCCGGAAACCGCCCGGATGCTGGAGCGTGATCGCGACGCCCTCACCGACCTGCTCAAGGCGTCCGGCATTTCTGCCGATACGATCTCCATCGTCGGTATCGACGGGGGCACGAGCCAGATCACCGGCCGCGATGCCGGCCGTCCCTTCGAGGGCGACGGCGCCCAGACGCAGCCCGAGGCGCGGGATTCCCGTGATGGCCTCGACCAGGATAACCGCGGCTCCGGCAACGACGACAGCCAGAAAGGAGGCAGGGATGATGAAGCGCGCAACCGTAGCCGTTCTGCTGACGCTGGCTTCGATTTCCGCGTTTAGTCCCGCGCAGGCCGGCCCGCCCCAGACGGTGCAGCCGGACGCCTGCGAGAAGGAACTGGTGCGGGCGGCGGCCAAGTACAAGATCCCGCTGCCGATCCTCTATGCGGTCGGCCTTACGGAGACCGGCGTCAACGGCAAGATGCACCCCTTCACCCTCTATATCGAGGGCAAGGACTATCAGCCCAAGACCCTGACCGAGGCCCTGGCCCGCTTCAAGGAAGCCAACGACCGCGGCGTGAAGCTGATCGACATCGGCTGCATGCAGGCGAATTTCTACTGGCACCGGGCCGAGTTCAAATCGCTCGAGGCGATGTTCGATCCGCGCGAGAATGTCGAGCAGGCTGCCCGCTTCCTGAGCGAGCTGAAGCAGCGCCACGGCAGCTGGACCATGGCGGCCGCACGCTATAATGCCGGCCCGAACAACAATGTGGCCCAGCACCGCTATGTGTGCCGCGTGATGAAGAATCTGGTGGCGGTCGGCGTCGGCGCCTGGACGCCCTCGGCCAAGGCCTTCTGCGACGCCCCGCCCCCCTCGCCCCAGCAGGCTCAGGTCCAGCAGCCGGACTGACGCGCCGAGGCATCCATCAAGCCAGCAAGCCGCCTCTCGGGGCGGCTTTTTCTTTTCCGGCGATGCGTCCGGGCTCCGCGCAACAAAAAGGCCGGCGCGCGGCCAGCCTCGGAACGGGTGTTGCCGATCGAGGATCAGCCCCAAAAAGAAAGGCCGGCACAAGGCCGGCCTTTCGGATCGATGCGGGTCGCGTCAGGCGAAGAGGGAGTCGATGTCGTCCTGCGACACCACATTCTCGTCGGTCGCGAGCGCCGGACCATTGAGAAGCTTCTCGTCCCCCTCGCGCTGGGCGATGCCGGAATTCTGGGCCACCATGTCGGCGCCGCCCCAGATGTCCGTCATACGGGTGACGCGCTCTTCGATGAAGACCATCAGCTTCACAACCTTTCGGATGCGCTGGCCGGTGATGTCCTGGAAGTTGCACGCCTCGAAAATGCGGACGATCTGCGCCTGCATCTCCTCGGCCATCGTCAGATCCTCACCCGAAAGGCGCGCAGCCAGCGTGGCGATGGAATTGTCGATGGTTTCGGCCGCCGAGAGGATCACCTCGGTGGCGTCTTCCGTATCCTGCACGACATGGTCGAGCTCGTCCGTGGCGGTGAACAGGTTCTCGCCGCGGGTGCCCTCGGAATGGAGGGTCGCGATCTCGCGCTTGGTGCTGCGAATGGCGTCCTGGATCGTCTCGATACCGGCCCACAAGGCGTTCCGGTCACGCTCGCGATCCACCGACGGATCACGCTCCTTGAACTTCGAGATCTCGGTGCGAACCGCCTCGAGTTCATTGAGAATCCTATCGAGTTGACCGTCGAGGCCATTTGCAATAGGGCCGCTGCCAGCGGGTTCCACAATGCTGGTCATGCGGTCCGAAGCCTCGATGCGAAACGGCCGTCGGCTAACCGACATCCGAACCTCCTTACTGGGCAGTCGACGAATGATGGTGTACTTCTATAGTTCATCGCAACCGATGTCGGATAGTCCCCCCCATCTAGCGTTGCAAGCTTGGGGCAAGGTGTTATTGGCTAAAACGGAAACTGCCCAGCCGATGAGTCACCTCTCGGTAGTATCGACCTTGCTTCCCGCTAACGGAGTGTGCCATGGCGGTTGACCTGACAATGCCGGTTCTCGTCGTCGATGATTATAAGACGATGGTTCGGATTATTCGTAACCTCTTGAAGCAGATCGGCTTCGAGGACGTTGACGAGGCGTCCGACGGGACCGAGGCGCTCGCCAAGCTGAAAGAGCGCAAGTACGGCCTCGTGATTTCCGACTGGAACATGGAGCCGATGACGGGTTACGAGCTGCTGAAGCGCGTGCGTGATGACGCCGATCTCAGCGACATCCCCTTCATCATGGTGACGGCGGAAGCCAAATCCGAAAACGTGATCGCCGCCAAGAAGGCCGGCGTGAGCAACTATATCGTGAAGCCGTTCAATGCGCAGACGCTGAAGGGCAAGATCGACACCGTGTTCGAGGCCTGATCGGGCGACAGCCCCTTCGCCTCTGCGGTCTGCACATCGAAGGGCGAAAGCCCTTCCCGGGAATGGCCCCGCCCGGCCCACGGCATGTGTCCGGGCAGGTATCGGCAGGGCGAATATTCGGGCCGGATGCTCCGCATCCGGCCCGAGCGCTTTCTAAGCGCCGGCCGACATCCTGAACGGTAGAGGAACGGGGCATGGATCGCGTGCCCGCGCTGCCCGTCAGAGCCGCGCCAGCTTCGCCCCTCCTTCAGATCCGTTCAGACCTCCCTTGGCATCCTTATCCTGCGCTGCCGGGCGTCCCGGTTTTCCGGACCGCACAGGATGGTTCCATCTGTCCGCAGGCCAGGGCAGGCTCGTGGATGACACATGAGGCCTCAACGTCCGTTGTACGGGGCGCCGCGCGAACCTGAACGAATTTTCAGATTAACAAGAAGCCTGAACGTCCGTTCATAGATGTTAATGAACATTTCGACAGAAATGACGCGCGCGCTACAACTTCCGATTCTGCAACGCGGGAACTCTCTGCAACCGATTACGTTCCTGATCGGATGAAGCTTGCAGGACGCTTTTTACACAGGGCGTTTTTGCCTCGTTTCCTCCCATAATTGGCCCAAATCGGCGTCAATCTAAACGGGAGGTGACAAGGCGGACAAATCCTGGAGTGGTATTTCGCTCGAAATTCGGTCGAAATTTAAAGGATTTGCAACACGCAAAGCGAAAAGCACATCCGCCGCAGCGCAACTGAGCCCAAACTGGATCGATTCTGCGTCCATTCGTGAATCTATTGAGATTGCCCGTTCACCCCCCGGCCGGTAACCGTTTCTCAACGAAGCCTCGGAACCCGCAATCAGCCGATGCCTCGTTTCTGAATCGCACCGCGCCGCCAGGCGCGACTGTACGGGGGATGCAGCCATGTACGTCGTCGTTGATCAACGAGCCACTGTCACGGACGGTTACGTTTCCAGCTTTTCGCGCGAGGGCTTCTCGTCCCTCGGCCTCGGGTGCAACGAATTCAAGGAATGGCTGAATACGGCGTCCGACCAGGACATCGGTGCCGTGCAGGGCTTCCTCCTTGGCGAGTTCGACAACCGCCCGGCCTTCCCGGAAATGATCCGCACCCACAGCCGCGCGCCGATCATCGCCCTTGAGGACGTGCGCTCGCTGCAGCAGACGCTGGAACTCTTCACCGCCGGCATCGACGACGTGGTCCGCAAGCCCGTCCATGTCCGCGAGATCGTTGCCCGCTCGGACGCGGTGTGGCGCCGGGTGAACTCGGCCGCCGGCCCGGCCACCAACGGCCGCCTGCGCGTGTTCTTCGATGGCCGCGACCCGGAAGTGGACGGTGTTCCGCTGCCCCTGCCCCGCCGTGAGCGTCATATTCTTGAGTATCTGGTCAAGAACAGCCGCCGCCGCGTCACCAAGACCCAGATCTTCAACACCATCTACGGCATCTTCAACGATGACGTGGACGAGAGCGTGATCGAAGGCCACATGAGCAAGCTGCGCAAGAAGCTGCGCATGAAGCTCGGCGAGGACGTGATCGACGCCAAGCGCTACATCGGCTACCAGTTCATCGGCTGATCAGGAAGAGCGTTCCCCCGGCAGGCCTGCATCTCCTGCCGGGGCGCCGCCCTCGCGGCGGTTCGTGACGGTGCAAGAGGACGAAAGACAAGGTTCGCATGCCTGTTCCGCGACGCATGTGAACCATAAGCCCGATGCCGTCCCGCCTAAGGGCCGCGGCGATGCAATCCCGAAGCCAAACGCACGGGATGAGGGCACGCCGGAGATCCGGCGCGCGGAGTTTCAGATTTCAGTCGAGCTTCAGGCCAAGACGGCCCGCCTGCTTCTGGACGAACGCTTCCATGCGCTCGCGCCCCATGGCGGTCAGCTTGACGAGGATGCGCCGCCGATCGCCGGGATCGGGAATGCGGTCGAGAAGCCCGGCATCCTTCAGATCATCAATGCGGCGCAGGGCGGTCGTCGTCGGCACGCCGGACGCGATGCACAGGCTCGTCACCGAGATGGGACGGTTCGTGGCTTCCGCCACCGCCAGATCCAGCAGCATGTCCCAGGCCGGATCAGAGAATAGCCCCGCCTGGAAGATCGCATCGCGATCCGCCCGTGCGGCCACGAGCGCCTTGAGATAGTTCGGCCGCGCGGTGGGCTGCACCAGAGTGGTGGGATTGCCGTTCGCCGCCGCCGTCTCGTCCTCCACCAGCGAGAACGCCCGATGGATGGCGTGCGCCACTTCTTCGGCCGACAGCGGCTTCTGAAGGAAGTCCACCGCGTGCAGGCGCAGGGCCCCGACCGCCCGGTCGAGCGAGGCATGGCCGGTGATGACGATCGCCGCCATGGGCTTCGTCCGCCGGCGGACCGCCAGCTTCTGCAGGAGTTCGATGCCGTCGATGCGCGGCATCTGCAGATCCGTGACGATCACCTGGAGATCGTCATGGCGCTGCACGATGTCGAGCGCCTCAACAGCCGTTTCAGCCGTCAGCGAGGGCAGGCCCAGCGCATCGAGCCCCTCGCTCAGTTCGGCGAGGACATCCGGATCATCGTCAACCAGCAGAACGCGCGGAACGGAGTTTTCGGTGCTCATGATATCGGAACCACGTGATCCGGAGCGAAGGGCGCCCCGCGGGATGAACTGGCTGCCAGCATGGCAAGGAGATCCGGCAAATGTTGTTTTCTCGACACGAGATAGCCTTGAACATAATCCACGGGAAGGCTGCGGACGAGCACAAGGTCATCACGCGTTTCAACGCCCTCCGCCACGACCGTCAATCCGAGACGATGACCGAGTTCGGCCACCGACACAAACACGCTGCGGGATTTGCTCCAGGTTCGTGCCTGAGCGAGCAGTTGGAGATCGATCTTCACTTCCGTGATCGGCAGATTGGCCAGTTGGAGCAAGCCGCTCTGCCGGCGCCCCACGTCATCCAGCGACAGGCCGAATCCCGCGAGGCGCAACCTCGCCAAGATTGCCAGTACGTCACTTGAGGAATCATAAATTGCATCTTCGGTGAGTTCGAAGATGACATGCCGGGGCATGAGGCCCTCTTCATGGATCGGCGACAACAGCCGTTCCGAAATGTCCGGCAGGCACAGCACCTCGAAAGGCAGATTGACGCTCACCGGCACATCCCAGCCCGCATCGATCCAGGCCCGGCACGCCGCGGCAGAACATCGCAGCACCTCAAGGCTCATCGCCCCGATCAGTTCCGGCTCGCGGGTGGCGGCCCGCACGATGATTTCGGGGGAGACATATCCGAGCCGCGGCAGGTCTCCGGTCAGCAGCGCTTCCGCCCCGGCGAAAATCAGCCCCTTGGCGGTCACCTTGGGCTGGAACGCCACGGAGAGTGCGCGTTCATCAATGGCTTCGGCGAGCGCCGAGCGGATGTCGGCGTCGGACCAGGCGATGCTCGCGCCGGAATCGAGCGGCACCCAGGATTGGCCGAGCAGCCGCAGCACGTCCTCGGCCGTGAAAGGCTTGCGCAGAACACCCGCGACCTGGAGGTGCTCCCGGCGCGCCACGGCGGCGGCCGTCTGGAGCACATCCTCGCCATGTCCGGAAATGAAGATGATGCGGGGGGCCTGCGGCACATGGGCGAGACGGCCGAGGACACTGAGCCCGTCCGTTCCCGGCATGGCGAGGTCGAGGATCACCACGTCGAAGGCCCCGAACTCGGCGTCGGTCAGGCTCCGGGCATCGCCCCGCCCTTCGGCCGAAAAACCGGCACCCACGAGAAGCTCAGCCAGATCTTCCCGTAATTCCGGTTCATCATCGAGAACGAGCACGGCCTGGGCGCGCGGCATTCTATCCCCTGTTGGCGCCCTTCCCGGAGCTCAGCCGGCAAGGAGACGCTCAATTCCCTCCATCACGACCACCGGATCAACCGGCTTCACAAACAGAAAATCTGCTTTGAAGTCCGCCGCTTCGGTCTCGCTCACCACATGGCCAGTAATAATCGCAACAACCTTCGGCTGCAATTCCTTTGGAAGCCCGCGGACGTGCGACACAAGCTCGGCTCCATCGTGATCGGCGATGCGCAGGTCGGTGAGGAGGCAGTTGGGCACGAAGCCGTCATGCAGCGCGGCGCGGGCCGCGGGCGCCGTCAGGCACACCCGCACGTTCCACCCCAATGAGCTGAAAAACTCCCCCAGTTCCTCGGCCAGTTCCTGTTCGTCGTCACAGATCAGAATCGAATAACCCGGCATCAGGCAACATCCTGGGCTTGCGTGCGGGCTGCCGGCAGAACGATGGTGAAGCGCGCTCCGCCCTCCACGTTCTCGGCAGCAATGGTCCCGTTCATGTCACGCACCACATTGCGCGCCATGGAGAGACCGAGACCAGTGCCCTTTTCCGCCGATTTTGTGGTGCAGAAGGGATCGAAGATGTTGCCCAGAATATCGTTCCGGATGCCGCCGGCATCGTCCGTCACCTCGATCACCACTTCGCCGCCCCGCACCACCGCACGCACCACCACCTGTGGCTGGTGCGTATCCTGCCGCTGGCTGTCGTAGGCATCGCGCGAATTGATCAGCAGGTTCACGATCACCTGCTCGAACATGGTCTGGTCGCCACTCACCAGAAGCTCCGGGGACACCTCGAGATCGAGCACCATGCGGATGCCCGCGGCGCGATATTGCTCGGCCACGAAGCCCGCCGCCAGTTCGACAGCCTGCCGCAATACGAAGGAGGCGGTCTGGTCGCCGGGCATGCGGGCATAGCGCCGCACCTGATCGGTGATGCGTTTCGCCCGGTCCACCTGCGCACCGATGCGATCGAGCTTGCTGGTGATGGCCTCCGGGTCCGCTTCGCTCAGCACCAGCCGGCGGGCATTGGCGACCGCCATCTTGATCACCGCGAGCGGCTGGTTGAGCTCATGGGCAATGGCGGTGGCCATCTCGCCCAGGGTCGCGAGCTTGGCCGCCTGCATCAGTTGCAACTCGGCATTGCGCACCCGGCTCGTGTCGGTCAGCAGGATGAGGATCTGGGGGCGCCCTTCCCAGATCACGCCGCACACCGCGCCGCGCAGGGAGACGATGTCGCCGAGCGGCTTGGCGAACGCCATGGACAGAGTCCCGGTCTTGCGGCCGTTCTCGTCGATCGCCGCCTCGAAGGCGGCGCGGATCAGCCGCCGCCATTCCGGATGATCGGGAGACGGGTCCACAAGCGCGGCCGCGCTCGGATTGATGAAGCGCACCTGATCGCCGTCGGGATCGACGATGATCGTGCCGATGGGCATGGCCTCGATGATCGCGCGCAGATTGTCCTGCACCGCCGTCACCTCGGCCTTGGCGGCCGTGACGTCCGCAAGACGCTGCCGGTCGCGCCGACCGTCCATGAAGAGAATGGCGACAAGGCAGGTGCCGGAGACGAACAGCAGGGCAAAGGGCACGATGGCCGGGCTTGCCGCGACCTCCCGCTCGCGTCGGAATATCTCCTCATTATAGGCGATGGACTGCATCAGCACCTTCTGGAGCACCCGCCCCAGAGGCTCGAGCTCATAATAGGCCCCCCGCAGACGCGCCACCGTCTCGGGCGCCGAGGGCGAGGTGTCCGGCAGGGAATCGATGGTGGCATCCAGCGTTCGCTCGAAGGCCTGCAGCACATCCTTCTGGGCGGCCACTTCCTGAAGCAGCCGCCCTTCGTCGGAATCATAAAGCAGCGGCAACCGCGAGCGCAGGAGCTCCAGTCGGAACTGAAGCTCGTCCAGCGCGCGACGGCTGGGGCGCAGCATGGCGATTTCGAACTGGCCCTGCGTCTTCACGAACTCGAGCTGGGCCTGATAGGCCACCCAGCCGGAGGAGCGCACGGTGGCCGAGAGCAGCGCGCGATGCTGCGTCTGCGTCACATACAGCATCCCCGTCGCCAGGAAGAGGCCGAGCGTCGTCACGATCAGCGCGGCCGGCATCAGCCTGGACCACGAGCGGGATCGATTATTCAACGACGAATTCAAGAGATTTGACCTGCCACATCATGCGGGCCTGATACATTTGCGTATCGACATCCCGCGTATCACCGATTGGGTACATGATCCAATAGGGCCCCTTGTCTCGCACCCGCATGGTCTGCCCATTCAGCCGCGTGGCAAGAATGACATTGAGACGCTCCCAATCGGAAGCAGGAATCGTCACTGTCCAGTCCGCCCATGAACTGACGCGCACCGCGCGCACCCGCCGGCCCCGGTTCGCCTCAAGCCCCGCAAGGGTTGCGAGCGGCGGGCCGGTGAAGCTCTGGGGCCCGTGGGTCCAGGGTGTGGCGGTAATGATGCGGTCCTGCGGCAGCAGGTCGAGTTGGTCCAGATCGAACGCGTGATCGGACAGAGGCAGGCCGCTGACGGTGACGAAGGAGACGGAGAGATAGAGGCGCGCACCCGTGGCCAGCGCCGGTGCCTGCGCCGCGACCATGAGCAAAAGGGCGAAAACGGCCCATCTGAAACCAATGGTGGCGGCCTGCACGACCCGCGCCTCTCTTCGCGGGATTCACGCCCGGGCGCACGCCAGATCCGACGATGCGGCCCCGCCAACCCCACCTCAACGCAGAGAGATTTGCACACGAACGGTCGGAAACGGCGGCCAAACCCCTCCACTTTGGACGAGATAGCGGTCCATTCCATCCGATATGGCGGTATCCCGAACCCGCCCATATGTATTTGGCACCTCGCCGGTGCATTCGAGCGACCGCAGCCGTAGCGCGGTCCGCCTTGGGCGCCCTGCTTGCTCTGCGGGGTCTTCGGGCTTTTCGTTGTGTGTGCAGAACGCACGAAGCCCCCGCTCTTTTTGGGATGCGGGGGCTTTGCGTG
>NZ_SOBM01000011.1:0-136167 GCF_004364705.1 Azorhizobium sp. AG788
GCCGCTACGACCGGCGCCCAGAAAACTTCCTCGCAGCCCTCAAGCTCGCAGCCGTCCGCATCTGGATCAATGCGTTATGAGTCCGCTGCCTAGGCGCGGTCAGTCATTCGGCCCGTCGATAGTGCATGGCGACCACACCGCTCCGGAGCGGCGTGGCTGACATAAGCTCCAGCCGTCGCGTGCCGGGAAGCCCGCTCTGGTAGAGGGTCGGGCCGTGGCCGGCGATCCGGGGATGGACGAGGAAGACATAGGCGTCGATCAGATCGAGCCAGTCCAGCGCGGTCGCCAGCATGCCACTCCCCAGCAGCACGCCGTCTGGGGTTGCATCCTTCAGCCGCGTCACGCCCGTGCGCAGGTCATCCGCGATGTGATGACTGTTGGTCCACGGGAAGGCCGTTCGTGTCGAAGACACCACGTACTTCGGCTTGGCCTCCAGCTTGACCGCCCATTCGCGTATCGCGGGCGGTGCGTCGACGGTGCCGCGTGCGACCGCCGGCCAGTAGCTCTCCATCATTTCGTAGGTGACGCGCCCCCAGAGCATCGCCCCGGCCTCGTCCATGAGACGCGTGAAGAAGGCGTGCGTCTCGTCATCGGCAATACCCTCCCGGTGGTCGATGCAGCCGTCCAAGGTGACGTTGATGCTGAAGGTCAAGAGTCCCATCGCGCGAGTCTAAGCGATAATTGCTTGGGATCGATGCGGATCTTCAGCGACCGGTCGCGGGCCGCTGTGGTGCCGGAAACGGAGACGTCCGCTTTCGGATCACCAACCACAGGCAGCCTCTGGCGTCCCGTCCGTTCCTCCGCCTAAAGCCGCTCCGTGCCGCCGGAGACCACGTCGCGCAGGCGGCTGGTGGCCGCACGGCCCAGCACCAGGGGCTCACCGACGCCATCCAGCGTCACCCGCGAGCGGTTGCGAGAAGGGGTCTCGAAACTGCGCAGGCGGTCGCGGTTGAGGATCAGCGAGCGGCTGAGGCGCACGAAGGGTGGGGCGGGCAGCACGCTCTCGAAGTGGCTGAGGGTGCGCCAGATCAGCAAGGAGGGTTGGTCCGCCAGCACCACGCGGGTGAAATCGCCCTCCGCGCACAAAGCGGCGATCTCGGCGGCGCTGGCGAGAACCGTGCGGTTGGGGGTGCGCAGCTCCAGGATGTCGTGCGCGCCCCCGCTCTCGCCGCCGGCTGCCGGGGGCGGGCGGTTGCGGCGCAGGCGCGCGATGGCCTCCGCCAGGCGCTCGGGTATCACCGGCTTCAGCAGATAGTCGACCGCTGCGGCGGCGAACGCATCCACCGCATATTGCGGATGGGCGGTGACGAACACCACATGCGGCGCCGGATCGAGCCGAGCGATCAACTGGAAGCCGTCGCTGCTTCCGAGGTCGATGTCGAGGAAGACCGCATCCGGCTTTTCCGCCGAAATGAGCTGAACCGCCCCGGACAGGTTGTCGGCTTCACCGAGAATGGCCACGTCGCCGTGGGCGGCCAACAGCCGACGCATGGCGCGGATGGCCAGGGGCTCGTCATCGACGATCACGACCCGGAGCACGGCTCGCCCTCCAGCAGAAGTTCGGCCACGACCACGTCGCCATGGGTGCAATCGGGGGCCTGCGGGCCGGTTTTTTCCTGGCGCAGGCTGAAGGAGTGGCGGCCGGGATAATGCAGTGCCAGCCGGCGGCGCACATTCTCCAGCCCGATGCCGGTGCGGGTGAGGCTCGCCTGGGCCGGCTCCGCCAGCGTGCCGCTGTTCTGGATCCGCACCCTCAGGTCGGCGCCCTCGGCGCGGATCAGTACGCGCAAGTCCAGATGCTGTGCCCGGTCACCATATTTGACGGCGTTCTCTACCAGAGGCTGCAGCAGGAAGCTGACGATACTGCGTCCGGAGGCATCGGGATCGAGCGCAATCTGCGCGTGGAGGCGCGGCCCGAAGCGAGCCTCTTGCACGCGCAGATAGGCGGCGAGCGCCTCGGCCTCGGCGGCGACGCTGACCACAGTCTTGTCCACTCCGGCGAACGAATGGCGCAGATAGGCGGAGAGGTCGCGCAGCATGGCGAGAGCGGCGGTGGGATGTTCGGGGATTTCCTCGGCCACGCCGTTGAGGGCGTTGAACAGGAAATGCGGGTTGAGCTGGAGACGCAATTGCTGGAGCTCCGCCCGCAGCGCCTCGGCCTCGGCCACCGCCGCGCGCTGGCGGTCGGTGCGCCCGCCCAGCTCCGCCTTCACCCAGAAATAGGCAAGGCTCCATCCGACGAAGACCAGCATGTAATATGCGAAAGGCGTCAGCACTTCCTGGCGGGAATTCCAGTCCGGAATGTTCCATCCCATGGGCGCACGCACCAGGGTGATGGCCGCGACCACCGCCGCGGCGCTCGCGGCGCTGAGCAGCAGGATGCAGGCCAGCGCCATGCCGGACAACCGGCCCTCGAAACCCAGCCGCCCGAACGCCGCACGCAGTGTGGCAGCCACCAGCATCAGCAGCGGCTCGACGATGAGGGTGATGGTCAGGGCAAGGGCGAAATTCTGGTAGACGATGCTGCGGGTGGCCAGATCCACCAGGGAAAACACCCCCCAGACCACCAGCTGCACCCGCCAGAACACCGGCACGCGATACCACGAAGTGCGGAGGGGGCCCTGCGTGGTGCTGACCTCATCGGCGAATATCGACACATCCCACTCCGGCGGAACCCCATTCGTACAACTCCGCACCGAGGTAACGGCATTTGCCGGCGCTGGGCAAGGCGGGTGGCGTGCCACCTGTTCGGGCCGCTGGGGCAGGCCGCTGCGGCAGGTTCGTCGTTTTTCCGGGCTGCTTCACCGAGTAGCGCGGGTGCAGCCATGAACTTGACCCGCGCTTTGTGAGACCAAGGGGCAGAAGCACACACCAGGCGTGCAAAGGGAGCCCGATCATGGCGGACACCAGCACCTCTTCCGGCCGCATCTTCGTGGTGGACACCGCAGGCGCGGACATCATCGGCTTCGATCCGGCCAAGGACAAGCTGAACCTCGGCGACAACTCGGTTCATAATTTCATCGTTGTCGACACCCCCACCGGGGTCGGCTTCATGAATCCGTGGTCGGGGGAGACGCTGATCGTCCAGGGCGTTTCGCTGGCGCAACTGACCATCGACAGCTTCGTGCCGATCGTGAACGACCATCTGCGCCAGACCCTCTCCGGCGCGCTGGCCTGGGAACATGGCATCGTTCCGGCCCCGCACACGGTCTATGCCCGCTCGCACGAACTCGGGCAGATCGACAAGGTGGCGTTCGACCCGGCCACCGACGTGGTGGACTTCCGCTATTTCGGCACCCGCGAACAGATCTATATGAGCGACAGCTCGGAAGGCGTCATCATCTCCAATTCCGGCACCGGCCAGGCGCTGATCCTGCTGGGGGTGACCAAGGCGCAGCTCACCGTCAACAATTTCGTGTTCTACTCTGCCGAGGTGCGCGAAGACCGGGTGCATTTGCAGCTGGGCTTCACCACCGTGCCGGACAGCCAGGTCATCCCCCAGGGCGTCGAGATCGCCGGCACCAACACCTGGCCCATCGCCGCCGGCAGCGGCGAGGCGCCGAGCGGCATCACCGGCACCACCTACAAGATCGAATGGCATTACGACAGCAACACCACGCTGGCGTTCAATCCAGCCGTGGACAAGCTCGATTTCGGCTGGTTCAAGGCCTATGAGTTCGACATCTCCGAGGTGAACGGTTCGACCGTCATCTCCATCACCAACAACCACCAGACCTATACGCTCACCGGCGTGAAGATCGGTGCTCTGGCGATCAACAATATCATCGCCCTCGACACCTCCGCCCGCGCCGAATGGCAGAGCACCATCGATGCCGCGCCCAAGCCCGTGGCGCCGCCGGTCATCAATTTGTCCGACGCGCAAGTGGTGGAAGGCGATGCCGGCACGGCGCAGATGCTGTTCACCGTGTCCCTGTCCCACGCGGCGGACGGGCCGGTGAGCGTCAGCTATTCCACCCTCAACGGCACCGCCACCGCCGGCACGGATTATACGTCCGCCGTGGGCACGGTGACCTTCGCCGCCGGCGAGACGCAGAAGACCATCGCCGTCGCCGTCACCGGCGATACGCTGCACGAGCTCAACGAGGCCTTCAGCCTGCAATTGTCCGCGCCCTCCGGCGCCACCATCAATGACGGCTCGGCGGTGGGCACCATTATCGACAATGATCCCGACCCCACGCCGGGCGTGCCGCCGAAGATTTCCATCGCCGACATCTCGGTGGTGGAGGGCAATACGGACATGGCCCATTTCCGCTTCCAGGTGACGCTGGACAAGGCCTCCACTGAGACCATCACGGTGCATTACGCCTCGTCCGATCTCACCGCTACCGGCGGCACCGATTACGAGATTCTGGACGGCACGCTCACCTTCGCGCCGGGCGAGACCACCCAGACCATCCACGCCCACATGTATAGCGACACCGTGGTGGAGCCGGACGAGACCTACAAGGTCACCTTGTCCAACCCCACCAATGCCACCATCGCCGACGGCACCGCCATCGCCACCATCGTCAATGACGATCTGGCGGCGCCCCTGCCCACGATCGCCATCGCCGATGCGGCCATTTCCGAGGGAAACAGCGGCAGCAAGCTGCTGAGCTTCGTGGTCTCCCTCTCGGCCGCCAGCACCTCGGCGGTGAGCGTGAGCTATGCCACCGGCGACGGCACCGCCACCGCCGGCTCGGACTACACCGCCGGCACCGGCACGGTGACCTTCGCGCCGGGCGAGACCTCCAAGACCATCCAGGTGGCGGTGAGGGGCGACACAGTGGTGGAGGCCAACGAGACCTTCACGGTGACGCTCTCTGCCCCCTCCGGCGCCACCATCGCCGACGGCTCGGCCATCGGCACCATAACCAATGACGATGTGGCGGTGGTGGTGCCCACGGTGTCCATCGCCGACGCGTCCGTGGTGGAGGGCAATTCCGGCACCACGGCGCTGAGCTTCGTGGTGAGCCTCTCGGCCGCCAGCACGTCGGCGGTGAGCGTGAGCTATGCCACCGCCAATGGTACCGCGACCGCCGGTTCGGATTACACCGCGAAGACCGGGACGGTGACTTTCGCCCCGGGCGAGACCTCCAAGACCGTCCAGGTGGCGGTGACCGGCGACACGGCGGTAGAGGCCAACGAGACCTTCACCGTCGCGCTCTCATCCCCCTCCGGCGCCACGCTCGGCCATGGCACTGCCACTGCCACCATCACCAATGACGACGTGGCAAGCACGCCGGGCGGCGGGGCGGTGGTCGACTACAGCGTCACCAGCAACTGGGGGGCGGGCTTCACCGCCGCCATGACCGTGGAGGCCGGCGCCAGCGCGCTTTCGGGCTGGACGGTGGAATTCGACGCGGGCTTCACCATCACCAACATCTGGAATGCCACCATCGTCAGCCATGTGGGCACCCATTATGTGCTCAAGAACATGAGCTACAACGCCAGCGTGGGGGCAGGGAAGGACACGGCCTTCGGCTTCCAGGCCACCGCCGGCTCCGGCGGCACGGCGGCGAGCGGCTTCCTCATCAATGGCAAGCCCTCCGGCGGCGGCTCCACCCCGACGCTGCCCACGCTGTCGGTGTCGGATGCCACCGTTATCGAGGGCAATTCCGGCACCTCGGATCTGGCCTTCACCGTGAGCCTGTCGGCGGCCTCGGCCACGGCGGTGACCGTGGCCTATGGCACCGCCAACGGCACCGCCACGGCGGGCTCGGATTTCACCGGCGCCTCGGGCACCCTGACCTTCGCGCCGGGGGAAACCTCCAAGGTGGTGCATGTGGCCGTCACCGGCGACCGCACGGTGGAAGCCAACGAAACCCTCGCCTTGAAGCTCTCCGCGCCCACCGGGGCGACGCTGGTGCGCGCCACCGCCACCGGCACCATCACCAATGACGATGCGGCGGTGGTGGTGCCCACCGTGTCCGTCTCCGATGCCAGCGTCACCGAGGGCAATTCCGGCACCAAGGATTTGGTGTTCAATGTCACCCTGTCGCAAGCCGCCACCGGGCCGGTGACCTTGCGCTATGCCACGGCGGACGGCACCGCCACCGCCGGCTCCGACTATGGGGCCACCTCGGGCACGCTCACCTTCGCGGCGGGGGAGACCTCCAAGCAGGTGCATGTGCAGGTGAACGGCGACACGCTGGTGGAGGGCAACGAGACCCTCACCCTCACGCTCTCCTCGCCCACGGGCGCCACCATCGCCGATGGCTCCGGCGCCGGCCTCATCACCAATGACGACGTGGCCCCGGTGGTGCCCAGCGTGTCGGTGGCCGATGCCAGCGTCACCGAAGGGGCGTCGGGCATCACGGACCTGGCTTTCACCGTGTCGCTGTCCAAGGCCACCACCGCGCCAGTGTCCTTGCACTATGCCACGGCGGACGGCACCGCCACCGCCGGCTCCGATTATGTGGCGGGCTCGGGCACGATCACCTTCGCGGCGGGCGAGACATCGAAGGTGGTGCATGTGCAGGTCAACGGCGACACGGCGGTGGAAGCCAATGAGACGCTGAAGCTGATCCTCTCCCAGCCCGCCGGCGCCACCATCGCCACAGGCACGGCCACCGGCACCATCGTCAATGACGACGTGACGCCGGGCGGGGGAACGCCCGCCGTGTCCATCGGCGACGTCACCGTGACCGAAGGCAATCCGGCGGTCGCCACCGCCACCGGCTGGTTCAGCACCTCTGGCAACCAGATCATCGATGCCGATGGCAACAGCGTGCAGATCGCCGGGGTGAACTGGTTCGGGTTCGAATCCAACACCGGCTCGCCGCACGGCTTGTGGACCCGAGGCTATAAGGAGATGATGCAGCAGATGCTGGACGAAGGGTTCAACACCATTCGTCTGCCCTTCTCCAGCGACATGCTGCACTCAACCGGCCAGGCCGGCAGCATCGACTATTCCAAGAACCCCGATCTCAAGGGCCTGACCTCGCTGCAGGTGATGGACAAGATCGTCCAATATGCAGACGAGATCGGCATCAAGATCATCCTCGACCACCACCGCAGCAGCGCCGGCGACGGCACCTCGGCCAACGGCCTGTGGTACGACTCAAGCCATTCGGAAGCCTCCTGGATCGCCGACTGGCAAATGCTGGCCACCCGCTATGCCAGCGACACTTCCGTCATCGGCGCCGACCTCCACAACGAGCCCTATAACGGCACCTGGGGCGACGGCGGCGCCAATGACTGGGCCCGCGCCGCCACTGCCGCCGGCAATGCCATCGGTGCCGTTAATGACAACTGGCTCATCTTCGTCGAGGGCATCGCCACCTATAAGGGCCAGAACTATTGGTGGGGCGGCAATCTGATGGGCGTGCGCGACCATCCCATCGAGCTGAACGTGGACAACAAGCTGGTCTATTCAGCCCACGATTATCCCAACTCGGTCTATGCCCAGCCCTGGTTCCAGGGGGCGAACTTCGCCGCCGATCTGCCGGCCAAGTTCGATCAGATGTGGGGCTTCATCTACAAGGAGCAGATCGCCCCGGTCTATATCGGCGAGTTCGGCACCAAGCTCACCGACCCCAAGGACGTGGCCTGGTTCAAGGCCATCACCGCCTATCTCGGCGGCGACTTCAACAATGACGGCGTGAAAGACATCTCCGCCGGCGAGCACGGGCCGAGCTGGACCTTCTGGTCGTGGAACCCCAACTCCTCCGACACCGGCGGCATCCTCCAGAACGACTGGTCGACGGTGAACGAGAACAAGATGGTCTATCTCACGCCGATCGAGGCGCCGTTCCCGGCGCTGGACGGCAGCGGGGGAGGGGTGCCCGGCGTCCATGCGGATTTCCAGGTGACATTGTCGCAAGCCGCGTCCACCGCGGTCAGCGTCGAGTATCATACCGTGGCCGCGGACGCGGCCTCCGCGGCCGACTTCACCGCGTCGAGCGGCACGGTGGTGTTCCAGCCGGGTGAGACGACCAAGGTGATCTCCATCGCCATCACCGCCGACAAGGCGGCCGAGGCGACCGAGCATTTCGCCGTCGTGCTCAGTAATCCCGTGGGCGTTTCCGTCGTCAAGGGGACGGGGACCGGCACCATCCTCGATAATGACGGTACGCCGTCCTCCCCCACGACTCCCACAACCCCGACCACGCCGACCCACGCGGATCTGCACGGAACACTCACGGTGGTCGATGCCTGGAACAGTGGGTTCAACGCGAACATCTCCCTCCACAATGACGGAACGATCCCGACGTCCGGCTGGCAGGTGAAAGTGGAGATGCCGAACGAGATTTCCAGCATCTGGAACGCGCAGATCCTGTCCCACGACGCGGACGGCTACGTCATCGGCAACGCCGCGTGGAACGGCACCGTGGGCGCCGATGCGGAGATCAGCTTCGGCTTCACCGCTACCGGCCATCTGGATCCCACCCATGTGGGGCTGCTCTTCTGAGCAGCCAATGGCGCCGCGCCGGGCCGGGTGCCCGGCGCTGTCAGTTCGTCTGCCGACCGCCGCAAGGCGGCCAGTGTGGGCCGATCTCCTCGTCGCGACGAGGGCTTGGGAACCTTCTCGATATCAGGTGCGCCGACGTTTGAGCCCTTCGAGGTCGAGAATACTCAGCGTCCTGTAGCTTCGCTTGATGAGGCTGCAGGCCTCGAAGGAATCCAGGACACGACCGGCCGTCGAACGGGACAGGTTCGCCATGGAAGCGAGATCATCCTGACTGATTTCGACGACGGTTCCCCCCGTGCAGTTGCTGCCTTTTTCCCCGGCATCCGCGCCCATGGCCAGAACGGCGAGTATCGCAGCGAGCCGGCCCTCGGCCCCCCCAGCACGGCGCGCGACATCCTCAACCGCCTCAACGAGGTTTCCTTCAACGCTGTGCTGCTGAAGGAACTGCGGATGATCGCCATGCTCCGGCGGGTGGCAGACCCCGGCAACACCGAGCGCCCTCCTGGCATTGGCAGCAGTGATCGTCCTCTGCAGCACGATCGGCTCGTTCTGAACGGGGCGGTCTTCTATCCCGCGCGCACACTCAGTTGCCGGCGCCCCCGGTGAAGATCAGGATCGGGGCGGCAGCAACCGAGCCAACCGTCGCCCCCACCATTTGCGCGGCCTCCGCGCCGCTGGTTGGCTGGGCGCCCTCGATCTCCTGGCCGGCGCGGAGCCGGTCGCCCAGCAACTGCACCACGTCTGGGCTGGTCGCGAACTTGCTGTGATTGAGCGCGTCGCCATTCTGAAGCGCGGACAGGTCCACTGCCACGATGCCCTGCGCCACTTCCAACTGGGCGAGATTCTCTGGCAGGGTCAGGTCCACGGCGCCCACCCGCGTCACGCCGCCGGCGATGAAGCGGGAGACTTCCAACGCCTTGTCGGTACGCGAAACGAAGATGGTGATGCGCGGACGATCCTTGCCCATCTCCGTCACCTGGCGGCGGAACACGTCGAGATCGAGATCGGGCGAGGCGAGGATCACGTTCGAGATCTTGGCCGGTACCCGTCCGTCCTGCAGGGCCAGTTGGCGCAGGGATTCCACCGTGAGCCAAGCGCCCATGGAATGGGCCATCACCACGACCTCGCTCACGTAGGGGCTGCGGGCCGCCGTGCGCATCACGGAGGCCAGATCGTCGCGTGAATAATTGGTGCTCTCGCGGTCATAGACATAATCGAACACTTGGCCCCGCGAGGGCCAGGAGAACAGCACCGGCGCCATGTCCGCATGGGTGTCGTGGACGATCTGGGCGAAGCGGAACACCGCAGAGTCGAAGCGGGTGTTGAAGCCGTGGACGAAGATCAGGACGCGCCGCCGCGCCTTGCCGTCGGTCACGTTCTTGAACCAGTCCAGCACGCCGGAGCGCGGCACGGGGGTGAGGGTGGTCACGGCGAAATCCCGCCCCGGATCGGCCCGTCCCTGCTGCGGCCACTGGATGGTGCCGGGCGCGCGCTCGGGCGGGATCGACACGATGATATTGGCAAAGGAGAGGCCCGCGCCGCGCTCGCCATTGAAAATCACGCCGGGCCGGTCTGAGGGCGCGCGGGTGGTGGCAACCAGCATGTCGACCGTGTCGGTGCCGGCTGCGCCGGCCGCCACAGGCGTCAGAGCGCCGTCCGTACGGGCGCAGCCGCACACCGCCAGCATCAGGGCGCATGCCGCTGCGCGCCACGCCACAATCCAAGCCGCCACAGCCGCCCACGCCCCCGCTGCCACAGCCCCGCAGGCTCCGAGGGAGCGCGCGTCGCTTACCGTATGACCCTAATACACTTTCGCGATAAGCTGAATGTCACGCCCGCGCGCGTTCGTAATCGCGCCCGCCGCCGGGCCGGTCAACGCGAGCCCGCCCCAGGCGCTGATGTTCACGCCGGGGCCGCCCCTCAGGCGTATCATCGCGGCGTAGGTGCCCCGCGCGGGGCGGCGATCTCCGCGCCGATCCGCTCCAGCAGATAGGGCATGAAGGGGTTGGCGGTCATGCGGACCAGCACGTCCAATCCCATGATCAGCGAGCCGCGCTCCCCGCGCCCCGCGAAGGAGCCGAGATGGATGCCGAAATCCTCGGTCGGCAGGTCCGAGGGCTCCATCCCGTAGAGCCCGTCATCCATCGGGAAGGGGATGGCAATGTGGGAGAGGGAAAAGACGTCGCGGGGATAGAACAGGCCCAGTGATCGCACCTGCGGCACGACCGCCCGTGGGGCGTAGGTGCGCTCCTCCACTGCCGCATCGTTGGGGCTGGCGTTGGTGAGGATGGTCACGCGGAAATCCCGCGGCTCGGCTGGCATGAGCCGCGCCATTTCGGCACGCACCGTAGGCCGCAGCGGGGCGTCCAGCTTGGCATTGTGGTTGAGATCGAACAGCACCAGTTCGCTGCGTCCCTCGGGCAGGACGCTGTGCAGGCTGCTCAAGACAGCGGACGTGCGGACGGTCTCATCCAGCAGCGACTGGAAGGTGAGCACCGGCGGGAAGGCTTGCAGCGCTCCTCTCTGGGCGTGGTCGCGGAGGGCGCCTTGCAGCGCCTGGGTCAATTCGTAGGACTGGCGCGCGGCGTTCACCGGGAAGGAATTGTACTTGAAGGGATTATACTCGGGCAGGATGCCGAGCCAGGCCGTCTTGGCGAAGGCCGGCAGGATCGCAGGGAGCCCGGCCAACCCCGCAAACCGCGCGAATACGGTGATCCCGATCATGGGGGAGAGCAGCACGATGCGATCCGCCCGCGGCTGTGCCGGATTGTCGAGAGCGTCGAGCGCACACATCAGCGCCAGCGCCGCCCCGTTGGAATAGCCCACGAGATGGATCGGCCCGTCCGCCCCCGCGCGGCGGCGCGCCTCGCGCATGGCGAGGCGGGTCGCGGCAAGCCAGCGCTCCCATCGGGACGAGGTCAGCGCGCCGGGCACGGTGCCATGTTCGGGCAGGCGCAACCCGATGCTCACGAAGCCACGCTCCGCATAGAGTTTCGCCACGTGGCGCAGGCTATAGGGCGAGTCCGTGAGACCGTGGAGGAGGACCACTGCCCCACGGACCGGTCCGTCCGGCTCCAGCACGAAGGAGCGGTTCCAGTCCTGCTGGAAGTGGCCGGGGTAGATGGGGCTGCCCTCGAAATAGCGGTTGGTGGGAATGCGCTCCTCTGCATCGAGCTTGCCGGTTACTTCGGCGCGCACCTCCGCGAAGGCGCGCTTCTCGGCCGCGAGATAGTCGGACCAGCCCGCGCGATCCAGTTCGGCGAGGCTCAATTCATGCGGCACAAGGGTGTGCCAAGGCTCCAGCGGTGGCCCCTGCAAACTGGCATAGATGCGCACGCCGAGCAGCGTGAGGGCGATCAGCCCGGCAGTGCCCACAACACAGATGAAGGGGAAGAGGAGGCGTCTGCGCATGGCGTGGGCGACCCTGGGCCTTCCTGGCTCTGATATGTCTGCGGGCGCAGGGCGTCGATTGTCGGCAGGTGCCCGTCCGCGCTCTCTGTTTACCAGAAGAAGCCGTTGTCTCGCGCACCGACCTCGGTCGTTGCTCCTGGGGGGGCATGCGAGACCCGGCTCATATGGCTGACCGGTCACGGTGCAGCCGGGGGCCGCACCAGCGTCAGTCATCTCCCGATGTGCCCGTGGGTTGAAGGAGAAGCTTGACCAGGGGATTGGGGAACCGTCGCGACATGGTGACCGCGTGGAACGTCTCCACGATGTCTGACAACTGATCGCCTTCCACCAGCACGCCTGCGGCAATCTCGTCCTTCACGACGATGGATGGGAGAACGGCCAGCCCGATGTCCTCCCGGGCGAGAAGACGCATCATCGCCATGTCCTCGACTTCCGCCACGATCTGTGGCCGGACGCCGAGGCGATCGGCGAGCGCGTCGAACCCGATGCGCACGCTGCTGTCCGCCGTCGGCAGGATTATGGGGTGGCTTCGAAGCCGATCCGCGAAGCTCGCGGCATGGCGCAGCCGCTCGGGAGTTCCCACCAGGCTGACGGGACGCTCCGCAAGCCGATGCGTGACGAAGGGGGTCAGGGCGTCGCCGGGCGGTGCCCGGTTCAGCAGAACGACGTCGAGGTTGAGCGCCTCAAGCGCCCGCAGCAGCTCTCCGACGCTGCCCGATCGCAGAACGAGGTCGATATCCGTGCGGCCAAGCACCGGACGCAGGAACTCCATCTGGAAGTTGCGCGACAGCGTGGCGAGCGAACCGACGCGCAGCGCCTGCCGGGCCGCTCCCGTCTGCCGAAGCGTACCCAGCAACTCATCGCCCGTGGCGAAGATCGCATCGGCATGATCGAGAACGATCTTTCCAGCCTCAGTCAGATGAAGCTGCCGGCCCCGGCGTTCAAACAGTGCATGGCCCAGTCGTTCTTCGAGTTTGCGGATCTGCACCGACAGGGCCGACTGCGTGAGGTTCAGCCGCTCCGCGGTGCGGGTCAGGTTGCCGTCATGCGCCACCGCCCAGAAATAGCGCAGATGGTTGTAATTCAGCGAGGACATAACGTTCGATATTAGCGAACGATTTTGCGCCGACAATGAATTTTAATTCGCTTCCTGCGATCGATATCCAAGGCTTCCCGACTGTCACGACTACAGGGGAACCGCCTTGTCACCTTACCTGCTTCCACTTTGCGCACCGCTCCTGCTGCTGGGGGCGGCCGGGCTCGGCTTCATGCGGAAGGGGCGGCGCCCACCCCTGGTGCCCGTCTGCGCAGAAGCGGCCGCGCTCGGCGGACTGCTGGTCGCCCTGGCATCGCTGGCGGTTCTGATCCTTCGCGGTCCCGGCGCCAGCGGGCTGATCGGATGGGCGGGCATCGGCCTGTCGGTGAGGCTCGATGCGGTCAGCGTAACGATGCTCCTCCTCGTCACGTTCATCGGCTGGATCGTGGTGAGATACGCCCGCACCTATCTCGATGGCGAGGCGCGGCAGGGCTATTTCATCGGCTGGCTTTGCACGGCGCTCGCGGCGGTCCTTCTCCTCGTCCAGGCGGGCAACGTCGTCCAACTGGTCGCGGCGTGGGTCGCAACCAGTGCGGCGCTGCATCGCCTGTTGCTGTTCTATCCCGATCGTGCGGCGGCGCAGCGCGCCGCCCGCAAGAAGCGTCTGTTCTCGTCGATCAGCGCCGCTGCACTCGTCACAGCCGTCGGTCTCATCTGGGTGAGCTTCGGGACGACCGATATCGCGACGATCAATGCACAAGCCCGCACGGGCGAGGGCTCCTGGCTCATCGTAACGGCCGCCGCCATGCTCGCGCTCGCCGCCATCCTGAGATCGGCGCAGTTCCCGACCCATGGCTGGCTCACCGAGGTGATGGAGGCGCCGACGCCGGTCTCGGCCCTGCTTCATGCCGGCGTGATCAATGCCGGCGGCTTCCTGCTGATCCGTTTCGCCGATCTTGTGGTTTCAGCCCCCGGCGTGCTCGCCGTGCTGGCGATGCTCGGCGGGTTCACAGCGTTGTTCGGCGCGCTCGTGATGTTGACGCAGCCTGCGGTCAAGACCTCGCTCGCCTGGTCGACGGTCGCGCAAATGGGGTTCATGACGCTCCAGTGTGGTCTGGCTCTGTTTCCGCTGGCGCTGCTCCACATCGTCGCTCACTCGCTCTACAAGGCGCACGCGTTCCTCGCCTCGGGCGGGGCCGTGGAGCAGGTCGCGTCCATTCGCCGGCCTGGGCCTGTCGCGGTTCCGAACGGGTTGGCGGTCGTCCGCGCCTTCCTGATCGCACTCGCGATCTACGCGGGGATTGGCGCAGCCTTCGGGTTCACCTTCGGTTTCGAACATAAATCACCGCAAGCGCTCGCGCTCGGTACCATCCTGATCTTCGGTGTCGCCTACCTGTTGGCCCAGGGCCTTGCCGATGCGGCGCCCCATCCCCTGACGCGCAGGACGGCGATCTACGCCAGCGCCGCTGCGATCGGCTACTTCGCGCTCCAGACCGCCGCCGAATGGCTGACCGCAGGGGTTCTCCCCGCGACGCCGGCACCGGGACGGCTGGAGTGGACGCTGATGGCGCTGGCGGTGCTGAGCTTCGGGGCCGCCGCAGTGGCGCAGGCGCTGTTCCCGCTCTGGGCATCGCACCCCGCCGCCGCCGGGCTTCGCGTCCATCTCTCCAACGGCCTTTACGTCAACGCCACGATCGATCGCGTCCTCGGCGGCTGGTCTGTCCCCAAGGCGTCGTGAACCCACAGGAACAAGGACAAGACCCATGTTGATGACCACTCCCGGCTCGCCGCTGCCGTCTCCCGATGTGCTTCTCGAGGCGGCCAATCGGGCGGCGCGCGCCATTCCCCCCCTTTGGCCCCTAGCCTCGAGCGTCGCGGTCAATCCCTTCCTCGGCCAGACGGGCGAGCCGCTCGCGACTGCGGCGAGCCGTCTGCGGCGGGTGGCGGGCATTCCGCTGACCATGCCGCGGTCCTGGTACGCGGACCGTTTGCGGTCCGGTGAGATCGCTGAAGAAGATCTGCACGCTGCCTTTGAAAGCGCTCCCGCAGCGCTTCGGCCGAAGACGTTCGCCTCATTGAAGCGGGCCGTCCAGTCTGAACGTCCGGAACCGCACGCGATCCCGACGCTCGCCGATCTGGCACGCGATGTCGCCGGGATCGACTGGCCGGCCATCGTCAATGACCGCATCAGTCACTGGGCCTCCAGCTACTTCGATGAGGGGCAGGCGCTCTGGGCCAAAGGACAACAGGGGGCCGCTTACAGCGCATGGCGCATCATCGCGACCCACGATCTCACGCCTGAGATCGCCGGCCTGGAAGGTTTCGCACAGAGCGTTGCGGATGCGCCGGGAAATGCTGAAGACGCAATCATCGCATGCGTCGCCCGTCTTGGGCTCTGCGGGCCGGCGCTGGAAAGCTATTTCCATCGGCTTCTGACGACGCTCGGCGGCTGGAGCCAACTCGCCCGCTATCGCCTCTGGCAGGCCGAACTCACCGGCAACACCGATGCGTCCGTGACCGACCTCCTCGCCATCCGCTTGATTTGGGAGGCGGCTCTGCTGCGCAAATTCGGTCCCGTGGTCGAGGCTCAATGGAAGGCTGCCATCGCTGCCTATGCCGAACCTGTCTTTGCGACTCCTGAGGATGTCGTGGACGCGATTCTGCAGGAGGCCGCCGAGCGCGCGGCGCAACGGCGGCTCGGCGCCTGTCTCACGGGAACGTCTCCGGCCCGGGTGGCAGATGGTCGCCCCACGTTGCAGATGGCATTCTGCATCGACGTGCGCTCGGAAGTGTTTCGGCGGGCGATGGAAAGCCTCGATCCCGGCATCCAGACGCTGGGCTTCGCAGGGTTCTTCGGGCTGGGCATCGGCCATCGCCGGTTCGCCTCGGACGTCGTGGAGGCGCGTCTGCCGGTGCTGCTGAAGCCGGGCATCTTCACATGCTCGGGAGAGGCCACGGCGACAGTGGCAAGCTCGGATCTGGCCGCGCGGATCACCGCCCGCGTCGAGCGGGCATGGGGACGCTTCAAGCTGGCCGCCATCTCCTCGTTCGCCTTCGTTGAGGCCGCAGGCCCGATCTATGTCGCCAAGCTTCTGCGCGATGGGCTGGGGCTGAAGCGGCATGCCGCGCCAAACGATCCAGCCCCGCGGCCGACCAGTGCTCTCGACCTCAACACGCGGCTGACAATGGCCGTGAGCATACTCAAGGCGATGTCGCTCACGAGAGGCTTCGCAAAGCTCGTTCTGCTCGCCGGTCACGGGGCCAATGTGGTCAACAATCCCCATGCAAGCGCCCTGCATTGCGGCGCGTGCGGCGGGTATTCGGGCGAAGTGAATGCGCGGCTGCTTGCGTCTGTGCTCAACGACCGCGAGGTGCGCGCCGGTCTTGCGGAGCGGGGCATCATCGTACCCGAAGATACGCTGTTCCTGGCGGCGCTGCACGACACGACAACCGATGACGTCAACATCTACGCCAGCGACCATGCCTTTGCGGCCCATGCCGAGGATGTCGATCAGGCAGAGCGGTGGCTGAAATCGGCTGGCATTCTCGCGCGGGGGGAACGGGCGCTGCGCCTCCCTCGCGCAAAGCACGGTCAGGACATCCCGCACCGCGCGCGCGATTGGGCCGAGCTTCGTCCCGAATGGGCGCTCGCGGGCTGCCAAGCCTTCATCGCGGCGCCGCGGGCACGCACTGCGGGGCGCGATCTGGCGGGACGGGCCTTTCTCCATGACTATGACTGGCGGCGCGACGACGGCTTCGGCGTGCTGGAGTTGATCCTGACGGCGCCGGTTGTCGTCGCCAGCTGGATCAGCCTCCAATATTACGGATCGACGGTTGCGCCCGACGTCTTCGGGGCAGGCAACAAACTCCTTCACAACGTCACCGGCGGTATCGGTGTGGTCGAGGGCAATGGCGGCCTCTTGCGGGCAGGACTGCCATGGCAATCAGTGCATGACGGCGAACGGCCGACGCATGAGCCCCTTCGGCTTTCCGTGCTGATCGAGGCGCCGCGCGAGGCGATCGCAAGGGTACTCCAACGTCACCCGGAGGTCCGGGCGCTGTTCGACAATCTCTGGCTGCATCTCTTCGCCCTCGACGACAAGGGCCGCATGGCCTGGCGCTATACCGGCGATCTTCAGTGGGAGACGTGTATCGGCGATGAGCACGCAGATGAGCATTCCGTGCGGGAGGTCGCGTAAAGGGCGGTCCCGCGCATCCAGCGGCCCGCAAGCGCCCGAAGAAGGAGGTGCTTCGTGCGCATTGGCGAGGGAACGCCGGACGTCACGGCCGCAGCGCGCCTAGGCCCTTATGCCGGGCAGGCTGCGTGCTGGCGACCATGCATGGCAAGGAGACTGCGATCGCGCCGGTTCTGTTCGGCAGGCTCGGCCTCGTCGTCACCACGGCGCCGAATATCGACACCGATGCCCTTGGCACGTTTACGGGAGAGATTCCCCGCGCTGGCACCATTCGCGAGGCTGCGGTCGCCAAGGCGAGGCTTGGGATGAACGAGTCGATCACGGCTCCCAAACTGGCGGGCTCCCGATTGTTTTCCGCAGCCCTTCAATGAAGGCTTTGACCTTGGCGCTCGGCTGCGGCAGGGCCCGCAGGGCATAAACGCCCGATGGCCCTTGGTTCCAGGGCTCGTCGTCTGACAGCAGGCGGATCAATTTTCCGGCCTTCACGTCCGGTCCGACGACCCAACTCGACAGGAACGCGATTCCGAGCCCGGCCTCTGCCGCCGCGCGCTGCGCTTCGAAATCATCGGAACGGAGCGCCACAGTGCCGTTTCCGCCATAGCCGGCGGGGCAGCCAAGCACATCGCGCCATCCCAGGAGATCGGCGCCGTGAAGCTTGTCGATCAGCCGATGCGATGAGAGATCCGCCGCGCTTGTGGGCGTGCCTGCCCGTGCCAGATACGCGGGGCTGGCGACCAGCAGGCGCGCGAGCGGTGCAAGCTTGGTTGCGATCAGCGTGCTGTCGGTCAGTGCGCCCATTCGGATGACGACGTCGAGACGTTCCGCCACCGGGTCGGCCAGCCGCTCCGTCAGGTCCAGTTCGACCAGCAGGGCGGGATGTCTGGCCTGCAGGCCCACCACGACGGGAAGCACGTAGCGTCTTCCGAAGGTGGGGAAGCAGGCGATGCGCAGAGTGCCTGTGACCGAGCCCTCGAAGGCTGCGATCTCCGCGTGCGTGTCCGCGAGGTCATCGAGATGGCGCACGGCCCGCTCGTGCAGCCTCTGGCCGGCGTCAGTGAGCGTGAGCGCGCGCGTCGACCGGATGAACAGGGAAACGCCAAGGTCCCGCTCCAGGGCGTCGATCTGGCGGACGATGGCCGACGGCGTCACCGCGCGTCGGCGCGCGGCACCGGAGAAGCTTCCCGCGCGCACCACATCGACAAAGGTAGCAAGATACTCGGCAAAATGGGGTTTCATCTTTGCGATCCAGGCAAAGCCATTTGCCGAACCCTATGACTTATCGCCGGTTCTGGACACCCGCATATTTGCTGTGCCGACACCGCGCGCCCCACGGCAACCGAGCCGCAGAGGGCCCGCGGGCCGCGTTCCAACTGGCAAGCGACGAGGGGGGTCACGGGCATCTCGAAATAATGCCGTCTCCACCTCGCGTACCAGAGTTATCGGCGAGGACTTCAATGCACCTCGTTCTGGCCTGCTGGAGCGCAAAAAAACTGCGCTATTTAAACTTAAAAGGATGAAATCATGAAGGTCCTCACCGACAAAATTCTATCGGAATCGGCGTACTCAGCTGAGATCAACGTTCCCTTCGAGAAGGTCGATATCGCCGATTGGCTGTTCACCCTGCCCGAGGCGGAGTATCTGCGCTGCTGTCCCCCCGATCACATCGGCTCCGGCGTCACCACGACGGACGATGGCCGTCGCATGGTGATCAATGTGGAGATGATCGGCACCGGCCTCGTCATCCAGCACTACGTCGCCGAAGAAGCGACGCCTGCGTACTGCCGGATGAACTCGATCTCCGACGTGTTCACGCCGGTCGGGCGCACGCAGGTCAACGTGATCTGGGAACTCATCGCCGAGGCGATGGAGGGCGGGCGCACCCGCTACACCAACCGCGTCACCTCGCATCCGACCGACGTGTTCATGGACTTCCTCGCAGCCCACCAGCAGAGCTTCGAGCAGGCGGCGATTGCCCGCCAGGAAGCAGGCGGCGATCACAACCGGCGTGAAACGCCGCTTTTCGCCGCGAGCATCGGCCGACGCGCCATGGCAAAGGCAGCCGCCAAGTGAAGGCTGTTATCTATGATGCCTTCGGTCCGGCGGATGTTCTCCGCCTGGCCGAGGTGCCGATGCCCGAGGTGCGCCCGCGCGATCTTCTGGTCAAGGTGCACGCGGCCGGCGTCAATCGCGCCGATCTGCTGCAGCGGCAGGGCTATTACGGACGTCAGAGCTATGGCGAGAGCGATCTGCTCGGATTGGAGGTGGCCGGCGAAGTCGTGGCGGTGGGCCATGAGGTCACCGACATCGAGCCGGGTGAGCCTGTGATGGCGATCGTCGGTGGAGGCGCCTACGCCGAATTCGCCCGCGTGGACCGGGGATTGGCGGTGCGCATTCCGCCTGCGCTCGACTTTACGGGTGCCGCGGCGGTGATGGAATCCTTCGTCACTGCCTGGGAGGCCGCCGTGCATCTGGGCGGGACAGGCGCCGGGACGACGGTGCTCGTCCACGCAGCCTCCGGCGGTGTCGGTTCCGCCGGCGTCGAGATCGCTCATTCTCTCGGCGCCCGTGTCTTCGCGACGGCCAATGCCCAGCGCCGCACGGACATTCTGAACCTCGGCGCGGAACTCGTGTTCGACTACCGGTCCGAGGATTTTGAAGAGGGCGTGCGGGCGGCGACCCAAGGACAAGGGGTGGATGTGATCATCGACTTCGTAGGCGGCGATTATCTCGCCCGCAACCTCCGCAGTCTCGCACCTGGCGGCCGTCTTGTTCAGGTTGGGCTGCTGGGCGGGAAGGACACGGCGGAGCTTCCGCTCTCCGTCCTGCTGCATAACCATCTGCGCATTATCGGCACCGTCATGAAATCGCGTGACGCGGAGGAAAAGCGAGCCATGGTCCGGCGCTTCGCGGAAAACGCGCTGCCGATGTTTACGGATGGCCGGCTGAAGCCTTTGGTCGGCGAGGTATTTCCGCTGTCCGAAGCCGCCAACGCACATCGCTGCATGGAAGCGGGCGGTGGCTTCGGAAAGATCGTATTGAAGGTCTCACCTTAAGCCGCCCGCATCGCAGCGTCCGGCGACGCGCGACCCGCTCGGGCAGACGGGCAGATAGGTCATCACCGCTTTCCGGGGTGAGCGCCTGCGTCCGGCGCGCGGGCGGGCTTCGTCGTTCCCCAGTCGTGGCCGCGGTGATCTCGCACCCTGCGGCTGTCCGCGGTGCGCCCGACCCGCCTCAGTTTCCGCAGGCTGGCGTTAATGAGCAATCAGAAATTGCCTTCGCCGGATCTCACGCCGGCTGGCGTTGCGAGGTGCCTTGGAAGCATCTTTCTCGCCCACGTCCGTGGAGGCGTGCCCACCTCCCTTGAGAAAATGCGGGTGAGGTGACTCTGGTCCGCGAAGCCACAGGAGAGCGCGACTTCCACGAGTGAAAGCCTGCCCTCAGAAATCAGCTGCTTCGCCGCCTCCACGCGCATCTTGAGAAGCCAGCGATGAGGTGTCATGCCGGTGGATGCTGCGAATTGCCGAGTGAAATAGCTCGGTGTCAGGCCGCAGTCGGCCGCGATCTCCGCGATGGTCAGGTTCCCGCTCAGGCGGCTCGCGATCAGGTCCTTGGCGCGTTTCAGGCGCCATGGCACCAGGCCTTGCGGGCCGGGTCTTGTCTCCAGAGCAACGCCATAGGTGTTCGCGAGATATGTGCAGAGCGCAACCATCATTTGGTCGAGAAACAGATGACTGGATTCCGCGGGGCGCTCCAATGCAGGAATCATCGCCATTCCCAGATGCATCAGCGTCTGGTCGAAGAAGCCGTGGCCACTGACGAAATTGAGATCGCTAATAGCCGGACGGCCTGACGCCACACAGAGCGCATCGAAATAGCGGTGGGGGATGTGGAAATGGATGGTGTCGAACGGGTCCTCCAGTCGAGCTTCGACCTTGTGGCGCAGGTCGAAAAGCACGCTGTTATTGCGCTTGAGATCGATCTGCGGCGTGTTGCGACCATCGAGCCAGAGGTCGCCACGCTGATAATCGATCAGCTCGAGCGAAAGCGCATAGCCATCCTGTGCCGGCACCGGATCCACGAAGCCGAAATTCGGTCCTCCTGTTATCCGCGCAACCGACAGGCCGACGTCGGAATGGCCAGGAGCCGAGATCTGGGAGGCTGAGCAGATCCCCCTCCAGTGGTCATCCAGCCGCTTCCCATAGTTGGCCAGTTCCATTTCGATCCTTGGTGTTCAAAACGTACATGGCTCAATGTCGATGGTATCATTTGACTGCATGTACTGCCCAACTTTACACGAGCGCCTCTATGCCCAAAAGGGCAAACAGGTAAGAACGAGGGGCGGCTCTTGGTACGCACCGTGTTGTGATTGGCGGAACTACGTCTGTTCTGCATCGGGTTGCTCGAGGGCTGCCATCTCCATCCGGGGGCCGCTCACGCCGGCGATATGAACGCGAGCGATGTCATCACGATGGGCAGGAAGCGCAGTTCGCAGGCCTCCAAGACATCGCGAATGATCCTCATCATGGGTGACTCTGGAGTGCTGTCCTTGCGTTCAGCACATGCCGCCGTTGGCGCGCACGATCTGGCCGTTGATCCAGCCACTTTCCGAACCGGCGAGGAAGGCGACGACCCGCGCAATGTCTTCCGGTTGGCCCAGGCGTTCGAGCGGGTTCATCTTGGCCATCCGGTCGATCAGCTCCTGGGTCTTGCCCTCGAGAAACAGATCGGTGGCGACAGGCCCCGGCGCCACGGCATTCACCGTGACCCCGCGCCCCCGCATTTCCTGCGCGAGAACCTGGGTCAGGCCTTCGACGGCCGCTTTCGTTGCGATGTAAGGCCCGTAAGACGGCAAGCGCATGCCGATGACGCTCGAGGAGACGTTGACGATCCGCCCACCGTCTCGCACGCGCTTGGCGGCCTCCCGGCAGACGTTGAACGTGCCCTTGAGATTGATGGCGACCAACTGGCCGAAGTCCTGGTCGCTGAATTGGGCGATGGGTGCCAGCTTCATGATGCCGGCGTTGTTGACGACCACGTCAATCCCGCCAAATGCCTTGTCGGCTGCGTCGAACATGGCCTCAACAGCACCGCTGTCCGTCACGTCGGCCTGCGCGGCGATCGCCTTCCCGCCCGCCTGGGCGATCTGGTTCACGACGTCCTGCGCGGCGACCGCGTTGCCGGCATAATTGACCACGGTCCTGAAGCCGTCTGCCGCAAGCCGCAGGGCCAGAAGGGCTCCGATGCCGCGAGATGCGCCTGTGACCAGAGCGTTTTTACCGTGACTGCTCATGTGAGTGCCCTTTCCAACGAATGGCTCGATGGCAGGAGTACCCCTCTTGTCACCCGCATAAAAATGCATACTGATCAGGGAAAGAATGACTGAAAGTATGGCTCGTGGCCTTCGATAGTCGCTTGTTGAATGGGATCGGCGTGGTTTCGGCCGTTGTTGAAGCTGGCAGCTTTGCGCGCGCGGGCGAAGCGCTGGGGCTGACGCAACCCGCCGTCAGCCGCGCCGTAGCCCGTCTGGAACAGCGGATCGGCATTCGGATCTTCAATCGGACGGCGCGGTCCATTTCGCTGACCGACGAAGGCCGGCGGTATTACGAAGCGGTCGCGCCTCTCATTGCAGGCATTGAAGATGCCACCCTGAGCGCCGGCCGCGCCAAGGCGCTGGTTCGCGGTCGGCTGAGGGTGAATGTGGACGGCGCCTTTGGGCATTTCGTGCTCACGCAACGGCTCGGGGCGTTCCTGGATCAGTATCCGGATCTGGCCGTCGACGTGGCGGTGCGCGACGCTATGGGCGATCTCGTCGGGGATGGTTTCGATGTCGCCGTCCGTTTCGGATATCCGGAGCCCTCCAACCTCAGAGCGGAGCTGTTGCTGGAGACGCGCGTGCTGACGTGCGCGTCCGCAAGCTATATCGCCCGTTACGGAGCGCCGTCTCACCCGCGAGATCTGGTGAATGGCCACCAGTGCGTTCTTCTGCGCGATCCCTCGACGGGACGTCCATACGAATGGGAGTTCAGCCGGGGAGGCGAGACCATCCCGTTCCAGGCAAGCGGGCGCCTCATGGTCCATGACACCGGCTCGCTGATCGGAGGGTGCCTCGGCGGCATCGGGATGGCGCAACTGCTCGAGCTCTATGCAGAGAACTTGCTCGAGGATGGAAAACTCGTGCAGATGCTGCCCGAGTGGTCGGACGAAACCTTTCCCCTCTACGCCTATCATCGTGCGTCCAACCTCGTATCTGCCAAGGTCAGCGCGTTTCTCTCCTTCGTGCGGCAGATTACGAGGTAATCCGCCAACGTGCGCAACGCGAGCAGGGCGGCGGCGCGGAACGTTTGCCCATGCGCCGCCCTGGACGGCCCGCAGGCGCCGAGGCGATAGCCGGCCGCGGGCGTGAGTGATTGCTGCGGCCGGCCCTCGCGGGCAATCCGGCAGGGGATCGGCCGTGGGGCGTGCGGGGTCAGGCGGCCCGGATCGTGCCGAGGAAGCGTCGCATCTGGGTCTCCAGCTGCGATGCCTGTTCGGAGAGGGTGGCTGACGCGGACAGCACCTCGGAGGCCGCCGTGCCCGTCTGGTCGGCGGTGCGGGCGACGTCCGCGATATGGCTGGTCACCGTGTTGGTGCCCGTGGCGGCCTGATCGACGTTACGGACGATCTCCTTGGTCGCGACGCCCTGCTGCTCCACGGCGGCGGAAATTCCTGTCGCCACGTCGCTCATCTGGCGGATCTGGTTGCTGACGTTCTCGATCACCTGCACCGCATGTTCGGTTGTGCGCTGGATGGCGCCGATCTGGGCCTCGATCTCCTCCGTGGCCTTGCCGGTCTGGCTGGCAAGGTCCTTCACCTCGGAGGCCACGACCGCGAAGCCCTTGCCAGCGTCGCCCGCCCGCGCGGCCTCGATGGTGGCGTTGAGGGCGAGGAGGTTGGTCTTGGAGGCGATGTTGGAGATGAGGCCGATGAAGTCGCCGATGCGTGAGGCCGCCTGGGCGAGTTCGCGGATCACCTCCCCGGTGCGGGCGGCCTCGGCGACGGCGCTGGCCGAGAGGCTGGCGGACTGCTCCACCTGGCGGGAGATTTCATCGACGGACGCTCCCAGTTCCTCCGCCGAGGAGGCCACCATCACTACATTGGTGGACGCCTGTTCGGCCGCCGCAGCCACGGCGGTCGAGCGCGATGAGGTCTCCTGCGCCGTGGTCGACATGCTGCGCGCAGTCTGGTGGAGCGCGTCCGACGAGGTGGAGACGTTGCGGATGATGCCGCCGACCGCCTGCTCGAACTCGTCCGCGAGCGCCTGCATCGCCTGATGCCGCTCGGCCTCCGCGCGCTCGCGGGTCTCGGCATTCTCGCGTTCCAGGTCTGCGTTGCGGGCCATCTCCTCCCGGAACACCAGCACCGCTTGGGCCATGGCGCCGACCTCGTCGGAACGATCGGTGTCGCTTACCGTCACCGCAAGATCGCCGGCGGCGAGGCTCTTCATGACCGTGGTCATGCGCTCCAGCGGTCGGGTCACCCGCCGGGTGACGACGACGATCATCGCGATTCCGAACACGGCGGAGAGGAGAAGCAGCCCGCTCTGGATCAGCAGGGAGCGGAAGGCGTCCGCCTGCCGGTTCTCCGCATGTTGCTCGGCAAGGTCGAGGGCGGTCTGCGCCACGGCCTGGAAATAGGCAAGCTTGGACACGGCCAGCGGCGTCCATTCCTCAGCGGTGATGCCGGGCGGCGTCCCCCCCATGAGCGCCTTGAGGGTGTTGAGGCGCAGGTCCATGAAGGTGGGGTTGAAGAACTCCCGCTTGGCCGCCTCGATCCGGCTGCTCAACTGTTCCGGCAGCGGCATGCTGGCTGCGAACTCGACGAGGACGGCCCAGGTGCTGTCGATCTGGCTGGTGAGCGTGGCATAGCGTTGCAGGGGCTCCTTCACCAGCGGCTGCCCGGCCAGCGGATTGGACACCAGCAGCGCCGTGTCGCCCGCCGCGTTCCGCGTGGTCCAGGCCAGCTGCTTGATCTGGAACAACTGGTCCACATAGGGATCCTGGAGCTTCACCGACTTGACGAGCTGCGCCGAGATGCGGTCGAGCAGCTCCAGCAGTGCTGCGGTTTCCCGGTTGTAGTCAGTCAACAGGGAGGGGCGGCGCTCGGCCTTCGGGCGGGAGAGCGCGGCGGTAGATTCCGTGTGAAGGTCCGCCAGACGGCTGATCGCCCCCTGGAGACTTGTCGCCAAATCCTCGTGTCCGGCGAAATCAAGGGTCCGAAGCCCCGCGAGGGTTGCGTTGAGCGCCGGCATTTCTGCCTTGCGGGAGGTTTCTAGCTGCGGTGTCAGGGTCGTGAAAACCCGATCCGCCGGCAGGTCGCGCAGTGCCGACGCCCGATCAAGGCGCAAGTTGTGGAGGGATGTGAAGACATCCTGAGACACGCGGGTTACTGCGGAAATGCGGGCCGCCGTTGCATAGGAGCGGGCGGATTCCCACGCTCCACTGGCCAGAACGGTCACCAGACCGAGCGCCAGGAGGGCGATGACCCAGGTGAGCAGAGCCTTGACGGAGAAGCGCTTGAACATGCCGATGATCCAATCAAAAAGATGGCGGCGGAGGGCGAGGCGCGCTGCCGCATGAGGTGGCGCTTTGAGCGAATGTCCGAACGGTGACAGCCGCTCCGCTAATGATCAGCTTGACGGATTATCATTGCGGCAAGCTGGAAAGCCGAAGAACGTTGTGGGGTTTTCAACCAGTAGCCTCTGCTCGAGCGCGGGCGTGAGAGCGATGCGATCGACGAAATCCAGCAGAACACCGTCGTCGGGCATGGGGCCGGACAGGTTCACATGCGGCCAGTCGCTTCCCCACAGCGCCCGCTCCGGCGCGTGGTCCAGCAGGCTGCGCGCGTAGGGGACAACGTCCTGATAGGGGGCCCCGGCATGCGAGAGGCGGTCGGCACCGCTGAGCTTCACCCAGACGCGACCGGTGTCCAGCAGCCGGAACAGGGCCTCTCGGACCGGCGCGAGATCCTGCCGGATATCCGGGCGGGCCATGTGATCAATTACCACGCGTGTCGGCAGTCCGGAGATGAAGTCCCGGTAACGCACGATGTCGGCGCCGGTCACATGGATGGCGACGTGCCAGCCGAGCCCAGCCACGCGCCGGGCAGCTGCGGCCACAGCCTCAAGGTCGGGCGCCCCGCCGAGGTGGGACAGGAAGCTGAAGCGCACCCCGCAAATGCCTGCCCTATCGTAGGTTCTGATCTCGGCATCGCTCGTGTCGGACCTGATCAGCGCGACGCCGCGATAGCGGACCGGCTCGCGTTCCAGCGCGTCGAGGAGAGGGCGGTGATCGAAGCCGTGGCCCTGGCTCTGGACGAGGATGGCACGGGAAATGCCCATCCGCTCGTGCAGCGCGCGCAGGGCCGTTTCCGGGGCCTCGGATGGCGTGAAACTGCGGTCATCGGGCAGGGGGAAGCGGGCGAACGGGCCGTAGATGTGGCAATGGGCGTCGCAGGCGCCATTGGGCGGCCGTCGCGCCGGAAGGCTTGGGTCAGGATTGGGCGGCGGGCAGGGTGTGAGGGGAGCGCTCATGTCAGTCACACCGGGCGCTCATGCCGCCATCGACGACGATCTCCGTGCCGGTCACGAAGCGGGCCTCGTCCGAGGCGAGGAACAGAGCCGCGGCGGCCGTGTCGCGGCCGTCGCCCATGAAGCCGAGCGGAATGCGGGCAAGGCGGGACTGGAGCAGGGCATCCACGTCGCCGCCGGCTCTTTGTCCCGCAAGACGGGCCTCCACCATGGGCGTGTGCATCTGGCCCGGCACCACGGTGTTCACCCGGATGTTGCGCTTGGCATATTGCACGGCGACCACGCGAGAGAACTGGATCACGCCGGCCTTGGAGGAGGCGTAGCCCACCTGCGCGGCGCCGGTCCATCGGATGCCGGAGGTCGAGGCCGTGTTGACGATCGCGCCGCCGCCCTGCGCCTCCATCACAGGGAGCACATGCTTGCAGGTGAGATAGACGCTCTTGAGATTGAAATCGATCTGCCGGTCCCACTGCTCCTCGGAGAGTTCCACCGGGCCGCCGGGCGCCGAACCACCCACGTTGTTCACCAGAATGTCGGCTCGCCCGAAGGCTGTGACGCAGGCGGACACCATGTCGGCGACCGCCGCGCTATCCGTGACGTCGCAGGCATAGGGCGCGATGGTGCCACCCTCGGCGCGGGCGCGGTCCAGCGTCTCTTCCATGCTGTCGCGGTTCTTGTCCACCGCGAACACGCTGGCGCCCTCGCGGGCGAACAGCACGGCAGCGGCGCGCCCGTTGCCCCAGCCGGGGCCGACGCAGCCGGCGCCGGTGATGATGGCAACCTTGTTAGCGAGCCGTCCGCTCATGGTCTTGCCTCACGCTTCCAGGGCAGACGTCTCGCCCTCGGGCAGGCCGATGTCGAAGACGTTGAGGGTGAAGGCCACCAGCGTGTAGTAGCCAAGCAGGCCAACCAGATCGACCACGCCCTTCTCGCCAAGGGCGGCGGTGGCGCGGGCGTAGAGGGCGTCGGTTGCCCGTCCGCTTTCCACCACGGAGCGGCTGAAATCGTGCACCACCCGCGCCGCCTCGCGGTCGAGCATCGGCGTCTCGCGATTGGCGATGGCGGTGATGACCTGCTGCGACAGGCCCGCCTTCAGCCCCTCGCGGGCGTGGGCATACCATTCGAAGTGCGAGGTCCAGCGGCGGGCCACGACAAGGATGGCCAGCTCCGACAGGTCCGGCGGCAGGCTGGTGTCGTAACGCACGAAGGCTCCGAGATGCTGCGCGCGCCGGCCCAGCTCCGGGCTGTGCAGCCAGGCGCGCAGGGGCGCGGGAACACGGCCGCGCTTGCCCGAGATGGCCTCTTCCGCCACCGCCCGCTGCTCGGGCGTCATCTCGTCCAGGGGGAGATCCTTGATCCTCATGCCTCGCCTCGTTTCAGAAAGGTGTCCAGCGACGCGTTGAAAGCCACCGGCTGCTCGATGTTCGGCAGATGGCCCGCATCGGGGATCTCGACGAAGCGGCCATCCGGCACGGCCTCGGCGAGGCCGGCCAGCGTTTTCGGCAGCGCGCCGTCGGCCGCGCCGGCAAGCATGAGTGCGGGGCAGGCCAAGGCCGGAAGGCCCGGCCGGAAATCGAAGCGTTGGAGCGCGCGCACCGCGCGCAGGAAGCCGTCGAGGGGCGTCGCCACAATCATGCCCGCCACGCGGCGGACACCCTCTCCGTTCGCCTCGACGCTGGCGGGCTGGAACCAGCGTGCGATGGTGGGGCCCGCGAGCCCGTCCATGCCTTGGGTGCGGGCGAGGACGATCCGCTCCTCCCACGCCTGCGCGCCACCGGCCGGTGTGGCTGCCTGACCGTCCGCCATCACGAGGCTGGCCACGCGCCGGGGCTGCGCGAGCGCCGCACCGAGACACGTCGCGGCGCCCATGGAGATGCCGACGAGATGGGCGCGCGCGATGCCGAGCGCATCCATGAGGCCGATCAGATCGGCGGCAAGACGCTCCATGGTGCAGTCTTCGGCCGGGATGCCCGTCCGTCCGTGACCCCGCTGGTCATAGCGCAGGATGCGGAAGCTTTCCCCGAACGCGGCCGCCTGATCGTCCCATAGGGACAGGTCGGTCATAAGGGAATTGCTGAACACCAGCCAGGGCGCGCCCTCGGGGCCGTCCACCCGGTAATGGAAGGTCAGTCCGTCGATCTCGATGCTGTTGGGGTTGGCTCGGGGCATCGGCTCAACCCCGGAAATAGGGGGCATAGAGATTGAACATCTGCGCCCCGATGCCGGTCACTGACGCGAGTGCGCTCCGCAGGGGCTCAAAGCCCTGCGGAGCTGCAAATTCAGCGATCAGCCAGAGGCTGGCCTTTTCGCTCTCCGACTGGCGGAAGATGCGGGCATGCAGCACATCAGGCAGAGCCTGCGCTGCCGCGTGCAAGGCTTCAGCGAAGGGCTTTTCCTCGCCAGAGGGATGATAGCGGGCCAAGAGCAGGCCGGCCGCCTGACCGAGCGGCAGGGTCAGCGCGCTGCCCGGCAGGATCTGCCGCGCCACCACGCGCTGCCGCCCCATGGTTCGCGGCAGGACGCGCTTGCTCCAAGGCGTGGAATTGGCAGCGGAAACAGCGTGATACTCGGGCGTGGCGAGCGCCGCCGTGGAGGCTAGATCGTATATGGCGAGCCAGCGGGGCCAGCCGGCAAGGCAGACCCAGCGCGAGGCGGTTTCGAAGCCCGGCAGCGCCCGGCGTTGCGGAAAGTGCTCGGTGTCGTACCAGTCGTTGAACTCTTCTTCCAGGCTGGCCGGAGGCTCCATGGTGACGAGGAGGAGTCCCTTGGGGTCGGTCATCATCGCCTCCTGATCAGGCTCGCATCAGCGCGTCGCGGGTCACGCTGGCGAAGAAGTGCCGCAGATGCGTGGCCATCGCCTCTGGGGCCTGAACCGGCATGATGTGGCCGCTGTCGATCTCCGCATAAATGGCACGCGGCAGTTGCGCCGAGAGGGCACGGACGGCCTCTGGCGTACGCAGCAGATCGTGCGTTCCGGCGAGCACAAGACATGGCAGGTCGAGCCCCCGGAGCTGCCCGTCCAGCCGCACATCGGCCAGCGCCATGTTGGCGTAGGCGTATCCCACCGGATCGCTGGCAAGGAACCGCGCGCGGTAGGCGGCATAAGCCGCCGGGTCCCGCCGCACCACGGACGGGAACGAGCGGGCGAGGCTCGCGTCCACGATCGCGGCCATGCCCTCGCGCATGGCACGCTCCGACCGGCCCACCAGATAGCGGACGCGGTCTTCCGCCACCGTCAGCGCTGGCGAGCAGAGAGCGAGCCCATGCACGGCGGCCGGATCGTTGAGCGCGTGCACGACGGCAATGGCCGCGCCGGCTGCGACGCCGGCGAGGCAAACCGGGCCGGCGAGACCGAGCGCGTCGAGCAACTGGCGCAGATCCCGCGCATGATCTGCGATCGTGAACGGCTTGCGGGGCTTCTCGGACCAGCCGGCGCCGCGCTGGTCATAGCGCAGCACCCGAAAGTCACGCTCCAGGCATGGCATGAGCGCATCGAAGCTTTCGAGGCTGCCGCCCAGCTCATGGATCAGCACCAGCGGCACCGGGCCGCTGCCGGACAGCGTGTAGCGCAGGGTAACCTGCTCGAGGTCGATCCAGTTCATGGCGAAACAGTCCCGAAAGGGGATTTGACGTCGGGAAAGGTGGCTGCCACAACGGCGTCCATCACGAGCGTCCGTGCGGCGGCAACCGCCGATGGAGGTGCGCCATCGACATCCGTGGACTTCGCTATTTCGTCCAGGTGGCGCGGGCTGGAAGCGTCAGCCGCGCCTCGGTCATCCTGAACGTCGCGCAACCCGCCCTCAGCCGCCAGCTGATGAAGCTGGAGGAGGAGCTCGGAGTCAGCCTTTTCGTGCGTCACGGGCGCGGCGTGCGGCTGACCCGCGCCGGCAGCTCGCTGCTGGAACACGCCAACGCCGTGCTGCGGCAGGTGGACCAGATCTCGGAACTCGTGCGGGCGCCGGAGACGAGCTTCGCCGGCCATGTGGTGCTCGGCGTGCCGCCGGCGGCAGGCCTCATCATCGCTCCGGTGGTGGTGGAAATCCTGCGCGAACGCTGGCCGCATGCCTCGCTCCACGTGCGCGAGGGCATCAGTTCCTCTCTGGAGGAATGGCTGCTCGACCGACGCCTCGATCTCGCGATCCTCTATAATCCGCCGCCGCTGGACGGCATCGTCCTGACGCCGATCCTGCACGAGCGCATGGTGGCCGCAGGTCCCATGACCGAGAGCCAGATGAGCGCGCGTACCATCAAATGGCGAGACCTTTCCGGCCTGCCACTGATCCTGCCGTCTCTGCCCCACAGCAACCGCCGCCTGATCGAACAGGCGGCCATCCAGCGTGGCGCCCGCCTCGACGTGGTGTTCGAGGTGGACAGCGTCACCATGACCAAGGCCATGATCAAGCGGGGCCTTGGCTGGACCATCCTGGCCCATGCGGCGGTGGCGGGGGAGGCGGAGCGGGGAGAATTGCAGGTGCGGGTCATCGACCGGCCCCCGCTCATCTCCACGGTCTCCATCGGCATCCCGATGGAAACCCAGTCCACGCCGCTTGCCCATGAGCTCTTCGATGTGGTGCGCGGCGTCATCGTGGAGCGTGTGGCCGCGGGCGCGTGGTATGGCGCCAAGGTGGTAGATGACTATGTCCGCTGACATGCGGGTTTCACTCACCGGCCTTGGCGGATGCGGGGGCAGCCACGGCGGGCGCCTGCGGGCCGGCGCCGGCCGACGCGGCGAGCTCGGCCATGTAGCTGTCGAACTTGGCCCGGTTGAACGCATTCTCCCACCGGGCGATGACAAACACGGCGACGGTGTTCCCCACCACATTGGTGAGTGCGGTGCAGGTGGCCATCAGCCGGTCCACGCCAAACAGAAGGCCCAGCCCGTTGAGCGGCAGCGCACGCACCGTCTGCAACGTGGCGGCGAGCTTGATGAAGGCGCCTCCGGCGACGGTGGTGCCGCCCTTCGAGGTGAGCAGCATGATGGCGAGCACGCCGATCTGCTGGCCAAGCGAGAAGGGTGTATCGGTGGCCTGGGCGATGAAGCCCACCGCGATCGCCATGTAGATGGCGGTGCCGTCCAGATTGAAGCTGTAGCCGGCGGGCAGTACAAACCCCACCACCGCCTCGTCGCAGCCGGCCTTTTCCAGCTTCTGCATCAGCCGGGGCAGGGCCACCTCGCCAGACGCGGTGCCCAGCACCAGCAGTAGTTCCTCGCGCACCAGGCGGATGAGCTTCAGGATGGACAGCCCGGCCATGCCGGCCACTGAGCCGAGGACCAGGAAGACGAAGGCGAGGGACGTGACATAGTAAAGGCCGACGAGCTTGGCGAGATAGATCAGCGTGCCCGAACCGTGAGCGCCGACGGCCGCCGCGATGGCGCCAAACGCACCGATGGGGGCCACGCGCATGATGAAGCCGAGGATACGGAACAGGACATCCTGCCCTTCCTCGATGCCGCGCAGGATGGGCGAATCCTTCTTGCCACCGATGCTGAGAGCCGCGCCGGTGAGCACGGAGATGAAGAGCACCTGCAGGATCTCGCCCTTGGCGAACGCGTCCACCAGCGTGTTGGGAATGATGGAAAGGAAGAAGCCGACGGCGGTGAAGTGGCTGGCGGTGTTCGAGATCCTGGCTACGCTCTCGTTGACGGCGAGGCTGGTGGCGTGGAGGCCCGCGCCGGGCTCGAACACGTTCACCACCACGAATCCGAGCGCCATGCCGACGGTGGTTAGGATCTCGAAATAGAGCAGCGCCTTGAAGGCGAGGCGGCCGAGCTGGCCCATATCCCGCACGTGGGTGAGCCCCAGAACCACGGAGCAGAAGATGATCGGCCCCAGCATCATCCGTAGCAGCCCGATAAAGGCATCGCCGAGCGGCTTCATCTCGACGGCGGTCGCCGGCGCCAGAATCCCCAGGGCGATGCCGAGCACGATGGCGATGATCACCTGAACATAGAGCTGGCGTAAGCGGGCCATAACGAACTTCACTCCCGTGCTGCCGCCTCTGCTTCCGGCGGCTTTGCTATTGGGCCGCATTACAAACGTCAGGAACGGGCTATGTCCAAGTCCGTCGATGGATACATATCCATGCCGTTTCGGCATGGTTCATCCCAGCGTGCCGACCGGGCGGTGTAATCAAACCGCCCGGATGGTCGCTGGGCGTGGCCGTGCAGGGAAGACGAATGATTTCTCCGCCAGCGCGCCCGAGGCCTACCGGATGCTGAACCGCTTCGGGTCGATGCGCTGCCGCACGCCGCTTTGTGGCTTCGACCGCCAGCGGGATGTCATCGCGTTCGGTGACGCGCATTGCCGCCCGCAGGCATCCCGCCGAAAATCATGGCTTCCGCGGCTTCAAAATTCCCCTTGTTCTCTTTTTGTTCCTATGGAATCCATAGGGCCGACACGCCTCGGAGAGCACCATGCCGAACGACGTCTTTCGTGCGGACGACACTACGTTTCCCACGGTCCTGCTGAGCTCCGAGCTTGGAAAGGGCCAGTCCTCGACCTGCCCCGCATCGAGCCATCCGCCTGAACAGCGGGAAGCGGTTTGGCTGCAATGGGAGGAGCTTTGGTTGACGGAGATGGCCCTGCGTGTCGACGACGTATCCGACGGGGGCTGGCATTGAAGTGGCGCGTACGCTCGCGCGTCGCGCGAGTAGGCGTCTCAGGTCGTCCTCGAAGCCCTTCGGCGTTGGGCGTAGAGCATCAAGGAGACGAAGCTGGGCGAGGCAGGTCCCGCCGTTCGGCATGGCCGCGAGGAACGAGAGTTTGCCGGAGGGGGCTGGTGTGCCCGCCTCCGGCCCGAGCAACCCCTGGACCTCGACACACGGGCACGCGCGAGATCCAGATCTCCTGAACCGATGGGCCCTGGCGGCGCAGGGATCGGCTCACGGGGCCGACGCGACGGCTACAAAGCTCTTCTTCCGGCGATCCGCAGAATGCCATATCCGAGAACGCCGGCCAGTAGCGAGCCCGCCAGGATGCCGTACTTGACGCGGTCCTGCATGTGCGGGTCCTCGAAGGCGAGCAGACCGATGAACAGGCTCATCGTGAAGCCGATGCCGCAGAGGAAGGCGACTCCGAGAATCTGAAGCCACGTCGCGTGTGTGGGGAGTTCGGCGAGCCGCAGCCGGACCATCAGCGCGACCGCGCCGAAGATCCCGACGACCTTCCCGATCAGAAGCCCGGCCGCAACGCCGACGGCGAGCGTGTCCGTCATGATCGCAGGTGTTATCGAGGCAAAGGACACGCCGGCATTCGCGAAGCCGAAGATCGGCAGGATGGCGAAGGCGACAGGCGCATGGAGCAAGCTCTCCAGGCGGTGCAGCGGCGCCGTCTGGCGGGAGGGATCCGGCGTCGCGGAGGCCGTGGTGATGGGAATCGTCAGGGCCAGCAAGACGCCGGCGAGAGTCGCGTGGACGCCGGACACCAGGAGCAGGACCCACAGCACGGCGCCGAGCGCGAGGTAGATCCGCAGATCCTGGAAATTGGCGGCGCACAGGCTTCTGAGAATACCGAAGACGAAAACGGCGCCAAGCAGGGCGGCAACGTTGATATTGGCCGTATAGAAAATCGCGATGATGATGACGGCGCCCAAGTCGTCGATGATGGCCAGGGCCGCCAGGAAGATCTTGAGAGAAGACGGCACGCGCGAGCCGAGGAGCGACATCACTCCCAGCGCGAAAGCGATATCGGTCGCGGCGGGGATGGCCCAGCCGCGCAAGGCGCCCGGATTGTTCAGGTTCAACATCACATAAACGATGCCGGGGATGGCCATTCCCCCCACCGCGGCCACGCCCGGCAGTGTGCGCTTTCCCCAGGTGGCAAGCTGACCGGTCAGAATTTCGCGCTTGATCTCCAGGCCGACGAGCAGAAAGAACACCGCCATCAGTCCGTCGTTCACCCAGTGTTGGACGCTCAACGGTCCGGCGTATGCGTGCAGGGTCGCGAAGTAGCCGGGGGCCAAGGGCGAGTTTGCGACAGCGATGGCGGCCAATGCGCAGGCCATCAGAACGAGTCCGGCGGAGGTCTCGTGATGAAAGAATGCGCGCAGCGGGGACATCGGCCGCTGGGTCCGGGACGGCCCGCTCATGGGCGTCCTCCCGCATGGGAGGAAGAAATCCGCTTATGAAGCAAAGGACGAGCGACGGCGCTCATATCCGCGCGATGATACATGCAGGTCTCCAACGCTGGCGGCCCGACCAGCGCAACAACCTGCCGATCCAATAGGGGATCGCGCACCCATGCCCTTATGATCTGCCAAAAATGGCAAAGGCATGACCGGGTGAAGCTGCAGTCCACGGCCCCGGTCGACGAGCGTTGCGACGAAAAAAGTCGGCGCCTCGCAGGTTGAAGTTGAGGTTGGCGTGACGCACCCCAAACCACCTCCGGCGATGCGGAAAGGCTCACCGCGGCAGAATGGCGTCTGTCCACACATCAAGTGAACGTCGGCTTGTTTGGCGGAAACGCCCTTCGCACCGCAGGCGCGATCAGACAGTTTCTGGCTGGCACAGCCGTTCGGACAAGGGAGAGGCGGTTACTTCGGCCTGTCGCGTTTGGAGACGTGGGACGGCGGTGCGCCGTAGCGGGCCCGGAAGGTGCGCACGAAATAGGAGAGGTCGCCGAAACCCGCCTCCAGCGCGACTGTCGCGATGCGCGCGCGAGGCCCCTCCTCGCTGGTCAGGAGGGCATGGGCAGCGGCGAGCCGCTGCTCGAGCAGATAGCGGGAGAAGGTGGTGCCCTCCTGCGCGAACAGCTTCTGCACATAGCGGCCCGTGACACCGTGCAGCCGGGCGACGCTCTCCACGGACAGGTCCCGCCGGGCATAGTCCCGATCCACCTGATAGCGGATCGCGGCGAGCCGGACGGCCGGGCTCAGGGCTCCTTGCGCCGGGTCATCCAGCCCGAAGAGCGTTCCCGCCAGATCGCGCAGGTGATTGCCCGCGAGCCGCGCATGCCGCTCGGAATCAAGGGGGATCATCCCCTGGAGCACGGCGCCGGCATAATGGGTCAGGAGCATGAGCCGGTTGTCCGAAGCCGGCGCCGGCTTGGCGATCCGCCCATGCAGGGCTTCCGCATGGGCGGTGACGGGCGCCGCCATGCGGAGGAAGTCGAACCGTTCGGCCCGCGTGGCATCGAGTTCAAAGGGGTGTCCGAGCGCCACGAGGGCCGCACTGCGCTCCTCCAGCCATATCTCCCGTCCGGCTTGGCGCAGGCCGATCCGGCCGCCGACGGGACGGACGAGGATGATATCGGAAGGCACCATCCCCCGCTCCGACCGGATGACGGCGCGCACGTCCACGCATGTGGTGATGAGGATGTCCGGCAGGGCGCAATGGACGATGCGCGCCGGTCTGCCGTTCGCCGCGCCGAAATGCAGGCTCACGTCTCCCAGAAGATCTGCGAACAGCTTGACGGCCGCGTCCTGCCCCCGCCGTGGCGGCAGGCCGGCGGTGGTGAACCATGCGGGATCATAACGGCCGGCCATGCTCGCTTCCGTTGAATAATTCCAAGTTGTTGCGCCTCGGAGACAGGCGAAATGAAAGAGGTCGAGTTCGCTTTAGACCATGTTCGGTTTCGCTTTCAACCAAGCGCTGCGATCGGGATGAATTTATCACCTTTCATCCAGGGTTCATTCTCCGCTTCCTCTCCGGGAGAGGCGGACCAGATCAGAATAGTTCCAGAAAATGACGCATGATCGCCGCGCCAGTTTGTTGACGATGACCAGTGTCCTCTCCCTGGCTGTCGCTCTCGCCTCTCCGGTCCTCGCCCAGACGGCAACGCCGGCCCGGCCCGTGACGAGCGGCGGGGAGACGATCGACCTCGATACGGTCACGGTGACCGCGACGCGCGCGGACCGGCCGATCAGCGATGTGCCCCAGACCGTGCGGGTGATCGAGCGCTCCGAGATCGAGCAGCAGTTACAGCTCACCAACAATCCTGCGGCCGTGCTGGCCAAGCTCGTTCCCGGCTACAGTGTGTCCACACAGACCATCTCGGGCGCCTCGGAGACCTTCCGCGGTCGCGATCTGCTGGTCATGATCGACGGCGTGCCCATGAACACGCCCCTGCGCAACGTCTCGCGCCTTCTGGCGCTGATCGATCTGAATTCGGTGGAGCGCATCGAGGTGGTAGCAGGCGCTTCCAGCACCTATGGCGCGGGTGCGACCGGCGGCACCGTGAACTTCATCACCAAGCGGCCCACGGAGGGCGCACCGAAGGCATCGGTCAATGCGGCCGTGCGGACCTTCACCGCCAATCCCGGCGCGTCGCTTGCGCCGGAGGTTTCGGGGACGGTCTCCGGCGGCGTGAAGGGTGGCGTCGATTATCTGGTCACCGCCACCGGCTCCTTCGCCAACAACACCTATGATGGCGACGGCCGCCTGCTGCCCTCGGACGGCATGCTGGGACAGGGCGGCGGCGGCGAATATGGCCGCGGCAATTTCCTAGGCAAGATCGGCTACAACATCGATCCCACCAAGCGGATCGAGGCGCAGGCTAGCTGGATCTACATGCAGCAGGATCCCAAATGGGCGACCAGCTATGCGGGCGCCTATGCCGCCCCGGCCATCGGCACGCCTTACACCGGTCAGTCCGTGCTGGAGGATTCCAAGTCCGTGTCGCTGCGCTATACGGACAGCGCTTTCGCCCTCGGTTCGCTCTCGATGCTGGGTTATTACAACGACATCAAGAAGCGCTTCAATTACAGCAACTTCGATATCCGGAACAATTATCTGGTCTATTATTCGGGTAATCTCAGCAGCCCGACGTCGCCCTACAACCAGACCATCCTTAATTCCGAGCGCGGCGGCGTGAACATCACGGTGGATACGCCCCTGCCCATCCTGAACGGCGCCACACTGACCTGGGGGGCTGACGTGGTGCATGACGACACGTGGCAGACCCTGACCAACGGCCAGGACGTCTTCACGCCGCTTTCCCAGATGACCTATGCGGGGTTTGCCCAGTTGCAGGTGCCCATCGGGGAACGGCTGGTGGTGCGAGGTGGCGTCCGCTATGAATATCTCGACGTCACGGTCAACGACTTCACCCGTCCGGCCGCTTTCCTCGGCTTCTCCGGCCTCGGCTATGCGGTGCTCCCCGCCATGGCCGTGACGGGCGGAACCTATGACTACTCCGCCCCCACCTTCAATCTCGGCGCCACCTACAAGCTGACCGAGACCGTCGATCTCTATGGCGGCTTCAGCCAGGGCTTTGCCCTGCCGGACATCGGCGCCTTTACGAGGCGCGCCGGGGCTTCGGGAACCACTCAGATCCTGCAATACGGCTGCTTCCTCGGCACCCGCCTGCCGGCCGGGCCCTACAGCTGCAACAAGCGCAACACCATCAGCTATGACGATCTGGGTGTCGAAGCGCAGATCGTGAACAATTACGAGATCGGCGTACGGGGCAGCATCGGTGCCTTCAAGGGCAGCCTCGCCGGCTTCTATTCCACTTCCAACGAGGGCGTGAACTTCATCGCCTCCACCAACGCCATCGGTCAGTCCAAGGAAATCATCTACGGTGCCGAATTCACCGGCGAATATGCCTTCACCCCGAATTTCGCGCTCGGCACCAATCTCGCTTTGCGTGAGGGGCGGTGGGATTCCAATGGCGACGGCACCATCGATGCCTGGCTGCCGAACAACCGCATCTCCACGCCATTCCGAGGCACGGTCTACGGCAATTACCGCTTCGACCAGGGCACCACGGTGCGGGCCGAGGTCGAGTTCTGGAGCGGACGCGGCAAGTTTGATGGCACGCAGCTGTTCGAGATCCAGTCGGGCGCCACGCTCAACCTGGCCGTCGCCCATCCTCTGGCAGGCGGCACCGTCTATGTCTCCGCCGACAATCTGCTCGACAGCGCATATGTGAATCCGTCCGCCACCGCGACCCGCAATTATGACGTGTACGGCTGGGGGCGCACGCTCACCGTCGGCTTCAGCAAGACCTTCTGACGCCATGGTGAGCCTCGACATGGAGGACGGCGACATGGCCGTCCTGCGCTTCCTCCCGCCCTATGGGCCGCAGGATGAAGCCCACTATCTGGCGGCGCTGGAGCGGATTGCGGAACTCGACCGCCCCTTCGTCCTGCTGGCCCTCTTCGGCGGCGGGCCCGCCCTCTCGCCCTCGGGCGACCGGGCGCAAGCCCTCTGGTTCAAGCGCACGCGGCTGCGCATGGAGGAGACGTGCCGCGGCTGCGCCATGGTGCGGCCCGGCGCGTCCGAGACCACCGCCACACCCTTTCGCCGGCTGTGGTCCTTTCCCTTCATGGCCACCAGCGACGAGCAGGCGGCCCGCACCTTCCTTGCCGGCCATCGGCAAAAGCCCGCGGAGGACCTGCCATGAGCACGGACGTCGTGAGGAACTCGCCGGCCTCGTCGGCGGGCATCAGCCGACCGCGGCTCTTCATCGTTCTCGCCGGCCTCTATCTGGCGCAGTCGATCCCCAGCTATCTGCTGGTGGCGGCCATTCCGCCGATCATGCGCGAGCAGGGCGTCTCCCGCACCGCCATCGGCCTGTTGTCCGTCCTCATGCTGCCGCTGGTGCTGAAGTTTCTCTGGGCCTCGTGGGTTGACCGTCTGCGCCCCATCGCGCGGGCGCACCGGGCCGGGTGGATCGCGATCACCCAGATCGGCACGGTTCTCGCCATCGGGCTCCTCGCCTTCATCGAGCCCACCGACACGACGGCCTTCCTCGCCATTGGCATGCTGATCGCGCTGCTCGTCTCTACGCAGGACATCGCCACAGATGGCTATGCGACGCGGGAACTGGCGGTGAAGGACCGCCCGTTCGGCAATGCCATCCAGGGCGGGGCGGTGGCCTTCGGCGTGGTCATCGCCGGCACGCTGAGCCTTGTCATCTACCATCACTTCGGCTGGCGGCCCATGATCTGGACCGTCGCCGCGCTCTCGGTGCTCCCGCTCGCGGCCGCCTTCGCCATGCGCGAACAGGATGATCCGCCCTCTCATGGCGCCCCGTATCGGCCCTCGCTGCGCGCCTTCTGGGCGCGGCCGGAGGCGCGGGAGGCTCTCCTCATCGCGCTGATCTATCGGTCGAGCGAGGGGCTCGTGAAGGCGATGGAGGGGCCATATCTCGTCGATCGCGGGGTGCCCCTCGACATTCTCGGCTATCTGTCGGGCGGCGCGGCGGCCACGGCCGGCCTCATCGGCTCGGGCCTTGCGGCCGTCCTCATGGTGCGGATGGGAACCGGCGGCGTCCTGACATTGCTGGGCGGCCTGCGGACCCTTTGCTTTGCTCTGTTCGCCCTCCATGCCTTCGATCTCGTCCACGGATGGCCCGCCCTCATGGGCGCCGCCGCCTTTCAGACGCTGATCCGCTACATGGAGATCGTCGCGCTCTACAGCCTCTTCATGGCGGTGGCCTCGAAGGATCAGCCGGGCACCGATTTCACGGTGCTCGCCTGCGCCCAGCTCGTGGTCTATCTCGCCGGCTCCAGCCTCGCGGGCATCGTCGCCGACCGCATCGGCTACGGCTTCCTGTTCGCGCTTTCCGCAGCCTTGTCTCTGGCCGCCGTGCTTTACGTGAGGATGGTGGGCAGGCGGATCTATGGACCGATGCAGCGCTGAATGTCGCCGGCTTGGGAAGAGGCGGACAGCCGGGACAGGCTTCTCCGCGCTCCGGCTGTCACCACTTCTAGAGGGCGATTCAAGAAAGAGAACGCGTGCTCCAGGCCATGGCGGAGGTCAGGCTCCGCCAATTGGTGCGAGAATCGTCGTCCTCATTCGTCTACCTGTTAGGGGCCCTGTCTCGGCTCCAAAGAGCAGGAGCCCCGCGAGTGCCTGACGACCGTCTCCCACGTGCCGCCGATGGATCGCCGTTACCTCCCTTGACCCCGTGCCCAGAAATGATGCCGGGGAGACGCTGATGTCGGGTGGAGCGATCAGGATCTGGGCCCTCATCCACAAATGGAGCAGCCTGATATGCACGGCGTTTCTTTTGCTCATATGTCTCACGGGCCTGCCGCTGACCTTCCACGAGGAGATCGACCACTGGATCGATCCGCCTCCCGCTTATGCGGAGATGCCGCCAGAGACGCCGCATCAGAGCCTCGATGGCCTGATCGGCCGGGCGCAAGCCCTGTATCCGGGCGAGACCATCGTCTCCCTGTTCAAGGACGATGACGCGCCGCAGGTGCTCGTGTGGATGGCACCATCCTTCGCTGCGATGGAGAAGGACCCCAAGCTTGAGCATTTCATCCGCTTCGATGCACGCACCGGGCAGGTGATCGAGCAATCGAAGCCGCCGGAACAGCAGCGCACGAGCTTCATGACGCTCATGCTCCGGCTTCACGTGGATCTGTTCGCGGATCTGGCGGGGAGCCTGTTCATGGGGGCGATGGGCCTGCTTTTCGTTGCAGCGCTCGTGTCCGGGGTCGTGCTCTACGGCCCCTTCACACGCAAGCTCGACTTCGGTGTCGTACGGGGCGGGCGCTCGCGGCGCACCCGCTGGCTCGATCTGCACAATCTTCTCGGCATCGTCACCGCTCTCTGGGTGCTGGTCGTCGGCGCGACAGGTGTCCTCAATGAACTGGCGACGCCTCTTTTCACCCTATGGCAGCGCACCGACGTGCAGGCGATGCTGGCGTCGCGGGAGAGCGACATGCCGCCGGCGCCGGGCGAGCTCACATCGGTGCAGGCCGCCTATGACAAGGCGATCCGGGCGTTGCCGGACATGCATGTGGCCGCCGTCATCTATCCCGGAAACCCGTTCGGCAGCCCGCACCATTATCTGCTCTGGGGGCACGGCAAGACCCCGCTGGCCGAGCGCCTTTTCAGTCCCGTCCTGGTCGATGCGCGGACCGGCGAACTGACGGCGGTGGTGGAGATGCCCTGGTACCTGCGTGCGCTCGAGATTTCGCGCCCCCTGCATTTTGGCGACTATGGCGGCTTGCCGCTCAAGATCATCTGGGCGCTGCTCGACCTTGTGACGATCGTCGTGCTGGCGAGCGGCCTCTATCTCTGGCTTGCCAAGCACAGCCGGGTCCGGTCTCCCCGGCCTAAGCGCATGCCAGCTCCCGCGGCTGCGGACCTGCCGGAGGCGGCGGAATGAAGGCGCGTCCTGCGGCCTTCTGGCGTCAATGGGGCTGGCCCATCGGCCTCGCGCTTCTCACATTGTTCGGCTTGGTGTCCGCCCTGCTGGGACAGGGCGGCATATGGTGGGTCCTTTCATGGATCGCCCTTGGCGTCCCCCTGCTCGTGGCGCTCCGGCATGTCCTGCGATCCGGGCGTTCGCCGGCGTAGAGCCCGTTTCGGTTTCAGAGCTCCGGACAACCATCTGATGTCTCGGATATTTTCCCGACTTTCCTTGTGAACTCCGCCGGAGAAAGAAGTTGCTGCTTAGAATCTGTATAAATCATTGTTCTTGCGTAAGAATTTTGATTTGGGCTAAGCCCCTCCGTGTTGTCGGACGCTTTCGTGTCACGTCCGCCAGCGCTGCAATCGCCGACAAGGGCCGGTTCCGCCTTGGCGGACGGCGCTGGCGCGGCCGGAGGGTGGTGTTCAGTGGGCTGGGATCTTGCCGCATTGTTCAAGCAGCACGCGAAGGATATCGCGCAGGCGCTGCGCAGGCGCGGCCTGACGGCGGACATGGCCGCCGACCTCACCCAGGACACGTTCGTCCGGGTTCTTGTGTCCCCGCCCGCCGAAAGCGCCCCCGTGAACAATCCTGCCGCTTATCTCTTCCGGGTGGCCCGCAATCTTTCCATCGACCATCTGCGGCGGGAGCGGCTGCTGAACCGCGTGGATCTTTGCCCCGATGGCTTCGCGGCAATCCTTGATCCATCGCCCTCGCAGGAGGTCGTCGTCTACGACCGGCAGAAGCTTGCCCTGACCGCTGCTGCCCTGGCCGAGCTGCCGGAAAAGACGCGGCGGGCCTTCGAGCTGCACCGGATGGAGGAGATGACCGTCGCGGAGGTGGCGGCAGAGCTCGGCCTCTCCCGGTCGCGGGTCTGGGCGCTTGTGCGGGATGCCTACGAGCACATCGACCTGCGGCTGAACGGCCTCTGAGCGGCCGGCATCACGGCCGCTGAACAGTCGCGCGTGCCGTTCGTATGGTGATAGGAAGCTCGCGATCCTGCCGCGTCGGCAGCCCGCCCGCACGAGGAATGCCCATGAGCGAAGCACCGGAAGAGCGCCTGCTGTTTCGGGAAGCCGCCGATCTGGCCATCCGCCTGCAGAATGACCCCGCCAACCCGGTCGCGCTCGACATGGTTCGCGCCTGGTCCGCCCGCAGCCCCAGGCATGCCGCGGCCTGGGCGCGCGTCGCGCAGATCCACGGCATGACCGGCAAGATCCTCGACGACCAGCGGAAGACCGCCGCTGGCCACGGCGGGCTGACACGGCGCATGGTGATCCTGGGTGGCATGATCGGCATTGGCGCTGCGGGCGCGGGCACATGGCTGGGTCCGCAGGCCCTCCGCCATGCCCGTGCGGACGCATCGACATCTACGGCCGAAATCCGGCGGGTGGTGCTGGCCGATGGCAGCGTGATCACCCTCGGCCCGGACAGCACGGTGGCAGTCCATTTCTCGGAAGCCCGGCGGGAGATCGTACTCCTCGATGGAATGGCCTTCTTCGAGGTCTCGCGGGACCCGGCACGGCCTTTCTCCGTCCTGTCGGGATCGGTGTCCGTGACGGCGATCGGCACGGCGTTCGACGTGTCCAGCGACGGGGGCTACATCTCCGTCTCCGTCGACCGGGGGATCGTGGAGGTACACACGCCGAACGCGACGCTCAGCTCCGCAGAGCGCCTGAATGTCGGCGATTGGATCACGCTCGATCCGTCCTTGCACACGGTGGCCCGCGGTGTGCGCGAGGCGTCCCAGATCGCCGCCTGGCGCGAGGGCATGCTCATCGCGGAGCAGGAGACCGTCTCGGCGATGGTCGCCAAGATCGCCCGCTGGCAGGCCGGTCCCGTCATGCTCGCGGACCCCTTCCTTGGATCGCGCGTCGTGAGTGGGGTGTTCGACCTGAGCAACCCCCTCCGCGCCCTTGAGGCGGTGGTCCGTCCGTTCGGCGCCAAGGTGCGCCAGCTGGGGTCGTTTGCGACGGTGATTTCTCCCGTCTGACAAAAAAAACGACGAGAACGCAGGAGATTCCGGAGCCCCGTTCGTAAGCCCTAATAGGGGCTCAAGCGACCAGCGATGTGCAGACGCCAGCCCTCCTGTGAAAGCGACGGAGAGGCTTGGACATGCAGCCGGGGTCTGGGACAAGGGGTTTCGCCAGCGTTGGCCGGAAGGTGATGATCGCCACGCTGCTCGCGACCACCGCGCTTCTGGTGGAGGGAGCGCGCAGCGGAAGCGGCGCCCGCGCGCAGGCCGGTGTCCAAACCACCTTCAACATTCCCGCCGGCCCATTGAGCCGAGCCCTTGCGGCCTTCGGGCGGCAATCGGGCACGCAGGTTTCCTACGAAGCCGCGATCGCGAACGGCAAGACCTCGCCCGGGTTCCAGGGAACCGCGACGCGCGAGCAGGTGATCGCACAGCTTCTCCAAGGGTCGGGGCTCGTCTACTCCTTTTCCGACGCGACGAACGTCCTGATCACCCGGCCGCGCCCCGTCAGCGCGACCACGGCGAGCGATGGCTCGCTTCTCCTCGATACGATCAATGTGGAAGGGCAGGGGATCAACGATTGGGATGCCCCGCCGTCCTATGCCGGGGGGCAGGTCGCAACGGGCGCGCGGCTCGGAATCCTCGGAAATGTCAGCATCATGGACGCGCCCTTCAGCGTCACCAGCTACACGTCCAAGCTGATCCAGGAGCAGCAGGCCGTGACGGTGGCCGACGTGGTGGCGAATGATCCGTCCGTGCGGGTCTTCACCAACGGCATCAGTTCCTCTGCCGGCGCGGGTGAAGTCTTCTTCATCCGCGGCTTCAGCGTCACCAACCAGAGCATCCTGATTGACGGCTACGGTGGGATTTCTCCCGATCGCCTCATCCCGGTGGAAACCATGGAGCGTGTGGAGGTGCTGAAGGGGCCGAACGCGCTTCTGACCGGCTACACCCAATATGGTTCCCTTGGCGGGTCGATCAATGTGGTTCCCAAGCGCGCAACGGACGAGCCGATCACGCGCTTGACCGGCAGCTATATTTCCGATGGCCAGCTCGGCACCCAGATCGATTGGGGAAGGCGTTTCGGTCCCAACAAGGAATGGGGGCTGCGGGTCAACGGCATCTTCACGGACGGGGACACGTCCGTGGACGGCCAGTCCGCCCGCCTCGGGACCGGTACCCTTGCGCTGGACTACCGCGGAGCGGACCTGCGTGCGAGCCTTGATGCCGGATATATCAGCCAGAAGACCTATGCCCCGACCGGCGCAGCCGGCTTCGGCTTTGTCTCCGACATCGCCATCCCGCGCGCGCCGGACGTCAGCAAGCAGATCTACCAAAGCTGGGAGTATTCCGGCACGAACACGGCCTACGCGCTCGGCAAGTTCGAGTATGACATCAACTCAGCCTGGACGGTCTATGGCGGCATCGGCGGCAGCACCTACAGGCAATCGATGCTGTCCACGGACATCCTTGTGGTCGATCCGGCAGGGAATGCAACGGCCACGGCTTATTACAGCCCCATCAACGGGAATTCGGCCTCCACTCAGGCGGGCATTCGCGGGGAGTTTGCGACCGGCCCCATCGGACACAAGATCAATCTCAACACCTCATACTTGTACCAGTCCCTGAATCAGGAAAGCAACTATTACGGCTTCTATGCCTTCGACACGAATATCTACAATGCTCCGACCGTCGCTCGCCCCTCGACCTTCGGATTTAGCGACGATCCGCCGAGATACTGGAATATCAACGCACCTGCCGTCACCCTGACGGACACGCTCTCGATCCTTGACGAGCGCGTCCTCTTTACAGCCGGGGTACGCTATCAGCAGATCAAGGTGGATGTGTTCAATCCCGATGGCAGCATCTCGCAGGCCTATGATGAACAGGCGGTCACTCCCGCCTTCGGCCTCGTGCTGAAGCCCTTCGACCGGATGTCGCTGTACGCCAACTACATCCAGGGCCTCCAGCAGGGACCGATCGCCTATCAGGGCACGGTGAATGCCGGCGAGGTGTTCCCGCCGATGATGACGGAGCAGGTGGAGGCCGGCATCAAGTATGATTTCGGCGCCTTCACCGCCACCGCGAGCATTTTCCAGATCACCAAGCCCAGCAGCATCATCTCGACCAATGCAGCGGGCGAGTCCGTCTTCAGCGTCAATGGCGAACAACGCAACCGGGGCGTGGAGGTCAACGTCTTCGGTGAGCTTTCGAGGGGGCTGCGTCTCCTCGGCGGCGTCGCCTACACGCAAGGCACACTGACCCAGACCGCGGACCGGCTCTATGACGGCAACGCTGCGGTCGGCGTACCCAACTGGCAGACCAATATCGGCATCGAATGGGATCCGGAACCGGTTGCCGGCCTCACGTTATGGGGCCGGATGCTGGCCACCAGTTCCCAATATGTGAACCAGGCGAACACCCAGCAGATCCCGAGCTGGATCCGCTTCGATCTCGGGACTCAGTACAAGACCCACGCATTCGGTAATCCGCTCGCCTTGCGTTTCGCGGTGGAGAACGTCTTCGACAAGAGCTACTGGGCGGCCGTGAACGATGGATGGGTCTCGACCGGGCTTCCGAGAACCTTCAAGTTCTCGGCCGTGATGGATTTCTGAGGCTGGAGCCGGCCATGCGCCACGCCGGCGCATGGCTTGGCCGCGGGGACGGCATGGACGCCCCAAGCTCATCCATGCCGAACGGGCGGCGACGACGCCCGATCGGCCGCCCGTTGCGCCCGCTGACCGCAGCATCGTTCGGAGCCACAAGGCCATATCCGGGCGAGGCGTGCCGCGCCCTTCCGGGTGACGTGCCATTCAGCAGGTTTTCTCAAGCCTGCGGATCGCCCTCGTGCTGCCCGTTCGCGTTGGCCGCGTGGCGCAATCGCTCGTTCTCGCGCCGCAAAGCGTCCATTTCGTCCCTTATAGGGGCGAGTGCCGCTTCCAGTTCGGATGCGGTGAAGCGCGGCGTGATATGCTGCGGGCAGTTCCAGTCGAACGCTTCGACGGTGATCAGGACGGCACGCTCGATACGCCCGGCATAGCCCTGAACCGCCAGTTGTTCTGCCAGCGCCGGGTCGTCCGCTGCATCGATGATGCGGGCGTGGCCGAAGATCTTCAGCCGCTGCCGGTGGGCATAATCCATCAGGAACAGCGAGACCCGGTCATTGGCCTCGACGTTTCCGGTGGTGATGTACTGTCGGTTCCCGCGGAAATCGGCAAAGCCGAGGGTGTGCTCGTCCATCGCCTTCAGGAAGCCGGGCGGCCCGCCGCGATATTGCACATAGGGCCAGCCGGTCTCGGAGACGCTCGCCAGATAAAACCCGTCGCGGGCGGCGATGAACGCCTGCTCGGCCGCGCCGAGCCCACCGATCGGGTCTGCCTCATCCAAAGAGTGGCGCGCGCGGGCGCGGGCCCATTGGGCCGCGCTGCCGAAGCGCGCCTGCGCGGCTGCGACGGATGGGGTGGAGGCGATGTTCAGGTATCTCTCATGCATGAGATCCTCCGCGCCTTCTTGCCGCTCGACGGCGGCTGAGCTCTCGGGGAATTGTCAGGACTGCCAGGCCCAGTCCGCCACCTGCCAGCGCATCTGGCCCCGGTCGGATACGATGCGGCCGAGCCCGGGGAAAGGCATGTGGGTCGCGGCGATCAGAGCACCTTCGGACGCGGCGCGGGAGAAGAAGCGATCGCGCATGGACTGGGCGGCTGCGCGGTCCTGCTCGAACACGAAGCCGACGTCCGTCGCCTGCGGGTGCACCACCGGGAACAGCATGTCCGACACCATGATGAGGCTCTGGCCGGCATCGGCGATCCGGACGCCGATATGGCCGGGGGTATGCCCGGTCAGGTCGACGATCGAGATCCCCGGCGCCACCTCGCGCTCGCCATCGATGGCCTGGAGCCGGGGATAGAGCTTCGCCACGGCGGCCGACATCCGAAAGCTGTTCTGGAGATACTCCGGCGCACCCGCCTGCCTGGCCGGATCGGTCCAGTGCGTGACGTCCCGCCGGTCGATGAAGAGCTCGGCGTCGGGATAATTGTTCTGGCCGCCGACCACGAGACCGCCCAGGTGGTCTTCGTGCATATGGGTGACGATCACCGCATCGATCTGGTCCCGGCGCAGTCCGATCGCCGCGAGCGCCTGCGGCAGCGCACCTGTCTGCCCGATGGAGCCGGCCGGGCCGGTGTCGAGCAGGATCCTGCGCGTGCCGTCCTCGATGAGATACTGGTTGAAGACGAAGCGCACGCCGCTCGGCCGCGCGACGAACTGTGCCACGGCGGCCTGCTCCACCTGGGCAGCCGTGCGGCCGGGGAAAAAGGTGTAGGGCATGTCCGCATAGCCGTCCGTGAGCGCCGTCACGGTGAAGCGGCCGATCCTGATCTGCGCCAGCGGCGTCACGCTGGCTGCCGGAGCGGTCGGGGCAGGAGCAGAGGTCTGCGCCGCCGCAGGTGCGGCCGTAGCGCTTCCGGCCGACGTGACGAGCGGGAGGACACCGCCGCCGAGAATGCCGAGGGAGAGGCCGGAGGCAAAAGCGCGGCGGGAGAGATCGGGCATGGCTGGATCCGTCTGGTGAGAGGGCATCGGGACAGGCCGTCCCGACCTCGGCCCCGGTTGACGGTGACGTTAGGATATCCACTTATCGCTCGGTATTCTGGTTTTTCGGGAGCTATCCTCCCAGATTTCGGAAGGGTGAGATGGACCGCTTCGATGCCATGTCCGTGCTCCTGGCCGTCGTCGAGGCGGGCAGCCTTTCGGCCGGCGCCAGGCTCCTGCGCGCGCCGCTTGCGACCGTCAGCCGGAAGATTGCTGAGCTGGAGCTTCATCTGGGAACGCCGCTGTTCGTCCGCAGCCGGCGGGGGCTCGCCCTCACCGAGCCCGGCCGCGCGTTCGTTGCCGCCTCCCGGCGCATCCTGAGCCAGCTGGAGGAGGCGGAACGGGAGGCGGCCGGAGAATTTAGCACACCGCGAGGGACGCTGCATGTCACCGCGCCCATCTCCTTCGGTGAGCGTCATCTCCTGCCCATCGCCCTCGAATTTCTCGCGGAACACCCTGAGATCAGCCTGCGCCTGACGTTGACCGACCGGCAGATCAGCCTCGGAGACGAACACATCGACGTGGCGCTTCGGATCGGACATCTGGAGGACAGTGCCCTTATCGCGACCCGCGTCGGCGCGGTCCACCGGGTGATCTGCGCCAGCCCCGCTTATCTCGCGCGACGCGGCGTTCCCCGCCGGCCGGAGGATCTCGCCACCCATGAGGGGATAAGCTTCCAGGGCTTTGCGGTCGCGCCAGAGTGGCGCTACCGGCGGGACAGTGCGGCCTTTACCATCGAGCCGAGCCCGAAGCTCGCCGTAAACACCACGGAAGCCGCCATCCAGGCGGCCCGTGCCGGTCTCGGCATCATCCGTGTGCTCTCCTATCAGGTGGCGGACGAACTGCGGTCCGGCGAATTGCAGGTCCTTCTGCCGGAGTTCGCACCCGAGCCGTTGCCGGTGAGCCTCATCTATCCGCAGGCGGATATGCTCCCGCTGAAGGTGCGCAGCTTCCTCGACTGGACCGTCCCGCGCCTGCGCGCTCGCATGGCATCGCTCGATGCGGGCGAGCCCTACAGTGGCGGCCGGTAAGCCGGGCGTTCGCCCCGTCGGGCGCCTTGTTATCGCGCGCAACGGTGGCTGAGGCGGTCACTTAGCTCTGTCAGCACATTGGCCTCCGGGGGGAGGTGCCCCATCTCTCGATGAATGCCCGTGGCGCGGAGACGGCGGGGGCGTCCATTTCGAGCGCGTGGTCGATCCGTCCCTGGTTCGGCGGCATCGGGCAATATGTCCAAGTGCTCCCGCCGACGCGGACTGGCTTCATGTAGATTGACCGATCATTTGCGTGGCCGCTGTCAGGCCGGCATGCTGCGGATATGCGCGCCCATGACGGCGGCGCTTTCCGCCACATCGCCGGATTGTCCGGCGGGCGCTATGACACGGCGATCATCGGACAGGCAGCAACGCATGCGTACCCGCGCCGCCACATGGAGAGCCGTCGTCGCCTGTCTGGCGGCGTACGTCCTGCTGTGGCAAGGGCTTCTCGGCGCCATGGCGCTGGGTGCCCATGCGATGCCGGATCTCACCCCGGATTTCGGGGTGATCTGCACCAGCGCTCCGGACGGGGACGAGGGCGGCAAGGGACCGGACGGCAGTTCCCATGCCCCCGATTGCTGCTGGCAGGGCTGCCCCATGTTCGGGACGGCGGCGCTCGCGCCCCCGGAAGCCGAGGCCTCGCCTCCGGCTGTTCCCCCTCGGAGCATCGGTCGCCGCGCGCCTGAGGTCCTTTCCCAATCCATAAGCGCGGCAGAGCGTCCGTCGCGGGCCCGCGCGCCTCCACGGATGGCCTGACCGCGCGAAAGCGCCCCCTCCGCCATTCCGCTCCCATTCCCCGTGCCTCGCGCGCGGCCGACGTCCCGTGGAGGACGCCCATGACTCCTGTTCCCAACACTCCGAGGAAAGATGGCGCACGCCGCCTGCTGCGGCGGCTCAAGGTGGAAGAGATGATCGCGATCGCGGCGATCGTGCTGGCCATCATCGCACTCACCGCCCAGGCCCTGATGGCCCACGAGTCGCAGATAGCCCATGAGACCCCGCAGGGCGCCACGATCGCATCCGCTCCCGCGCGCGTCGCGCCCCCGACCGCCGGCACGGTGACGCCATGACGGTGACCAGCCAGTCCAGCGGCAAGAGGCGCCTGCCTCTCCTCTTGCTGCTCATCGCACTCGCCATCGCGGGTGCCATTGCCCTGTCCGTCTATGTCTCGAACTTCCTCCTCGGCCGGGAACCGTCGGTGCGAACCAGCGTCGGCGGTCCTTTCCGGCTGGCCTCGTCCAAGGGCGAGGTGCTGTCCAGCGACGATCTCAAGGGCAAGCCGTTCGCCATCTTCTTCGGCTTCACCCATTGTCCAGATGTCTGCCCGACCACGCTCTGGGACATGTCCCAGTCCCTGGAACGTCTGAGGACCGGGGGGCTCGGCCTGCCTGTGCTGTTCGTCTCGCTCGACCCGGAACGCGACACGCCACAGGTGCTCGCGAGCTATATCGACGCCTTCGATCCCCAGATCGTCGGCCTGTCCGGTTCGTCCGAGGAGATCGCCGGACTGGCGCGCGCCTACCGGGTCTATTGGAAGCGCGTGCCGGGGAAGGACGGCGATTACACGCTCGACCACACCGCGACGGTCTATCTGATGGACGCGCGCGGGCAGTTCGCGGGAACCATCGGCTATGGCGAGGAGGCCTCCTCGCGGGACGCCAAGCTGAGGCGCCTCATCGCTGGCGAGCCCTCCGCAGTGGGGCACTCCGGCTCCTGAGGTCTTCGCCGCCGCACAGGGCCGCCTCATCCCACAAAGGGGGAGGCGGTCCACCTGCCACGTCTCGACGGATCACGTTCCAATGCCGATGACCTTGCCGCGCCGTGTCGCGCGCCCGCGCGTGCTCGCGCCAGGGGCCGCCTTATGCCTCCTGATCGCGGCCCTTTGCCTGATTGCACCACGCCCCCTCCCTGCCGCGGACGGGGATGCCCGGCTTGTCCGCCTCGGCGAGGCCTTGTTCTTCGACGTCAACCTCTCGAAGAACCGGACGCAGTCGTGCGCCACATGCCACGATCCGGCCCGCGCCTTCACCGATCCGCGACCCGGCCCCAAGGGTGGCGCGGTCTCGTTGGGCGACGACGGGCATTCCTATGGCGGTCGCAATGTTCCGAGCGTTGCCTATGCCGCCTTCAGTCCCCCCTTCGGTCGCACGACGGCCGGGGACTATGTGGGAGGGCAGTTCTGGGACGGGCGCGCCGACACGCTGGAGGCACAGGCCGGCCAGCCCATTCTCAATCCAGTGGAAATGGCAATGCCGGACAAGGCAAGCATCGCCGCCCGGCTGCGTGAGAAGCCGGAGTATGTGGCCGCCTTCCAGGAGGTGTTCGGCCCCGATGTCTTCAGAACGCCTGCGACGGCCTTTGCCGCGCTTGGCAAGGCATTGGCTGCCTATGAGCGCAGTCCGGCGGTCTCGCCCTTTGATTCCAAATACGATCGGTTTCTGAAGGGCGAATACCAGATGACGCCCCAGGAGGAGCTGGGGCGGGTTCTGTTCTTCTCAAACCAGTTCACCAATTGCCGTCAGTGCCACCAGTCGGGCGGCCCGGATGCCGCGACCGAGACCTTTTCCAACTACCACTTCCATAATATCGGCGTGCCGCGAAACCCGGTCGTCGGCAACACAGAGCAGGACCATGGCCTGCGCGACAGGAAGGGCATTCGTGATGCCCGACAGGACGGGCGATTCCGCGTGCCGGGGCTGCGCAATGTCGCGGTCACGGCACCCTACATGCACAATGGCGTCTTCTCCGACCTGCGCACGGTCATCCTGTTCTACAACAAGTACAATTCCCACGCGGAGGCGCGTCAGATCAACCCTGAGACCAGCCGGCCCTGGGCTCCGCCAGAGGTGCGGGGGACACTGTCGCTAACGGAATTGCACGCCAGCCCGGCCCTCGATGATCGCCGGATCGATGCTCTCGTGGCGTTCCTGAAGACACTGACCGACAAGCGTTACGAGCCGCTGCTGGTGTCCGGCCCAAATGATGGCCCCAAATGACCGGTCGCGATCAACAATCGTTTCTGGATCAATATTTCCGATCTGATTCCGGGCATGTTATTCGGTTGAGCACCGGGGGATTCTGAAATGCTGCGGACCGTGGGATCCGCAAATCGCCGCGCGCAATGGCTCATCGGCTGGACCGCTGCCTATGCGCTGCTGCTGCAACTCGTCCTGATCGGCGCATTGATGCCGGTCAACGCCCATGCCTTGCCCGGTGCCGAAATCCCCATCTGCGGCACGTTTTCTATTTCCGATGCCGACGGGGCTGTACCCGACGACCAGCGCGTCACGGTGCATTGTCCGTTTTGCCTCGCACGCGCCGATGCGGTGATCCTGCCGTCCCCCCCGTCCGTGGCGCAGGTCGCGCGGCGCACGCAGGCGCCGGATTATCAGTCGGTCTCGAAGCCCCGGCGGTTCGCGCGTCGGGCGCGCAGGCCCTCTCAACCCCGCGCGCCCCCACTCCAGGCCTGAGCTTTGCCGCGCCTGCCGCGCGGCCCCATCACCCATTCCTGCCGCGGCACCGATGCCGTCCCGCGCCCGCGCGCCGTCATGGTCGCGCGTCGTCGGGTCATGCTCAAATTCCTGGATTTCTTCCCATGAACGCTCATTCCCTCCAGCGTTTTCGTGATCAATTGCGTCACAGCAGTGCCATCACATCCCCCGCGCTCATTGCGCTCTTCGGCGGGCTGATGATGGCGTCGGCCAGCGCCCAATCCGCCGGCAAGCCGGTGAGCAACAGCCTGCCCACGGTCGTCGTGACCGCCTCGCAACCGGACTGGGGCGCCAATGAGGGCGCGGGCGAAAACCTCTTCCTGCCGCTCGACACCTCGACGATCACCAGCATCATGGCCCGAACGGCCGCGCTTTCCACGAGCGACAGCGGTGCCTTGCTGACCGGCGTGCCCGGCGGCGCGGCCTGGGGCGCGGGTGGGGTCTCCAGCCTTCCGGCCATCAACGGCATGGGCGCCGACCGGGTGCAGATCGACATCAACGGCATGACCTATGGTGTCGCCTGTCCGAACGAGATGAACCCGCCGCTGTCCTTCGTGAACCCGGCGATGATCTCCAACATGACCGTCTTCACGGCCACATCTCCGGTGAGTGCCGGCGGCGACTATACCGGAGCCAAGGTGAAGGTCGAGGTCGCGCAGCCCAAGTTCACGCCGGGCCAGCAGATCACCACCAGCGGCAGTGTGTCGGGCTTCTATCGCAGCAACGGCAATGGCTATGGCACGGACGTGACCGCCACCATGTCCAACGAGGACACGAACGTGACCTATACGGGCGGATGGGCGCGGGCGAGCGACTATACCTCGGGCAACGGCACCACCATCAAGTCCACCATGTACGAGACGCAGAACCATGCGGTGAGCATCTCGAAGCGGGACGCCAGCAACCTGTTCACGCTGCAGCTCGGAGGCCAGTTCATTCCCTATGAGGGCTACGTCAACCAGTACATGGATCTGGTCGACAACCGCTCCTTCTTCATCAACGGGAATTACGAAGGCCGGTTCGAGTGGGGCAAGCTGGAGGCCAGCGCCTTCTTCAGCCGGGTTCGGCACACCATGGGCTTCATCCAGCCGGACAAGACTGGCGACATGCCCATGGACACGCGCACCAGCAATCTCGGCTACAATATCCGCGCAACCATGGACGTCTCGCCGCACGATCTCGTCCGGGTCGGCAACGAGCTCGTCTACAACACGCTGGATGACTGGTGGCCGCCCGTTGCCGGCTCCAGCATGATGGGACCCGACACCTTCATCAACATCAACAACGGCCAGCGCACGCGTGTTGGAACCTATGCCGAGTGGGAGCGGCACTTCAACGATCAGTGGACCGGCATCATCGGGATGCGGAACGACATCGTCTGGATGAACACCGGCGACGTGCAGGGCTACAATGCGATGATGTACGGGGCGAACGCGGCGGCGTTCAATGCCCTCGACCACGCCCGCACCGACATCAATTTCGATGGCTCGGCGATCCTGCGCTACACGCCGAACGCCATGAGCTCTTACGAGCTGGGCTTCGCCCGCAAGACGCGCTCGCCGAATTTCTACGAGCGCTATGCCTGGTCCACCAACGCCATGGCCATGCAGATGATCGGCTGGTTCGGCGACGGCAACGGCTATCTGGGCAATATCGACCTCGTGCCGGAGAAGGCCCATACGGTGAGCTTCACCGCCAGCTGGCATGATGCGGCCCAGAAGGTCTGGGAAGTGCGCGTGTCGCCTTACTACAGCTATGTGCAGGACTACATCGACGTGGATCGCTGCGCGCTCGCCGGCTGCCTGTCGAACCTCGCCAGCAATCTCATTACCACCAACAACTTCGTCTTTCTGCAGTTCGCCAACCATGATGCCTGGCTCTACGGCATCAACATCGACGGCAAGCTCGCGCTTTGGGATGGCCCGGTCTACGGCCGGGGCGTTCTGCGCGGGAACGTGAACTTCGTGCGCGGCCAGAGAACGGATGGCGTCGATCTCTACCACATCATGCCCGTCAACGGCACGGTGGGGCTGGACCACACCATCGGCAACTGGACCAACAGCCTCGAAGTGCAGATGGTCGGCGCCAAGACGCAGGTCAGCGAGGTCCACAACGAAACCGAGACGTCCGCCTATGCGCTGATCAACTTCCGGACCGCCTATGAATGGAATGCGGTCCGCATCCAGTTCGGCATCGATAACATCCTCGACACCGAATACGACCTCCCGCTGGGCGGGGCCAATCTGGTGAATTACCAGCAGGTATCGATGATGGGGTCGTCGTTCGTCTGGGGTTATGGCGTTGCCGGCCCCGGCCGCTCGGTGAATACCCGCGTCACCGTCAAATTCTGATCGAACGGCGGGCGCGGTCCCTCGCGCCCGCACCTCGATGGCGCCGCCCGGCGGCGCCTGGCCGCGCTGTCACGCGCCTGCTGACTTGCCTTTCCAGTGACACCCGCGGCGGTCGTCATCAAGGCCGCAGCGGGCCGGCCATACGATGGTTCAATCGGGCGACCGCAATGTAGAATGTCGCCCTTCATGCCCGCGTGAAACTCTTGCCCATGGCCGCACCCGGACAAGCCGGCGCGCGGCGGCTGATGGGGCGATGAGCCATGCTCGCATATGGATATGTGGCGCTCGGGGGCGCGCTCGGTTCCATCCTGCGCTTCGGGATGAACCGCTGGCTGACACTGCTGCTGGGCGATGGCCTTCCATGGGGCACCATCCTCATCAACATCGGCGGTTCCTTCGTCATCGGCCTGTGCGCGGCCCTCTTCGAGAACGGGCCGGGTGCTTCCACCCCGCTGGAAGTCCGCCAGTTTGTGCTGGTCGGCCTCTGCGGCGGCTTCACCACTTTTTCGTCCTTCAGCCTCCAGACCCTGACCCTGCTGCATGCGGGAGAACCCGGGCGGGCACTGCTCAATGTCATGCTGTCCCTTGCGCTGTGCCTCGCCGCAGTGGCTGTCGGCTACATGCTGCCCGGTTCCATCGCCACTTGGTCCAGAAGCGTCGGGGCTTGAACTCTCCCACCTGAAACTGCCGGGACGCATCCCATGAGCCCTCGCATTCTTATCGTCGGCGGGTCGATGGGCGGCCTGTTCGCCGCCGTTCTTCTGAGCCGCGCCGGCTTCGACGTCACCGTTACCGAACGCTCCGAACACGGGCTGGAGGGGCGGGGCGCCGGCCTCGTGGCCCAGCGCGAGGTGTTCGACATCCTGCGGGAGGTTGGCATCGAGCATGTGGCGCGGGTCGGCGTGACCGCGCATGAGCGGATCTATCTCGACCGCAGCGACAGGATCATCCAGACCCAGCGCACGCCCCAGACGCAACTGTCGTGGGACGTTCTGTTCCGCACCTTCCGCGATCTGGTCCCGGATGCGCGCTACCGCATCAAGGCCCGTGCACTGGCGGTGCACGAAGATCCCGTGGGCGCGCGGGTCCAATATACGGATGGGCACGAAGAGACGGCGGATCTCGTCATCGGGGCGGACGGCATCGGCTCCATCGTGCGCGAGGCGGTGTCCGGCGCCCAGTCGAAGCCGAGCTATGTCGGCTATGCCACCTGGCGCGGTCTCGTGCCGGAGACGCAGGTGCCGCATCTGGCGCAGCGCCAGCTTTTCGAACGCTTCGCCTTCTACGAAGCGCCGGGCTCGCACATTCTGGGCTATCTCGTGCCCGGCGCCGACGGCTCCACCGAATTGGGACGGCGGCGCTACAACTGGGTCTGGTACCGCCGCTATACGCCCGAGGAACTGCACGGCATCCTTCTGGACATCGACGGCACACACCGGCCCTTCTCGCTCGCGCCCGGTCATCTGCGCCCCGAGTTGGCGCAGACGCTGCGCGAGGAGGCGGCCGAACGGCTGCCGGCTTCCTTCGCGGCCGCGGTGGCGGCCGAACCCCGGCCTTTCATCCATGCGATCTTCGATTATGCCCCCGCTCACATGGTCAGGGGTCGTGTGGCCCTGATGGGCGACGCGGCCTTCGTGGCGCGACCACACACGGCCATGGGCGTTGCGAAGGCGGCGGGCGATGCCTTCGCCCTGCGCGAGGCGCTGCTCCGCCATCCCGACCTCGACAGAGCCCTTGCCGCCTATCAGGCCGAGCGTGTCCCGGTCGGTCAGGCCATCGTCGCCTATGGCCAGCGGCTCGGACGAGGGCTCCTACTCGACCGGGCCTGAGGCGCCCATGCTTCCCCTTCGCGCCCGCCTGTCTTACGGCGAGGCGAGGGGAAGGCGGACGAAGAACGTGCTGCCCTTGCCCTCGATGGAACGGGCCTCCAGCGTGCCCCCGTGCCGTTCCATGATGGAGCGGCAGATGGCGAGCCCCACCCCCATGCCGGTGGTCTTGGTGGTGAAGAAGGGCTGGAAGATGCGGGCGATGACCTCCTGCGACATGCCGCAGCCGGTGTCCTCGATGGTCACCTCCACGTTGTCCTGAACAGTGGCGGTGCTGATGCGCAGGTGCCGCTCGGGCGTCGCCGCATTCGCCATCGCCTGAACGGCATTGGTGATCAGATTGAACAGCACCTGCTGGAGCTGGATGTTGTTCACCAGGATCGCATGGCGGTCGGTGCTGAGGGCAAGGCTTAGCTGGATGCCGTTCGTCTTCAGGTCCGCGCAGACGATCTTCAGCACCTCGTCCACAACGTCCTCGATGGTCACGAGTGTCAGCGGCGCCGGGGCCTGCTTCACCAGCGCGCGCAACGCGGTGATGATGTCGGCGGCGCGCCGCCCGGCCTGGCTGATGCTCTGGAGGCTCTTCGTCACCTCGCCGAGATCGGGCTGAGGCCGATTGAGCCAGCGCAGGCCCGCCTCCGCGTGGGCGACAAGGGTCGCGAGCGGTTGGTTGATCTCATGGGCTATGGAGGTGGCGAAACTGCCCATGGCGGTGAGTTGGTTTGCCTGGGCGAGTTCGCTGCGCGCCTCGCGCAGTTCGAATTCCGCCTGCGCGCGGCGCAGATTCTCATCCATGAGGTCGCCATAGAGCCGCGCGGCGTCCAGCGATATGGCGGCTTGCGGCGCCAGAACTTCGAGCATCGCCATCCGGCGGGGCGTGAAGACGTCCGCGCTCAGGGCATTCTCCAGATGGAGCATGCCGATGAGTTCGCCGCGCTTGATCAGCGGAATGCAGGCGAGGGAGCGGACGCTGCGCCCGCCCATGGACAGGCCGCGCTGGGCGGCCTCCACGGCGGCATCGGCGAGGGTGATGGGCCGCGCCGTCCGCATCACCGTCTTCAGCACGGAAGCCGGCATCAGCTCTTCCGGCTTTGCGGCGGGTTGGAGTTCGATGCAGATGTCTTGGGATCTGACCCGCGCCACCGCCTCCACGACCGGCTCGCCCTGGCGCAGGAGGAGCAGCAGGCCGAACTGCGCGCCGGCATGAATGAGCATGCTCTTCATCAGGGTCCGGATGACCTGCTCGAGGCCGACTTCTTCCGCCAGCGTCTGCGAGGCCGCCGTCATCACCGTGAGGTCCAGCTCCTGCTGAATCCCCTTGGGCGCGGTTACCGGTCCGTCGATGCCGGAGGGCACGGTGAGATGTTCCGCAAGCCGGGCCGCCTTGGCCTGTGCGCCCCATTCCCGATAGCCGCGAACGGCCGCCTGGAAGCACCCCTGCGCCGGCGCAGAGAGGTCGAGCCCGCGGTAGAAATGGGCTGCAAGTTCCTGGGCAAGCGCCTGGTCGTGGATGAAGTTCGCGGTCGCGGCGGCAGCGGCGGCGCGCTCGTACAGCGCCATGGCCTCGCCGCGCCGATCCTCTAGGCGGGCCGCTTCCGCTTCGAGGAGGAGATGCTTGGGGGAAAAGGTCTCGGGATTGAGCCTGGCCCATGACCTGAAACGCTCCCGCGCCGCGGCCATCCGTTCAAGGCGGACCGCCGCCGTCCGCTCGGGTTCCTGCCATTGCGCGTGGGCGAGAGCCAGGAAGAAGCTGTTGTTGGCCGTGTCGATATGGGCCGGCGCCGCCCATGCCATGGCTTCCGCTTCCTCCAGACGGCCGATCGCCGCTTCCATCTCGCCCAGGAAGAAGGCTTGCAGCCCGTCATAATGCTTCACCCAGAACTGGGTGGCGACGGAGGACTGGAGGAGCTCAGCGTGCGTGGTGGTTTCGGCCGCTTCCCCGGCACTCAGCGCTTCGGCGAGGCTGAGCTGCGCGATCAGGATCAGCTCGATATCCCTGTAGCCGATGTCGCGGGTCATGGAGATGCTGTCCATCAGCTCCGAGCGGACCCGGTCGAGCCGCGTGCCGATGACCAGCATATCCGACGCGATGTGGTTGCGGGCATAGCAGGTCATGCCAAGGTCGCCGGCCGCCTGACCGACCCGCGCGCCTTCGCGGGCATGGCTGAGGGCCGTGCGCATGGGCTGCGTCCACACGCTGACCTGATCGAGCGCGATGAGTGCGGCCGTCCGCTGCGCTTCGTACCCGTCGCGCTGTGCGAGCGTGCAGGCGGCGGTGGCATAAGCTGCGCCTTGCTCGTAGGCACCGAAATAATGGGCGCTGAGGACGCCGAACCACGCCAGTCCGTAGGCTGATTCCGGCGCGCTGCCGTGGGCGAGGGTGAGCTCCATGATCTTGATGACGTGGAGAAGCCGTAACTCACCCTTGACGAAGAAGGAGGAGATCAGGGTCGAGAGCAGCGCCAAGGTGGAACGCGCCCGCCGGTCGGTCATTTCGGGAAGCGCGATCAGTTCATCCATGCCGAGGGCGTCGAGTCTCGTTTGGCAGGCCGCGTAAGCGGCGTCCAGCTCCGGGCGTCCCGGTGCGGGGTCGAGCTCCAGATCGAGTGCCCTGAGGCCCGCGAGCGCGGCCTCGATGGCAAGGGTGTAGGCGTTCTTCACCGTTAGCGCGAAGGCCTTCAGGCGATAGACATCCGCCGTGCTGATGGGATCAGGGCTGAGCCGAGCCAGGGCGTCCATGCCCGCGAGCGCCTCGTCCACGCGGCCGAGCGCGAGCAGGCAGTCGCATTGCAGCCATTCGGTGGCGAACGCCAGTGCGGCGAGACTGTCGCCATCGGCGGCCACCAGAATGCGCCGGATCAGCTCCACGAAATGCAGCGCCCGATGGGCCTCGCCGGCGGAGCGGCAGGTGCGTGCCGCCAGCAGCAGGGCCTGCGCAAAGCGCGGACGTTCGTCGGGAGCGAGATCGTTCGGATCGCAATGCTCGATCTGCGCGGCGATGTCGAACGCCACATCCGGATCGGGATCGGTATGGCTTGCGGACAGCGCGCGGGCGTTGCCGAGATGCTTGCGGGCCCTCTGGACGGGCGACATCGTCGCATAGGCCGCCTCCAGCACGCGGTCATGGGCAATGGCGAAATCGGCGCCTGCGCGCGCGAGGAGGCCCGCCGCCACCAGCGCATTGGCTGCGCGAACGGTTTCCGCGACGCTGGCCCCGGAGAGCTGCGCCGCGAACAGCACCGAGCAGCGCCCGCCGAGGCTCGCGCACCGCTGCAGAAAGCTGCGTTGCAGCGCGGGCAGGGCGTTGACGCGCTCGGGCATCAGCTCCGCAATCTCGCGCGGATGGCCGCGATGAGGGTCGTTCCAGATCCATTGCTGCCGGTCGGCGTCGAACTGGAGCACATGCTCGTCCTGCAACCTGCGCAAGAGCTGGCCGACATAGAAGGGATTGCCGCGCGTCTCGCTATGAACCCTCAGCGAGAGCGGCCGTACATCCTCCGGCATGCTCCTCAGGATCAATGCGACCAGTTCGGTCGTGTCGCGCTCCAGGAGCGGCTCAAGATTGAGCTCCTGCGCGAAGGCCGGCGAGCTTCTGGCGGTCTCCAGCAACTCTCTTACCGTCTTGCGGTTCTCGGCCTCGGTGCGGAAGCTGCCGATGAGAAAGACGTGCGCCGGGGTATCGCTGCAAAGCTGCCGGACGACATTTAGGCTCGCGTGATCGAACCATTGCAGGTCGTCGAGAAACAGCACGAGAGGTGACGCTTCCGAGGCGAGCGCTGCGAAGGTCTCCGCGATGATCCGGGCGGCGCGCGTCTGTGCGACGTGGGCCGACACATCGGCCAGGGCCTGTGGTTCCGGGGGCAGGATAGCGAGATCCGGGACCAGCTCCGCCAGCACCCGCCCGCTCCCCGTGACGGTGGACAGGCGCCGGCGCGCATCCTCCAGCGTGCGTTCGTCACCGCCCATCAATTGGGCCAGCGCGGTGCGCAGCGCCTGCGCGATGGGGGCGAACGGCGTGCCCTGGCGAATCTGCACGCCCTTGCCGGAGGCGCGGAGCACACTCGTGTCGTCGAGGGTGGTCAGAAGGGCCTGCACGAGCGTCGATTTGCCGGCGCCCGGTTCACCTGACACCAGCACGATCCGCTGGTGGGATGCGGTCCGGAAGGCCGCATAGAGATCGGTGAGCGTCCTCAGTTCACGCCGCCGGCCGACGAGATGCTCGGACGCCTTTGGCGGCTCTGCGAACTCGCCGCGCGCGAGCACGAAATCCTCGGCGTGTCCCGTTGCAGCGATGGTCTTTGCGACGCGCTGGAAATCAGCATGGAGTGCCCGCGCCGTCTGGTAGCGCTGCTTGGGATCCTTGCTGATGAGCTTGAGCAGGATCCGGTCGATGATGGCCGGGATGTCCGGCCGTGCCAGACGGGCGGACGGGGCCTCCATGGCGACATGGGCATGGAGCCAGCCCGGCAGACTGGCGGCGGTGATGGGAAGTGTGCCGACGAGATATTCGTAGAGCACGACCCCCAGCGCATACAGATCGGTCCGGGCATCCACGGGGGAGGGGTCGGTCCGGATCAGCTCCGGCGCCGCATAGGCCACCTCCGGGCCTGAGTTGCGCAGATCGGTAGCCGCGCCCGCCTCGGCCGCGGAGAGCCACGCAAATCCCGTCAGACGCACCTTGCCATCCGGCGCCACAAGCAGACGGGCGGGCGAGAGGCCGCCATGGATCACGCCCGCTTCATGCACCTGCATCAGGGTTAAGGTCGCGGCGAGGGCGAGGTCTAGGAAGGCGGGGACGTTGGCCGTTCCCGTCGGCCGTTCGGCGAGGGGCTCTGCCCTACGGGGCGCATAAGCGAGCGCGAGGCGCTCCTGCTCCCCAATGAAGGCCGGCACTTCCGCCAGCTCCTCGCCCAGCGTGAGGGAGAGGGTGGCATCCACCTGGAGCTGATAGGCCTGCGGCGTGTTCCAGTCCGCCAGCAGGATGCGCCAGTCCCGCCCGGCGGCGTCCGTCACGTGAACATGGTCGATGCCTGCCTCCGACGTGCGGAAGGTAACAGTCAGCTCGGACCACCAGTCCGTGGCCTTCTTCTCAAGTCGGCTCGCCAGCTCGTTGCTCAGGAAATAGGATGCCTGGGGTGCCGGCACGATGCCCTGGAGCGAGACGCCAGGCACATGACTTCGCGAGTTCATGGTCGCCACTCACTGAGCTTCGTGTGTCCTGCGTGCCGCAGCGGCGCGCAAGGGTCTGCCGATGATCCGGGGGGAGTGTGCGGCGTACCGCCGGGCCATGTCTTTGCCCGGACTGGCATTGTCTTTGCCTGAATTGACATCCTTGCCCGGCGAAGTCTCAGGCCCCACAATGGACGGCCAGGCGAGCTGGTGCCCTGCAGATCGAGGAGTCGAACATGGCGGGTGTGCACGAGTTTGGCCGCATGAAATTCCCGAGGGGCGAGGTGCTGGCGAGTTCCGCGCGGCGGAACTGGACGTGCATGGCCGCCGAGATCCGAAACCATCCGGCCGGGGAGATTCCGCCTCCTGTTCCGCAGCAGATGGAGGTCACGCTCGCCCTGCGCGGATCGGATGCCGGGCGCGTGGAGCGCCGGGGAAACGGTGAATTCCAGGATACAGCGGCCCGCGCGGGGACGCTCTGGCTGTGCCCGATCGGCGTGGTCGAGGATTCGATCCGCATTACCCAGGATCTCGGCAGCATTCTGCACATGTACATTGGGCATGAGATATTCAGGGATATATCGGCTTCAGTGTCGCGTGCCGTCTCGCCGGAGAACATCTCCTACCGCGCGGACATCGACGACGACTTCCTGAGGCAGGTGGGCTACCGGATCAACGCTGAACTGGAAGAGGAGACGTCCGTCGGCCGCTTCCTGGTGGATAGCCTTGCCCGGTCCATGGCCGCCCATCTCGTCACCACATACGCAGACGCCTCGCTCCCGCACCGGCAGAGCCCGATCGTCGAGCATGCCAAGATGCGCCGGGTGATCGACTACATAAACGACAATCTGGCGTCCGAGATTTCGCTGTCGGACCTGTCCGACATCGCGTGCCTCAGCCACCATCATTTTGCGCGGGCGTTTCGATCGGCTGTGGGTGTCCCTCCGCATCGGTTCATCAGCTCACTTCGGTTGCAGCGCGCCCAAGAGATGCTCGCTCACACGCAATCAAGCTTGACGGAAATTGCTTATTCTTGTCGGTTTTCGTCCCAGTCCACCTTCACCCGGGCCTTCCGGCGCCATGTCGGTGTGTCGCCCGGCGAATATCGGCGGAAGGCAGCCGGCTAGAACGGCAGCGCTCTCGGCATTGAAAAAGGGGCGGCGGACCACCGGGGGGAAATGATCCGCCGCCCGCCGGCCTCAGCCCTTCACGAAGGCGAGGAGGTCCGGATTGATGACGTCGGCGTGCGTCGTCAGCATCCCGTGCGGGAAGCCGGGATAGATCTTCAGGGTGCTGTTCTTGATCAGCTTCGCCTGGAGCAGCGCCGCGTCCTTGTAGGGCACCACCTGATCGTCGTCGCCCTGCAGGACCAGGGTCGGGACGGTGATGGCCTTGAGATCGTCGGTCTGGTCGGTCTCGGAGAAGGCCTTGATGCCTTCATACTGGGCGACGGCGCCGCCCATCATGCCCTGGCGCCACCAGTTGAGGATCACGCCCTGCGAGACCTTGGCGTCGGGACGGTTGAAGCCGTAGAACGGGCCCGAAGCCACGTCCATGTAGAACTGCGAGCGATTGGCGGCGAGCGCGCTGCGGAAGCCGTCGAACACCGAGAGCGGCGTGCCTTCGGGATTGTTGGGCGTCTTGAGCATCAGCGGGGGGATGGCGGCGACGAGAACCGCCTTGGCGACCCGGCCCTGCGGCTGGCCGAACTTGGCCACATAGCGCGCGACCTCGCCGCCACCGGTGGAATGGCCGATGTGGACGACGTTCCGCAGGTTCAGATGCTCGACCACCGCAGAGGCGTCGGCCGCATAGCGGTCGATGGTATTGCCGGTGTCGACCTGGGTGGAACGGCCATGGCCGCGACGGTCATGCGCTACCACCCGGTAGCCCTTGGAGAGGAAGAACAGGAGCTGCGCGTCCCAGTCATCCGCCGAGAGCGGCCAGCCATGATGGAAATGGATCGGCTGGGCATCCTTCGGACCCCAGTCCTTGAAGAAGATTTCCGTCCCGTCGGCCGTCTTCACAAAGCCGCTGCTCATCCGAGTCTCTCCATTGGTCTTCGTCGCGCCGGAATTGGCAGTGACGGTGCTTGCGATGGCGCTTGCCGAGAACATCGTGGTCGCCGCAAGGCCGGCGGCCATGCCAACCAGCTCGCGGCGGTTCATCTGAAGGCGCTCCGTCTGAACCGCGACCGGCCCACCGGAATGAATGTTCGACTCGTCTGCGCGTCCGGGAGGGGTTGGGAACATGCCCATGGCCGTGATGTCCTGCTGCCATTGCTTACCTGATCAAGCTAGACAGAACGGCGGGGGCGGAAAATTGTACGGGCATATCACCCCCGTATACGTAGGTTTAGGTCTTCTCTCCGGTTACGTGCCGTCCCGTTTGCACAGAAGAACAATGTGCCAGGGTGTCGGTTCTGACGTCATGACGATCCGATCGTCTCATCCAGAAGTGGTGGGAGACAACGGACTTGGAGTCCGGAGGCGGCAACGGACCTTGCGGCCCGCGAAATGCATTTGCATTACACAAGGTAAGGGGTGAGACGGGCATCCGCGGCGTCTCTTTCTCGGGAGATAATGGCGGCGGCGTTCAGCTCGCCAACCAGGCTTCCTGGCCATCCAGCTCCAGCAGCAGGCGGCGCGCGGCTTCATTGTCGATGAGATGCTCGGCCACCATCACCGCGATCTCGGCCCGCTGCGCGTGAAGGCCGGCCAGCCGGAGACGCCGTTCGGCGGTGCCGCGCAGCTCTGCGGCGCTCCGGTCGCTGTCCGATGCGCTCAGCCGCTCCACCTGCCGGCGATAGGACGACAGGACTGCGGCGGACGCCTCCTGCCAGAGCAGCGGTTCGCCGTTCACTTCGTCGCCCTGTTCCTGCGCCATCCGCTCCACTGCGGCGATCGCGGCCTGTGCCGTGCGCAGCCGTGCCGCGTGCTGTTCGGCGTCCTCGTCCTCGGCTGCCGCCGCTAGCTGCCCCGCGAGCAGGGGCAGTGCGATATTTGCGACGATGAGCGAGGTCAGGATGACACCAGCGGCAATGGCGATGACAAGATCGCGGGCGGGGAAGGGGAGGCCGCCGGGCAGCGTCATGGGCAGGGCAAGCGCGGCAGCGAGCGTGACCGCTCCGCGCACGCCGGAGAATGTCATCGCGAGGGCCGTCAGCACGCGCACTTTTGTGCCGGCCGCGTCCCGTTGCTGGCGCTCGTGCCAGGCCACCATGGCGCCCACCCACAGCAGACGCACCAGCGTCAGCGCCGTGGCGGCCGCGGCGATATAGAGCCCCAGCCGAAGAGCGGGCAGGTGCCCCCCAAGCGCGATGCTCGCGAGTGCCTTCTCGACGATGCCGGGCAATTGCTCTCCCAGAAGGACGAAAATGACCCCGTTGAGCGTGAATTCCAGTGTCTCCCAGATGGCCGCCCGGCGGAGCCGCGTGACCGGGAGAGCGTTGCCGCCCAGTTCCCACCGCCCCATGGCGACGCCAGCCGCGACGGCTGCGAGGATGCCGGAAGCGCCGAGTGCGACGGCTGCGTGATAGGCCGCATAGGGGAACAGCAGGCTGATGAGGATCTGCGTTGCCGTAGTTTCTCCAAGGCGCGCGAGGATCGCATTCTTGAGCATCAGGATCATCACGCCGACGCCAGCGCCGATCGCCAGCCCGCCGGCGCCGATCCAGATCATTTCTCCCAGGATGAAAGGGCCGGAGGGAGCGGCCGTCGACCCAAGGACGACAACATAATGCAGACAGATGAGGGCCGAGGCGTCGTTGAGGAGCGCCTCGCCTTCGATGATCCGGCCGGCACGGCGGGACAAGGGCGCCCGCTTCAGCAGGGACGTTCCGGCGATGGCGTCGGTGGGAGAGAGCACGGCCACCAGCGCCAGTGTCGCGACGAGCGGCATATGCGGAATGAGCGCGTGCAGGCCGGGCCCGACACAGAGCACGGTCACCAGAACGAGCCCCACGGCCAGCGAAGCGATGGGTCCGGCTCGCGATATGAGTTCGTGGCCGGAAAACCGCCAGCCATCCACGAAGAGCAGCGGCGGCAGGAAGAGCACGAAGAACAGGTCCGGGTTGATGCTGACGGCATCGATCCCGAGGCGACCCATGGCAGCACCCAGGGCAATCTGCACCAGGGGCGGTGCCACGCACGGCAGCAGCCGGCTGATCCAGTTGCTCATCACCACTGCGATGACCAGGATGAGAACGAGATTGAGTGTCGCCATGATTGTGCCGTGCGCCTGATGGCCGGACGTGCCCCGCCGCCCCAACGTGAGCTGTCAGAAATGGTCGCCGGAGATCCATGGAGGTCAGCCATGTGAAGCCCGCCCACCTGTGCGCCGGACCTTGGTCCGATCTGTGGCAGCGGAGGACGATCAGAACGCGGCCTCCAGGCGCGGCGACATCCGGCCGTTCGGCCACTCTCGGGATGCGCGGTCTTCCCGCGCATCCCTTTGCTGCCGGTTCAGCCCTTTACAACCGCTTGGCGGGTCGCCCGGAGCGACGACAGGAGCGGATCACCCACGTCGAGATGGCCCTCGACGAGATGGCGCGGCGTCAGCGCCAGCCAGTTGTTGAGCGAGACGTCCTTATACTCGCCGGTGTGGAAGACGTTGAGCACGCGCACCGGTTCATCGCCGATGTTCTCGATATAATGCGCGAGCGTCTTGGGCACGTAGCCCACATCGCCCGGCACGAAATCGAAGGTGCGGGCATTGGCCACCGCATCGAACACGGTCATGCGCGCCTTGCCGCTGATGTAATACTGGATCTCGTCCGCGTCCGGATGCCAGTGGATCTCTCGCATGCCGCCGGGTTCCAGATCGATGAACAGCGCCGCGAGGTTGGTGACGGCGAAGCTCTTGGAATCCACCACCTTGGTGGCGCCACCGGGGAACGGAGTCGCGGCGATCTGCGAGGCGCGGAAGACATATCTGTCCGTGAAGGTCACGGCGCCCAGCGCCTTCCGCACGTCCTCGAGCGGCGGCGGCACGGGCTGACGGAAGATGTACTTTTCGTGCGCCGGGATGCCGTCGAAGGCTTCCACGGGAACGCCGAAGTTCTTGGCCAGAACGTCCCTCGGAGTATGGGCGAACAGCTCCGTGACCAGAAGCGTCTGGTTCTCGGAGAAGTTGCCGTCGTTGAAGACGAGGACGAATTCCGTCCCTTCCTCAAGGCCCTGGATGGCATGCGGGAAGCCTGCGGGTGCCAGCCACAGGTCGCCGGGACCTAGGTCCTCGACCAGTGTCTGGCGCTGGTCATCGACGAGATAGAAGCGCACCCGCCCGTTGAGTACATAGGCCCATTCGGCTTCCTTGTGCCAGTGCAGCTCGCGCACCACGCCGGGCGGCAGGCGCATGTTGACCATGGCGAGTTCCTTCAGCGTGCCGAGCTCGCGCTGCGTGACCTCGCGGGCCCAGCCGCCGTCCTCCAGGCGGTTGTGCGCCATGGCGAAGGGGAACTTGAGGTTCGGGATACCCCCGTGGTCGGTGAGGGGCGGGATGAGGATATCCGGGTTCTGGGCTTCGACCTGCGGGTTGCGGGGGCCGACGATATCGGCGCCCATGGTGCCGACGATGGGCTGCTTCAGGATCGTCATCGGGAACTCCTTGCCAATCGACTGGTGTGGTGGGCGGCGGCCCATGCAGGGCCCGATCGTGCCCCGCCGTGTGGTGGCGCAGGGACGCAGCCTTGGATGGTCGGATGCGGCGATGCCCATCTGCGCCAGGACCGCCCTAAGCAGCCGAACAATGACCGGAGTTCAGCGGGCTTCCCAGATGGATGCCCATATAGCCAAGGCATACGCTCGTATGCCGGTGTGAGGGCCGGTCCGAGGCCGGTTCGCCTTGCGTATGATGGCGACGGCCCCCGCCGGGTGCGACCGTCATGAGGTTCGTGCCCGCTGATTTCCGCTCCGCGATGGGGCGCACAGAAGCGGATCCGCGGCATCAGCATGTGCATCCGGTCACCGGCGAACTGTCCGAACCTGTGTCAGGGGGCGTGGCCGCCGGATGCGTATCCTCTGGCTACGTAAGGCTCGGATGACGGACATGACGTCGAATATCTCTCCTCAGACAACGGCGCGGTCACAGGCCGGAGCCGGAAAGCGGGTCACGCCGGTTCGCAGCGACGCCGGCCTCGATCGCGCGACACCGCGTCATCCCTTGACCTTCGCCCTGACGCTCACGGGTCTCGCCGGCTTCCTCGATGCCGCGGCCTATGTCCGGTTCGATCACCTCTATGTGTCCTTCATGAGCGGAAACAGCACCCATCTGGGCATGACGCTCGCGGATGGGGCCGTTCCGGACATGCTGGTCATCCTCGGTGTGGTGGGCGCCTTCGTCGCGGGCGCAGCCGCCGGCACCAGAATCGCGGATCACGCCAGCTCGGGTCTCGTCCCGCGGGTGCTTGTCCTTGAAGTTGCATTGCTGGTCATGGCCCTCGGTGCTTCGCTCGCCTCCTGGTCGCTCATCTGTCTGATGAGTGTCGCGTTCACCATGGGCCTTCAGAACGTTCTGCATCAGGCGGTGGGCGGTGTGGATGTCGGCAAGGGGTTTGTCACCGGCATGCTGTTCCGCCTCGGCCAGTCGATCGCACGTGTGCCGGAGGGGCGGGCGACGCTGGCCAGCGCCCTGATGTCGCTGCTGAATTGGTTGGCTTTCATCGCCGGTGCCGCGACGGGGGCCCTGGTGGTTCGCCGGCTGGGATTTACTCCATGCCTCGGCGCAGCGGTGGCCCTGATCGCCGTCATGCTCCTGATGGCGCGAGCCGCAGATCGAAAGCGGAGCGGATCTGCTTCGCCCGTCCAAACCTAGGTATGGCCCCGATACGCCAAGAGCCAATTCACCGCTGCCGGCATCGCCTCGACAATGCGGGTGTCAATGCGCCGCCTCGACCGGAGCCGGAGCATTGTCGCGACAAGGAGCGGCACAATGACAGAGCAGTCCGTCCCCCCAACCGGGGCCTTACCGGCTGGCGTGCAGGCGCCAGATTTCACCCTTTCCGCGACGCCGGACCAGACCTTGTCCCTCTCCGAGATGAGAGGCCACCCGGTCATTCTCGCCTTCTATCCGGCGGACTGGAGCCCGGTCTGCGGCGATGAGATGAGCCTGCTCAACGCGGTTCTGCCTGAGTTCCACCGTCTGGGCGCTCAGCTCGTCGGCATTTCGGCGGATGGTGTCTGGTGCCATGCGGCCTTTGCGGCCGAACGCAAGCTGCATTTCCCGCTGCTGGCCGACTTCGAGCCAAAGGGCGAGGTCGCCCGACGCTATGGCGTGTATCGTGTGCAGGACGGCGTTGCAGATCGCGCGCTGTTCGTGATCGACGCCGAGGGTGTCATCCGCTGGTCCTATGTGTCGCCGCTCGGCATCAATCCTGGCGCGGACGGAATTCTCGAGGCGCTGGAGAAGCTGAGCGTTCGCACGGAAGGAGCGGTGTCATGAGCCGGCCCATCCCCCCTCTGGCGGCCGACGACCATATTCTGGGCACTCCCAGCTTCTCCGTTACGCTGGTCGAATATGGCGATTACCAATGCCCCTATTGCGGCGAGGCCTATCCGGTCCTCAAGGCTGTGCAGCGGGCCATGGACGCGGACCTTCGCTTCGTGTTCCGGAACTTCCCGCTCGTCGAAGTACACGCTCATGCTCTGCGTGCCGCCCAGTTCGCCGAGGCCGCCGCCGAAGCGGGCCTGTTCTGGGAAGCGCACGACATGCTTTACGAGAATCAGGATGCCCTCGGCGACCGCCACCTTGAGGCCTATGCTGATCAATTGGGGATCGACCGGGCCATCCTGGCGGCCGCGTTCGAAGGGCGTCACGACGAGAAGATCCAGCGGGACTTCCTCGGCGGCGTGCGGGGCGGCGTGAACGGCACGCCGAGCCTGTTCATCAATGGCCAACTCTATGAAGGGCCGCCGGAACCGGAAAGCCTCATCTCTGTGCTCCGGCGGGCGGCGACGACGCGCGCGTAGCTCGTCTCCAGAGTTCGCTGCGCGCTCGCGACAGGGCAGGCGGCTGGTCTTCAGGCCGCCCGCCGCCACCGCTTCATGTGGCGTGGCGGATGGAACGACGGGCGGCCGCAGCAATCGGTATCCTTTGGTGCCGAGAGCAGCGGCGGCGCATCTCCGCTGTAGGATAATACAGATGTCTTCCGGTTGATCGTCATTCCTGAACGGTCATTAAGTCATTTGTCGTGAAGATAGATTTTGGCCTTCTCGTCAATCGGTGGTTGTGTATTCGGCAATTTGAATTTTTTGAGCTGTTCTCGTGCAGAACGTCTGGCGTTCCGCGAAACGATCCGCTAGTGTCTCTGCGTAATAGCAGATTGATCGCCCGCTCATCGGGCGGCGAGGTCCGACCTCAGGATCTCTGGATCAAAGGCATGATGCCGCTTCTGCTATGCCGGTGAGAACCCGGTATGTCCCTACATCATGTTCATTCCAATGATGGGACATCAGTCATGACCAGCATCATCACCAACAATGCCGCCAGCGTCGCCCTCGCGACCCTGCGCTCCATCAACGACAGCCTCAACACCACCAACGACCGCGTCTCCACCGGCAAGAAGATCAATTCTGCCGCTGATGGCGCCGCCTACTGGAACATCTCCACCACCCTGACGTCGGACAACGGCGCGCTCGGCGCGGTGAAGGATGCCATCAACCTCGATCTGGCCTCGGTGAAGACGACCAACACCGGCGTCACCCAGATCATGAACAGCCTGAACACCATCAAGCAGGCTCTCGTCAGCGCCCAGTCCTCCACGGCTGATCGCACCTCCCTGCAGAAGAACATCGCCAACGCCGTCTCCGACATCAAGTCGGCGGCTTCCTCGGCGGTGGTGAACGGCGCCAACTGGCTCTCGGTCGACAGCTCGGCCACGGGCTTCAACGCCAACAAGAGCCTGCTCGCGAACTTCTCGCGCACCAGCGGCGTCGTGTCGGTCGGCTCCACCACGCTCGATACCGGCGCCTTCGCCGTCTATGACGCGAAGACCAACGGTACGGCGACGGGCACCAGCTCCACGATCGACAAGGCCGTGACCGCGGTTGCCACCAGCGCGTCCGTCGCCGGCGGTCTGACCGTCGCCGTCGGCACCAACGCCGGCAACCTCAAGGGCTTCATGGACACCACCTACTCGATCAGCGGTTCCGTCGGCGGGACCACGGTCGCGGCGTTCACGGCGTCCATCGCCGACATCGACATCTCCGCTCTCACCAGCAGCGACGTCGACCTGGCGAAGCTCTCTTCCTACATGAAGATCGTGTCCGCCACGATCGACGGCCTGCAGAACGGTTCGACGGCTCTCGGCACCACCCAGACCCGCCTGACCTCGCAGCAGAGCTTCGCTCAGTCCCTGATCGACATCAACACGTCGTCGATCGGCTCGCTGGTCGATGCCAACATGGAAGAAGAGTCCACGAAGCTGAAGGCCCTGCAGACCCAGCAGCAGCTGGCGGTGCAGTCGCTCTCGATCGCGAACAACTCGACCTCCAACATCATGACCCTCTTCCGTTGAGACTTGAGCCGGCAGCTCGCTGGTCCGCCATCGCGGGCCAGACGCCGCCGGGTGAAGGTCAACGGCCGGGAACAGGTGTGGTGGGTATTTTCCACACTGGCCGGCGCGTAACTGCCGGCGCCCAACGGGCCATGCTCCGCAAGGAGCATGGCCTTTTCTTTTGCAGTTGAGGGCCCGGCAAATGCCCGTGCCCGATACGGCGATCCAAACGAGGCGGCCGCCTCATTCCGGAGCGGCCGCCTTTCTGCTCATAAGCCGGTGGTTGATACGGGGCCGCTCAGTATTCTCCCTCCTCGGTCATCTTTCCGCGAAAGACGAAGTAGACGATCAGCGTATAGGCGAGCGTCACGGGGAGGACGAAGAGGCCCGCCCCCCAGAAGAGGAAGGACAGGGAGGAGGGTGGGGAGGCCGCCTGCCAGATCGTCATTGAGAAGGGCAGCATGTAGGGCAGGAAGGATCCGGCCAGTGTCGTGAACGCGGCAATGAAGATCGTCGCCCCACAGAGGAAAAGGAACCGCTCGTTCCGCCGCCGAACAGACAGCACCAGCCCGGTGAATGCCACGAGGCCCAGGAGCGGGCAGACGAGCAGCGCGGGACGATCAATCCAGCGGTGAAGGACCTGGAGGCGGATCTGGACCGACCAGATGAAGACCACCACCAGGAACACCAGCAGCGCCGCCATCAGCGCCGGCAGGACGCGAAAGCTGAAGTCGCGTAGCGGCCCGGTGGACTTTCCGGCGATCCAGCAACTGCCCATCAAGGCATAGCCGATGCACAGGCCGAGGCCGCAGAACAGGGAGAAGGGGCTCGCCCAGCTCAGCGCATGGCCGGCGTAGAGGCCGTTCTCGATGGGCAGACCCTGCACGATGGCGCCGACCGCGGTGCCCTGCACGAAGGCGGCCACATAGGAGCCAACCACAAAGCCTGCGTCCCAGAGCGGGCGCGAGGTCGTCGCCTTGTAGCGGAACTCGAAGGCCACGCCGCGGAGAATCAGTCCCGCGAGCATGAGGAAGAGCGGCAGATAGAAGGCCGACAGGACGACGGAAAAGACGGCCGGAAAGGCGCCGAACAGGGTGGCGGCGGAAACCACCAGCCAGGTTTCGTTGCCGTCCCACACGGGCGAGATCGAACCCAGCATGCGGCGGCGCTCGGCTTCGCCGGGCGCGAACGGAAAGAGCATTCCGACGCCGAGATCGAAGCCATCCAGCAGGATGTACAGGAGGATGGAAATCCCCAGAACAAAGGCCCAGAACTCGACCATGGTCATTCTCCGGTCTTGGCGGCGCCCGAAACGCCCGGGCTGGCGCCCGGAATGGACAGGGGGCGCTTGGGATTGGTGCCGTAGAGTGAAAGTGCGGCGGCGGGGATCGGGCCGGCCCGCAGGAGCCGGTAGATGTAGAGGACGCCGAACCCGAAGATGAGCGCATAGACGGCGGCGACCAGGGCGAAGGTTGTCGCGACCTCCTGCGACGTCAGGAACGGTGTTGCGGCCTCCGCAGTCCGAAGCTGGCCATAGACCACCCAGGGCTGCCGGCCGACCTCTGCGGTGAACCACCCGGTCAGGGTCGCGATGAACCCAAGCGGAAATGACAGGAATGTCGCGACGAGGAAGAGCCGCGCTTTGAGCAGGCGCTCGCTGAAGCTGAGCCACGATCCGATCCAGGCGAGCGCCAGCATCACGAGGCCGCAGCCGACCATGATCCGGAACGCGAAGAACGGGATGGCGACGGGCGGGCGATCCTGCGGCGCGAAGCTCTTGATGCCCAGTTCCTTCGATGTGAGGCTCATGGAGCCGATCACGCTGCCGAGATAAGGCACGGAGATCTCGAAGAGATTGCGCTCATTCTCGGGGTCCGGCCAGGCGACGAGAATTTCGCTCGCCGGCTGCTGATCGTTCCAGCGTCCCTCGATGGCCGCGAACTTCGCGGGCTGCTTGTCGTGGACGAAATCGCCCACGAGATGGCCGAACCCGAGCTGGACGGGCACCAGGATGGCCGCCAGCCGCAGGCCCATGACCGCCATCGCGCGGCCCTCCTGTACGGCCGTGCCGCGGAGCATGTACCATGCGCCCGTGGCGGCCACGCAGAAGGCGGACGTCACATAGGCCGCGATGATCATGTGCGGGAAGCGCGTCCAGACGGCCCGGTTGAAGATGATGGCGGACCAGTCCGTGGGCACGAAGACGCCTTCCGGCGTCAGGCTGAAGCCGGTCGGGTACTGCATCCAGCTGTTGTTCACCATGATCCAGAAGGCCGACAGGCTGGTGCCGAGCGACACCATCAGACAGGCGCCGAGATAGGCCCAGCGTGGCACCCGGTCCCGTCCGAACATCAGCACGCCGAAGAACGCCGCCTCGAGCGCGAAGGCGGTGAAGCTCTCATAGCCCAGTAGCGGTCCCTGGATCGGGCCGGTGCGGCGCGAGAGCTCGCTCCAGTTGGTTCCGAACTGGAAGGCCATGACGATGCCGGAGACCACGCCGAGGCCGAAGGCCACGGCGAAGATCTTCAGCCAGAAATCCGACAGCCGGCGATAGATGCGCTCGCCGGTGAAGAGATGGCACGCCTCCAGAAAGGTGAGCCATGCTGCAAGACCGATGGTGAAGGCCGGAAAGATGATGTGGAAGGAGATTGTGAACGCGAACTGGATTCGCGACAGCAGAAGGGGGGTGAGTTCCATGGGAGTATCCCGCGTTCTGAGGAACCGGCACGAGCAGGGGCGATGCGAGGAGCCGGTCGGGCTCAGCGCGGCAGCAGGTTGGTGCTGGCGAGGTCGATCACCTCTGTGCCGTGCCCGCTGAGGACGGCACGCAGCATCCAGAGGCCGAAGCCCTTCGCCTGCTCGACCCCGATGGTCGGCGGCATGGACAGTTCCTGCGTCGCGGTGACCACATCGAGCACCGCCGGGCCGTCATGGGCCAGCACCTGGTCGATGGCGGCGGGAAGCTCGCCGGGGTCCTCCACCCGCACGCCGAGGATGCCCATGGCATTGGCCATGGCCGCGAAATCCGGGTTCTGGAGATCGGTGCCCAGCTCCACGAAGCCTGCCGCCTTCATCTCCAGCGCCACGAAGCCGAGCACGCCATTGTTGAAGATGACCGTCTTCACCGGGAGCTTTTCCTGCACCAGCGTGACCAGATCGCCCATCAGCATGGTGAAGCCGCCATCGCCCGACAGCGAGATGACCTGCCGATCGGGATGGGAGGCCTGGATGCCGATGGCCTGCGGCAGGGCATTCGCCATGGAGCCGTGCGCCAGCGACCCCACGAGGCGGCGTTTGCCGTTCATTTCGAGATAACGCGCGGCCCAGATGGTGGGCGTTCCCACATCGAAGGTGAAAGCTGCGTCCGAGGCGGCGCGCTCGCTGATCAGCCGTGTGAGATACTGCGGATGGATCGGCTTGCTGCCGGGCTTGCCCTGCGCCAACGCATCGAGGCCCTTGCGGGCGTGCTTGTAACGCGTGACGCTGTCATCGAGGTGCAGGCGGTCGGCCTTGGCGGTCAGGCGCGGCATGAGGGCAGTGATCGTCGCGGCCACATCACCGACCACGCCGAGATCAAGCTTGCAGCGCCGCCCGAGATGCTCTGGCCGGATGTCCACCTGAGCGATCTTGATGCCCGTCGGCAGGAACTGCTTATAGGGGAAGTCGGTGCCGAGCATCAGCAGCACGTCGCAGGCGTGCATGGCTTCGTAGCCGGACGAGAAGCCGATGAAGCCCGTCATGCCCACATCATAGGGATTGTCGTATTCCACGTGCTCCTTGCCGCCAAGCGCGTGGACCATGGGGCTCTTGAGCGCCTCCGCGAGTTGCATGAGCTGGGGGTGGGCACCCGCGCAGCCCCGGCCGCAGAACAGCGTGACGCGCTCGGCGCCGTTCAGCAGATCGGCGAGGGCATCGAGTTCGCTCTCGGCGGGCACCACCACCGGCGCTGCGGGAACGAGGCCCCGGCGCTCGGAGATCGGGCGGTCCGGCGCCGGCTTCAGCGCAACGTCGCCGGGAATGACTACAACCGCCACGCCGCGTTGGCCGACGGCGGCGCGGATGGCATTCTCCAGCACGAACGGCATCTGGGCGGGATCGGAGACGAGTTCGCAATAGACGCTGCATTCCTGGAAGAGGTTCTGCGGGTGGGTCTCCTGGAAGTAGCCGCCGCCGATCTCGGCGGACGGGATCTGGGCGGCGATGGCGAGGACTGGCGTCCGGCTCCGCTGCGCATCGAAGAGGCCGTTGATCAGGTGCAGATTGCCCGGACCACAGGAGCCGGCGCACACCGCGAGCTGTCCGGTGATCTGCGACTCTCCGGCCGCCGCAAAGGCCGCAACCTCCTCGTGCCTGACATGCACCCATCGCATCTTCCCGGTCGTGCGCAGGGCCTCCGTCAGGCCGTTGAGGCTGTCGCCCACCACGCCATAGATACGCTCGACGCCCGCTTCGCCGAGCGTGTCTACGATAAGTTCCGCAACGTTCCGAGAGAACATGGCCATCTCCTTCCAAGTGAATGCCAAGAAACGAGGCTCGGGAAAGATAGAAGGCGTCGTTCGTCTGCGCTGCCAGACATCGCGCTATCGGCGGCATACGTTTGGATAGTGCCGGCGCGCAACGTATGGATTCGTTTTGCTCGCCAGAGGTGGGTGTGGTTATAAAATACCGACAGATCGTCGTGCGCCGACTTGCGGAGTGCTGAGCGACGGCGCATCGGGCGGCGATCCGGCAAAGGATCGCCCGCGTCCGCGCGCCGCCGCATCCGACCTCACTGAACGGCGGGCGTGGCCGTGGATTTCACGAGACGGACCGGCACACCCTTTGAGGCCGGCGTGAAGCTCTGGGGATCGTGCGCATAGAGCGGCACCAGAGGATTTGTCTCGGGGTAATAGGCGGCGCACCCGCCTTCGGGGAAGGCATAGGGCACCACGCGGAAGGCCCGCACGGCCCGTTCGACCCCGTCCTGCGAGACCGTGACGATATCGACCCGGTCGTCGGCCTTGAGCCCGCGCCTGTCCATCTCCGCTTGGCTGAGAAAAATCACGTCGCGCTGGCCATAGACGCCGCGATAGCGGTCGGAGAGGGAATACAGCGTGGTGTTGTACTGGTCATGGCTGCGCACGGTGGTGAGCCACAGAACATCCTCCTCGCTCACCTGCGGATCTTCGCAGAGTCCGTCGCAGACGAGGAAGTTCGCCTTGCCGGTTGCCGTGGCCCAGATGCGCTCGCGGGCGAGCGAAGTGAGGTGGAAGCCGCCCGGCTCGCGAATGCGGGCATTGTAACCCTGGAAGATGGGGAACACCGCCTCGATCTCCTCGCGGATCCGCGCATAGTCTTCGGTAAGTGCCTCCCAGTTCACCTTCGAGCGGTGGCCCAGCGTGGCACGGGCCATGCCGGCGATGATGGCGGGCTCGCTCTTCAGGTTTTCGGATGCGGGCAGATTGTGGCCGGTGGAGGCGTGGACCATCGACATGGAGTCCTCCACTGTCACTGATTGCGGGCCGCTCGCCTGCATATCGATCTCGGTTCGGCCGAGGCAGGGGAGGATGAGCGCATCGCGTCCATGGACGAGATGGCTCCGGTTGAGCTTGGTGGCGATGTGGACGGTGAGGTCGAGCCCGCGCATGGCCTGCTGGGTCAGCTGCCAGTCCGGGATGGCGGCGGCGAAATTGCCGCCGAGGCCGATGAAGACCTTGGTCTCGCCCCGCACCATGGCCTCAAGCGCGGTCACCACATTGTGGCCGTCGGCTTTCGGGGGCGAGAAGCCGTAGCGCGCTTCGATGGCATCGAGCAGCGCCCGGCTCGGCGTTTCGGTGATCCCGACGGTGCGATCACCCTGCACGTTGGAGTGGCCGCGCACGGGGCAGATGCCCGCGCCCTCGCGGCCGACATTCCCCCGCAACAGCGCCAGATTGGCAATCTGCTGCACATTCTGCGTGCCGTGGCGGTGTTGGGTGATGCCCATTCCATAGACGAGGATGGCCCGCTCCGCCTTCATATAGGCCTGTGCGGCGATCTCGATCTCCGTGCGCGAAATGCCGCTCTTGCGCTCGACGTCGCTCCAGGAGGTCGCGTTGAGGTCCGCAACGAGCGCCTCGATCCCGGCGGTGTGGCCCTTGATGAAATCCCAGTCGAGGACGGGAGCCGACTCGCGTGCGCGGGCCTCTTCGTCCGCGGCGAGGAGGCATTTCATCAGCCCCTTGATGAGCGCGACGTCGCCGCCGACCTTCACCTGATAGAGCCGCGACGAGATGGGCGTCGAGGAGAGGGTGGCCATCTCCACCGGGCTCTGCGGCGCCTGGAAGCGCTCCAGCGCCCGCTCACGGAAGGGATTGAAGGACATGATGGTGGCGCCGCGGCGCGAGGCGTTGCGCAGTTCCGTCATCATGCGCGGCGAATTGGTGCCGGGATTTTGCCCGAAGATGAAGATGCAGTCGGCGCGGGCGAAGTCCTCCAGCAGCACCGTTCCCTTGCCCACTCCGATGGATTGGGGCAGGCCGACGCTGGTGGCCTCGTGGCACATGTTCGAGCAGTCTGGGAAATTGTTGGTACCGTATTCGCGGGCGAAAAGCTGGTAGAGAAAGGCCGCCTCGTTGGAGGCGCGTCCTGACGTGTAGAACTCCGCCATGTTCGGATCGGGCAGGGCGTTGAGGTGCGCGCCGACCAGGGCGAAGGCCTCATCCCAGCTCACCGGCAGGTAGCGATCGCTCATGTCGTCATAGCGCATGGGGTGCGTCAGGCGTCCCTCCATCTCCAGCTCGTAATCGTTGAGGGCCGAGAGCTCGCTGACCGTATGGCTTTCGAAGAAGGCGGGCGTGCAGCGCCGGGTCGTCATCTCCCAGGCCACCGCCTTGCCGCCATTCTCGCAATATTCGAACGGCGACGTGTGCTTCGGGTCGGCCCACCCGCAGCCGGGACAATCGAAGCCGCCCGGCTGGTTCATGCGGGCGAGCGTCGCCATGCCGTGCACGGCGACGTGCTGCTCGACCAGCGCGGTGCCCATTGCCTTGAGAGCCCCCCAGCCGCCGGCGGGCTGGTGATAGGGACGGATGGTCTTGGCGACGCCCATGGATTGCTCCTGCCGATGTGGATACACAAGGGGCTGAGAGACCGGTCGGATGGACTGACGTCCAGGTGTTGGACCGACGATCAGCAGTTCATGGATGAACTATGGTGCGTTCGGCTGGAAATTGAATCAGATCGACAGATGCACCCGCCATACATGGGTATGCGCGGGCAGAGCGGCGCACAGGCCGCTCATCGGTGCGCCGATTGAGCAGGCGCGGCGGCGCTCGTGGGCGCGGTGCCGTCAAGGATGGTGATGCTTGCGGTGAGCCCCGCCGACAGGACGACGGACGGCGGGACGTCATCAAGCACGACGCGGACCGGCACGCGCTGCGCGAGGCGCACCCAGGTGAAGACGGGATTGACGGTGGCGAGGCCCGATCCATCCGGCTGAGCGTTGGGGACGGCAATGCCGCGGCCGATGCCTGTCACGTGTCCGCTAAGGCGCTCCGGATAGGCCATCAGCGCCACCGCCGCCGGGTCGCCCACATGGATGGCGTTGAGCAGCGTTTCCTCGAAATAGCCGTCCACCCAGAAGCTGTCGCTGTCTACGACCGAGAGCGCCCGCTGGCCGGTTGTGGCGAAGTCGCCGACCTGGGTGAGCAGGTTCGTGACATAGCCGTTCACCGGCGAGACGATGCGGGTCCGGCTGAGGTCGAGTTTGGCCTTGTCGCGATCCGCGAGGGCCTGCTGATAGGCGGCGAGCGCCATGTTGGCGGTCGCCGCGAAGCTCTGCTTTTCCTCGTCGGAGACGGCCAGGGCGCTGAGGTGCAGCCGGCGCTCCGCCTCGGCCTGCTTGTTCTCGAGGTCCGCCTTGGCGCGGGCGACATTGGCCTCCGCATTGGCAAGGGCGATCTGATAGTCATCGGGTTCGATCACCATCAGCAGGTCTCCCTTGTGGACGAACTGGTCGGCCTTCACCGGCAGTTCGACGATGCGGCCGGAGACCTGCGGCGCGACCGTGACCACATAGGCCCGCACCGTGCCGTCGCGGGTCCAGGGCGTGGACATGTAGGTGTCCCACATCCTCCAGCCAAGCCCGCAGGCGAGGGCGGCGGCGATCAGCGTCGCCAGCACCCGCAGGATCTGGCCGATATACGATTTCTGGTTCCCGGCAGGCATGTCGATGGCGGTCATGGTGGGCTCCCACGGCGAGGATTCAGGCAGGATGGATGGGCTGCTTCGTACGCGGGGCGGCGGTCACGGACGGCCCCCGTAGGCGATCACGATGAGCGAGAGGACGATGATGTAGAGGCAGAGGTTGAAGAGGCCCGGATGCCACACGCGGCGTGAGAGGCCGATGCGCTCGCCGAGCATGTTCAGCGGCATCATGACTGCCCAAGCCAGCAGCAGCATTACCGCGAAGGGCGCGACATAGATGCCGAGGATGTTGATCTCCGAGAACATGGAAGCCTCTCATTGGCCGGAAGGGGGCGTCCGCCCGGGAGCAAGCATGGCGAGGAGCGCGCCGTTGGTCCTGATCGCATCGGCGAGCACCGCCATCTCAGTCTGAACGTCGACAGGCAGAGCATTTGACGCGGTGGAAGACGTGTCGGTGCCGATCTGGCGTTCCACGATCTCCAGACACTCCAGGGCGACGGATGGCTGGCCTTCCGCAAGCGCCGTGAACGCGGTCACCAACGCACGAGCGCCCTCGCCGGAGGTCACCGCGGCGCGCAGCCGATGGACGGCATGCCCTATCGCCAGCAGCGCCAGCAGGGCACCGTGCTGCTCAAGCGTGGCCTGCGCAGGGATGCTCTCGAGCCGCCGGCTGAGCAGGGCGCGCCAATGCCGCTCATCGTGTCGGTCCTGGTCGAGGAGCAGGCGGCGAAGATCGCGCGCCGAGAGGCTGATGAGCCGGCGCGCGCGCCGCTCCGGTCCGAGCGGCGGCAGAATGACGAAGAAGAGCGTTCCGACCGCGCTGCCGGTGAGGATGGCCAGAGCGATGTTGAAATATCCCGCCGGATCATACGCTACGGGGTTGCCGATCCCCAGCAGCGGGAGAGACGCGATCGACATGGCGAGGAACAGCACGCTGTGCCAGGTGCCGACCTGCATCATGCCGAGCGGGACATAGAGGAGGAACAGCAGGCCCATGAGGGCCGGGAAGGTGGAAAGCGTCGGCAGCACGTAGAAATAGATCACGCTGCCCAGAACCGACATCACGGCGACACCGATGGTGTAATCCGCCGCCCGCGCCCGTGCCTCTTCCGCGAAGGAGGCGAAGATCAACGTCGAGATGACGGCGAAGGCGATGGCAAAGGGACCGGTCGGCCAGGCCGAGGCGACCCAGAAAAGCGCCACCGTCACCACCGAAAGAAAGGCCCGCGCACCCGCAAGCCAGGCCGGCAGACTGTCGGCGATGACGAGCGGCTGGGATTGCGGTGGCAGACGCCCGCCCGCCCCGGTGCGCAGGAGCGTGATTGCCTGCATGAACTGCGCAAGACAGATCGCCACCTTGTGGGCGGCGTCCACCAGAAGGCGGGCGGACAGGACGTCCTTCGCGCTCTCCGGACGCTGGGTCTCGATTTCCGCGATGATGTCTCGAACGGCATCGGCGTCCGAGCCGTACCGCTCGGCGGCCGCGGGATTGATCCGGGAGATGCGGGCGGCCAGCGCCTGCTGGATGGAAGGAGCGTCACTGCCATCGGGGAACGGGTGATGGCTGACATTGCGCCAGCCAACGAGCGCGTCGATGAGCGAGGCGATGGCGATCCGGAAATTGCCCCGGCGCGCATAGAGGGGGCCGGATTCCCCCGTGGCGGCGTCGATCGCGATGTGGAGCGGTGTCAGGGTCTTCACCACATTGCGCCGTGCGGCCTGCATGTCGGGCGTCTCGCCTTCGGTGGCGAGGGTATCGAGGAAGCCGGTGCGCAACTGCTGGGCGATGCGCTCCATCAGGCTGGCGAGGGCGAGCCGCGCCGTGCCGGGATCGGTGATGAGCAGGACGGCTGCGGCGGCGAGGATGCCGATGCAGATCTCGCTGACACGCGTGATGCCGAGAAAGAAAGCGGAGGTCGGGTCCGAAATGCTGTCGGCGAAGAGGATGGCGGCGGTGATGCCCGACAGGCCCGCCGCATAGGCCGCGGAATTGCGCAGAAGCACCACCGCAAAACCGCACAGGCCGCACCAGAGTGCGAGGCAGAGGAGGAGGGCGATGCGCTGCTGCGGAAACAGCGCCAGCAGGCAGACGAGCGCCAACGCGCCTATGGCCGTGCCAAGCGCCCGGAACCGCCCCTTCTGGAGCGAGGCGCCAAGGTTCGGCTGGCAGACGATGGCGGCCGTGGTGGCGGCCCAGAACGGATTGGGCAGTTCGAGATAATAGGTGACGTAAAGAGCGAGGCACACGGAAGCTGCAAGGCGCAGCCCGAAGAGCAGCCGGGGAACAAGGGGCAGCAGAGCAGCAACGGCCGCACGCGCATCTGGGCGAGCGGGACGTTCTGCGATGCTGCGAATTTCACTATCCGCGCTCATGGCCGCCGTCGGGTCTGATACCGGGAGGCCTTGAAGATAAACGCGCAGCCAACAGGCGAAATTATACGTCCAATCCGCCGATTAGAACCTTGGTTTGTGAGCCCGGATTGGGAGGCAACAGAATGGGAGATTGCGGCGCCCCGGCGCGCGGAGCGCGTCTATATCCTCAGAGGGTGCGGACATACTTTGATATGGGGCGAACGTTACGGAACGATCTGCATAATGGCGTTCAGGATTTCCGGCCCGCCTCCGAAGCGGCGGCGGACCGGGCTCCGGCAGGCCGCCAGCGCCGATGCTCGACAACGCCGCCTCAGGCACGCGGTCGGCGGGCGCCGCCTCGGCGGACGCCCGCTTGCTTCCGCAAGCGGCGCGTCGGACCTGCCCTCCTTCCAGATGGCGATTGACCGAGGACCCAATGTCCGGCCCGCGAAGTGCCTTGTTGTCCGAACCGCCCCGCGCCTGCTCCGGTTGGCAGGGACAGGCTCTGGTGAGCGTGTTGTGTCTGGCGATCTTCCTCGTCGATACCCTGTCGCCGCTCGATATGGCGATCGCTGTCCTTTACGTGGTCGTCGTCCTGGTTTCGTCGCGCTGGTTCCGGAGTCGGGGCCTGATCGTCATCGGGGCGGGGTGCATTGCACTGGCGGTGACCAGCTTCCTCGTCATGCACGCCGACGATTTCAATCTCGCCGCCGTCATGCGCTGTGTCGTGAGCATCGCGGCCATCGCCGTGACCACGCTGCTGTGCCTGCGCAATGAGGCGGCGACCGCTTCTCTCCGCTATCAGGCCGCCTTGCTGGACCTGTCCTACGACGCCATCTTCGTGCGCGATCCCCTGGGCAGGGTCGTTTACTGGAACGTGGGTGCCGAACGCCTTTACGGGTGGTCGCGGTCGGAAGCGACGGGGCAGGTGGCAGACGCGCTGCTGCGCTCCGTGCTCCCCGCCCCGCGTCATGAGATCATGGGGACGCTGGAGGCAACGGGACAGTGGGAGGGGGAGGTGATCCACGCCACGCGGGACGGCCGGAAGGTCACCTGCCTGAGCCGCTGGTCTCTCCAGCGCGACGACCGCGGACGCAGCCTCGGCATCATGGAAACGAACCACGACATCACGGGCCGCAAGACGGCCGAGAACGAGCTTCACGAGGCCCAGGCGCACCTGGCCCATGTCACGCGGGTGAGCACCGTCGGGGAACTGACGGCCTCCATCGCGCACGAGGTCAATCAGCCATTGGCGGCGGTCGTCACCAACGGGGAGGCCTGCCTGCGCTGGCTGCGGCGGCCCGTGCCCGACATCGGCGAGGCGGAGAAGACCGTCACCCGCATGATAGCGAATGCGCGCCGGGCGAGCGATGTGATCGCACGCCTGCGGGCGCTGGTGCGGCGCGGAGAACCGGATCATCTGCCAGTCCATCTGGCGGATCTGGTGGAGGAGAGCGTCACCCTTCTGGAGCGCGAACTGGCCAGTCACGACGTCCGGCTCGTGCTTGAGCTCGCCCCTGACCTGCCGGAGATCCGGGGTGACCGCGTTCAACTGCTGCAGGTCCTCATCAATCTTGCCCTCAATGCCGTCCAGGCGATGGATACGGTGCCGGAGGGACAGCGGACCCTGACGATCCGCACCGCGCCGATGACTGACGGCCCGCAAGGACTGGCGGAACGTTTCGTTGCCGTGTCCGTGGAGGATACGGGGCCGGGCGCGCCGTCCGAGACGCTGGCCTCGCTTTTCACGCCGTTCGTCTCGACGAAGAAGGATGGCATCGGTATCGGCCTCTCCATCTCGCGCTCCATCGTCGAGGCCCATGGCGGCCGGATTCTGGCTGAGCCTGCGCCGCAAGGCGGCCTGCGCCTGACCTTCACCCTCCCGCTCGCCGACGATCTTCCGCCTGCGCCTCTCAAGGAACCTCTCTCGTGATCAGCCGTACCCAGGGCCGAAGCCCGGCCTCTCCTCAGGGACCCGTCGTCATCGTCGTGGACGACGACGCAGACCTGCGCGATGCCTTGACCAGCCTGTTCCGCTCCATCGGCCTGGAGGTGGTGTCCTTCGGATCGGCTCCGGAACTGCTCGCCGCCAAGCTGCCGGACACGCCCCGCTGCCTCGTTCTGGACATCCGCTTGCCTGGCGTCAGCGGTCTTGATTTCCAGAGCCAGCTTCAGAGGTCCGATCTGGACCTGCCCATCATCTTCATGACCGGGCACGGCGATATCCCCATGACGGTGCGGGCGATGAAGGCGGGCGCGGTGGATTTCCTCACCAAGCCCTTCCGGGACCAGGACATGCTGGATGCGGTTTCGGCCGCCATCGAGATCGACCGCACCCGGCGCGCCGAGCGGGAAGCCGCATCGCACCTGCGCGCCCTTTACGCCACGCTGACCGAGCGTGAGAGGCAGATCATGGCTCTCGTGACGTCCGGCCTCATGAACAAGCAGGTGGCGGGCGAGGTGGGCCTCAGCGAGATCACGGTGAAGATTCACCGCGGCAACGTCATGCGGAAAATGGAAGCCCAGTCCCTGGCCGATCTCGTACGCATGGCGGAGGCGCTGGGCATCCGCGCGGCGAAAGGATAGCGGAGCAAACAAGTGTATGGTTCAGATTGTGGACGGGCCCGCCTATGTTGGGGACAGGACGGCGCTGGCGCCGTCAGTGCCATAGAGGTGTGTTTCGCGTGTCCCACGTTCCGATGATTTCGATCATCGACGATGACGAGTCCGTGCGTCTCGCCACAGAAAGTCTCGTCCGCTCCCTTGGACTGGGCGCCAGCGCTTTCGCCTCCGCCGAAGCCTTCCTGAGTTCGCCGGAGCGGCAGAGTACCGCGTGCGTCATCACCGATGTTCAGATGCCCGGCATGAGCGGCATCGATCTGCAGGCGCGCCTGCGCTCCGATGGCGATGGCCTCCCGCTCATCTTCATCACTGCCTTTCCCGAGGAGAGGATCCGCAGCCAGGCCCACGCCGGCGGCGCAATCGGCTTCCTGGCAAAGCCCTTCGAGGGCGACGAGATGATCCGGTGCATCGACGATGCCCTGCGGACGACGGGGCAGGTGCGCCCTTGAGCCGGGCGCGGCGCGGACGGCTGACGCGGGTCATGTCCCTCCTGTCGACGGCGCATGTGAAATCACGCGACGGACTATCGATCGACGGAGGTTCAGATCGACGCGCGGGTCTGTGAGCCCAGGCGCACGCTCCCGCTTACGCGCCTCCACCTTGCACGCAATGTCTTTCCTCCCGCCTTGGCCCGCCGATCCTTCGGCGGGCCTTTTTGTCGTCAGCCTATGCTTTCGACGGCAGAGGGACTACGGCGTGAACGGCGGGAGATCCGGTCGAGATAGAGGTAGATCACGGGCGTCGTGTAGAGGGTGAGCAACTGGCTCACGAGGAGGCCCCCGACGATGGCACAGCCCAGCGGCTGCCGCAGTTCCGAGCCGGTGCCGGTTCCCACCAGCAGCGGTACGCCCGCGAGCAGAGCGGCCATCGTCGTCATCAGGATGGGGCGGAAGCGCAGCAGGCAGGCTTCCCGGATTGCCTCCAGCGGGCTGGTTCCCGCGCGCTCCCGCTCCAGCGCGAAGTCCACGATCATGATGCCGTTCTTCTTCACGATGCCGATCAGCAGCAGCACGGCCACGAGGGCGATGATGGAGAAGTCGAAGTGGAACACGGACAGGCTTATGAGCGCGCCGAGCCCTGCCGACGGCAGCGTCGAGAGGATCGTGAGGGGGTGGATGTAGCTCTCGTACAGCACGCCCAGAATGACATAGATGACCAGCAGCGCGGCCGCGACCAGATAGGGCTCGCTGCTGAGCGAACTCTGGAAGGCTTGCGCATTGCCCTGGAAAGCCGCGCTGAGCGTCGCCGGCACGGCAAGATCGGCTTTTGCCCTCTCCACCGCAGCTACGGCCTCCCCGAGCGAGGTGCCCTGGGCGAGATTGAAGGACAAGGTGACTGATGGGAATTGGGACTGGTGGTTGATGGCCAGAAAGGTGCTCGGCACGCTCGACCATCGGGCCACGTCGCTGAGTGGCACGGACGCGCCGGTGATCGCCGATTTCAGATAGATCCGTTCCAGCGCGTGCGGCGAATTCTGAAGCTCCGGCAGAACCTCGAGGATGACGTGGTAGCTGTTGAGCTGGGTGAAATATTGTGTCACCTGCCGCTGGCCGAAGGCGTCATAGAGCGTGGCGTCGATGTCGGCGAGGCTGACGCCGAGGCGAGCGGCCTTCTCGCGGTCCACGGTCAGCGTCAGGGTCGCCCCGGAGGATTGCTGATCGGTCGCGACATCCGTGAGCTGTGGGAGCGTGCGCAGGCGGGCGAGGATCTTCGGCGCCCAGATGTTCAGTTCCGCGAGGTTCTCGTCTTGCAGCGTATATTGGAACTGGGTGCGCGCCACGCGGCCGCCCACGTTCAGATCCTGCGCCACCTGTAGAAACAGCGCGGCGCCTTCGACGTTGCGCAGCCGCCGTTCCAGCCGGTCCACGATCTCGAAAGCCGAGGCTTGCCGCTGGTCGCGCGGCTTGAGGGTGATGAACATCCGCCCCTCGTTCACCGTCTGGCCTGCGTTGGCACCGATGGTCATGCCGACCGTCGCCACATCCGGATCGGAAGCCACGATCTCACCGAGCTGGCGCTGGTGGGCCGCCATTGCGGCAAAGGAGGAATCCTGCGCCGCCTCGGAGATGCCGATGATGAGGCCGGTGTCCTGCTGGGGGAAGAAGCCCTTGGGGATGGTGTAGAACAGCCAGCCGGTGGCTGTGACAGCGCTGATGAAGGTTGCGAGCGTCATGGCGCGGTGTGCCAAAGCGATGTCGAGCGTCCTGCGATAGGCCGCGAGCAGCGCATCGAAGCAGCGCTCCGCAAAAAGGTACAGCCGGCCATGGCGGTTCTCCTGCCGCGGCTTCAGCACCAGTGCGCAGAGCGTCGGCGTCAGGGTGAGCGAGACGAAGGCCGAAACGGCGATGGTGATCGTGACGGTGACAGCGAATTCCTGGAATAGCCGTCCGACGAGACCGCCCATGAGCAGAAGGGGGATGAAGACGGCCACCAGCGAGAGGCTGATGGAAAGGATGGTGAAACCGATCTCCGCCGAGCCGTCGAGCGCTGCCTGAAGCGGTGTCTTGCCCATTTCCAGATGCCGCTCGATGTTCTCCAGCATGACGATCGCGTCGTCCACCACAAAGCCGATGGCGATGCTGAGCGCCATGAGCGAGAGGTTGTCGAGGCTGTAATGCAGCGCATACATGGCGCCGAACGTGCCGATGAGCGCGAGCGGCACGGCGACGGACGGAATGACCGTGGCCCAGAAGCTTCTCAGGAAGACGAAGATCACCGCCACCACGAGCACGACCGTGATGATCAGCGTCTTCTCCACGTCGCTCACCGAGGCACGGATCGTCGAGGTGCGGTCGCTGAGGACCGAGATGTCGAGCCCGGCCGGCGCGCTGGCTTGAAGCGCCGGCAGCCGCTGCTTGATGCTCTCGACGGTCGCGATGACGTTGGCGCCGGGCAGCTTGAAGACCGGCAGAAGAATGGCGGGCTTGCCATTCGCCCAAGCGGCCAGCTGGGTATTCTCCGGAGCCTCGACCGCCCGGCCGATGTCACGCACGCGGACGGGCGCGCCGTTACGATAGGCGAGGACGGCGTCCTGCCAGGGACCGGCCTGCGTGATCTGGTCGTTATCCAGCAATGTGAAGGTGCGGCGCTGGCCCTGCACGGTGCCCTTGGGGCCGTTCACGGTGGTCGAGACGATGGCCTGCCGGAGGTCCTCCAGCGAGAGCCCGAGGCTGGACACCTTGGCCGGATCCACCTGGATGCGCACCGATGGCTTCTGCTGTCCGAACACCAGCACCTGCCCGACGCCCTCGATCTGGCTGATGTGCTGTTCGAGCACGTTCTCGGCGAAATCGTCCACGCGGATGATGGGGAGGGTCTGCGAGGACAGGGCGAGGACCAGAATGGGCGGATCGGCGGGGTTCACCTCCCGATAGGATGGCGGGGAGGGCAGGTTGTTCGGAAGCTGGCCGCCGGCCGCGTTGATCGCGGCCTGCACGAGTTGCGCGGCGGCGTTGATATTCACCTCGAGGTTGAATTGCAGGGTGATCGAGCTGTTGCCCTGCGTGCTGATGGACGTCATCTGCGCCACGCCGGGAATCTCGCCGAACTGCCGTTCCAGCGGCTGGGTGACCGAGGAGGCGATGATTTCCGGGCTCGCGCCGGGAAGCTGCGTCGAGACCTGAAGCGTGGGGAAGTCCACGTCCGGCAACGGTGCCACGGGCAATTGGAAAAACGCCGCAAGGCCCAGCACCAGAAGGCCCGCCATGAGCAGGGAGGTGCCGATCGGATGGCGGATGAACCAGGCGGACAAGGAGGCGCGCTTCTCGCTGCTCGCACTCATCGGCCTGCTTCCCCGCTGACGGAGACCGTGACGAGGCTTCCCGGTCGCACGCGATACTGGCCGCCGGTGATGACGCGCTGGCCTGGCGCAAGGCCAGTCTCGATCACTGCCGTGCCATCGGCGATCTGCCCAGCACTCACCGGTACGGTCTGCGCGCGGTCGTCGGGGCCGACCGCGAAGACGAACAGGCCTTGTGGGCCGCGCTGAAGCGCCGAGGCGGGGATGGTGACTGCATGGGGCAGGACATCCACCCGCACCTTGATATCCACGAACTGGCCGGGCCAGAGGGCATCGCGCGCATTGGGGAAGTCCGACTTCAACTTCACCGTGCCGCTGTTCGGGTCGATCTGGTTGTCGATCAGCGACACCGTGCCGGTCGCCAGAACGCGCCCGTCCTCCCGAGAGAGGGCCTGGGCCTGAAGCGCACCCGCGCGCATGGCCTCGGCCACCGCCGGGAGGCTCTGCTCCGGCAGCGTGGAAATGACCGAGATGGGGTCGATCTGGTTGATGACCACGAGCCCCCCTGCGTCGCCGGCGTGGACGATGTTGCCCTGATCCACCAGCCTCAGGCCGGCGCGGCCGGAGAGCGGCGAGACGATCCGCGTGTAGGAGAGCTCGGTCGCGGCGCTGGAGATGGCGGCCTGATCCGACGCCACCTGCGCCTCGAGTTCGGCGACCTTCGCCCTTTCGTTATCGAGCGTCTGGACGCTCACGAAGTCGCTTTTGCCGAGCTCTGTGTCGCGCGTGAGATTGAGCCGGGCGTTCGACAGGGTCGCTTCATGCTGCTGGAGTTGCGCCTTCGCGGATTGGAGCTCGGCCTCGTAGGTGCGCGGGTCGATGAGCGCGAGGAGCTGCCCTTCGGCGACGTCCTGCCCCTCCTTGAAGAGAATTTGTTGCAGCTCACCATCGACCCGGGTGCGAACGGTCACGGAATTGTAGGCGGTGACCGTTCCCGGGCTGGTGACGAAGACGGGAACGTCCCGGGTCTCTGCCGTCGCCAGTTGGACCGGCACCGGCTGTTCCGAAGCCGCGCGAGCAGGATGCGGGGCTGCAAGGGCGAGCCCGCTGGCGATCCAGATGAGGGTGATGGCGGCGGGGATCCCCTTCGTGCGGGCCATGATGTCATCCATAGGTAGCAACGGCGAGCTGTCGTTCCGCGTTCAGATCGAGGAGGCACTTCGCACCGGATGCGCCTGACCGATCCGGCTGCAACGGGCTCTTCGCCGGAAAGCGGGCGCCAATGGACAGCAGGGCGCGCCGCGGCAGCAGAAAACTGCGCGCTCAATGCGGCGACCGGCGCTCGGTAAAGCTGGTCTGACGCTCAGCTGCATGAGGAGCAGATCGGCTTCACCTGTCCTGCCAGCCACGCGTCAACGGTCCTCTCTGTCCGATGCCAATAGTGCTGCGGCAGAGACGAGACGAACATCATATTCATGTATGGTGCGGTGTGATCTTGGTTTCTCGCGAGCGGAGCGTTGGAAGACCGGAGCTGCCCGCTGCTCATCGTGCACACGCGTCACCAGCCTGTTCCCGCAGCGTGTTCGTCCGGCGCGCGCCGGAGTTGACACGCCCCGCGGCTTCGGAACATCCGTGGCCGAGCGTCTCAGGTCCCGGCGCTGAACCCCAGCCGGAATGATAGGGGCGCGGGCGACCGCCACCACCCCGAGGCTGTAGACGGGAACGCAGGCGGAGCTGGGGCGTTGGGGGAGAGAGCATTCCGTTCGCGACCGCGGCTTGTCTTTGCATCCGCGCCGGACGGCAACGGGAACAGACATCTCGGTGGTCCGGCTGACACTCCATGCGTGGCCGGCTAAGGCGGCCTCGCGATCCCCGTCGCGTGCCGCCTGCTAACCCCCTGGCACTTCGGCCTATGGCCTGCCCCTTCTAGGGTACTGGGGGAGCCCTTCGCCGGGACGTCAAGCACAGGCAGGATGATCATGTGCGGGATCTGCGGTGAGGTGAACAGGAACGGCTCGGTCCGGATGGGTCCGCTCGAGGCCATGTCAGAGGCGCTGTCATCGCGGGGACCGGACGGTTTCGGCCTGCTTGCCCAGGGCGACGTGGCGCTGGCCCATCGCAGGCTCAGCATTCTCGATCTCAAGGCCACCTCCCAGCAGCCGATGGTGGACAGCCAACTGGGGCTCGCCATCGCTTTCAACGGCTGCATCTACAATTTTCGCGACCTCCGTCACGACCTGAAAGCCAAGGGCTACACCTTCTTCTCCGAAGGCGACACCGAGGTGATCCTGAAGGCCTATCATGCTTGGGGCGCCGATTGCGTTCTGCGGCTGAAGGGCATGTTCGCCTTCGCCATCTGGGAGATGTGGACAGGGCGTGTCGTGCTGGCGCGGGACAGGCTGGGCATAAAGCCGCTCTATCTCGCGGACGTGGGCTCTTCCTTGCGCTTTGCCTCCACCTTGCCGGCCCTGTTGGCGGGCGGCGGGGTGGATACGGCCATCGATCCCGTCGGCCTTCACCATTACATGAGCTTTCACAGCGTGGTGCCGGCGCCCCGGACCATCCTGCGAGGCGTGCGCAAGCTGCCCCCGGCGACGCTGCTGACGCTGGAGCCCGATGGCCAACGCAGCGAGCGGCAATACTGGTCCGTCCGCATGGGAGGCGATACCGACACCGACGATATGGGCGAGGAGGAGTGGCGCGAGACGCTCATCCACTGCCTTCTGCGGGCCGTGGAGCGGCGGACGGTCTCAGACGTACCGGTGGGCGTCTTGCTCTCCGGCGGGCTCGACAGCTCTCTTCTCGTGGCCCTGCTGGCCCAACTGGGGCATGAGGACATCCGCACCTTTTCCGTCGGCTTCGAAGCCGTGGGCGGGCTGAAGGGCGACGAGTTCGAATATTCCGATCTCATGGCCCGCACTTACGGCACAGACCACACCAGGATCGTGATCTCGCCGGAGCGCGTGCTCTCGGCGCTGCCGGGCGTCATCGGCGCCATGTCCGAGCCCATGATGAGCCACGATTGCGTGGGCTTCTATCTGCTGGCGGAGGAAGTGTCCCGGCATGTGAAGGTGGTGCAGAGCGGGCAGGGGGCGGACGAGACCTTCGCCGGCTATCACTGGCATGAGAAGATGCTCACCGCCGCAGATCCGCTGGATGATTACGCCCGGCTCTATTTCGACCGGGATCATGCGGAGATGGCCCACGCCCTCTCTCCGGACATGATCTCGGGGGACCACAGCCGGATATTTGTAAAGGACTTCTTCGATCGCTGCGGCGAGACCTCGCCCATCAACAAGACCCTGCAGATCGACACGGAGATCATGCTGGTCGACGATCCCGTAAAACGCGTGGACAACATGACCATGGCCTTCGGCCTCGAGACCCGCGTCCCCTTCCTCGACCATGAAATGGTGGAGCTGGCCACCCGCATCCCTTCGGAACTGAAGGTGAAATCGGGTGGCAAGCACATATTGAAGGAAGCTGCGCGCCGCATCCTGCCGCCCGAGGTGGTGGATCGGCCGAAGGGCTATTTCCCGGTGCCAGCGCTCAAGTACATCCGCGGCCCCTATCTCGATTTCGCTCGGGACGTGCTGAACCAGCAGGCCGCGCGCGATCGCGGCATCTTCCGGCAGGACTATGTGGCGGGCCTGCTCGGAGACCCCGAAGGGAGCCTCACGCCAAAGGGGCATTCCAAGCTCTGGCAGGTCACCGTGCTGGAACACTGGCTCCAGGCGCACGGGGTCTGACGGGGCCTTAGCGTGTGCAGCGCCCGCCCCACGCCTGAGAGATTTGGAAAAGGAGGAGGCCCATGTGCCGGTGGATGGCCTATTCCGGTGAGCCGATTGCCCTTGATCGTTACGTGACCCGCTCCTCCCATTCGCTGGTGGTCCAGAGCCAGATGGCGCTGGAATCCACCATGGCCATGAATGGCGATGGTTTCGGCCTTGGCTGGTATGACGATCTGCCCGAGCCCGGCCTGTACCGCGAAATCCGACCTGCCTGGTCGGACGACAATCTGCGCAGCCTCAGCCGGCATCTGAAATCACGCCTGTTCTTTGCCCATGTGCGGGCGGCCACGGGAACGCCGGTGACACGGCCCAACTGCCACCCTTTTGCCCATGGGCGCTGGCTCTTCATGCACAATGGCTATCTCGCCAACTGGACGTCCGTGCGCCGGGAGGTGGAAGCCCTCATCCCGGACGAAATTTATGGCGCGCGGGCTGGCTCGACGGATTCCGAAGCGCTGTTTCTCGCCCTCCTCGGGCAAGGACTGGCGGATGGGGCAGGCGAAAGCCCGATTGGGGCGGTGACGCGTCTTCTGGAGACGATCACCGCGCTGGCAGGCGGCGAGCCCTTCCTCTTCACTGCCGCGCTGTCGGACGGCGTCGACCTTCATGCCTTCCGCTATGGGGTCAACGCCCACGCGAACTCGCTCTATTACCGGGCGGCAAAAGACGGCGTCCTCATCGCCTCCGAGCCTCTGGACGATGACCGCGCCACCTGGCTCGAGGTGCCGCCCCAGTCGGCCCTCTCCGCCCGGTCCGGCCACGACGTTGAGGTGATGCCTCTTCCGCTGAACCGCCCACCACATGACGCCGCACCGGCGCCGCATGACGGAGCCGGAAGGCCGCTCTCCGGCGTCAGGGTGTGAAGGCGTAAAGCGGACCCTTGATGTCAGGCTGCCCCGGCGGCGACATGCCCTGGATGAGGACGGACACGCGCCGTCCCATGAAGAAGGGAGCGCCCCAGACGAATTCCGACCGGCCACCATTGGCCGCGACCGCCGCTCCGGCCACGGCGCCGAGCTTGAGATCACGGATCGCCTCGAAATTTCCGACACGGAAACGCACGTCGACCGGTGCTGCATTGCCGCCAGACACCGCCGCTTGCAGGGAGGTCTCCGGCGCCATGCAATAAGCCCAGTTCACGCGGGCGCATCGCGGCAACGCCGGATCGGTGAAAATATAGCTCTCCGTTCCGCTGTCGATGTAGCTGTCCGTGATGGTCTGCCCCTTGTAGAGCGTCGTGAAGCGCCCGTCCGGCCGGAGCGGCAGCAGGTGGGCGCGTCCGAGCTGGTTGTTGCCGGCCGTTCCCACACCGAACGTCAAGGTGCCGTGCACCTCACGCGCGCCGGGGGCGGTGGGAGCGGGCAGATCGATGACGATGCCGTTGTTGTGTAGGGGAAGCCGCGTGACCGGATTGGGCAGCCGGTTGGCCGGGGGAACGGCACCGGTCAAAGGCAGGCAACCTCCGGAGCCACATTCGAAGAAGCGCGGATGGGGGGCTCCTGCACTCTGAATGCAGTCGCCGTGACAGTCACTGGGCGCTGAGCCGATGCCGAGAGTCCCGTTCGATGTGGGGTGAACGTTGGAGGTCTCGCAAGAGGCGGGCCGGGCAGGGGATGGCCCCTGCTCGATCACCTGGACCGGCAGCCTCTCCGCCGTCAGGCCCCCAAAATGCACGTCCGCCGTCCGCAGCGGCCCCCAGGCGCTGCTGCTGACGAACCGCAGGCATTCGCCCATCGGCTGACCCGATGGGCCGGCCAGGGCCGGCAGGCGTAAGTTGTCGGGCAGCGCGGCGGCCTGAAGACGCAGGCCCGTGGAACCCGTATCCACCATGATGTTGTCGATCGTCGCGCAGTGGCGGGTGCCCGGCTCGCAGACGGTGACCTGCACCACCAGGCGGTTGTAGCCGGAAAGCGGCATGCGGACGCTGAGCGGCATGACGTTTTCAGCCGATGATCGGGACGGAGCCTGGGCTGGGGCGGCCGTCGGCGCGAACTGGGCGAGCAGGGCGAGCGCGCAGACCAATGGGCGGAAACGCAGCATGTGACGGAGTGTCCCTCGGCAGCGGCCATCAACGGCGCAGCTGTGGAAGATGGCCGACCCATTCCGGCTCGGGAAAAGTCGCACGCAGTCGCGCCACCACAATAACAGGAGGCCTTGATGCCGAAAATCTTGATCTCAGTCCAGAGTCCAAGATGAAAAATACGATTATACCATCTGCCGGTGCCCTTGATCGAGCAGTGCGGAAGAGGCGCCTCTAATAGAGCGTTTTGAATTATATGCTATGACCTCACGTGACTAACGGCCTTCGGCATTCCTGACGGCATGGAACTCGCCTGTCGATGTGCCGGGTTAAGGCGACGCTCAAGATTGGCTTCGGATTTGGGTCTGTTCGCCCCGGATATGGCTCGCATGGTTGGGTCCGGCGGATCGTAAGGTTCTCGATCCGCTCGCCCATGGCTCCGGGCGGATGGCGGGCCCGCGAGGTCGAGAGACTTGCGATGCCTCGGTTGTGATCCTTCGGCTTCAGCGGCCCTCTCATGCCCCTTCATCGGCTCCCCGCGGCGTCCTATGGTGACGGCGGATGACCGTCGGCGGATCGGGCCGGCGTACAACCCATGTGCCCGCGCGGCGGGACGCATGCGGGTCGGGAGACAACGTCGAAATGCGTGATGGCGCAAAGAATCCCCTGCTGTCGGCTCTGTCCGTGGCGATGGTGGATCACGGGATCGAGGCGCGCACGACGCTCAAGATCGGCTTTCTCGCCCCACTCAGTGGCAGCCTCAGGGCCTGGTCGGAGCCCGGCCTGTTCGGCTGCATGATCTGGCGCGACCGGATCAACGCCATGGGCGGCGTGAAGATCGGCATGCGCCGGCACATGGTGGAGATCATCCCCTTCGACACGTGCTATGAGCCGGACCGCGTGCTGGAAGGCATCCGCACGCTCATCCACCAGCACAATGTGAAGTTCATCCTCATGAACGGCGGCAACGACCTGACCGCCGAGGTGCGCGATGTCATCAGCGCCAGCCGCATGCTGGTGGCTTGCCTGCTGCCCAGCGATCTCTCCCCCGACGTGCCGACCCTGATCGCGCCCAGCGAGGTGCATCCCATCTACAACGTGACCGGTGTGGACTGGCTGAGCCGCAATGCCCAGCACCTCAAGACGGTGAGCCTGTGTGGCCAGAACGACCTGTTCGGCCTTCCCTCCGTCGCCACCTATCGCGCGGCCTTCGAGGTGGCGGGCATCGATATCGTGCGGGAGGAATTCTTCCCCGTGGATACGACGGACTTCGAACCCATCGTCTCCCGCATGCTGGAGCCGAAGCCGGACATTCTGTGCTGGGACACCGCCTATGAGCCCTTCGTGGACGCGCTGACGCGTGCCGCCTACCGACAGGGCTTCAAGGGGCAACTCCTCTCCTGCACCTGCGACAATTACAGCCAGCTCATCCGCCAGACGAGCCCGGAATTCATGGAGGGCTTTGTCTTCCAGTTTCCCGATTTCGACGATCCGGCACTGGCGGACTCGCAGGTGAACTTCGAGAATGCCGACGCCTTCTACCGAGAATATTGCGAGCGTTTTCCCGGCTCCTGGAGTGCCGTGTCGTGGGAATATGCTTCGACCCTCGAGCTGTGGCGCATGGCGGTGCAGCGCGCCCGCTCGGCGGAGCCCTTCTCGGTCCTCGCCATGATGAAGTTCGGCGGTGTCGGCCACCATGCCTTTGGCGAGGCCATCTGGTGGGGGCACGAACTCTTCGGCATCGACAACGCCCTGGTGGGCGACTGGCCGGTGGTCCAGATCGAGGCGGGCAAGGCCCGCATTCAGGAGATGGTGTCCATTCATGGCTGGCTGGAGCGCCACACCGATGTACTGGTGCGGCACCTGCGGGCCATGAACCTCATGTGGGACCAGCGCCATGCCCACGCCCTGCGCGGGCAGGAGGCCTTCGCTCAGGACGACGTATAGATCAGTTCTTCCTGCATGTTTGAGATGTAGAGCCGCATGCATTCCACCGCGCTCTCGATGTTGCGCCGCTCCAGCGCCGCATAGATGGAGCGCAGGCCCTGCTTGGCCTCCTTGATGCGTGCCGGCGTGAGCGATCGGGTCTTGTTGACATACCACTGCGGCTGCTGGCGGATGTCGTGCATGATCCGGTACATGGCGATCAGCAGGGCATTGTGCGTGCCCTCGCACAGCGTCATGAAGAACGCCCGCTCCAGATCCGCAAAGCGCCCGGCCTCGGTGACGATCTCGTCCAGTTGCTGGAGCACCGCCCCGAGCGCCGTCTGGTCGCGGTAGGACATGTAGATGGCGGCGAGGCGCGCGATCTCCGGCTCGAAGATGGCGCGGGTGATGTTGATCTCGAAGGGCGAGACCACATCGGCGAGCGGAGGCTCCTTTTCCGCGGGCTCTTCGTCCCGCGCTCCGGCCGCCACCGCGCCGCGCCAGATGACGAAGGTGCCGCTCCCTATGCGCTTGGACAGCATGTCGAAGCCTTCGAGGAAGGCCAGCACCTGGCGGATTGTGGCGCGTGACGTGCCGAGCTCCTCCGCGAGGTTTCGCTCAGCCGGGATGCGGGTGCCGTAGGGGTATTTACCGCTCCGGATGCGGAGGAACAGGTCCTTCGCCAGGAGCTTCACCTCCTGCTTCACGAAAGGAGGAGTCGCGTCATCCTCTTCCCACGGTGCCAGCGGCGCGTCCTTGTCCGTCACGTTTAGGTCTCCCTGGTGATGCGGTCGCCGGGTCGCGCAAGGGCGTCCGCGAGCGGTGCGAAGGCGCAGAAGCCAAGGCAGGCTTCAAGCTGTGCCGATAAGGTCACCGGCAGGCCAGTGGTCGCCCGGAAGGAGTGGATATGCTCGATCTGGGCGGTGAGAAGATTGCATGCCGCCGCGCGATCCAAGGTCTGGTCGCGGGCCATCCTCACCGCCCGCTCCAGAAAGGTGGGCAGCGTATCGAGCGGCTGGTCATTCGCGTGCAAATGAACTGGTAAGGTTTCCAGCGCGGATGCGCGCGCCCGCGCATTGGTCTCGCTGAGCCAAAGGCCGAGGCCGGCGAGTGCAAGATGGCGGCGGCGCAAGAAGGCGGCGAAGGGTTCCGCGTGCTGGCTCGCGAGGCGTAGGTGAAACACGGAACTGCGGGCAGGCAAGGGGACATCCTCCAGCGTCACCCTGCGCAGGACTGCATTCCAGGCGGCCGACACATCGTGGAAGCCGGAAATGGAGACGGGATCAGTATCGGCAACCGCCAGATTGTTGAGCGTCACCGCATGAAAGGCGGTGGCCGGCCCCCCTTCCGCGCTCAGACAGGCTGCCGCCCGCCGCCAGTGCGCCGCTGCGGCAGTCGTGTCCAGTTCCCGCCAGGCGAGAAAGCCGGCGAGGGTGGCGTCGAGCCAGATTTCGAGGTGGTCACCCAAGGGAAGACTGTCTCCACCATTCAGACCCAAATCTAACCAAAATAGACCAATGTGCAAAAGCCCCTGGGCAAGGGTTTCGCTGAGCCAAATTTAGGCAAATCTGCCCCTTCTTGCCGAAGAATCGTTCTTGAAGGGAAATAATTTTTATCTGAGAGTAATCGAGTGAGCCGCACCGAAGTGACGGCCCCAACCATAAACAACCAATAAAATAAAAACTGGTCCAGATTGGTTTTGCCAACCTTGAGGGGTCACCACATGACAATGGAAGCGACTGTGCCCATCGCGCTTGGGCAGACGAGTGAGCTGAAGCGCGCCATCGACTGGCGCGGGGCATTCTGGGTGGCGAGCGGTGTGCCGGCGCTGGTCCTGTTCTCCATCGGCGGCATTGCGGGCACCACCGGAAAGGTGGCGTTCCTCGTATGGTTCGTCTCCATGGTGATGGGCTTCATCCAGTCCTTCACCTATGCGGAAATCGCCGGCCTCTTCCCCAACAAGTCCGGCGGCGCCTCCGTCTATGGCGCGGCGGCCTGGGTGCGCTATTCCAAGCTGATTGCGCCCCTCTCGGTCTGGTGCAACTGGTTCGCCTGGTCGCCCGTGCTCTCGCTCGGCTGCTCCATCGCGGCGGCTTACATCCTGAACGTGCTGGCGCCCATTCCCGGCGCCGACAATCCCGACGTGGCGAAATGGATCGCCGCCCATGCCGGTTCGGTGGCGGCGGATTCTCCCCGCGTCGCCGAATGGCTCGCGCTCAACGCCGGCAAGACGGCGCAGGATGCCGTCACCGCTCTCGTCGCGCAGGATGGCATCGCCGCCTTCACGCCCGCGCTGCGGAGCTGGACGCTGTTCTCCCACAGTCTCGGCCCGGTCAGCTTCTCGCTGAACGCCACCTTCTGGATCGGCGCGGTGTTGATGCTCGTCACCTTCGCGATCCAGCACCGCGGCATCCTCGGCACCGCCAACGTGCAGAAATACATCGGTCTTCTGGTCATCATCCCGATGCTGATCGTAGGCATCGTCCCGATCATCACCGGCCAGATCAACTGGTCGAACTACACGCCGCTCGCGCCTTTGGCCGTAGCCTATGCGCCAGGCCTCGGGGAGTGGAACATCGGCGGCTGGACGCTGGTCCTGGGTGGCCTCTTCATCGCGGCCTGGTCCACATACGGCTTCGAAACCGCGATCTGCTATACCAGCGAGTTCCGGGACCCGAAGACGGACACCTTCAAGGCCATCTTCTATTCCGGCCTGCTGTGCCTGCTGCTCTATACCCTCGTGCCCTTCACCTTCCAGGGTGTGCTCGGCGTCGACGGGATGCTTGATCCCACCGTGGTGGATGGCTCGGGTGTTGCGGCGGCCATGGCCGGAATGGTTGGTGGCGGCGGTTTCGTCACCAGCATTCTCATCCTGCTGATGATCCTGGCGCTCATGCTCTCCATCATGACGGCGATGGCAGGCTCCTCGCGCACCCTTTATCAGGGTTCGGTGGATGGCTGGTTGCCGCGCTACCTCAGCCATGTGAACGAGCATGGCGCGCCGACGCGGGCCATGTGGACGGATCTTGTCGTCAACCTGTTCGCGCTCGCCATCGCGGCGGCGGATGCCACCAGCTTCTTCTTCCTGCTGGCGGTTTCCAATGTGGGCTACATCATCTTCAACTTCCTGAACCTCAATGCGGGCTGGATTCACCGGATCGACAATGCCCACGTGAAGCGGCCGTGGAAGGCGCCCAATATTCTCATCGCGCTGGGCACGCTCTTCGCCTTCGTCAATGCCGCCTTCATGGGGGCTGGTGCGAAGGTGTGGAACCCCTCAGCACTGACGGCCGGCTTCATCACGGCGGCCCTCATCATCCCCGTCTTCGTCTATCGCCACTACATCCAGGACAAGGGCGTCTTTCCGGACCACATGCTGGAAGACCTGCAACTGACCGAGAAGGAGATGACGGTGCGCAAGGCCGGGATCTGGCCCTACGTGACCCTCATTGCCGGTGTTGCCGTGGTGCTCATCGCCAACCGCATCTTCGTCCTGCCCGGCTGACCGGGGCCTTGTGAACCGGCCGGAGGGACGAAGTTCTCTCCGGCCGACCTTCCAGAGCAGGGAATGTGTCCATGCTGTCGCCGAGCATCTTCAGCAGGCCGGTGTATCCGGGCCTGCATGCGGATCGGTTTGCCAAAACCAACCTCATTCTGGCGGAAGAAGAGGGGGCGCAGGCCATCCTCGATCTCGCCCGCCATCCCGATGTGGCGTCGCCCTTCTTCGCCCGCGCCATCATCCTGTTCTGCCAGGGCCGCGCGGCCGATACGGTCCCGGCGCTGGAGGCACTGGCGCCCCAGGCGCTTTGGGTGCTGCCCACCATCGAGACCACCCTGTTCCGCCTGCGCGGCGTGCTCCAGACGGCCACCATGGGTACGCGGCTCTATGTGACAGGCACGGAGCCCTTCATCGGCCGCGTGGTGGCGGAGGCGGGAGCCTTCGGTGTCGATCCGCGCTCCGTCATCACCGAGCATCGCGGTTCGCTCCGCCGCCGGGTCCAGTGCGTGCATTGCAAGGGCATGATGGAGGAGGTGACGCATAGTCCCGTCACCTGCGCGCATTGCGGCCTTAGCCTGTTCGTCCGCGATCATTACTCGCGCCGTCTCGGCGCCTTTCAGGGCGTGTGCATCGATGCCGAAGTGCCCGGCGATCGCCCCGCTGTCGAGGAGCTCTATCCATGAGCGGCGCGCCCACCCTGTCCGTCCGCGTGGCGGAAACGGAACTGCTCACCCCCGACATCCGCCGCGTCCGCTTCGTCGCGACAACCGGCGCGCCGCTGCCGCTGTTCTCTGGCGGCGCCCATGTGGTGGTCAGCCTGCCGACGCCGCGCGGCGTCCTTCGCAATCCCTATTCCCTGACGAGTTGCCCAACCGACGGGTCGGGCTATGAGATCTGCGTGCAGAAATCCGCCACCTCGCGCGGCGGCTCCGGCTTCGTGCATGAGGGACTGGAGGTGGGCGACGAACTCGAAATCTCCTGGCCCGTGAACCTCTTCGGCATGGACCGTCGGGCCCGCAAGCATCTCTTCATCGCCGGCGGCATCGGCATCACGCCTTTCCTCTCCATGATGCAGCAACTGGCCATGGAGGGCGGCACGTTCGAGCTGCATTATGCCATGCGCAGCCCGGACACCGGCGCCGCGCGGGAGATGGTGGCGGAGCGCTACGGTGCCCACCGGGTGCGCACCTATGTCAGCTCCCATGGCACCCGCATCCCGCTGCCCGATCTGCTGGACGGTCAACCGCTGGGCACGCACCTCTATGTTTGCGGACCCACACGCCTGATCGACGACGTGCTGCTTCAGGCCCGCGAGGCGGGATGGCCGGACGAGAACGTGCACAGCGAGCGCTTCGCCGCGCCGCCGCCCGGCAAGCCGTTCCTGCTGGAACTCGCGCGCAGCGGCCAGCGCATCGAGGTCGGTTCGCACCAGAGCGTTCTGGAGGCCATGGAGGCGGCCGGCCTGTCCGCCCCCAATCTCTGCCGGGGTGGGGCGTGCGGCCAGTGCGAGACGGGCGTTCTGGCCTGTGATGGCGCGCTCGAACATCACGACCATTTCCTGTCGCCCGAAGAGAGGGCGGAGGGGCGCAAATTCATGATCTGCATCTCGCGCATCGCCGGCGAGCGACTGGTGCTCGACCTCTGACTTCCAATCCGTGCCTGCCCCTGCGCGGGCGTTCGGGCCAGCCCGAGGAGTTGCCGATGACCATCGTGTTCAAGGACGAGAGCTTCCGGGGCGACTACCGCTTCGCCAACAGCCCCGGGGCGATCCTGCGCTTTCCCTTCCCGTTCAACGAAGACCGGTACATGTATTCGGTGAACATCGAGCCGCATGCGCCCGGCCCGAAGGGCTCGGTCTATGAATTCCCAATCGACATCGACGAGCATTATGTCGCCGACATGCGCGACCGGGCGCTGACGCTGCGCGAAGACCCGCTCCGCTGCCAGTCCCTGCCGCACATGCTGACCGCAGAGTGGGATCTCCTCGAGCTGCTCATGGTCTCGCTGTCGGAAAGCTATCCGGAGCTGTTCTCGCTGACGCGGGACGGGAACCGCTGGCACTGGATCAACAAGCCGCTCGGCATCGAGCAGCGCTTCATCTTCGGTGACGTGGCCACCCTGCCGCAGCGGCCGATGGAATACATCACCCGGCAGGTGCAGGGCGATTTCTGTCTCCTGGATCAGCGCAATGGCGATCTGTTCGTCGATTCCGGCATGGTCACGTCGCAGGCCGACTGGTCGCTCGATTTCGACATCGGCATGAGTTTCAAGGAATGGCACGCGCCGGTGCCGCTGGCCCATGAGATGGGCATCTTCGAGCGGGCGCAGAAGTTCCTGCTGGCGTTGCCCATGGGCCGCCCGGTGCGGCGGCTCAACTGGACGATGACCATCAATCCGCGCCTCGACACGGCGCCCGAAACCTATCCGCTGTGGGGTGCCGACCGCACCACCGTGACGCAGGAAAATGTGGGCGACAAGGTGCATCTGCGGGTGGAGTTGCAGGCGCTGTGGCGGCTGCCACGCTCCAACGCCATCGTCTTCTCCATTCGCGGCTATCTCATCAAGCTGTCGGAGATCGCCACCGTGCCGAAATGGCGGCGGCGCCTGCATCGCGTGCTGAAGACCCTGCCGCCGGAAATCGCCGCCTATAAGGGCCTTACCCGCTACATCGACACCACCATCGGCTGGCTCGCCGAACGCGACAATGGCGCGCCGACATCCCCCGGCTTCGGCCCCGAATAAACCTTAGGGGCCGTCCGCGGCGCACCCGCACGAACCATCGCCCCAGCGCCGGACCGCTCCGTCCGGCGAACGGGAACCCATGCCTTCAATCAGGAAAGAGGGGAAACCACCATGTCCAAGCGCATTGCCATTCTGGGCGGCGGCCCCAGCGGTCTCGCTGTGCTCCGCGCATTCGAGAGCGCCCGCCGGAAGGGAGCCGAGATTCCGGAAATCGTCTGCTATGAGAAGCAGAGCGACTGCGGCGGCATGTGGAACTACAACTGGCGCACCGGCCTCGATGAATTCGGTGAGCCGGTTCATGCCAGCATGTATCGCTATCTGTGGTCCAACGGGCCGAAGGAATGCCTGGAATTCGCCGATTATTCATTCGAGGAGCATTTCGGACGGCCGATTCCCTCCTTCCCGCCGCGCGCGGTGCTGCATGATTACATCAAGGGCCGCATCGAGAAGAGCAATGTGCGCGGCTATATCAAGCTCAACCATGCGGTCCGCCACGTAACCTATGACGCGGGAACGGAGAAATTCCTCGTCACGGTGAAGGATCTGAAAGCCGACGTGCTGGAGACCTCCGCCTTCGATTATGTGGTCTGCGCCACCGGCCATTTCTCCACCCCCAACGTGCCCTATTTCGAGGGCGTGGAGGCCTTTCCGGGCCGCGTTCTGCATGCCCACGATTTCCGCTCGGCGGACGAGTTCGCGGGCAAGAATGTGCTGCTGATCGGCGCCAGCTATTCGTCCGAGGACATCGGCATCCAGTGCATGAAGTATGGCGCGAAGTCCGTCACCTTCAGCTATCGCACCAAGGCCATGGGCTTCGACTGGCCGGAAGGCTTCTCCGAGGTGCCTCTGCTGGAGAAGGTGGTCGGAAAGGTCGCCCACTTCAAGGACGGGACGCGCAAGGAGGTGGATGCCATCGTGCTCTGCACGGGCTATCTGCACCATTACCCCTTCCTCGACGATGATCTGCGCCTCAAGTCGCGCAACCGCCTCTATCCGGAAGGGCTCTACAAAGGCATCTTCTGGGTGCCCAACCCGCGCTTTATGTATATCGGCGCGCAGGATCAGTTCTTCACCTTCAACATGTTTGACGCGCAGGCCTGGTACGCCCGCGACGTCGTCCTCGGCCGCATTCCGCTGCCCGATGTCGCCGCCATGGAGGCCGACATCAAGGGCTGGGTGGCCAAGGAAGAGGCGCTCGAAGACGCCTCGCAGATGATCGACTTCCAGACCGAATATGTGCGCGAACTGATCCTCGCCACCGACTATCCGCGCCTCGACGTGGACGAGGTGGCCCGCATGTTCAAGGAGTGGGAGCACCACAAGATCGAGAACATCCTCACCTATCGCGACCGCAGCCACCGCTCGACCCTCACCGGCACGCTGGCGCCCAAGCACCATACGCCATGGATGCAGGCGCTGGACGACAGCCTGGAAGCCTTCCTCGCCACCCTGCCCAGCCAGGCCGCGGAATGAACAGCGCGGGTCTGTCCATGGCTCAGGCGGCGGCGCCCGTCTTCACGACGGGCGCACCGCCCCGGAGCCGGCCCGCGCTGGCGCCGGGTGTGGAGCGCTATGTGGTGGCGGGCGGTGGGGCGCAGGTCTTCACCCTTGAGCCGGGCGATCGGATCGAGATCGCCCAGATGGAAGGCGGGCAGCCGGTAGAACTGCTCGCCTTCGATGCCGCCGGCCGACCCGCCACTGAGGCTCTGGGGCTGGCAGGGCAGGGGCGGGCTGAGGGGCTGCTGCGCATCCTCGCTTCCGGCGCGCCGGACGCCGAGCGCGTGCGCTTCGGCCTGTTCCGTCGGCAGATCGACCCGGCGGCGGGCCATGCGGCCCGCCTGTTCGGGCCGGACGCGGTGGCGGGGCAGTCCGTGCTGCTGGTGGCCGAACAGATGCTCCACGTCATCGTGGCCGCACCGGCGGAGGCCATGCTGGTGTGGGAGCAGAACCCGGCCACCGATCTCCTCGTCTTCCTCGCCCGCGCCGTGCTGCGCCGCGGGGCCGATGCCCGCCTGCCGGAACCGCTGGCGGAACCGCGCCTTGATCTGCGGATCAATGTCGCCTCCGCCATCAGCTTTGAAGTCTTCGAGGGCGAGACGATCCAGATCATCGACATCGAAGGCAGACAATGCTCCGACTTCATCGCCTTCGGTCGCAGGGCGCTGGACAGGGGCCGCATCCTCGGCCTCGACGCCACCACCACCCGCACCATGAATGGGGCCGCCTATCCGCGCCCTGGCCTCTATTCCAAGTTCTTCGATCAGGACCGCAACGCGCTGGTGGAAGTCGTGCAGGACACGGTGGGGCGGCATGATACGTTCAACCTCGCCTGCACCGCCCGCTATTATGAAGACATGGGCTATTTCGGGCATGTGAACTGCTCGGACAATTTCAATGGCGCCATGCGGGATTATGGCGTCGGGCAATATCGCGGCTGGCCGGCCATCAACTTCTTCTACAACACCAATGTCGCCGCCAATAACATCATCTGGTCCGACGAGCCCTGGTCCCGGCCGGGCGATTATGTGCTGCTGCGGGCGCTGAGCGATCTCGTCTGCGGCGCCTCCGCCTGCCCCTCTGACATCGATGCCTCCAACGGCTGGCAACTCTCCGAAATCCAGGTGCGCGTCTATCCCAAGGACGTGCCCTTCAAGCGTGCGATCGGCACCCGCATGACCCCCGACACACCGACCCGCTTCACCCAGGAGTCCGGGTTCCACCCGCGCACCTCGGAACTGACCCGCGCCTTCACGGATTATCGCGGCTTCTGGGTGCCCCAGCATTTCGCCTCGACCGGCGCCATCGCCGAATATTGGGCCTGCCGCGAGGCGGTGGTGCTCATGGACCTCTCGGCCCTGCGCAAGCTGGAGATCGTGGGGCCGGATGCAGAGACCTTCCTGCAAGGCCTCTTGCCCCGCGACATCCGCAAGCTTTCCGTGGGCCAGATCTTCTACACGCCGCTCTGCTACGCGCACGGCGGCATGGTGGACGACGGCACGCTCTTCCGCCTCGGCGACAACAATTTCCGCTGGATCGGCGGGGATGATGCGAGCCTGCTCTGGATCGAGGAACAGGCCGCGAAATTCGGCGGCCGCGTGAGCCTCAAGACCGCGAGCGGCGAGATCCACAACGTGGCCCTCCAAGGCCCGCGCTCGCGCGAGACCTTGCGCAAGATCCTCTGGACGGCACCCGGCCGGCCGACGCTCGATGAACTCGGGCTCTTCCGCCTCACCATCGGACGTATCGGCGGCTATGACGGCATCCCCGTCCTCGTCTCCCGCACCGGTTATACCGGCGAGCTCGGCTACGAGGTCTTCTGCCATCCCAAGGATGCCCCGCAGGTGTGGGATGCACTGATGGAGGCGGGCGCCGAATTCGGCATCCGCGCCTTCGGCTTCGAGGCACTGGACATGGTGCGCATCGAGGCGGGCCTCGTCTTCGGCGGGCACGATTTCGACAGCACCACGGATCCGTTCGAAGCGGGCATCGGCTTCACCGTGCCGACGAAAAAGGAAGAGGATTATATCGGCAAGGCCGCGCTCCAGCGCCGCCGGGAGCATCCCGCGCAAAAGCTGGTGGGCCTTGAGGTGCAGGGCGGGGAAATCCCCGCGCACGGCGATCCCCTCTTCATCGGCCGGGCGCAGGTCGGCCTCGTCACCAGCGCCACCCGCTCGCCGCTGCTGGCCCGGACCATCGCGCTCGCCCGCGTCGATGTCGCCCATGCGGCGCCCGGCGTGCCGCTGGAGATCGGCCGCCTCGATGGCCACCAGAAGCGCCTCGCCGCAACCGTCGTGCCCTTCCCCTTCTACGACCCCGAAAAGAAGCGCGTGCGCGCCTGAGCGCGCCACAGATCGAAGGAAACAGCCATGCTCCAGGAAACCACCTTCAAAGCTGCCGGCAGGTTTGAGGACCACGGCGCCGCCGACGCGGCCAGCTACGTGCTCACCGTCTCCTGCACCACCCGCAGGGGCATCGTCGCCGCCATCTCGGGCTTTCTTGCCACTGCCGGCTGCAACATCACGGACTCCTCCCAGTTCGATGATGCGGACACGGGCCGCTTCTTCATGCGCATCCGCTTCCGCTCGGAGGAGGGCATCGGCCAGGAGGAACTGGACGCCGCTTTCGCGCCGATCGCCGGCGAGATGGGCATCGACTACCAGCTCCACAACGCGAGCCGGCGCATGAAGGTGCTGCTGATGGTCTCGCGCTTCGGCCACTGCCTCAACGATCTGCTGTACCGCTGGAAGATCGGCGCGCTGCCCATCGACATCGTGGGCGTGGTCTCCAACCATTTCGACTATCAGAAAGTGGTGGTGAACCATGACATTCCCTTCCACTGCATCAAGGTGACCAAGGAGAACAAGGCGGAGGCGGAAGCCCAGCTCCTCGCCATCGTCGAGCAGACCGGCACCGAGCTCGTCGTGCTTGCCCGCTACATGCAGGTGCTCTCCGATGCGCTGTGCCGGAAGATGTCCGGGCGGATCATCAATATCCACCACTCCTTCCTGCCGAGCTTCAAGGGCGCCAATCCCTACAAGCAGGCCTATGAGCGCGGCGTGAAGCTCATCGGCGCCACCGCCCATTACGTCACCAGCGATCTTGATGAAGGGCCGATCATCGAGCAGGACATCGCCCGAATCACCCACGCCCAGAGCCCGGACGATTACGTGAGCATCGGCCGCGACGTGGAGAGCCAGGTGCTGGCCCGCGCCATCCACGCGCACATCCACCACCGCATCTTCATCAATGGCAACCGCACCGTGGTCTTCCCGGCCTCGCCCGGCTCCTACGCCTCCGAGCGCATGGGCTGACGGACACGCCACCTCCAAGTCATGCCCGGACAAGCCCGGCCATGACAGTCCAAACGCCATTTCACGCGCCACAAACCTTTGACAGAACAGGGGAACAACGATGACGGTCAGCTGGCGTACTGCGGTCCTTGCGGATCGCCACTGGGCTCTCGGCTCGAAGCTCGAAGACTGGAGCGGCATGCCCACCGCCTGGACCTATGACAAGGACATGGCGGCCGAGCACGTGGCCATCCGCACCAAGGCGGGGCTCATGGACGTGTCGGGTCTCAAGAAGATCCATATGGTCGGCCCACATGCCTTGGCCGTGCTGGATTACATCACCACCCGCGATGTCTCGAAGATCACGCCCGGTCGCTCGGTCTATGCCTGCATGCTGAACGATCGCGGCCTCTTCACCGATGACTGCATCATTTACCGCACCGGCCCCAATGCCTGGATGCTGGTCCACGGCTCGGGTTCGGGCCATGAGGAGGTGGTGAAGCAGGCCATGGGGCGCAATTGCGCCGTGCTGTTCGACGACGATCTGCAGGATATTTCCCTGCAAGGCCCGCTCGCGGTGGACTTCCTCGCCAAATATGTCCCCGGCATCCGCGACCTGAAATATTTCCATCACATGCAGACGACGCTCTTCGGCGTGCCGGTGATGATCTCGCGCACCGGCTATACGGGCGAGCGCGGCTATGAGATCTTCGTGCGGGGGCAGGATGCGGCGAAGGTCTGGGACACCATCGTCGCGGAAGGGGCGGAGATGGGCATCATCCCCTGCTGCTTCAGCGTGCTCGATATGCTGCGCGTGGAAAGCTACCTGCTGTTCTACCCTTATGACAATTCGCAGATGTATCCCTTCGCGGACCAGCCGCCGGGCGACACACTGTGGGAACTCGGCCTCGATTTCACCGTCAGCCCCGGCAAGACCGGCTTTCGCGGAGCCGAAGAGCATTATCGGCTGAAGGGCAAGGAACGTTTCAAGATCTTCGGGATGCTGATCGAGGCTGACGGCCCGGCCGATCTCGGCGACGAGGTGTGGGCGGACGGCAAGAAGGTCGGCGTCATCACCTGCCCCTGCTATTCGACGCTCACGGGCAAATCCATGGCCATCGCCCGCCTCGACGTGGACAAGGCGGTTCAGGGCACGCCGCTTGAGGTGCGGGGCAAGTCGCTCTCCGCCAAGGCCATCGCCCACACGCTGCCCTTTGACGATCCGGAAAAGAAGAAACGCACCGCCGTCGGCTGAGCGGCCCATTCCCCTGGCTCGGCATCCCCCGCGGCCGTGGTCATCTGCCCATTCTCACAACGAAAGCCTTCCTTTCCAGAGCCGGGGAGGGAGGCTTCTGCGTTCTGGCTGCTCTCTCAATGGCGGGCGGAACATGTCGTCGCCAAGGCTTGCCAAGCCCATGTCCCCCTCGCGGTCGGCGGAACGGCGGCTGAAATCTCCGCCTTTTTGTCGTACTAAAAGATGATGAATGTCATCTAAATTCGACGTCGTGGAGAGGGCACCATGCGCAAGAGCAGGGAAGACACAGCCGAGAGCCGCAAGCGGATCCTCAAGGAAGCCAGCCGGCTCTATCGCGAGAAAGGCTTCGATGGCGTCAGCGTTGCCGACATCATGCAGGCCGCCGGCATGACACATGGCGGCTTCTACCGGCACTTCCCCTCCAAGGAAGCCCTGATCGCCGAGGCCATGGCTGAAGCGTTCACGGACCGGACGGCCCCCCTCACGCCGCAGGGGGACGTCTCGGGCACCGGCCTCATTCGCAGGTACATCGAGATGTATCTCTCGCAGTCGCATCTTGATCGTCCCGGCATGGGGTGCCCGATCGCCTCCGTCGGCAGCGAGGCTGGCCATGTGGGCGGCTCCGTTTCGGAGGTCTTCAACACCGGCATCCAGCGGGTTGTTGAGGGCATTGCTGCGGCGCTGGGCGGCCCGCGTGAGGACCACCGCGCCGAGGCCGTGCGGCTGCTTGCGACCCTCGTGGGCGCCGTCGTCATCTCCCGCGCGGTCGGGACCGGCTCCGGTCTTCGGGCCGAAGTGCTGGACGCCGTCCGCAAGGACACCGAGATCGCCCGCCTCCTGTAGCACCTGAACCGCCGCCCATCCGGACCACATCGAAACGAAGGCCTCACCGCGTGCACACCTGAGCACGCGGCAGGGCCGGCTTGACCCATCGCACGCCCGCCGGACCCCGGCGGCCATTCAAAGGAGCAGACCATGAGCACCAAGGGAACTGCCGTCGTGACCGGCGCCTCCTCCGGAATCGGAGCCATCTATGCGGACCGCCTCGCCCGGCGCGGCTATGATCTCGTGATCGTTGCCCGCAATGCGGAGCGGCTGGAAAAGCAGGCCGAGGCGCTGCGTGCCCGACATGGCGTCGCCGTGCGCACCCTCAGCGCGAATCTCACGGACAAGGCGGGGCTGCGGCAGGTGGAAGGCCTGCTGCGGAACGACACGAGCGTCTCGCTGCTCGTCAACAATGCCGGCTTCGGTGGTGCGGGCGAACTGCTGCAATCGGACGTGGACCGCATGGAGGAGATGGTGGACGTCAATGTCACCGCCGTCATGCGCCTCTCCTATGCGGCCGCGCCGGGCTTCGCGGCGCGGGGCGCGGGTGCCATCATCAATATCGCGTCCATCGTGGCCATCGGTCCGGAAATCCTGAACGGCGTCTACGGGGGCACGAAGGCCTTCGTGCTGGCCTTCAGCCAGTCCCTGCACAAGGAACTCTCGCCCAAGGGCGTTCAGGTGCAGGTGGTGCTGCCCGGCGCCACGGCCACCGATTTCTGGGACACGGCCGGCGTGCCGGTGAGCCATCTGCCCACCGAATGGGTGATGACCGCGGAGAACCTCGTGGACGCGGCCCTTCTGGGCTTTGAGCGGGGTGAGTTCGCCAGCATTCCCTCGCTTCAGGACGGGGCCGAGTGGCAGGCCTATGAGACCGCGCGGCAGGCGATGCTGCCGCACCTCTCCAGTTCCGCCGTGGCGCCCCGTTACCGGGCGGGTGCCGACGCCGGCGCGCTCTGAGCGAAACGGGAGGAGCCTGTCATGGATGCGCGCACCCGCCTTTTGCTGGAGGCTCCTCCCGGCCGCACCATCCTGCGTCTGGCCTGGCCCAATGTCCTCGTCATGGCCGCGCAGGCGGCTGTGGGATTGATCGAGACCTATTTCGTCGCCAAGCTCGGCGCCGATGCCCTCGCCGGCATGTCGTTGGTCTTCCCCGTCCTGATGCTGCTCCAGATGGTCTCGGCCGGCGCGGTGGGCGGGGCGGTGCTCTCGGCGGTGGCCCGCGCCCTCGGTGCCGATGACCGGCGGCGTGTGAACCAGGTGGTCTGGACGAGCGTCCTGCTCACCCTCGGGCTCAGCGGCGCCACCACGGTCGGCGTGATCCTGGGTGGTCCCTGGCTCTACGCGGTCATGGGGGGAACGGACGGCGGCCTTGCGGCCGCGCTCACCTATTCCGGCATCGTTTTTGTTGGTGCGGTGCCACTCTGGCTCTTCAACACCTTCGCGGCGATGATCCGGGGCACCGGCAACATGCTGGTGCCCGCGCTGGTGATCGTCGGTGGGGCACTGGTCCTCATCCCGCTGTCGCCGATGCTCATCTTCGGGGTCGGCCCCTTTCCCCAGCTCGGCGTTGCGGGCGGCGCCGTGGCGGTGCTCGGCTATTATGTGGCGGGCGCCGTGATCCTCGGCTGGTACATCTGGTCTGGGCAAGGCGTGCTGAAGCCCTCGGCACTGCCGCCCAGCCTGTCCGTGGGGCCTGCGCTCGACATCCTGCGCATCGGTGCGGCCTCCACCGTCAATGCCTTCTCGACCAATGTCACGGTGGCAGCGACGCTCTCGCTGGTCAGCGCGGTGAACCCGGCCCTCGTGGCGGGCTATGGCGCCGGCGTGCGGCTGGAATATCTGCTGGTGCCGCTCGTCTTCGGTATCGGCGCCCCGGCCGCGGCCATGGCGGGCGCGAGCATGGGCGCGGGCAATCGCCGGCGTGCCGGGCAGGTGGCCTGGATCGCTGCCGGCATGGCGGCTCTCATCACCGAGGCCATCGGCCTTGGCGCGGCCCTTGCGCCTGAGCCCTGGATCCGCCTGTTCTCCACCGAGCCGGATATCGTCGCAGGCGGCGCGGCCTATCTTCGGGCTGTGGGGCCAGCTTACGGCTTCTTCGGTGCCGGCTTCGCGCTCTATTTCGCCTCGCAGGGGGCGGGCCGCATCGGCATTCCGCTCATCGCCGCCATCCTGCGCGTCGCCGTCACGGTGGGGCTCGGCCGCCTGGCCATGCAGGCTTTCGGAACCGGCGGTCTCTATCTCGCCCTTGCCTCGGGTCTTGCCCTCTATGCGGCCACCAACGCGGTCGCGGTCCGCCTCTGGTCTCGGCCGGCGCCGAGGGCGGCACGGTCGCCGGTGCCGGAGGCCTCGAAATCCTGATCCTGGCCGTCCGCCTGTGGCGCGGCAGGCTCTGGATGGCATCGCCCCTCATCGGCACATGGCTTGTGTTCGCAACCATGGCGCATCAGGCCCGAGCGCGACGCGGTCCGGGCCCGCGTGGAGCAGGCATTCCCCCGCGACTTTTCCGACATCACCACCCGCGTCTCGCCGCTGGAGCTGGGGCCACCGGTGGGCTGGCCGCTCAAGGTCCGCGTCACCGGGCCGGACGATGCGAAGGTGCGCGAGATCGCCGCGCGGGTCGATGCCGACGGCCGGACACGCGACGTCAACATGACGGCGGGCGAGCCGCAGCGCGGGATCATGGTGGAGGTGGACCAGGTAGAGGCGTGGGCGCTCAGCATCAGTTCAGAGACCATCGCCTCCACCATCGCCGCCCGTGTCTCACTGCGGAAACAGCTCCACGTGGGTCTCGCCCGTGCGGCCGAAATAGACCGCGCGCCGGCCGCTGAACGAGACGAGGTAGCCGGCACAGCCGGCGGCCTTCGCTTTCCGGCAGAAGCCCTTGTAGCTGTAGCCCGGCGCGCGGGACTGGGCCTCCCTGATGGCCTCCAGCAGGTCCGCCGTATTGAAATGCTCCTCAACAGGCGTCGGCTCGGTGGCGATGGCAAGTTCGATGCTCTCGCCGGAGGGCAGATAATAGAGCGCCGAGCCGCGGCGGAAATCGATCGCGTAGCTTTCGAAGCCGGCGCCAATGAGCTTGCCGACGATGTCCGGGAAGGCCATGGCATCGGTCTCGGCGGCCTCCAGGCACGCACGGGCGCACGTCGTCTGTTCCGCGTTCATGCCGAAGGCCTTTCGTGTCTTCGAGTGATGGGTGAAAGCGGCTTATGCCAGTGGCATCGCCTTCAGCCCGCGCTTGAGGGCGATGGTCTTGAGCAAACCCTCCAGCGCAGCACGCTCCTCGCGCGTCAGATGCCCGAAGAAGGCAGCATCGTTGGTATCGGCATGGGCCGCGAGCCGCGGCACCAGGTCCCGGCCGGCGGGGGTGAGGGCGAGCAGATGTGCGCGGGCGTCATCCGCGCGATCCTCGCGGACGACGAGCCGCTTGCGGATCAGCCGATCCGCGAGTTTGCTGACGGCGCCGCGGGTGAGGCCCATCGTGTCCGCAAGGCGGCTGGGCCCAAGGGAGGGCACGCCATACAGCTCCCGCAGCAGCACCCATTCCGCCACCGTCACACCCTCCGCTTCCAGCTTCCGGGCGAAGGCATGGGAGACGTGATTGGACACCAGGCGGAGCCAATAGCCGAGGTGTGACGTTAGATCGGCAACCGGCGCAGCTTCCAGCATCGCATCCTCTTTGTTGACTAGGAAACTAGATGAAGAATGTTTCCTAGTCAACAAAATGCTGAGCGCACATGCACCTGCCCGGCGAGGGGCCGAGGCCCGCTGGCGTCCGGCGATGACGCGCCCGGTCATGTCCCGATCTTGCGTGTCTATGTCCGAGACGTTGCCGGGGAGTCCTGTATTCATAGGCGCACCTAAATATCACGGGTGCATTCCGATGACCCTCACAGATCACGAACACAGCCGCCGGGCATTCCTGGCGGGAGCGGCGAGTATTTCCGCCATGGCGCTGCTCCCCATCGGTGCTGATGCTGCAACTCCACCCGAGACGACAAATCCGAAAGGAACAGAAACCATGACTTCCGCTTACGTCACGACCAAGGACGGCGTCGAGATCTTCTATAAGGACTGGGGTCCGAAGACCGCGCAGCCCATCGTTTTTCATCACGGCTGGCCCCTGTCCTCGGACGATTGGGACGCCCAGATGCTGTTCTTCGTGAACCAGCGCTACCGCGTCATCGCCCACGACCGGCGCGGCCATGGCCGTTCCTCGCAGGTCAGCGAAGGGCATGACCTCGATCATTATGCCGCCGATGCCTCCGCTGTCGCCGAGGCGCTGGACCTGCGCAACGCCGTCCACATCGGCCATTCCACGGGCGGTGGTGAGGTCGCGCGCTATGTGGCCAAGTTCGGCCAGCCGCAGGGGCGCGTCGCCAAGGCCGTTCTCGTGGCCGCCATTCCCCCCGCTGATGCTGAAGACGCCGGCCAATCCGGAAGGGACGCCCATCGAGGTGTTCGACGGCTTCCGCGCCGCGCTCGCCGCAAACCGCTCGCAGTTCTTCCTCGACGTTCCCACCGGCCCCTTCTACGGCTTCAATCGTCCCGGCGTGACGCCCATTCCCGGCGCCATCCAGAACTGGTGGCGGCAGGGCATGATGGGCTCCGCCAAGGCCCATTACGATGGCATCAAGGCCTTCTCCGAGACCGACCAGACCGAGGATCTGAAGACCATCACCGTGCCGACGCTGGTCATGCACGGCGATGACGACCAGGTGGTGCCCTATCAGGACGCCGCGGTGAAGGCGGTCAAGCTGCTGAAGCACGGCACGCTGAAGCTCTACAAGGGCTATCCGCACGGCATGCTCACCACCCATGCCGATGTGCTCAATCCCGATCTCCTCGCCTTCGTGAAGGGCTGATCACCGGACGGCGGCGCCCCGCCGGAGCGCTGCCGTCTCCGAACGCGACTGGCAATTGACCTCATGTGGAATGGGGAAGGATGACGCATGTCCAAAAGCCTTGAACTCGCGCCGACGCTGTATGTGGAAGCGGCCGGAATCCGCTTTGCCTATCGGCGGCTGGGACCGGACAGCGGGGTGCCCCTCGTGCTGCTCCAGCATTTCACCGGCACCATGGATGCGTGGGACCCGGCGGTGGTCAATGCCCTGGCGCAGGACCGGCCGGTGATCGCGTTCGATAATACGGGCGTCGGGTCATCCTCTGGCGAGACGCCGGATACGGTGGAGCAGCAGGCGGCGGACGCGGAAGCCTTCATCGCTGCGCTGGGCCTGAAGGAGGTGGAGCTCCTTGGCTTCTCGCTCGGCGGGTTTCTGGCGCAGGTCATGGCTGGGCGTAACGCCGTGAAGGTTCGTCGCATCATCCTTGCCGGCACCGCCCCGCGGGGAGGCGAGGAGCATCTGCTTCAGGTGGTCGAAGAGGCCTTCGCCCGCAACGCCCGCGATGTGCGGCTGCCGCTGTTCTTCACGCCGTCCGACGCCAGCCAGGCCGCCGGTGCTGCCTTCGTCGACCGCGCGATGCTGCGGCAAGCGGATCGCGATCCCGACCGCGGCGAGGCGGTCAGCACGCCTCAGGCCCAGGCGATCATCCGCTGGTGCGCGGAAGCGGACGGGCACGCAACGCTCCGGGCGATCCGGCAGCCGACGCTCATCGTTCATGGCAGCGACGACACCATGTTTCCGTCCATCAATGCCTACGAGATGTTCAAGAACATGAGCAGCGCGACGCTCATTCTCTACCCCGATTCCGCCCACGGCGCCCTGTTTCAGTATCCCGAAACATTCGTATCCCACGTCAAGACGTTCCTTGACGCCTGATGCCAGACAAGAACTGAGAGGATAGGCTTATGGATCCGCTGGCTCAAAAGATCATCGCCGCCCATGGCGGGCTCGACCGGTGGCGTACCTTCACCCAGCTGAGCGCTCATCTGCGCCAGGGCGGCGTCCTGTGGCCGCTGAAGGGCCACGCCGGAACCCTCGACGAAACGAATGTCACCGTCGGCCTCGGGACGGAATGGGCCTCGCACGCGCCTTTCGGGCCGGACGGGAACGTGACCCGTTTCGAGCCGGGGAAGGTGGAGATCCGCGATGCCGCTGGAACGCTCCTCAAGCAGTTGGCCGAGCCGCGTGCGTCCTTCGCGGGCCATACCCTCGAGACGCCGTGGACCGAGCCGCAGCTGGCCTATTTCGCCGGCATCGCCATGTGGACCTATCTGAACATGCCTTTCCTGCTCGCGGCGCCCGGCGTCGTCAGCAGGTCCCTGGGGCCGTGGGAGGAGAAGGGCGAGGTCTGGCAGAAGCTTGAGGTGACGTTCCCGCGCGATATCGCGACCCACAGCACAGTGCAGACGCTCTATGTGGATGATGCGGGCCTTCTGAAGCGCCACGATTACGATGTGGAGATCGCCGGCAACACGCCAGGCGCCCATTATATCGGCGGCTACGTGGAGGTTCAGGGCCTGAAGTTTCCGACGCAGCGGCGCATTTTCCCCCGCCAGGCGGACGGTACGTCTCTGCCGGAGCCGCTGGTGGTTTCCATCGATCTCTCGGACATCCGCCTGAACTGATCGGGACCCTCGGGTTCGTAACGAGCAAGGCGCCGCGGCAGGAATGCCGCGGCGCCTTCGACGTTTAGGGCCGTGTTACATCGCCGGCGGATGCGCTCAGGACGCCACTTGGGAGGTGCGGTAGCGATCGAGGGCGATGGCCACGACTTCGGTCAGGGCAGCCACCGCGCCGATGGGCCAGACCACGCCGACTCCGATGATGCCGGCGCCCATGGCGGAACCGATGGAGAAGCCGAGATACATGGTGGAGGTGTTGAGTGCGAGCGCCACCGAGGCTTCGGAGGCCGGGCCGGCCGCGATCAGTCGGGCCATCTGGGCCGGAAACAGCGACCAGACGCTGAAGCCCCACAAAGCGATGGCCGCCAGCACGGGCAGCAGGGCCTGCGCGGGCGAGAGGAGCACCGACAGGGCCATCACGGCGAAGGCCGCTGCGAGCGCGATCAGCGATCCCAGCACCACGCGGTCTGATCCGAGGCGATCGTTCAGCGTGCCGCCGACGGAGACGCCGAGCGCTGCCGCGATGCCCCACATGGACACGGTGGCGCTGATGCCGGTGGGGCCGAAATCGAGCACGGCGGTCAGATAGGGCGCAATATAGGGATAGGCCGTGTAGGCGCCCATCGCCCAGAACAGGCTGATGCCCAGGAGCCGCAGGATCGAAGTCTGCCGCACCACCCTGAGGCGCTGCGAGAGGCTTGCAACGGCAACACCGGCGCCCGCATCCGACCGCACACCGAGCAGAATGCCGATGATGGCGGTGAGCCCCATGGCGGCCACGGCGAGAAAGGTTGCGCGCCAGCCGAAGGCATGCCCGACAACGGCGCCCAGCGGCAGGCCGAGTGCGATGGCGATGGTCATGCCGCCGCTGACGATGGCGAGGGCGCGGCCCCGCTTGATCTCCGGAACGATGACGCCGGCGAGGGAATTGGCGCCGGGTACGTAGAGACCCGAAGCCACCGCCATCAGGATGCGGGCCATCATGAGCGTCGCGAAGGAGGAGGAAAAGGCGGCGATGAGGTTGCCGGCCGTGAAGATGGCCATGGCCAGCAGCAGCGTGTCCCGTCGGCGCAGCCGCGCGGTGAGGACGGTGGAGATCGGAGAGCTTACTGCCAGAAGAAGCGTGAAGACCACGATGAGCGTCGCCGTGGCGGAGATGCTCATCTTCAGGTCCGCCGCGATGGTCGGCAGCAGCGGGGCGATCATGAAGCCTTCGGTGCCGATCGCAAACGTGCCGAGCGCCAGGAAGGCGGGCGGCAGGAGCGAGCCTGAGGCTTCGTGGGGGATGCCGGCCGCAGCCGAGCCGGGGGATGTATTTTCCGTCGTTGACATGGATGTGGGCTCCGGGCGGTCTCGCCGATGCGGAGCCTCACCACGCCCCGGCCAGGCCTGGCAGGCGGGATGATGCACCGACACCGGGCCTGCATGCGCGCTGGAACGCGGCCCGCTTCGATGGAGGCCATCGTGCGGAACGGTGTCCTTTCATGGGGATGGAAGACATCGCCCGGCCGGCCTGCATCGCACGCCGGCCGGCACGTGCCCCAGGCGCGGATGCCGGTCGAGACTGATTCAGCGATCAGGCCGTCTCGGCCTGATCGGGTCGGGTGGCAGCTTCGCCGGGAACCTAAGTTTCACGAACGCCAAATGAGCGGGGATTTCGGCCATGCCCGCTGTTGAACAGGGCTGCGCGACCCGTCACTCGTCGAGAAACCGCTCGATCTCGGCTGCGAAGTCGTCGATGTGCTGGAAAAGGAAGGCGTGGCCGGCGTCCGGATAGAGCACAAGCTTGGCATCCGGCGCCTGCTGCGACAGCACGTAGGAGCGATAGGCCGGCAGCATCACGTCGTGCGCCCCGTTGGCGACCAGCAGGGGCAGGCGCAGTTCCTTGGTTCGATGCAGCACGCCCGGCCAACTCGAAACCGCCTTCACCTGCCCCATGAAGCTCGCGGCGCTCACTTTAGGGCCGCGATCGGGGATCGCGGCAAGGCGCGCGAGCGAGGCCCGGCCTGCGGCGACCGCGCTTTCCGTCTCGGGGTAGAACAGGAACAGGAAATCGTCCGGTCCGTTCTCTGACTTGGTCATGATCTGCGGCACGCGAGGGTGCTGCTGCGGCCCATCCGGCACCGGGCCCGGGCTGGAGCCGGCCACGATGAGGCGACGCACCAGATAAGGGAAGTCAAGCGCGAACTGCTGCCCCACGACGCCGCCCAGGGACCAGCCCAGAATATCGACCTGTTCGAGGTTCAGGCTGCGGATGAACTCCGCCGCCACCGCGGCGATGCCGTTCACCGTGTCGGGAACGGTGCCGCCCGACCGGCCGATGCCGGCGCTGTCGAAGCGGATGACCCGACGATCCGTGCTGATCGCGGCGATGAAGGCGGGATCCCAGTCGTCCATCGTCCCCCGAAAGCGCTGGAACAGCACAAGCGGCACGCCTCCGGCCGGACCATCCTCGCGCCAGGCAAGCCGGCCGGCGGATGTGGGCTGATAATATACCTCTGAATTCAAGGACACGCGTGCCTCCCTCGCTCGACCGCAGTCGACGGTGGCAGGCTAGGCGCGCGTCTTCCTGTCTCCTATGTCAAGAAGGCAGCAATTCAGGCCATCCGCGCGTGGATCGCGCTGGCTTCAGGTCGTGCGCTCGGGCACGAGCGGGGCTCCCGGCATGTCGGCCGCGAGGCCGTCGTCGCCGGTCGCGTCGTCCGCCTCGCCCAGACGCTGCACGCGGCGCATGGTCTGCGGCGGATGGCCGAAAAAGCGCAGGAAGGCGCGCCGCATCCGGTCGCGGTCGGTAAAACCGGTGTCGCGGGCTACAATATCCATGGGGTGGCGGCCTTCCTCCAGCATCACCTTCGCGGCCTCGAGGCGCAGCCGCTCCACGGCCTTGGCGGGAGACTGCCCGGTTTCCTCTCGGAAGACGCGGGTGAATTGCCGCGGGCTCAGGCTCGCGGCCTGGGCGAGTTCTTCCACGGTCAGCGGGTTGCGCAGGTTTTCCTTGGCATAGATGAGGGCGCGCTTCACGCGGTCCGACCGCGGCTCCAGTTCGAGCATGGCCGAGAATTGGGACTGGCCGCCGGGTCGGCGGTGATACACCACGAGCCGGCGGGCGATGTTCCGCGCCAGGGTGGCGTCATAGTCGTCCTCGATCAGCGCGAGGGCGAGATCGATGGCCGAGCTCATGCCGGCCGAGGTCCAGATGTGGCCATCCTGGATGAAAATGCGGTCGTCATCCACACGCACCGTCGGAAACCGGCTCTGCAGGGCACGTGAATGGGCCCAGTGGGTGGTGGCGGATCGGCCGTCGAGCAGGCCCGCTTCGGCAAGGATGAAGGCTCCGGTGCAAACGCCGGCAACCCGTCGCGAATTCTGTCCCGCCGCCGCAATGTAGTCCCGCAGGACGGGTGAAATCGGCTTCGGCCTCAATTCACCCAGCACCATCAGCGTATCGGGAAAGCTGCCGAGGGAGGCGGTCTCGACTTTCATGCCCAGCGTCGAGAGGATGCTGCCGCCCTTTTCCGACATGATGGAGATGGAATAGGCCTGTTCGCCCAGTTGCAGGTTTGCAAACTCGAACGCCGATATCGCCGCCAGGCCCATGACCTGGAAGCCATCCTCCATGATGAAGGCAACGGATCTCATCTCACTCGTCCAGCCAATGCTTTTTGCATCTTATATGGTTTTCACCCGGCCATTGTCCAGTTCAGGCTTGTCGGGACATGAATTGCGCCGAAACTGCAAAGAAAAAGCACACGTTTTTTTGATAAGCGGCTCCTTCAACCCCGGTTGCTTCAAGGCGATGTCCGGAATGGTCGCGTATTTGACGTTCCGGACCGCCAAGGCGCTACCTAGCTTATATCCGGGCCCGTGTGACCGGAGTGACTTATGACTGTTCTCGATGCTGCCAAGGCAGGAACGTTCACCATCGGCGGCGACATGCCGGTGCATCGTCTGGGCTTTGGCGCCATGCGCATCACCGGCGAAGGCGTCTGGGGCCCGCCCGCCGATCGCGCGGGAGCACTCGCCACGCTGAGGCGGCTGCCGGAGATCGGCATCGATTTCATCGATACGGCGGATTCCTACGGGCCGCATGTGTCGGAAGAGCTGATCCGCGAGGCGCTTCACCCTTACGGCGGCGTGCGGGTGGCCACGAAGGCGGGCCTCACACGGCCGGGCCCCGGCCGCTGGGACATGCGCGGCGACCCGGAGTATCTGACCCGGCAGGCCCATGCGAGCCGGGATCGGCTCGGTGTCGCGCGCATCGACTTGTGGCAGTTGCACCGCATCGACCCGACCGTACCGCGTGACGAGCAGTTTTCCGCCATTCGCGCCCTGATCGACACGGGCGTCATTCGCCATGCGGGCCTGAGCGAGGCGAGCGTCGGCGAGATCGAGGCTGCCCGCGCGTATTTCCCCGTGGCCACCGTGCAGAACCGCTTCAATCTCGCCGACCGCAGCAATGAGGCGGTTGTCGATTACTGTGAGGCCAATGCCATCGGCTTCATTCCGTGGTTTCCGCTCGCGTCCGGGCGACTGGCGGAACGGGGCACGATCCTTGATCGCGTCGCCGCAGGCCATGACGCCAGCCCCGGCCAGATCGCTCTGGCCTGGCTGCTCCAGCGCAGCCCGGTGATCCTGCCGATTCCTGGAACCGGGAAGGTCTCCCATCTGGAGGACAATGTGCGGGCGGCCTCGATCCGTCTGTCGCAGGAGGAGTTTGCGGCCCTCGATGCCGCAACGCGCCCCTGAGCGGTGGTGCGGGCCGCTCGTGCCTGTCTGCCTCTTCCTCTCCGATATTGTGAGCGTGCGATCATGACCGACGCCATTTTCCAGTCCAGTTCGCCCGAATTCATCGAGATCGACGGCCTCTCCCTGCGCCTCGTGCGCAGCGAAGGGCAGGGGCTACCGATCCTCATGACGGCGCCGTGGCCGCAGAGCATCTATGCCTTTCATGGGATCTGGGGGGCGTTGACGCGCCTTGGCCCCATCGTGGCGGTGGATCTGCCGGGCTTCGGCCGTTCCGAGCGCCGCCCCGACCTCATGGCTCCCCAGCCCATGGGCGATTTCGTGCTGAAGCTTGCGGCGGCATTGGGCATCGCGCGCTGTCACGCCATCGGTCCCGATGTCGGCACGTCCGCGCTGCTGTTCGCCGCAGCCGCCCGGCCGGACCTGTTCGAGAGCGTGGTGGTCGGCAGCGGAGGCGCCAATATGGAGCGCCTCGGCAAGGGCCTACGGGGCGTGATCGAAGCCCCGCCCGGCGCCTATGGCGAGCCGGAGGGCGGCGCGCAGGTGGTGGGCACCATCACGCGCATGACACGCACGACGCCGCCGGCCGAGGTCATGGAGGACTTCCGCCAGTCCTCGCTCGGTCGCCGCTGGATCGAGGCGGCCGATTATGTGCGGGCGTATCCGCGCGACCTGCCGCGTCTGGAGGCGCTGTTGCCCGCGATCCGCACGCCAGTCCTCGTCATTTCCGGCGCCCATGATCCCATCGTGCCGCCGGCCAATGGTGACTTCCTCGTGGAGCGTCTGCCCCATGCGGCCCATACGGTTCTCGACACCGGGCACTTTGTCTGGGAGGACGATCCGGACGGCTATGCGACAGCCGTCTCGGCCTGGATCCGGGGCGGCTACCGCAGCGCGTGAGGGCCGCTCAATCCCGGCGTCAGGCCGCCGGAGGCACGCTCGGCGCAACGGCGGGCGGGGGCAGGAGCCTGCCGGCCAGCAGGAGCCAGATGGTCCGCAGGACCATGGCGGTAAGCGCCGCCGAGACCAGAGCGAAGACAGCCGGTGCGAGCGTGGCCACCGGGCCGACATCGCCACGTCCCACAAGCCGCACCATGGCCGTTGCGAGCGCGGTCAGGCCGAACGAGAAGCCCCACATGGAGGCGGTGACCCCGCCGGCAAAGATCCAGGGCAGGAGCCGCGCCAGCAGCAGGAGCTGGATCAGGCCGTAGCCGATCAGGCCATAGATGATGACGTCCGGCGGTCCGCTCGTCACGCTCAGATAGGCGGCGGCGCCCACCGTCGGCGGGGCCAGCTGGATGCCCAGCACGGGCCGCAAGGGCGCGGGCATTTCCGGCGACGTATAGAGGCGGTGGAGCAGGACGGATTCGATGGCGAACCAGCTCAGGACCCCCACGCCCAGAGCGAACCGCCCCCAGTCCGGAAAGCCAAAGGCCGCGCAGCCGATGGCGGTGACATAGGAGCCGGCGACGGTCGGCAGATAAAGGACCGGGGTGGTCGCAGCCGGGTCCCGCCCGCCTTGCCACAGGACACCGGTGCGCCAGAGCCCGAAGGCGAGCGTGAACGCCGCGCCGAGCAGGAACAGGGCCAGAGCGGGCGAGGCCGCATAGGGATGGGCGGCGATCGCCACCAGCATGGTCGCCACCCCGACAAGCCCGATGAAGCAGCAATTGACGGCGTGCCGCGCCTCCGCCAGCGCCTCCGCGCGGGCGGACAGCCATTTGCCGGCGAACAGGACGATGAGCACGGCCCAGACCAGGCTGCCCGCGAGCATCATGGCTTCGCCGACGGCCGAGGGCAGGCCCCAGATCTCATGCGCGGCCCGCCAGCAGTTTCCCCACCCGATGAGGCCGAGGACAATGCCAAAGAAGGAGGCCGGAATGCGGGGCAGCCCGCGGGTGTGATCTTCCATCGCAGGGGGGTCTCGGATCGATGGGTAGGAAAGGCGGTGGGGGCTCGCGGCGCGAGCCCCCGTTTTCAGTTCGCGGCTCGCAGCCGGGCAATGTCGGCGGCGCTCAGGGTGGAGGCCTTGGCGCCGAAGCGGGCGGTCACATAGTTGGTCACGGCGGCGATCTCGTCGTCGGAATAGACCTTTCCGAAGCCGGGCATATAGGGCCGGTGCGCCGTTGCAGGCCCCGAACCGTTTATCACCATCAGGGCCACGTTGGCACCACTGGGATCATTGACCGCCCGCACGCCGGTGAGCTGCGCTTCCTCCCGGGCCGCGCCGGCACCTGTCCAGGCATGGCAGCTGGCGCAATTGCCCTCGAACACCCGCTGGCCGACCGGATTGTTCGCGGTGGCGAGCCGCGGTTGGGCCGGAGCCGGCCCGGCAGGCGCAGGCAGGCCGCCCTTCACGGGCGGCACGCTGCGCAGATAGGTTACAACGGCACCGATGTCCGATTTGGTGAGGCGGGACAGGCTGAGCTCGACCGCCTCGCCCATCGGTCCTGAGGCGACGCCGCGGCCGCGCGCATGGCCGGTGGAGAGATAGGCGGCAAGCTCATCCGCCGACCAGTCGCCCACGCCGCTGACCTTGTCGCTGGAGATGTTGTAGGCATTCCAGCCCTCGGCCACCGCGCCGCCGAATTTCTGCCGCTGGTCCAGCGCCTGCATGAGGTTGCGCGGCGTGTGGCATTCCGCGCAATGGCCGGCCGCCTCGACCAGATAGGCGCCGCGGTTCCATTCCGGCGACTGCTGGTGCACCGGACGGAAGCGCTCGTTCGGATTGAACATCGCCGCCCAGATCCCCATCAGCCAGCGCTGGTTATAGGGAAAGCCGAAGGTGTTCGGTTTGTTGGCCTGCTTCACCGGAGCCAACGAGAACAGGTGAGCTTTGATCGCCAGCACATCCGCATCGGTCAGCAGGGTGTAGGACGGATAGGGGAACGCCGGGTAATAGCGCGAGCCGTCCGGCGCCACGCCCCGATGCACGGCGTTCAGGAACTGAGCGTCCGTCCACTTGCCGATGCCGGTTTCCGGATCGGGCGTCAGGTTGGGGGAGTAGATGGTGCCGAAGGGCAGGACGAAGGCCCGCCCGCCGGCGAACGGCTTGCCGCCCGGCGCGGTATGGCACGCCTGACAGTCCGCCATGCTGGTGATGTAGGCGCCGCGCGTTGCCGGATCGGCGCTGGCGAGTTCCGCCGGCACGCCGGTGGGGGACGAAGCCTTGTAATCGGCCAGCGGAATGGGCGTCCCGCCGGCAAAGCTATAGGGGCCGGGCTGGAACACCATCCAGCCGATGACGCCCAGCGCGGCGACACCAACCACGATGACGAGCGCTGCGAGGGAGAGGAGCGTCTTGCGCGTCATGGATCACACCGACTTGGCGAGAAGCGAGGCGTCCAGCGGCATGCGCGTGAGCTGGACCCCGGTTGCGGCATAGACGGCATTCGCCACCGCCGGCTGCACGATCACCGTGCCCGGCTCGCCAATGCCGCCGGACGCCTCCGGACTGGACAGCAGCTCGACCTCGATGGTGGGCATCTCGTTGATCCTCAGCAGGCGATAGTCGTTGAAATTGCTCTGCTCGACCTCACCGGCGGCAAAGGTGATGCGGTTGTGCAGCACGGCCGCGATCCCGAAGACGACGCCGCCCTGGATCTGGGCGACCACCGTGTCGGGATTGATCACGCGGCCCACGTCCGCGGCGACGACCACTTTCGTCACCCGCACATCGCCGCGATCGGTCACGGCCACCTCGGCCACGCAGGCCAGCAGGCTGCCGAACGCGTGCATGAGCGAGAGACCGCGCCCGGTGCGCTCTCCGAACGGAGAGGCGGCAACGGGCTTGTCCCACCCGGCCTTGGCCGCGGCGGCATTCAGCACGGCGAGCCCACGCTGGTTCTTCTCCAGCATCCCCCGGCGCAGCGTCAGCGGGTCGGTGTTGCTCTGGCGGGCGATGCGGTCGAGGAAGCTCTCCACCGAGAAGACCGTGCTGTTGGGGCCGACGCCCCGCCAGAAGGAAAAGGGCACGACATTCTCATGGCGGATGTATTCCACCAGCATGTCGCCGAGCGCATAGGGCGGCTCGGCCGCACCGTCGATGGCATCGCTGTCGATGCCGTCCTTGAAGGCGGGCGGCAGCCAGCGAGCGAGGATCGAAGGGCCGGTGACGCGATGCTGCCAGGCGGTGATGCGCCCGTTCTCCACCCGCGCCTTCAGCCGGTTGTGATAGAGCGGCCGGAACATGTCCTGCCGGATGTCCTGCTCGCGCGACCAGATCACCTTCACCGGCCCGTCAACCTTCTGGGCAATGCGCGTGGCGGTGACGATGGGCGCGGCTTCCAGCCGGCCGCCGAAGCCGCCGCCGATCAGGTGATTGTGGACAGTGACCTTCTCGGGCGGGATGCCGAGCACCTGCGCGGCACCGGCCTGCGCGAAGCCCGGCACCTGCGTGCCGACCCAGATTTCGCAGCCACCGTCATGCACATGGACGGTGCAGTTCTGCGTCTCCATGGAGGTGTGCGCCAGAAACGGCAGTTCGTACGTCGCTTCGACCACCGTGCCGCTCTTGAGCTTGCCGGCCGCATCGCCCTCCTTGCGGACGGTGACGCCCGGACCTTCCGACGCCTTCTCGGTGTCTGCCCAGAGCTGCGCTTGATTGAGCGTGGCATTCGGGCCGGCGGCCCAGGCGATGTCGAGCGCGCGCAGGCCCTGTTCGGCCGCCCACGTATTGTCGCCCACGACCGCGACCATATCGTCCAGCACCACGACCTGACGGACGCCGGTGACCTTCAGGGCCGGCGCCTGGTCCACATGCTCGACCTTGCCGCCGAGCACCGGGGAGGCCATGAGCGCCGCGAACTTCATGCCGGGCCGCATCACGTCGATGCCATAGACCGTCTTGCCCGTGACCTTGTCCGGCGTGTCGATGCGCTTCGCGCGCGTGCCGATGAGGCGGAACTGGTCCGGGGACTTCAGAGCCACATTGGAGGGCGGCGGCAGTGCGGCGGCGCGATCGGCAACCTCGCCGTAGCGTACCGTGCGGCCGGTTGGGCGATGCGTGATCACCCCGCGCTCGGTCGTCAGCTCCGACGCGGGGACGTTCCAGGCTTCGGCGGCGGCGGCCACGAGCATGGCGCGCGCCGTGGCGCCCGCCTTCCGCAGTGGCTCGGTCCAGGCCATGGTGGTGGTGGAGCCGCCGGTGGCCTGCACATAGAAGATGGGGTGCCCATAGTGCTCCCGATCCGGTGGGGCGGCGATCGCCTGCACCTGATCGAGGCCGATATCCAGTTCCTCGGCCATGCACATGGCCTGCGAGGTATAGACGCCCTGGCCCATCTCCACGGCGGGCATGATGAGCGAGACCGGACCCTGCGCCGGCACATGGACGAAGGCGTTCACGGCGGCGCCCGAAGCCTGTGGCTCGTCTGCGCGTGCACGCCGTGCCGGCAGTTCGATGCCGATCACAAGGCCGCCCAGGACGGCCGCGGCGCCGCGCAGAAGCGAGCGGCGCGAGAGGGTGGGGCTGTCGGGCTGCATCTCAGGACTGCGCGGCATGCTTGATCCCTTCGCGAATGCGGACATAGGTCCCGCAGCGGCACAGATTGCCGGCCATGGCGGCGTCGATCGCCGCGTCGTCCGGCTTCGGATTGCCGGCCAGCAGAGCGGTCGCCGACATGATCTGGCCGGGCTGGCAATATCCGCACTGGACCACCTCGAGATCGAGCCAGGCTTTCTGGATCTTGGCGCCCGCAGGCGTGTCGCCGACGGCTTCGATGGTGGTCACGGCGCGCGTGCCGACCGTGCCGACCGGCATCTGGCAGGAGCGCACCGCGACCCCGTCCACATGCACGGTGCAGGCGCCGCATTGCGCGACGCCGCAGCCGAACTTGGTGCCGGTCAGCCCCAGTTCGTCCCGCAGCACCCACAGCAGCGGCGTGTCTGGGTTTGATGCGATCTGGTAGGTCTTACCGTTGATGGAGATGGCGCTCATGTGCAGGCCCCGGCGGGAAATTGAACCCGCAACCTAGGCGCGGCCGGGAAGAGCAGGCAGGACAAATAGAAGGCGATTTCAGACGGGTGCGGGGCGTCGCCGGCCGCCATCCATGCTTTTCGGAAAGCGATCGAATTTCCTGTCGAACTCAGAGAAATCGGATTGTTTCCAATGTCTTGAGGCGGAGGTTCATCCCTTGAGTCCGAGCGACAGGGGGCGGTGCGTGTATCTCCAACGGTATCGAGTTGCGTCGAGCCGTGCGCGCATGCGGGCGTGCCAACCCGCAAACGAACTACAGCGCCCGCGGTGGATCACGGCGCGCCTCGCAGGAACTGCCCCGTTCCCAAACGGATCGTGCCCGGCTAAATTGCCGGACGACAAAGTTCGACCTTCGCCACAACGAGAAGTCATCATGGCCCGACCGTCGGAACTCAGCGTCATCCTGATCGACGACTCGCAGCGCGCCGAATTCGTCGGCTACACGCGCATGGGTTTCTACCTCGTGGACCATGCCAACATCGTCCATGCGGGTCCCTTCCGCACGCGCGCCGCGGCCGACCAGCACCTCGACGACCTCTGGCACCTGCCGCGCACGGGCTGATCCGGGTTGTCCTGAAGGGCCGGGATGCCCATCTTGCGGACAATCCCATTCGCCCGGCAGGTCCCCATGACCATTGCGTTCGAGAACACGTTCCGCTCGCTTCCCGACACCCTCTTCGCGCCGGTCGTGCCGAGCGCGGTACGGCAGCCCGAGCTTATCCGCCTCAATGACGAATTGGCCGGCGAGCTGAAGCTCGATGCCGGCTGGCTGCGCAGTCCCGAGGGGCTGGCGGCGCTCTCCGGAAATGCCGTTCCCTCCGCGTCCGATCCCATCGCGCTGGCCTATGCCGGACATCAGTTCGGCCATTTTGTTCCGCAGCTTGGAGACGGGCGGGCCATCCTTCTCGGCGAGGTGGTGGACCGCAACGGCGTGCGGCGGGACATCCAGCTGAAGGGCGCGGGCCGCACTCCCTATTCGCGGCGGGGGGACGGGCGCGCGGCTCTCGGGCCGGTCCTGCGGGAATATATCGTCAGCGAAGCGATGGCGGCCCTTGGCGTGCCGACGACGCGGGCCCTGGCGGCGGTCGCGACGGGCGAGCGCGTGGAGCGGGAGATCGGCCTTCCGGGCGCCGTCCTCACCCGCGTCGCGGCGAGCCATATCCGTGTCGGGACGTTCCAATTCGTCGCCGCCCGGCGCGACGAAACCGCGCTGCGCAGCCTCGCGGACTATGTGATCGGGCGGCACTATCCCGAGGCGGCGGAGGCGGACAATCCGTATCTGGCGCTGCTGAACCTCGTCATCCGCGCGCAGGCGCGCCTCGTCGCCCATTGGGTTTCGCTCGGCTTCATCCATGGGGTGATGAATACCGACAACATGGCCGTCTCGGGCGAGACGATCGACTATGGCCCGTGCGCCTTCCTCGATGCCTATGATCCGAACAAGGTGTTCAGCTCCATCGACGAGTTCGGCCGCTATGCGTTCGGCAACCAGTCGCGCGTCGCCATGTGGAATCTCGCCCGACTGGCGGAGGCTCTGCTGCCCCTCATCGATACCAGTCCCGATCGGGCGGTGGCACAGGCCGAAGAGGCGCTGATGACGTTCATGCCCCACTTCGATGCGGCCCGCCTGTCCCACATGCGGGCGAAGCTGGGTCTTTCGACGGAGACCCCTGAAGATGTGGGCCTGATCGATGATCTGCTTTCGGCCATGCACGAAATGCAGGCCGATTTCACCCTCACGTTCCGGGCGCTCTCAAACCTGCCGGTGGACGGTGCGCCAGTTGCGCTCATCGGGGCGTTTGCGGAGGGGCCCCTGCGCGACTGGAGCGCGCGTTATGCCGCCCGGGTGACGCTTGACCCGCGTCCGGCGGAGGTGCGGCGGCAGGCGATGGAAGCGGCCAATCCGCGCTTCATTCCGCGCAACCACCGCATCGAAGAGGTCATCCGCGCCGCCGTCAGCGACGGCGACTATGTGCCGTTCCATGACATGGTCGCCGTCCTTGCCGCGCCCTATGCGGAGCAGCCGGACAAGGCGGCCTATGCGGAACCGCCCGCGCCGGGCGAAGAGGTGCTGCGGACCTTCTGCGGCACGTGAGTGGCCGCCGCCCCCTGGGCGGCTTCCCTCAACAGGCGTCTGTCGCGTTCACTCGCTCCGGAAGCTCAGCCACTGGCTGGGGGGCAGATTGGCGGGCACAGGCAGGAAGGCACACTGGCCGCCCGATGACGTGCCGCCACAGGATGTCAGGCGCGGAGCGCTGTTCTGCTCCAGCGTCTGCTGACCCTCCCGCTGATCGATGAAGGAGATCAGGCTATTGGTGTCCAGCGTCACCACCACCTGATCGGGAACGCTCGTTTCCACGAACGTCGGGTTCTGCGACGTACTGACGACCGCCTGTGTGCCGATGACCGTCAGAGTGCCGGGAACGTAGCTGAGGGCATAATTGGCGGGAGCCGTAAGGCTACCCTGCAAGATGGCGTAGCGGCCGGCGGGTGAATTGCTGTCCGCCGGGCTGGTCAATGTCCCCGTCAGGGTATCGCCATTCACGAGGCCGCGCCCGCCGATGATGTAGGTGAAGGCGGGATTGGCGGCACCCACCGTCCGGCTCTGATTGTCCGCGACCACCGCGAGCGGGCGCGGGGTCACAACCACCGTGCCGCCGATGTAGGTGAGCGCGTAATTGGCCGAGGCCGCGAGCGTGCCCTGAATGATGGCGTAGTTGCCGGCATTGGCCGTCGCGGAGGCTCCGGTGGCGAGGCTGCCGAGCAGCGTGTCTCCATTGACGAGGCCGGCTCCGCCGAGGGAATAGGTGAGGGCGGGCAGCGCATCGCCATAGGCCATGGACTGGTTGGTGGCGTTTACCGTAATCGGGCGGGCGCCGACGCTGAGGTTCGCCCCGGTGTACGTCAGCGTATAATTGGACGAGGCCGCGAGCGTGCCCTGCGTGATGGCGTAGGTGCCGACATTGGACGTCGCGGAGGCAACGGTGGCGAGGCTGCCGAAGAGCGTGTCTCCATTCGCGAGGCCGGCCCCACCCACGGAATAAGTGAGGGCGGGCAGCGCATCGCCATAGGCGATGGACTGGTTGGTGGCGCTTACCGTAATCGGGCGGGCGCCGACGCTGAGGTTCGCCCCGGTGTATGTCAGCGTGTAATTGGCCGAGGCCGCGAGCGTGCCCTGGGTGATGGCATAGCTGCCGACATTGGCCATCGCGGAGGCGCCGGTGGCGAGGCTGCCGAAGAGCGTGTCTCCATTCGCGAGGCCGGCGCCGCCCACCGAATAGGTGAGGGCGGGCAGCGCATCGCCATAGGTCATGGACTGGGCGTTGGCGGCAACGCTGATGGGGCGTGGCGTGACGGTGACGTTCGCACCCACATAGGTGATGGCATAGTTTGGCGAGGCTGACAGCGTGCCCTGGCCGATGCCGTAGGTGCCCACGTTCGCCGTGGGCGAGGCGGCGGTTGCAAGGGCGCCGGTCAGCGTATCGCCGCCATAGAGCGTGCCACTGGTCAGGGCATAGGTGAGCGCGGGCAGGGAGTCGCCATAGCGCAGCGTCTTGGCGTCGGCTGCGACGGTCAGCGCGGCCGGGGTGAGGGTGAGCGTGCCCGGCGCGTAGGTGATGGCGTAGTTGGCGGAGGTGAGGCCGGAATTGGTGATGGAATAGCTTCCGGCGTTTACGGCGCCCTGAGCCGTGCCGCCCCAGGAGAGCGTGCCGCCGAGGCTCGCAGCGGTGTCGGACCCCACGAAGCCGCTGTAGGTGATCCCGTTCCCGCCGGAATAGGCCGTGCCGTCATAGGGCTTGGTGCCGTCATTGGCGGTCACCGTGAGCGCGGCCGGTGTCACGGTCAGCGTGCCGGGCGCATAGGTGATGACGTAATTGTTGGAGGTGAGGCCGGAATTGGTGAGGGAGTAGGTTCCGGCATTCACCGCCCCCTGCGCGGTACCGCCCCAGGTGAGCGCGCCGCCGAGGCTGGCGGCGGTGTCGGATCCCACGAAGCCGCTGTAGGTGACGCCGTTGCCGCCGGAATAGGCCGTGCCGTCATAGGTCTTCGTGCCGTCATTGGCCGTCACGGTCAGCGCGGCGGTGCCCACGGTCAGCGTGCCGGCCGTGTAGGAGATGTTGTAATTGCCCGAAGTGAGGCCGCCTGCGGTGAGGGAATAGGTGCCGGCGTTCACCGCGCCCTGCGCCGTGCCGCCGTACGTGAGGGTGCCGCCGAGGCTGGCGGCCGTGTCGGAGCCCACGAAGCCGCTGTAGGTCACGCCATTGCCGCCGGCATAGGCCAAGCCGTCATAGGTCTTGGCGGCGTCGCTGGCGGTCACCGTCAGGCCGGCCTTGTCGATGAGGAGCGTGCCGGACACGAAGGTGATGTCGTAGCCGAACTGGCTGGAATAGAGCCCCGCGAGCCTGAGGTCCGCACCGGAATAGGTGCCCGCATTGGCACTGGAGGCCGTATAGCCCGCCGTGCCGGCGACGAGCGATGTGGTGTAGCCGCCGGGGTTGTAGACCAGCGTGCCCACGTCGCTGGACGCCGCCGAGCCGTCATAGGTCTTCGATCCGCTGCCGCCTGTCACCGTGAGGCTGGACATGAAGCTGCGCAGCAGCGGCATGGTATGGCCATCATAGATGCGCCAGACGGAGGAGGTGCCGCCCGCGTCGTCGATGCTCCAGCCAACGTTCGTGAACGTTGCAAGGCTCATCATCTGCGTCGTGGTCAGCCCCACCGCACCGGAAACAGGACCACCGGCGACGCCGACAGCATTGCCGGAAGTCGTTCTGTTCCAGAAGCTATTGTTTATGGTCCCGAAATTATTATAGCCGACCAGACCGCCAATATATACGCCGGTCGATACGGCTCCCGTGGAGTAGCTACTATTGATTGTTCCGTAGCTATATCCAACCAAGCCGCCACTGTAATAGGCGCCAGAACCCAGAACGGATCCCGTCGCGTATGTGTCTGTAATCGTGCCGCTCAGGAAGCCCAGCAGGCCACCCTGATAATAGCCGGCAACCGAACCGGTCGCGAAAGAGTTGGTGACATGGCCACCATTGTTGTTACCCACCAGGCCGCCGGAATTATATCCGCTGGTGACATTTCCGGTCGCGAATGAGTTCCGAATTATTCCAGCATTCAATCCTGCCAGACCGCCAGCCGAGCTCCCGGCCGAAGTTGCGGCCGACACCGCTCCCGATGCGGAAGAGTTGGCGATCACGCTGGTGCTAAAGTAGTTGTAGCCAACGAGTCCGCCGGCATAGCTGCCGCTGACGCCGGAAGCCGAGACCGTGGCAGCAGAGGTGGAATCGGTGATGGTTCCCGAATTCTGACCGACGGCGCCGCCGATCGATCCCGGGGTGCTGGCGCCCGTATTGCCGACGCTGCCATATATGGTCACATTCGTGACGGTGCCCGAGTTGAAAGCGGCAACCATGCCGGCGTTCTCGCCCGTCACCGCCCCCGCGACGGTGAGGTTGCTGACGCTTCCGCCAACGCCAATGTAGCCGAACAGGCCGGCCACACCCGTGGGGCGGTGGATCGTGAGGCCGCCGATGGTATGTCCCGCGCCATCCAGACTGCCGGTGAAACTGGTGGTGGAACTGCCAATGGGGGCAAAGCCCGCGCTGGAACTCCAAATGGCGGCCGGCGTGGCGTTGATGTCGGCGGTCAGGACGAAATTCTGGGAGAGCAGGCCCGCAGAGCCGACGCCCTGGAAGCCATAGAGATCCTCGATCTGATAGGGTGTCGCCACCGAGCCGTCACCGCCGGTAGCGCGCAGGAAAGTGGCGCCGCTGCCGATCACGAAATTGGTGGCGGCAAACGAGGGAAGCGTCGCCGATATCTGGCGCCAGGTGCCGCCGGAAAGGTTGAACGTGCCCACATTGACGGCGCTGGAACTGGTGGTGGTGCCGCTGGCGTTCACGATCAGCGTGCCGTTGGTGCCTGTGACCGCGCCGCCGAGGCTGATGTTGCCGCCCGAGGTGGTGGAGAGGGCCAGGCTGGAAGCCGTCGTCCACGACACCGCATCCGCAAGAGTGAGCGCGCCGGCCGCCGAGAGCGTGACGGCGCCGCTCACGCCCAAGGTGCCGCCGCTGTCGACGGTCAGCAGGCCGGAAGAGCCCAGATTGGCGTTGAGCGTGTAACTGCCCGTGGGGTTCAGATAGACGCCGTAGCCGGCGGTGGTGGTGAGCGGCGCGAAGGAGCTCGACGACAGGAACGACAGATCGGCGTCGGCATAGCTGGCGAGCGTGGCGAGATAATTGGTGCGCGTCGCGGTCAGCGTGGACTGGCCGGTGATGACATGGGCCGCCGCGCCATAGATGGCGACATTCTGGATACCGTTCGTACCGGCGGCGTCCGAGAAGGCCGCTCCCTTGGCGGAGCCATTGTCGAGATAGGTCAGGACGCCCGTTGAGGCCAGCGCGGAGGAAGTGACCAGAATATAATAATAGCCGTTGGCGCCGGTCTTGGCGCTGCCGATTCCGCTGCCGCCGGAGACGGCAGTCACGGTCTCTCCCGAAAGCACGGTCGAGCCCGCGTCGCTGTAGGCGACGCCGGAAACCGCGACGGGCGTCGTCGAATAGCGCCAGCCGAAATAGGGGTAGAGGTTAGTGCCGGTGCTCCAGATGGAGGAGGAGAAGCCGGCCGGCAGGCTGCCTTGCAACTGGGCGGTGGTGCGCGCCGTCGCGCTGCCGAGGCCGCCGGCGATGCCCACGGACTGACCGCTGGTCTGCGTGTCCCAGTAGGCGTTGGTGATGGCGGCTGCACTATTGTTGTTGTAGCCGGCGAAGCCGCCGACTTGCGAACTGCCGGTCACATATCCCGTCGAATAGGCGTTGGTGATCGTGCCATGGACATAGTTCACGCCGACAAAGCCGCCGATATTGCTCGCGCCGGACAGACCGATCACCCGGCCGGTGGCGTAGGCATCGCTGATCGTGCCCTCGTTATGTCCGACCAATCCGCCGACCGGCCCCATCGCGCCGGTCACCGTGCCGGTGGCATAGGACTGGGAAATGGTGCCGCCATCGTTCGAGATATAGCCGTTCGACCCCACAAGGCCGCCCACGTAGCCATCGCTGGCGCCGGTCCCGGTGCCGGTGACGTTCCCGGTGGCATAGGACTGCGTGATGGTGCCGCCGTTGATGAGATAGCCGACCAGCCCGCCGACATCCCAGCCTACGCCGGTCACATCGCCGCTCGCGGACGAGCCGCTGACACTGCCACCGTCGACCGCGCCGATGAGGCCGCCCGTGTTGACCTCGTTCGTGCTCAGGCCCGACACGGTCGTGCTGGCGGACGCGGAGGAGACGGAACCGCCGGACATGTAGCCGATCAGCGGCCCCACGTCGTCATTGCCGGTGATGCTTCCGCCGGCAAGCGTCACGTTGCTGATGGCGGCGCCGCTCGTATAGCCGAACAGACCGACGTAATTGGTGCCGCCGCGGTTGATCGAAAGGCCGGAGATGGTGTGCCCCTGGCCATTGAACGTGCCGGTAAAGCTGCTGCCGCTATTGCCCACCGGCACGAAGCCCGAGGCGCCCCAGAGCCCGCCATAATAGCCGTTGCTGCCCACGGCGAGTGCGCTCGCCATGTCGATGTTGGCGCCCAGTTTATAGCTGGCGGACAGGCCCTGCGACATCAGTTGCAAGGCCGCCGGTGTCGCGATCACGCTCGACTGTTCGTTGCGCAGCATCGGCCGGGTTTCACCGGCGATCATCACCCAGGTGTTGGAGAAATCGAAGCCGCTATAGGTGGACTGGGTTCTCGGCGCCGCCGCCACGTCGGTGGCTGTGCCGGTGATGGTCGCGCCGGAGGTGCTGCCGAAGGCGGACGCCTGCCCCGTCGAATTGGCATCCCAATAGGCATGGCTGAGCGTAATGGAACTGGGAGATGCAGGATCGTCGAAGCCGAGCAGGCCGCCCGAGTTCGTTCCTGTTACCCGGCCGCTGGCATAGACATTGGTGAGCGTCAGGGGCGTGACGCTGAAGGTTTGCCCTATGAGCCCGCCGACATATGTCGCCCCTGTCACCGATCCGGTGGCGTAGGAATCGGAAATGGTGCCGCTGTAAAGTGCGTAGCCCACAAGTCCGCCGGCCCCATTTGCCGAAACCGTCACCGATGCAGCGGAAGAGGCGTTGGACAAGGTTGAATCCACGAACCAGCCGGCAACGCCGCCCGCCTCCTGCGTCGCTGCGATCGTGCCGGTCACATGGACGTTGGAGAAGTTGGACGTGTCGGCCCAGCCCACCAGGCCACCCACGCGGGAGGAGCCGCTGATAGAGACGTTGGACAACGTAAGGTCCCGGACCGTGGCGGAATTCGTGTAGCCGAACAGTCCGATCTGCGATGTGCCGGGCCGGTTGACCGTCAGGCCGTCTATGAAGTGCCCGAGCCCGGCCAAGGTGCCCGAGAAGGCCGTGCCGAAGACACCAACCGGAACGAAGCCCGCGCCGCTGTTCCAGCTGGCGGTCGCCGAGGCGTCGATGTCATTGCCGAGGGCATAGTTTCCGGAGCCGGTCATGCCCTGAAGGGCGGAGACATCGTGGATAAGCGTATAGGACGTGCCGTTGATGGAGAGCGAAGCTCCACTGTCCGGCAGCGAAACGCGGGCACCATTGGTGAGGCTGTAGCTGCCGCCAGAGGTGAGGCTGGCCGCTGCATTCGCACCGCTAAAGGTCACGTCCTTCGCAATGATCAGGCTGCCCGCGGCCGAAAGGGTGAAGCTGGAGTTCGCATGGGCGTCGGTCAGCGCACCGTTTATGGTGAGGCCACCGGAGGCGGTGACCAACGACAGTCCACCATTGGTCGTGACACTGCCGGAAACGGTCAGGGCCTGACCGTTCGTGAAGGCAAAGGATCCGGCCGCGCTCGACGCCCCGAGCGTCCCCACCAGATTGCCGGTGTTCGTGAGCGTGACCGAGCCGCCGTTGGCCGCCGTCGCCGTCAGCGTGCCGGCCTGGATCACCGCGCCGCCGGCCTGGCTGATGCCGCCGGCACCCGCGCTCAGCACCAGCCCGCTATTGGCATTGCTCCCCGAGATATTGGCGTTGATGAAGACGCCGCCAGTGCTCGCATCCGCCAGCAGCGACAAGGTGGTGGCAGCACTCCAGGAGACAGCCGCATTCAACGTAATATTGCCGGCCTCCGCTCCCCCGCCATTCGTGGTGATCGCGACGTTGTTGGAGGAGAGGTAGCTGCTAAGTGTTGTGTTGTTGATGTTGGCGCCGCTGGCCGTCGGCGTGACGCTCCATGGGTTGCCCGAGACGGAGACCGAGATATTGCTGCTGCCGGACGATGAAATGGTGACGTTGTAAGGGTCGATCAGCCAGACACCTGTCTCTCCCTGCTCGGAGAGCGTCGAGATCGACAGGCTGTTGCCCAGCAGCAGATTGTGTCCGGAGGTTTCGACCTTGCCACCCGCGGCGGTCCCCGTAGCCGTCGCGCTGATCGTCCCGTCAAAGCGGGTCGTCCCGTCCGACCAGACCACGGCACGTCCGCCTGCACCCGCCGTACCGTCCACCCGGATGCTCGCGCCGGTGTCCACCGTTGTGGTGATGG
>NZ_SOBM01000012.1:0-98453 GCF_004364705.1 Azorhizobium sp. AG788
GAGCCGATGCTGCCGTAATTGATGACGCTGGCGGTGCTGGAGCCCCGGAAGGTCATCGCGCCGCCGGCGTTGAACTCGGCATCCGACACGTCATGAGTGGACGCAATGAAACTGCCGCCTGTCGTCACCTGTCCGGTGGGGCCGACCGTGATGCCGTTGGGGTTCACCAGATAGACGCTGCCGGTGGCCGAGAGGCTGCCGTCGATCTGCGAGGGCGAAAGGCCGGTGACGCGGTTCAGCGTTGCTCCCGCGCCATTCTCGAAGCGCACGGCATTGCCCGCGCCCACCGAGAAGGAGCCCCAGTTGATGATGGCATTGCGCGATGTCTGGGTGATGAGCACGCTGGTGGCGGACGGCGCCGAGATCGCCGCGCTGCCGGAGACGACACTGCCCGAGGTGGGGAGGGCGGTCTGCGCCAGGGCTGGGAGGGCGGAGCCGACGAAGGCCGCGCTGGTCAGCAAAGCAGCCGCGCGCCGGCCCGTGCTGTGCAGGAGGGCGCCGGAAACGGCCATGGGAGCATACCGATGGTTCACCTTGCCCACCCCTGTCACCGCTTCGTCGCGTTTGGCATCACAACCCATTGACGCAACCATGAAGAGATGACAAGTGGCGCGGGCGCCCGTGGGTGGGTTCCAGCGACATGTTTATGATATATATCAATGTGTTATATCGCCAAGGTGCAGATATGCGCCCAAAATTTGTCGGGCTGGCCGTTCATCAACGGCTATTGATCTTCCACATGATACCGCCGCACCTGCTGTGCCTAGCTCGCTATGGACCGGGACTCGTCAGGCCGTCCGGCGATCGCCGCCCGCGCGCCGCCGTGTCGGCGCATCAAGCGTGATCCAGGCTGGTGCGTGATCGCTGGCATGGTCGCGCCCGCGCACGGCACGATCCACGCCGGCCGACACGAGGCGCGGGGCGAGCGCCGGGCTCAGCAGCAGATGGTCGATCCGCAGCCCGGCGTCGCGGGCAAAGGCGTTTCGCAGGTATTTCCAGAAGGTGTAGAGGCGCGCTTCGGGGTGGAGGTGGCGCAGCGCGTCCACCCATCCATCGTCCCGCAAATCGGCGAACGCGGCGCGCACTTCCGGGCGGAACAGCGCGTCGTCCCGCCAGCGCTCCGGCGCATAGACGTCGCGCTCCTCGGGCATGATGTTGAAATCGCCCGCGAGCACCATGGGTAGGTCGAGGTCGAGCATCTGCGCGCCGTAGTTACGCAGCCGCTCAAGCCAGCGCAGCTTGTAGTCGAATTTCGCGCCCGGTGCCGGATTGCCGTTCGGCGCATAGAGGCAGCCGATCAGTATGCCGCCGACGGCGGCCTCGATATAGCGGCTCTGGATATCGTCCGGATCGCCGGGAAGGCCGCGGCGGGTCTCGACCGGCATCTCGCCGCGGGCGAGAATGGCAACCCCGTTCCAGGCCTTCTGCCCGAGCCAGACCGCGCCATAGCCCGCCTGTTCCAGTTCGGCGGCGGGAAAGCGTTCCTGCGGGGCCTTCAGCTCCTGGAGGCAGGCCACGTCGGGCTTGCTCTGCCGGAGCCAGTCCAGCAGAAGCGGCAGGCGTCCATTGACGCCGTTCACGTTGAAAGTGGCGATCCGCATGGCGGCCCCGGCGTGAGGCAGGAAGCCCATCAACGCTCAAGGCCCCGGTCCGGTTCGATCCCGTCGCTGGCGGCCCCCAGAAGACGCGAGGGCTAGAAACACAAAAAGCCCCGTCCCATGGACGGAGCCTTCCGTGTGCTCTTCAGGTGAATCTCACGCCATTGCCAGTACATCCGTGGTCAATGGCATGAAGGATCACGCAGCCTGAAGATTACCTGCCGAGTTCTTGCCGGACTTGTTGTCGCGGATGATCTCGAACTGGAGCTTCTGGCCCTCGGCGAGGCCCTGCATTCCGGCCCGCTCCACGGCGGAGATGTGAACGAACACATCCGATCCGCCGTTGTCAGGCTGAATGAAGCCGAAGCCCTTGGTGGCGTTGAACCACTTCACAGTACCGAAGTTCATGACGATTTCCTTTCAATCGCGCATGGGCGCCTTGCCCGCCGAAGCAGGTGAGGCAAGAATAGAAATTGAAGGGAAGGATCGTCAGGCGCTGTCAGCAGCGCCGGGAAAATCGGCCGTCAAGTTCAGACAAATTGAACCTAGCGCCCAATTGTGTTGAGAGCAAGGCCGAAATTTCAATCCGAAATTCTGTCTGCCCACGGCCGCAGTTCGGATTCACGCGCCACGCGCTCAAAGGCTTCCTTTTCACCTTTTACGCGATAACTCGGCTCGCCCCTGTCCGGCGGTAACTGCCGCAGAATCTGGAAACGTCCGGGCGGGGCACGAAACCCCGCGATGAATTCGACCCAAAGATCGACAGAAAATTTAGCGCTCATCCCTTCTTGTATCACGCTTTGCTCGGCGTGGCCCGAATTTTTATCTGAAATTGCTTGGCTCACGCCTCCTGCACGCATGCGCAGGAGGCGGAAGACGATGGCAGATCAGGCGACGTCCGGCAGCCGGTCGAGATATTTGTCGAGCGTGATCGGGTAGTTGCGCACGCGCACACCCGTCGCATTGTAGAGCGCGTTGGCAACCGCGGCGCCGACGCCGCAGATGCCCAGTTCCCCGACGCCCTTCGCCTTCATGGGCGAGGAGATCGGATCGGTCTCATCCAGGAAGATCACCTCCTGGTGCGGGATATCCGCATGCACCGGCACCTCATATCCGGCGAGGTCGTGATTGACGAAGAAACCGCGCTTCTTGTCGACGGCCAGTTCCTCCATCAAGGCCGCGCCTGCGCCCATGGTCATGGCTCCGATCACCTGGCTGCGGGCGGATTTCGGGTTGAGGATGCGCCCGGCCGCGCAGACCGCCAGCATGCGGCGGATGCGGGCTTCGCCCGTCGCCGCGTCCACCGCCACTTCAACGAAGTGGCTGCCGAAGGTGGACTGCTGGTAGGTCTTGTGAAGGTCGCCATATTCGATGCCGTCCTCGCCGGTGAGCTCCCCGCTTGAGGCCGCGAGCGCCAGCGGAATGGACCGCTCGCCGCTGCGCACCGTGCCATGGACGAACTCGGCATCCGCGGCATTGAGGCCGAGCTTCCGGGCCACCGCCTCGCGCAGTTTCACGCAGGCGGCATAGACGCCAGCGGTGGCATTGTTGGCGCCGAACTGGCCGCCGGACCCCGCCGAAACGGGATAGGCGGAATCTCCGAGACGCACCTCCACCTGCTCGAGGGAGACGCCCATCATCTCCGCGGCGGTCTGGGCGATGATGGTGTAGCTGCCGGTGCCGATGTCGGTCATGTCGGTCTCGACCGTGACCCGGCCATCGGCGGACAGGCGCACGCGGGCGGCCGACTTCACGAGCAGATTGTTGCGAAAGGCGCCCGCCATGCCGGCGCCGATCAGCCAACGACCCTCCCGCCGCTGCCCGGGGACGGGATTGCGGCTGCTCCAGCCGAAGCGTTCCGCGCCGAGCCGCAGGCACTCCATGAAGGGACGGGCGGAGAACGGCCGGCCGGGCTTTTCGGGATCTTCCTGCGTGTCGTTGCGGATGCGGAAGTCCACCGGGTCGATGCCGAGCTTTTCGGCCATTTCGTCCATGGCGATCTCCAGCGCCATCATGCCCGGAGCTTCGCCCGGCGCGCGCATGGAGTTGCCTTCTGGCAAGTCGAGGATGGCGAGGCGCATGGAGGTGAGGCGATTGGCGCCCGCATACAGGAGGCGTGTCTGGTTCACCGCCACTTCCGGTCCGCCGCCCTCCAGGTCGCCGGACCAGCTTTCGTGGGCGATGGCCGTGATCGTGCCATCCCGCTCCGCGCCGATGCGGATGCGCTGGATGGTGGCCGGACGGTGGGTTGTGTTGTTGATCATCAGCGGGCGATGGAGTGCCACCTTCACCGGCCGTCCCGCCGCCCGCGCGCCGAGTGCCGCGAGCACAATGTCGGCGCGCAGGAACAGCTTGCCGCCGAAGCCGCCGCCGATGAAGGGTGAGATTACGCGCACCTTCTCGGGCGGGGCGCCGAGGGTCTCGGCCAGATCCGTATGGGCCCATCCGATCATCTGGTTGGAGGTCCAGACGGTCAGCCGATCGCCTTCCCACCGCGCCAGCGAAGCATGCGGCTCCATCATGGCGTGGGTCTCGTCCGGCGTGCTGTAGGTCTCGTCGAGGCGCACCGCGGCCGCGTCAAAGGCGCGGGCGAAGTCGCCGACCTTGGTATCGGCGGGACCGCCCGTCGCCTCGTCCGAGGGCTTGACGGCGGACCAGCGCGCGGCTTCGAGATCGAAGCGCCCCGGCTCGGCGGCATAGTCGATCCGGACTCGCCCTGCCGCCGCGCGGGCCTGCTCGAACGTCTCCGCGACCACCAGCGCTACGGCCTGGTGGTAATGTTCGATGTGGGGCCCAGCCAGCAGGCGCGCGGTATTGTGTTTGCCCTTGCCGAGCTTCCCGGCGGTCTCGGCCGTCACGATGGCGATGACGCCCGGCGCGCGTCGGGCCGCCTCGATATCCATGCGCGTGATGCGCCCCTTGGCGATGCCGGCGCCGATCACATAGCCATAGGCGGGATCGGCCACCACATCGTGCCGCTCATAGGCATAGGGCGCGGTTCCGGTGGTCTTCAGCGGACCGTCGATGCGGTCGAGCGGCTGGCCCACCACGCGCAGGCGGTCGATGGGATTGGTGGTTGCGGGCGTCTCGAATTTCATGGGTTCAGCCCCTTGCCTCGCTGAGCACCGCACCGAGCGTGCGCTCCACCAGAACGACCTTGAAGGCGTTGTCCCGCGTCGGCCGCGCGTCGGCGAGCAGCCGTTCGGTAACGGCGCGGGCGCCCTTGGGCAGGGCCTCCTCCGCCTTCTCGTCGCGCCAGGGGCGAGGAGCGATGCCGCCGACCGCCACGCGGCCCGTGCCATCCGGCAGGATGACCGCGCCCACTGACACCAGCGCGAAGGCATAGGAGGCGCGGTCGCGCACCTTGCGATAGACCTGCCGCCCTCCGAGCGGCTTCGGCAGCAGCACGGCAGTGATAAGTTCGCCCGGCGCGAGCGCGGTCTCGATGTGCGGCGTGTTGCCGGGCAAACGATGGAAATCCGCCATGGGAATGCGCCGCGTGGCCCCATCCGGCCCCACCGTCTCCACCTGCGCATCAAGGGCACGCATCGCCACCGCCATGTCGCTCGGATGGCTGGCGATGCAGGCATCGCTCGTGCCGATGACGGCCAGTTGCCGGGTGATGCCGTCCATCGCCGCGCAGCCGCTGCCGGGCTTGCGCTTGTTGCACGGCTGGTCGGTGTCATAGAAATACGGGCAGCGGGTGCGTTGGAGGAGATTGCCTGCGGTGGTCGCCTTGTTGCGCAATTGGCCGGAGGCCCCTGCCAGCAGAGCCCGCGACAGCAGCGGATAGTCCCGCCGCACGCGCGCATCCGCCGCAAGATCCGTATTGCTTACCAGCGCACCGATGCGCAGGCCGCCCTCCGCCGTCGGTTCGATCGTGTCGAGGGCGAGGCCGTTGACGTCGATGAGATGGCTCGGCGTCTCGATCTCCAGCTTCATGAGATCGAGGAGATTGGTGCCGCCCGCAATGAACTTGGCGCCGGGCGTGCGCGCGGCCGCAGCCGCCGCCTCGGCGGGGGACGAGGCGCGCTCGAACGTGAAGGGGATCATGCGCGTCTCCCGGCAACTTCGGTGATGGCTTCGAGGATGTTGGAATAGGCGCCGCAGCGGCAGATGTTGCCGCTCATGCGCTCGCGCACCTCGTCCACGGAGAGCTCGGGCGCGGTGGAAAGATCGGCCGTGACATGGCTCGGGATGCCGTCGCGGATCTCGCCCAGCACCGCCACGGCCGAGCAGATCTGGCCCGGCGTGCAGTAGCCGCACTGATAGCCGTCATGCTTGATGAAGGCCGCCTGCATGGGATGCAGATTGCCGGGGCTGCCGAGGCCCTCGATGGTGGTCACGCTGTCGCCCTCGTGCATCACCGCAAGCGTCAGGCAGGAATTGATGCGCACGCCGTCGACCATCACGGTGCAGGCGCCGCACTGGCCGTGATCGCAGCCCTTCTTGGTGCCTGTCAGATGCAGATGCTCGCGCAGCGCATCGAGCAGGGTGGTGCGCGTGTCGACCGTCAATTCGTGGGAGGCGCCGTTCACGGTGAAGCGGACCTTCGCCGAAACGGGATCGAGGGTGCGGGGCGCGTTGGGCGGGGTAGATGCCGGCTGGGACGTCTCGGCCGCGGCGGGATGGGCAACGCCGCTCCCGGCGAGGGTGGCGGCTCCGGCGGCGATCAGGTCGCGCCGCGTCAGGGCCGTGGGCTGGGGCATGGTCATGTCCGGATCCGAAGGTTGGAGGCGGGCCGGGGGAAGGGCTCAGGGTCGCCGACGCAACAGGCGCGCGGACCTCCATCATGGAATGCCTCCAGACAGGATGTGTTCCCTTCGCAAATCCGTGAGCGCTCGCGCGCGCTGGCTTCCAAGGGCGCGCGGGTACGTCCGGGCTGCGCTGGAGACCGGGACGCGTCGGTGGTGGAACGTCTTGGCCACGGCAACGTTACCAACCGTCCTGCACCGGAGGCGGCTCCACCCCATGCATAATGCGTCCTCGCGTTCCTCGCTCGATCCCTCGGCTGACACCGGACGGCCTCTCTTTCGCTTCGGCGCCGAATGGCTGGGGGATGGCACGCGCTTCCGCCTGTTCGCTCCGGATGCGCCGTCCGTCACGGTGGAACTGGAGGGACGCGGCGGCTTCAAAATGGCGCGCAGCGCGGATGGGTTTCATGAAGCTGTGATCGCGCAGGCGGTGCTCGGAACGCTTTATCGCTTCCGGGTCGGTGACCAGGCGGTGCCGGACCCCGCGTCCCACATGCAGGCGGAGGATGGGGAGGGCTGGAGCGTCGTCGTTGGCGGGCCGCAGCTCATGCCCCGCCCGTGGCGGCGTCCCTGGACGGAAGCCGTGATTGCGGAAGTCCATGTCGGGACGGCCACCCCGGAGGGCACGTTCCGCGCTCTCATCGACCGGCTGGACCATTATCGCGACGCCGGCTTCACCGTCATCGAACTGCTGCCCGTCGCGGATTTCCCCGGCCGCCGCAACTGGGGCTACGATGGCGTCCTGCTCTATGCGCCCGATCGCGCCTATGGCACGCCGGATGACCTGCGCGCGCTGATCGACGCCGCCCATGCGCGCGGCATCGGCATGATGCTGGACGTGGTCTATAACCACTTCGGTCCGCGCGGGAACTACCTGCCGCTCTATGCCCGATCCTTCTTCCGGGAGGACATCGCCACCCCGTGGGGCGCGGCGTTGAACCTTGACAGCGAAGTCGTCCGTGGCTTCTTCGCGGAGAATGCGGCCTACTGGCTTGCGGACTTCGGCTTTGACGGCCTGCGCTTCGATGCCGTGCACGCCTTTGCCACGGATGGTGCGGAAACCTTTCTGCGCGAACTGGCGGAAGGGTGCCGCGCCGTGCGACCCGATGCCTTCCTCGTGCTGGAGAACCACGACAACATCGCCGGCTGGATGAGCCGTGATGACCAACTGTTCACCGCCCAGTGGAACGACGACTGGCACCACGTCTTCCATGTGATGGCAAGCGGAGAGCAGACCGGCTATTACGCCCCCTATGCCCGCGATCCGGCCGCTGCGGCCGAACGGGCGCTTGGGAGCGGCTTCGTCTTCCAGGGCGAGGCCTTTCCCGATGCGGGCGGCCATCCGCGGGGGACGCCGTCCGGTCATCTCCCGCCCGATGCCTTCGTCAGCTTCGTGCAGAACCACGACCACATCGGCAATCGTCCGCTGGGTGACCGGCTGGCGGCCACCCTGTCGCCGGAACGGCTCGCCTTTCTTCATTTTGTTCTGATGCTCTCGCCGCAGATCCCGCTCCTCTTCATGGGGGAGGAAGCGCAACTGCCCACGCCTTTCCCCTTTTTCTGCGACTTCGACGGCGAACTGGCCGATGCGGTCCGCAATGGACGCCGTTCGGAGTTCGGCGACTTCTTCGCGGCTCATGGGGAAGCGACGTTTCCCGATCCGCTGGACGATGCCACCTTCGAAGCCGCGAAGCTCCGGCCCGAGGATTTCTCCGATGAGCGCGCCCGCGCGGCCCTTGATGCCTTCCGCCGGCTGGCCGGCCTGCGCCGTGATCTCGTCTGGCCGTTGACCGCGAGCGCCTATGAGGGCAGCACGGTCGAGCGGCACGGGGAGGGGCTCTGCGTATCCTGGCACTTTGCGGCCGGCACGCTCGTCATGGCCCTCAACGCCGCTTCCCTGTCCGCGACCGTTCCGCTGCCCGATCTCGTCGCCGGACTGCCGGCCGATGCGCATATCGGCGAGGTGGACCTGCTGCCCGAGGGCAGTCTGGAACTCGGAGCCTTCGCCGCCGTCCTCTGGAGCCGCGCCGCCGCATGATCCCCGATCTTATCGCCACCTATCGGCTGCAGTTCCACAAGGGTTTCACCTTCGCCGACGCCGAAGCGCTCGTGCCCTATCTCGCGGGACTCGGTGTGAGCCATCTCTACGCCTCACCGCTCACCGTTGCCGTACCGGGCTCCACGCACGGTTATGATGTGGTTGATCCCACGCGCATCAATCCGGAACTCGGTGGGGACGAAGGCTTCGACCGGCTCTCGCGGGCTTTGACGGCCAACGGCATGGGCCTTCTGCTCGACATCGTGCCCAACCATATGGCCGCCTCCCAGCACAATCCCTTCTGGATGCAGATGCTGGAGTGCGGCCCGGAGGCGGATGGGGCGCGTCTGTTCGACGTGTTCTGGGAGACGGGCAAGCTGCTGCTTCCGGTGCTCGGCGAGCCGCTGCGCGCGACTCTGGAAGCTGGCGCTTTCTCGCTTCAGCCCCATTACGACGCCCGGCGCATCGTGTTGTGCTATGGCGGCAACGTCTTCCCCCTTCGGCCCGAAAGCGTGCGCCAGATCATGGAAGCCGCCGGGTTGAAGGAGGACCTCGGCGCCCTCGGCATTGATGACCGCGCCGCGCTGGAAGCGGCGCTGACACGGGTGGATTTGGCCGAGATCATCGAAGCCCAGCACTGGCGCCTCGCCTGGTGGCGTACCGCCGCCCACGATCTCAACTACCGGCGCTTCTTCAACATCACCGATCTCGTCGGCGTGCGGATCGAGGATCGCGAGGTGTTCGATTTCGTCCACCGTTTGCCGCTCGATCTGGTGCGGCAGGGGCGGGTGCATGGCCTGCGGGTCGATCACGTGGACGGGCTGGCCGATCCGGCGGGATATTGCGCACGCCTGCGCCGGGCGGTGGGGCCGGACGTGCCGATCTTCGTGGAGAAGATCCTGGAGCCGGGGGAGAAGCTGCGTCCCTGGCCCATCGATGGCACGACCGGCTATGAGCGCCTCAACGACATCAACGGTGTCTTCGTGGACGAGCCGGGATACCGGACGCTGGAAGAGGATCTGCGCGCGCGCAACGTGTTGGTGGGCACGACGGCCGCGCGCCTTGCCGAGGCCAAGCGGCAGGTGTTGCAGGGCAGCCTTGCCGCGGAGGTGGACTCCCTGGCCGTGCTGGCCCGCGACGGGCTCGACGAGGCCATGCGCGAGGGCGATCTGACCGACGCTGCCATTCGTGACGCGGTTTCGGCCCTCCTGGTTCATTGCCCGGTCTACCGCTCCTACGCCACATGGGATGCCGCTGGACCGGAAGATGAAGCGCTCTGGGACGCCATCGCTGAAGGCATGGCCGCCGCCGAGGATCCGCTGACCAATGCGGCCGGGGCGGTGCTGCTGGACCGGCTGCGGGCCCCGCGCCTCGACAGCGACCGTCGCTTCCGCGAGCGGTTCCAGCAGCTCAGCGGTCCGGCCATGGCCAAGGGCTTCGAGGACACGGAGTTGTATCGCTATCCCGTCCTGCTCTGCGTCAATGAGGTGGGCGGGAGTCTTGATCATCCGACCCGCACCCTCGAGGCCATACACACCGCGTCCGAGGCGCGGGCCTCTGCGGGCATGCGCGACCTCATCCCCCTTGCGACCCACGACACCAAGCGCGGACCGGACACGCGCGCGCGGCTCGCCGCCATCAGCACAATGCCGGACCTCTGGCTCGGCTTCCGGGAAGACACGCGCGAAGCGTGCGAGGCGCTGGCTGCCAATGTCTCGGGTCAGGCGCAGCCGGATGCGCTGGATCAGGTGATGATCCTTCAGACGCTGGTTTCGGCGTGGCCGCTCTCGGAGGAGCGGGTCACCGCCTATCTCACCAAGGCGCTGCGCGAGGCCAAGCGCCACACAAATTGGGAAACCCCCAACGCCGAGTATGAAGACGCAGCGGCCGCCTTTGCGGCGCGGATCATTTCCGCGGCGCAGGGAGAAGCCGTGCGGGCCGGGATCGAGACGCTGGTCCGGCAACTGGAGCCCGCGGGCCGTATCATCGGCATTGCCCAGACCATCCTGCAGCACACGCTGCCGGGCACGCCGGACATCTATCAGGGGACCGAGTTCCGGGACTTCTCTCTGGTGGACCCCGACAACCGCCGTCCCGTGGACTGGGAGGCGCGGCGCGCGGCCCTGGCCGGCCATGGCGAGATGCCGGACGCAGACCGGGAGAAAAGCGAGCTGGTGCGGCGCCTCCTATCCTTGCGCCGAACGCAGGTCGCACTGACGCGCGGCAGCTACACCCTCCTCCGCCTTGCCCCCTCGCCCTGGCGCTGGTTCGGCTTCGAGCGGCGGCATGAGGGCTCGGTGGTGCGCGTGATTGTGCCGACGCGGGTCCCCACGGCCAATGAGGCGCCAGCCTCCCTCTCCTTCGAGGATGGGTGGGGCACGCAGGAGTGGACGGGCCTGGACGGGACGCCTCTCGCGGGCGATGCGGCGACGACGCTGGCGTCCGACTGGCCCTTCCTGATCGCACGGGCGCGGGCCTCCTGAGACCACCGCCTCCACGATCAGTCGGGAGGGCGGGCGGCGCGCAGGTGCTGACCCGTCGCTTCCCTTCACATCTTTGACATCTCCCTCGACAGCCTATTCGTGTGGTTGCGCCGCAGCTTGCACGCATTGGCGGTATTGAGTGGCGGCGATACCCCACGGGCTGGGGGCAGCGGCCCGCGTGCGCTTGATCATGGTCACGCTCTCGGATTGGATGCGCGGCGGCAGTGCGCGCGTGCCGGGGTGATCCTCGGCGAGCGGCATGCCCAACCGCCCGACACTGGCCCGTCACCCGCAAACGTCAACATCGGGCCATCATCCCAGCCTGAGGAGCGGCCTTAAGGGCCGGAGACGCCAATGCATCGCAATCGTCGCGCCAAGATCGTCGCAACCGTGGGGCCGGCGAGCTCCGACCCTGCGGTGCTGAAGGCCCTGTATCTCGCCGGCGTCGATACCTTCCGGATGAACTTCAGCCACGGCAGCCGTGAGAACCATGCGGCGGTGCATGCTTCGATCCGCGCCCTCGAGATCGAGATGGGGCGCCCCATCGGCATTTTGCAGGACCTTCAGGGTCCGAAGATCCGCGTGGGTACCATCAAGGACGGCCGCATCTCCGTGCAGGCGGGCGAGAAGATCCGTTTCGTGCTTCAGGGCGCGGACGGCGACCGCGATGCCATCCCGCTGCCCCATCCGGAAATCTTCGCCGCCATCGCGCCCCGGCAGGACCTGCTCATCGACGACGGCCGGGTGCGCGTGCGGGTGCAGGGCGTGGGCGATGATTTCATCGACGCCGAAGTGGTCATCGGCGGCGTCATCTCCAACCGCAAGGGCGTGAACCTGCCCGGCACCATTCTCGACCTCTCCCCGCTCACCGCGAAGGACCGCGAGGATTTGGAATTCGGTCTCTCGCTGGGCGTGGACTGGGTGGCGCTCTCCTTCGTGCAGCGGGCCTCCGACGTGATCGAGGCGCGCGGCATCATCGGCGACCGCGCCGGCATCATGTCCAAGATCGAGAAGCCCTCGGCACTGGAGCATATCGAGGACATCGTCCGCATGTCGGATGCGGTGATGGTGGCGCGCGGCGATCTCGGCGTTGAAATCCCGCATGAGGAAGTGCCCGGCCGCCAGAAGGAACTGGTGCGCGCCTGCCGCCTTGCGGCGAAGCCCGTGATCGTGGCGACGCAGATGCTCGAATCCATGGTCAACGCCCCGACGCCCACCCGCGCGGAGGCCTCCGACGTCGCCACCGCCATCTATGACGGGGCGGATGCGGTGATGCTCTCGGCGGAATCCGCGACCGGCAGCTATCCGGTCGAGGCGGTCACCATGATGGACCGCATCATCTCGGCGACCGAGCGCCACAAGCTCTATCGCTCCTTCATCTCCGCCTCCGCGCTCGATCCCGAGCAGTCGCCGCCCCACGCGGTGGCTGCCGCCGGGGCCGGCCTTGCGGAGACCATCGGGGCAAAGGCCATCGTCGGCTATACGTCGAGCGGCACCACGGTGGCCCGCATCGCGCGCCAGCGGCCCGCGCTGCCCATCGTGGCACTGACGCCCAATCTCGCCGTGGCCCGCCGGGCCTCCCTCATGTGGGGCGTGCATAGCGTGCCGTCCCAGGACGTGACCACCTATGAGGAAATGGTGGCGACGGCCCGCAAGGCGCTGGTGGATGAGAACTTCGGCGGGCCCGGTGATCTCGCGGTCGTGGTGGCGGGCATTCCCTTTGCCCAGTCCGGCACCACAAACAACCTGCGCGTCTTCTCCCTCGGCGGCTCCGCCCGATGACCGCCCGACAGCCTGGCCACCCCGTGGCCGGGCTGTCTTTTCGACCCCGTTTGTGTCGTTGACCTTGATCTTCCCGGCCCGCATGACCCGGCCATCGGGAGCATCGAGGTCTGGATCATGAAGAGACACTACGTGGGTCTGCTGGCGATGGCGGTTCTGCTGGCCGGCTGCGCCACCGTGACCCGCGGCACCACGTCGAAGGTGCAGGTGGTGACGGAGCCCGCGGGCGCGAAGGTTTCCACGACGCTCGGCTATGACTGCACGAGCCCGTGCACCATCATGGCGGGTCGCAAGGACGAATTCACCGTCACCATCACCAAGGACGGCTACGAGCCCGAGGTGGTGGAGGTGCGTACGCGCAGCTCGCAGGACGGGCAGGGCGCGGTCGCCGGAAACCTCATCGCCGGCGGCCTGATCGGCATGGGCGTGGATGCGGCGAACGGTGCCGATCTGGAGCACTATCCCAACCCCATCACCGTCACGCTCCGCCCGGTGGCGAAGCCCGGCAGGCGCTCCTGAGGGGCAGCCCGGCCGGGTCAGCCCCGGCCGGACTTCAGGCGGCTCTCGGCGGCGGCGATATAGACGTCGCGCGAGGGCACCAGATGCCGGCGGCAGAGATCGACAAGCCCCGCGCGATCGCCGCCCGCGATCGCCGCAATCATCGCCACATGTTCGTCGCGGGCGCGGGCGAGATGCTCGGGGCTGGCGGCGGTCATGGACCGCACGCCGTGCACCTTGTGGGCCATGGCGGCGATCAGTTCGGCCAGATGCGGATTGCCGCAGGCGGCGAACAGCGTCTCATGGAAGACCATGTTGGCGCGGAAGGCCGCCCGCGCATCGCCGCTCGCGACGGCGGCCGAATGCCGGGCCTGAACGGCTTTCAGCGCGGCCAGGAGGCCGGCGTCCACCGGCAGCGGGATCTCGGCGGCGGCGAGCGTCTCCAGCGCCTCGCGCACGGCATAGATCTGCCGCACGTCGACCGGCGCGAGGGATTTGACCACCGCGCCGCGGTTGGGCACGCGCTCCACCAGCCCCAGCCGCTCCAGCTCTGACAGCGCCTCGCGGATTATGTGGCGCTTCACCTCGAGGCGGGCGGCCAGTTCCTCCTCGACGAGGCGCTCGCGCGGCAGCAGCCAGCCGAGCACGATCTCCTCCTCCAGCGTCGCGGCGATGGCGCGGACGCGGTCCGTGGTCTGTTGCTTGGCAGCGGCTTCCATGGGCTCCGAAATAACGCTGTTCGAGATTGTTGACAATCCTGGCAACACCCGCTTCCAATGCCCCATGACCAGCTCTGACGACGAGACCCCACCCGCCGCCCGTGGCATGCGCCGCAACCTTGCCAGCTATGGCGATCCGGGCTTTTCGCTCTTCCTGCGCAAGGCTTTCATCAAGGCGGCCGGCTATTCGGACGATGCGCTGGATCGGCCGATTATCGGCATCACCAACACCTTCAGCGACTTCAATCCCTGCCATGGCAACGTGCCGCGCCTCATCGAGGCGGTGAAGCGCGGGGTGATGCTCGCCGGCGGTCTGCCGATGGAGTTTCCCACCGTCTCCATCCACGAATCCTTCTCCAACCCCACCTCCATGTTCCTGCGCAATCTCATGGCCATGGACACGGAGGAGATGATCCGCGCCCAGCCCATGGATGCGGTGGTGCTGATCGGCGGCTGCGACAAGACCGTGCCGGCCCAGCTCATGGGCGCGGTGAGCGCCAACGTGCCCGCAATCCAGCTCATCACCGGGCCGATGCTGGTCGGCCATCACAAGGGCGAAATCCTCGGCGCCTGCACCGATTGCCGGCGGCTCTGGGGCCAGCACCGGGCCGGGCATCTCGATGCGGAGGAGATGGACGTGCTCTCGGGCCGCCTCGCGCCGACGCAGGGCACCTGCATGGTCATGGGCACGGCCAGCACCATGGGCTGCCTGGTGGAGGCGCTGGGCATCGCCTTGCCGTGGACGGGCACCATTCCCGCCACCCACGCGGACCGCATCCGTGCGGCCGAGGCGAGCGGGCGTCAGGCGGTGCAACTGGCAACCCTTGGGCTGACGCCGCGCGATCTGCTCACGCCTGCCGCCTTCCGCAATGCGCTGACGGTGCTTCAGGCCATTGGCGGCTCGACCAACGGGCTCGTGCATCTCGCCGCCATCGCCCGCCGGGCCGGCCTCTCCGTCGATCTCGACGCCTTCGATGCCATCGGCCGATCCCTGCCCGTGCTCATCGACCTGAAGCCCTCGGGCGACCATTACATGGAGCATTTCCACTGGGCCGGTGGCGTGCCGAAGCTGATGAAGGAACTGGGCGACCATCTCGACCGCAGCGCCTGCACCATCGACGGACGCACCATCGGCGAGATTGCGGACGCCGCCGAGGAGGTGCCCGGCCAAGCCATCATCCGTCCCGCCAGTGCGCCGCTGAAGCCCTTCGGCGGCATGGCGGTTCTGCGCGGCAATCTGGCGCCGGGCGGCGCGGTCATCAAGCATTCCGCCGCCTCCGACGCCCTGCTGCGTCACACGGGGCGGGCGGTGGTCTTCGACAGCGTCGAGGACATGGTGAACCGCATCGACGATCCGGCTCTCGATGTGCAGGCGGATGACGTATTGGTGCTGCGCAACGCCGGCCCCAAGGGCGCGCCTGGCATGCCGGAGGCCGGCTATCTGCCGATACCGAAGAAGCTGGCGCAGGCGGGCGTGAAGGACATGGTGCGGATTTCCGACGCCCGGATGAGCGGCACGGCCTTTGGCACCATCGTCCTGCATATCACGCCGGAGGCGGCTGTCGGCGGCCCGCTCGGTCTCGTGCGCAGCGGCGACACCATCCGCCTCGACGTGGCGGCACGCGAGATCGCGCTGCTGGTGGCGGAGGACGAGCTGGAGCGCCGCAGGGCGGACTGGACGCCCCCCGCCCATCTGGCCGAGGCGGCGCGCGGCTATCGCCACCTCTATCTTACCCACGTCCTTCAGGCGGACGAGGGATGCGATTTCGATTTCTGCTGACGGGTCGCGTCGGTGCGCTCACGCGGACCAGATGCCGCCGTCCGAGGTTCGCCGCACGTAATTGACCAGGAAGTCCGTGAAGACGCGGATCTTGGCCGGCAGACGCTCGCGGTTCTGGTAGGCAATGTTCATGGTCAGCATGGGCAGTTGCCAGTCCAGCAGCACCGGCACCAGTCGCCCGGCCTCGATATCCTCCTGCACGATGTAGAGGGGCTGGACGAGAATGCCGAGCCCGGCGATGGCCGCCTGCCGGATCACCTGCCCGTCGTTGCAGTCGAGCGCCGCGGTGATGCGCACGGTGCGCTCCGCCTCGCCCTTGGAGAGGCGCAGGGAGAAGGGATCCTGCGCCAGATTGTAGACCAGCATGTCGTGCCGGGCGAGGTCGGCGGGCTCCTTCGGCCGGCCGCGTTCGTCCAGATAGGCGGGGGAGGCGGCTAGCACCCGGCGCATGCGCCCGAGCCGCCGCACAACGATGTTGGTGTCCGGCTCGTGCAGGCGGGTGCGGATGGCCACATCGATCCCCGCCTCGATGAAGTCGAGATAGCGGTTCGCCACCGCGATGTGCACGCTGAGCTTGGGATAGAGCCGGCGCAGTTCCGGGAGCATGGGCGCCAGATAGATGGTGGCGAAGGACAGGGAGCTCGTCACACGCAGCAGCCCCTGCGGAGAAAGCGTGTGCTCATTGACGGCCTCCTCCGCCTCCGCGAGCTCCGCCAGAAGGGCGCCGCTGCGCTGGTAGAATTCCTGTCCGGCTTCCGTGAGCCAGAGGCGGCGCGTGTTGCGCTCGACGAGGCGGGCGGACAGGCGCTCCTCCAGCGCCGAGAGATGGCGGCTCACGGCGGCGTTCGACATGCCCAGCGCCTCGGCCGCGCGGGAGAGGCTGCGCAATTCGGCCGTCTTCAGGAAGACCTCGATCTGGGCCAGGCGATCCATCTTTCCGCTCCGCGCAAAAGACCGTTCCGAAAAATCCGGTTTATTTCCGCCGCGTGCAAGTCAAAACTGCAAGCAATCAAAGACCAATAAGGTCGAGGAAACGCCAATATGACCGGACCCGTCCGCCACATCGTGATGTGGCGGGTCGGCGGAGATACGCGCGAAGCGCGCGCCGCCGCCCGTCTCAAGGTGAAGAGGGCCTTCGAGGGCCTGCGCGGCCGCGTCCGCGGCCTGACCCATGTGGAAGTGGGCATCGACATCAGTGATGTCGATTATGCCTGCGACGTGGTGCTCGTTTCCGAATTCGAGACACAGGCCGATCTGGAGGCCTATGCCACCCATCCCGAGCACCTGAGGGTGCGTCAGGAATTGGGGGATCTGCGCATCGCCCGCTTCCAGGTGGACTATGTGGCCGAGCCGGCCGCGTCCCCGGCCCTTGAGGCCGAGCGCGCATCCCGCGGCGAACTTTTCGCCGGCGCCTGAACCCTGCGGCGCGGCCGGCATCGGCCGCCGAGGAAGGACAGCGTCATGAACATGAGCTTCACTTACGATGCCCTGCCCATCCGCGTCCGGTTCGGCCGCGGCACGGTCGCCGAGGTGGCGACCGAGGTGGCGCGCCTCGGGGCGCAGCGGGCGCTCGTTCTGACCACGCCCCAGCAGGCAGGGGAGGGCGAGCGGATCGCCGCCTTGCTCGGCGCCGCGTCCGCCGGTGTGTTTCCGGGCGCGGTCATGCACACGCCGGTCGAGGTGACGGAGACGGCGCTTGCCGTCCTGCGCGAGAGCGGGGCGGATTGCGTGGTGTCGGTGGGCGGCGGATCCACCACCGGCCTTGGCAAGGCCTTGGCGCTGCGCACCGGGGTGAAGCAACTCGTCATTCCCACAACCTATGCCGGCTCCGAGATGACGCCCATCCTCGGCGAGACGCAGGACGGGCGGAAAACCACGCTCCGCTCCCTCGACGTGCTGCCCGAGGCGGTGATCTATGACGTGGATCTCACCGTCGGCCTGCCGGCCGCCCTGTCGGCCACGTCGGGCGTGAATGCCATCGCCCATGCGGTGGAGGCGCTTTATGCCCGCGACCGCAATCCGGTGATTTCGCTGATGGCGGAGGACAGCATCCGCAGCCTCTCCTCGGCTTTGCCCATCCTCGTCCACGAGCCGGGCAACATGGAAGCGCGCGGCATGGCGCTTTACGGCGCCTGGCTCGCTGGCTGTTGCCTCGGCGCGGTGGGCATGGCCCTGCACCACAAGCTCTGTCACACGCTCGGCGGCACCTTCAATCTGCCCCATGCGGAGACGCATACCATCGTCCTCTCCCATGCGGTGGCCTATAATGCGCCGGCTGCGCCAGAGGCCATGGCCGCCATCACGCGCGCCCTCGGCGCGCCCGATGCGGCGCAGGGCATCTTCGATCTCGTCCGGGCGCTGGGCGCGCCGCGCGCCCTTGCGGACATCGGCATGCTGGCGGACGGCATCGAGCGCGCCGCCGATCTCGCGGTGGAAAGCCCTTACTGGAACCCACGGCCCATCACCCGCGAGGCGATCCGCGATCTCATCGCCCGCGCCCATGCGGGCGAGCGGCCGGTCGCTGCGGTCCCCGCAGAAGAGGCGGCCTGAGCCATGGCGCGCCCCTCCCGCACCCTCATCACCGGCGCGACCATCCTGTCTATGGACGGGACAGTCGGGGACCTGCCCAGGGGCGACATTCTCGTCGAGGACGACCGCATTATTGCCATCGCGCCGGTCCTTCAGGCGGATGACGCGGAGCGGGTGGACGCGGAGGGCCGCATCGCGGTGCCGGGCTTCGTGAATGCGCACATGCACACCTGGCAGACCGGCCTGCGCAGCCTCGCGGCGGACTGGACGCTGCTGGAATATTTCCGCTGGGTGCATGCGGGGCTCGCCACGCGCTTCCGGCCGGAGGACATCGGCATCGCGACCCTCGTGGGCGCGCTGGGGCAGATCGATGCGGGCACCACCACGCTCGTGGACTGGTGCCACAACAATCCCACCCCCGAGCATACGGACGCGGCGGTCGAGGCGCTGGAGCAGAGCGGCATCCGCGCCGCCTTCTTCCACGGCTCGCCCAAGCCGGATCCGAAGCCCGGCGAGCCCCATTTCTCGGAAGTGCCGCATCCGCGCGCCGAGATCGAGCGGCTGCGTCGGGGGATGTTCTCCGGCGAGGACGGGCTGATGACCCTCGGCCTCGCCATCCTCGGCCCCCATTATTCGACATTGGAGGTCGCGCGCGCGGATTTCCGGCTGGCACGGGAATTCGGCCTGGTCGCTTCCATGCATCAGGGCGGGGGAGCGGCGAAGACACCGGGTGGCTGGGAGACGCTGCTCGACGAAGGGCTGGTGGGGCCGGGCATTAATGTGGTGCATGGCAACGACCTCTCCGACGCGCTCTTCTCGGCGCTGGTGGATCAGGGCTCTTCCTTCTCGGTGACGCCCGAGAATGAGATGACGCAGGGCCACGGCTTTCCCGTCACCGGCCGCCTGCTGAAGCGCGGCGTCGCCCCCTCGCTGGGCGTCGATCTGGAATCCGTGCTGGCGGGCGACATGATGGGCGTCGCGCGCATCGCGCTGGGCATGCAGCGCGTGCTCGACAATACGGACAGCCGCCGCGACACCGGGGCCATTCCGCCCACCTCCACGGTGCGGGTGCGGCAGGCGCTGGAATGGATCACCATCGAAGGCGCGCGCATGCTGGGGCAGGAGGGGCGCATCGGCTCGCTCGCGCCCGGCAAGCAGGCGGACATCACGCTCATCGATGCCCGCGCGCTGCATCTGCAACCGGTGCATGACCCGGTGGCCACCGTGGTCATGCAGGCGGGGCGGGGGGACGTGGAGGCGGTGATGATCGCCGGCCGCTTCCGAAAGAAGAATGGCAAGCTGCTGGCCGCAGCGCTCGACGACACGCTCGCCTGTCTCGCCCGCTCCGGCGCGCGCATCGTGGACGAGCTCGGTCTCAAGCGGACGGCGGCGTGAGGAGACGGGAATGACGGAAACGCTCACACTTGGCTGGATTGGGCTCGGGAAGATGGGCCTTCCCATCTCCACCCGCCTTGCCGCCGCAGGCTACGACATCGCGGGCACGGACCGGGATCAGGAGCGCATCTCCGAGGCTGCCGCCGGTGGGGTGAAGCCCGCCGCGACGCTGGCCGATGCCGCAACGCGCGACATCGTCTTCACCTCCCTGCCGGACGACAAGGCGCTGCGGGCGGTCGCTCTCGATGGCCTGCTGTTCCAGAACATGCGCAAGGGCACGATCCTGGTGGAGACCTCGACCGTCAGCCCCGGCATCTCGGCCGAAGTGGCGCAGGCGGCGGGCGCGCGCGGCATCGCCTATCTGCGGGCGCCGGTCTCCGGCAATGCGGCGATCGCCCATACCGGCAATCTCACCTGCTTCGTGTCCGGCCCGAAAGCCGCCTTTGACACCTTCCTGCCGGTCGCCCAGGCCTTCACGCGGGCGCAGAAATATCTCGGGACGGCGGAAGAGGCCCGCTACGCCAAGCTGGCGGTCAATCTCATGATTGCCGTCTCCGCCGCCATGATGGGTGAGAGCATCGTCCTGGCCCGCAAGGGCAACCTGGCCTGGCAGGACATCCTCGACGTGCTGACCAACAGCGCGGTGGGCTCGCCCATGGTGCACTACAAGGCCAAGAGCCTTGAGACGCGGGACTTCAACTCCACCTTCTCCTGCCGCCAGATGGCCAAGGACCTCGACCTGATCGTCGGCGCCGGGCACGCGGCGGACATGGCCATGCCGCTCGCGACCCTGACGCGCGAAGTCTATGGCGCGCTCATCGGGCGCGGCGAGGGCGAAGCGGATTTCATCTCCACCGTACGCCTTGCGGAATGGCTGGCCGGCCTCGGTGAGCCGGACCTCGGACAAAATGAAGGGAGGCTCGCATGAGGAACTTCGATCAGTTCACCATCACGCAGGCCGTGCTGGAGCGGGTCGCCAACGCGCCGGACGCCCGCACCCGGCAGATCAGCGAGGCGTTGGTCCGCCACCTGCACGATTTCATCCGCGAGGTGCGCCCCACGCAGGCGGAATGGGAGCAGGGCATCGCCTTTCTCACCGCCACCGGCCACATGTGCACCGGCACGCGGCAGGAGTTCATCCTGCTCTCCGACACGCTCGGCGTCTCCATGCTGGTGGATGCGATCAATCATGATCACCAGCAGGCGGTGACGGAGAGCACGGTTCTGGGTCCCTTCTATGTGGAGGGGCCGCCGGAGCAGCCCTGCGGTAGCGACATTTCCGGCGATCTGCCGGGCGAGCCCATGTTCGCCTCCGGCACCGTGCGCACGGCCGACGGCACGCCGCTCGCCAATGCCATCGTGGACGTGTGGCATTCGGACGAGGACGGCTATTACGACGTGCAGCACGAAGGGGAGGGGCTGGTCGCCCGCGCCCGCTTCCGCACCGATGAGGCGGGCCATTTCCATTTCTGGTCCATCAAGCCCGCCGCCTATCCGATCCCCCATGACGGGCCGGTGGGCAAGATGCTGCAGGCCCAAGGGCGCCATCCCTGGCGTCCGGCGCACGTACATTTCATGATCGAGGCGCCCGGTTATGAGAAGCTCGTGACCCACGTCTTCGTGGCGGGCGATGCCTATCTCGACAGCGATGCGGTCTTCGGCGTGAAGGACTCGCTCATCTGCGATTTCGCCGTCCATCCCGCCGGCTCCGCGCCTGACGGTCGCGTGGTCGACTGCCCATGGTGCGAACTCACCTACGATTTCCGGCTCAATCCGGTCTCCAACGCCGCCTCGCGTGCGGCCTAGGCTCGCCATTCGGCCGGCGCCTTGAGCCGGCCGGACGGTACGTCCCAGTAGCTTCAGTCTGTCCGGAGACGCCATCTCCGGCCCTTGATGGCGCAAGCGGTTTCGAACATCCGCAGACCGAGAGCCCGGAAAACGGGCCCCTTGCGGAGGGAGGAAGACATGTCTGCCCAAGCCCGCATCGATGGCGTGCCCATCGGTGCCCCCTCGCTCGACATCATCATGGCGCGGCTCGCGGCCATCGTCGGCGATCGTGCCAGCGCCGCCCCCGGCGTGCGGGCCGATCACGGCCGCAGCGAGGCCTATCACGCTGCTCGCCCGCCAGACGTGGTGGTCTTTCCGGAGACCACGGCGGAAGTGCAGGCCATCGTGAACCTGTGCCGCGAGCTCAATCTGCCGCTCGTGCCCTTCGGCGCCGGCACCTCGCTCGAAGGCAATGCCGCCGCCCTCCATGGCGGCGTGTGCCTCGACATGGGGCGCATGAACCAGGTGCTGGAGATCCATGCGGAAGACATGGATGTGCGCGTGCAGCCCGGCATTACCCGCAAGCAGCTCAATGCCCAGCTGCGCGACACCGGCCTGTTCTTCCCCATCGATCCGGGCGCGGACGCTTCCATCGGCGGCATGACCTCCACCCGCGCCTCCGGCACCATGGCGGTGCGCTACGGCACCATGAAGGACAATGTGCTGGCGCTGGAAGTGGTGCTGGCCGACGGACGCGCCATCCGCACCGCGCGGCGGGCCAAGAAGTCCGCCGCCGGCTATGACCTCACCCGCCTCTTCGTGGGTGCCGAGGGGACGCTCGGCGTCATCACCGAGATCACGCTGAAGCTGCATCCGCAGCCGGAGGCGATCTCCTCCGCCGTCTGTGCCTTTCCGAACCTGAAGGCGGCCGTGGACACCGCCATCGGCGTCATCCAGTCGGGCGTGCCGGTGGCCCGCATCGAACTACTCGACGCCGTGATGATGCGGGGCATGAACCTGCATTCGCGGCTCGGTCTGCCCGAGGTGCCGCACCTGTTCTTCGAGTTCCACGGCTCCAGCGCTTACGTGGCCGAGCAGGCGGAGACCGCGCAGGCCATCGCGGCGGACAACGGCGGCCAGGGCTTCCAGTGGGCGGTCACGCCCGAGGAGCGCACCCGGCTCTGGCACGCCCGCGACAACACGCTTTATGCGGGCCTCGCCCTGCGGCCCGGCGCCAAGGCCATGATCACCGACGTGTGCGTGCCCATCTCGCGGCTCGCGGACTGTCTCGTCGACACCGCTGCCGATCTTGTCGAATGCGGCCTCGTCGCGCCGGTGGTGGGCCATGTGGGTGACGGCAATTTCCACCTGCTGGTGCTCATCGACCCGCAGGACCCGGAAGAGCTTGCCCGCGCCAAGGCCTTCAACGAGCGGCTCGTACGCCGGGCCATCGCGCTGGACGGCACCTGCACCGGCGAGCACGGCATCGGCATGGGCAAGATGGACTTCCTCGCGCTCGAACTGGGCGAAGCGGTGGATGCCATGCGGCTGCTCAAGGGCGCGCTCGATCCGCACGGCATTCTGAACCCCGGCAAGATCTTCAAGCCCCATCCTCCCACCCAAGGATCTGCGCCATGAGAGCGGTGATGGAAAAGATGCCCCGCCTCGAAGCCGTCCCGTCCGCCGAGACCCCCGGCACGCCGCTTCTGGAACTGCGCGGCATCTCGAAGGTGTTTCCCGGCGTGAAAGCGCTGGATGACGTGTCCTTCGCTGTCTGGCCCGGCGAAGTGCACATGCTGCTCGGCGAGAACGGCGCCGGCAAATCCTCGCTGATGAAGGTGCTCTGCGGCGCCTATCAGGCGGATGCGGGCGAGTATTTCCACAAGGGAGAGAAGGTCGAGATCCGCTCGCCCGCCGATGCCCGGCGCTTCGGGATTTCGGTCATCTTTCAGGAGTTCTCGCTCGTTCCCTATCTGGACGTCGCGCAGAACATCTTCCTTGGCCGGGAATTTCCCTCGAAGATTCCGGGTCTTCTGGATCGCCGCCGTCTCTATCGCGAGGCGCAGGCGGTGCTCGACCTCATCGGCCTCGACGTGGACCCGCGCACCAAGGTGCACAGCCTCGGCGTCGCCCAGCAGCAGATGGTGGAGATCGGCAAGGCGCTCTCGCAGGATGCCCGCATCCTGGTGATGGACGAGCCGACCGCCGCTTTGTCGGACCGCGAGACGGAACGTCTGTTCGAGGTGATGCGCCAGCTTCAGGCCAAGGGCGTCGCCATCATCTACATCTCCCATCGCATGGCCGAGGTGTTTGCCCTCGGCGACCGGATCACTGTTCTGCGCGACGGCAAGATGGTGGGCCGGGCGCTTCCGGGCGAGACCTCTCCGGATGAACTGGTGCGGATGATGGTCGGCCGCAACGTCGACATGTCCTATCCGCGCCGCTTCGCCACCGAGCTCGGCGAGACCGTGCTGGAGGTGAAGAATGTCAGTTCGGTCAACGGCATCCGGGACATAAACCTGAAGGTCCGCGCCGGGGAGATCGTGGGTCTGTGCGGTCTGGTCGGCTCCGGCCGCACCGAGGTGGCGCGGGCCATCTTCGGCGCCGATGCGGTGACGGCCGGCGAGATCCGCCTGTTCGGCAAGCCGCAGACCGGCGGGCCGGATGCCGCGGCGCGCGCCGGCGTCGGCCTCATCCCCGAGAGCCGCAAGACAGAAGGCCTGGCGCTCATCCGCTCGGTCAGCGACAACCTCGCCATCGCGGGCCTGCCGAAGCTGTTCCCGAACATGGTCTTCTCGCCCGCCAAGGCGCGCCGCTCGGCGCAGGAACTGATCCAGCGCCTGCGCATCGCAACGCCCTCGCCGCGCCAGAACGTGGCCGTGCTCTCGGGCGGCAACCAGCAGAAGGTGGTGATCGGCAAGTGGCTGGCCGCCGGCACGCGGCTCTTCATCTTCGACGAGCCGACCCGCGGCATCGACGTGGGCGCGAAGTCGGAGATCTTCGCCCTCATCGATCAATTGGTGGCCGAGGGCGCGGCGGTGCTGATGATCTCGTCCGAACAGGCCGAGATCGTCCATGTCTGCGACCGCGCCTATGTGATGCGCGGCAAGCGCATCGTCGGCGAACTCGCCCGCGCCGACCTTTCCGAAGAGAACATCGTCCGAATGGGGATGCACGATGAGTGACCTTGCCCTCGCCCCCACCCGTGCGCGCCGGCTGCCGGCCGTGCCCGGCGTCGCCGTCGCCCTCGTCGGTCTTGCGGTCCTGTTCGCGGTTGCGAGCCCCGGCTTCCTGTCGCCGGGCAACCTGTCGAACATCCTCGTCCAGTCGGTGATCCTGCTGCTCCTCGCTCTGCCGATGACGCTGATCATCATGACCGAGGGGCTCGACCTCTCCATGGGCGCAGTGCTCACGCTCGCCTCACTGGTGCTGGCGCTCATCGTCGTGGCGACCCAGTCGCTGGTCCTCGGGTTGCTCGGGGCCATCGCGGTCGGCCTCGTCTTCGGCCTTGCCAATGGCTGGCTGGTGGCGGTCCTCGGCATCCCGCCCTTCGTGGCCACTCTGGGCACGCTCGGGGCGGCCCAGGGGCTGGCGCTCATCGTGTCCGATGGCCAGAGCGTGGTCGGCATCCCGCGCTTCGTCCGGCAGGTCTATTCCGGCGAGATGGCGGGCATTCCGACGCCGATCCTGATCGGCGCGGGCTTCTATGCCCTCTTCCATGTGCTGCTCTATCACACGCGCTTCGGCACCTATGTCTGCGCGCTGGGCGGCAACCGGGATGCGCTGACGCTCGCCGGCGTGCGCTGGCGGCCTCTGCTCATCGCCGTCTACATGCTGGGCGGCGCCACCGCCGGCGTCGCGGCCCTGCTGATGACGGCCCGCATGAATGCGGGCCATCCCACCGCCGCCATCGGCATGGAGTTCGACGCCATCGCCGCCGTGGCGCTGGGCGGCACCTCTTTCGAGAAGGGCAATGGCTGGATCTTCGGCACCCTGCTCGGCGTGCTCACCGTCGGCGTGCTGCGCAACGGCCTGAACCTCATGGCCGTGCCGTCTTCAGTGCAGGTGGCCTGCATCGGCGCCCTCGTCATCTTCGCCCTCTTCCTCGACGGCATGCGGAGCCAGAAGTCATGAGCCTCGCCAGCGACGTTCCGGCGGGCTCGCCCCGCCTCCATCTGTCCAAGGATGTCCAGCAGATCGTCTACCGGCTGCTCGCCGCCGGCCTGATCTGCCTGGCGCTGGGCATCGCCACCGATGCCTTCTTCACCACCAACAACATCCTCAACGTGCTGCGTCAGGCGAGCCTCCTGTTCTTCCTCGCCTCCGGCCTCACGCTGGTGATCCTGACGGGCGGGCTCGATCTCTCCATCGGCGCCAATATCGGCCTCTCGGCGTGCCTCGCCGCCACCGTCATCAAGGCCACGGGCTCGCCGGTGCTGGGCACGCTGACGGGGCTCGCCACCGGCTGCGCCATCGGCATCTGCAACGGCCTGATGGTGGCGAAGCTGCGCATCCCCTCCTTCATCGCCACCTATGGCATGCTGTGGGTGCTGCACGGCATCACCTATTACTACATGGCCGGCGAGACCATTCATGGCTTCCCGCCCGGCTTCCGGCAGATCGGCTCGGGGCATTTCCTCGGGATTCCGATCCCGGTCTATCTGATGGTCGTCTTCCTCGTCGCCGGAACGATCTTCGCCCAGAGGACCGTTTGGGGTCAGCAGATCTATGCCATCGGCGCCAATCCCGTCGCGGCGCGGCTGACGGGCATTCCCATCCACCGCCGGCTGATCCTCGTCTATGGCTTTTCCGGCGCCATGGCGGGCGTCGCCTCCATCGTCTTCCTCGCCCGTCTCAATTCGGCGGAGGGGGACATCGGAGAGGCCATGACGCTGCCGGCCATCGCGGCGGTGCTCATCGGCGGTGCCTCGCTGTTCGGCGGCGTCGGCAGCGTGTTCGGCACCTTCATCGGCGCCCTCATCCTCACGCTGGTGCTCAACGGCATGAACCTGCTCGCCATCAACGCCAGCTGGCAGCCGCTCGTGACCGGCGCGATCCTCGTCTTCGCCGTCTGGCTCGACATGTACGGCCGCAAGAAGGCCTGAGCCGCGTCACCAATCCAGAATAATTACCGGAGGAAACCCAATGTCGAAGCTCAAGCTGTTCGGAGTGGTGCTGCCCGCCGCCTTGCTGGCCACCGGCGCCTTTGCGGCGGACGAGACCATCGCCGTCTTCACGAAGAACCAGACCAACCCCTATTTCCAGACGGTGCGCGTGGGCGCTGAAGCCGCCGCCAAGGCGATGGGCGCCAAGGTGGTGCACTACATTCCCACCAAGCCCGACTCCATCCCCGAGCAGCTCAGCCAGATCGAGGATGTGATCGTGAAGAAGCCGAGCGCGATCGTCTTCGTGCCGGTGGACTACAAGGCCATGGTGCCCGGCGTCGAGCAGATCAACGATGCCAAGATCCCCGTGGTCAATGTCACGGACCGCAGCGCCGGCGGCAAGTTCCTCGCCTTCGTCGGCGCGGACGACTACAGCCTCGGCCTCGAGACCGGCCGTTATCTGCTCAAGGAGATGGGCGGCAAGGGCAATGTGGTGATCCTGGAAGGCGTGAAGGGCTCGCTCACCAATGTGGATCGGGTGCGGGGCTTCAATGATGCGCTGAAAGAATTCAAGGACGTGAAGCTGCTCGCCAGCCAGCCGGCCAATTACCAGCGCCTGCAGGGGCTGCAGGTGATGGAAAACCTCATGCAGTCGCATCCCCAGATCGACGGCGTGCTGGCCGCCAATGACGCCATGGCCATCGGCGCCATCGAGGCGCTGGACGGGGCCAACCGCAAGGCCAAGGTGGTCGGCATCAACGGCACCAAGGAGGCGGTGGACGCCATCAAGTCCGGCAAGCTGCTGGCGTCCGGCGATTACAACGGCTTCCTCCAGGGCTGCATCGGAACGATGGTTGCCATCCGCGCCCTGCGCAAGGAGACCATCGTCAATGAGGTGGTGCTGAAGCCCACCGTCGTGAATGCCTCGAACTACAAGCCCTATGACGTGCCGCTGGAGAGCCGTTCCTGCCCAAGCTGGTCGGATGCGGCCGCTCTGTCCGTCAAGACCAACTGAGACGGCGGCCGTCGTCTCGCTTTGAAGAGAGAAGAGGGCGCTTTCCCGATGGCCTGTACCGGAACCCGCTCCGGCCGTCGGGAGGCGCTTTCGCCCCATGGAGCCTGTGCTGATGCTGTTTGCCATTCATGCCGTTGACCGCGATGGCGCGCTTTCCGAGCGTCTTGCCCATTACGACGCCCACAAGGCCTTTCTCTCCGACACGTCGGCCTTCGGCGTGCGGATCGTGATGTCCGGGCCGCTGGTGAGCGATGACGGCCAGACGATGATCGGAAGCCTCTTCCTCATCGAGGCGGAAGACCGCGCCGCGGTGGAGCGCTTCCACGCCGCAGACCCGTTCAAGAAGGCGGGCATCTGGGCTCGCGTCACCATCACTGGCTTCATCCGCCGTCAGGGCTGAGGCCCGCGCCTAGGGCGGAGCCTCATCGCCGGATGAGCTCCGCGACCCGTTTGGCTAGCTTATCGATATCGAACGGCTTGGTGACGACCGCCATGCCCGGTTCCAGACCGTCCTCGTACAGGCCGGAATCGTGCACATATCCGGTCACGAACAGGACTTTCAGATCGGGGCGGGTGACGCGGGCGGCGTCCGCAAGCTGGCGTCCGTTGAGGCCGGGCAATCCCACGTCCGTCAGCAGCAGGTCGATGGGCTGGTCGGACTGGAGGATCCTGAGGCCATCGGGCCCGGTCGAGGCCACGAGCGTCTCATAGCCGAGCGCGCCAAGGGATTCCGTGACCAGCAGCCGGACCGCAGGCTCGTCCTCGACGATCAGGATGGTCGCCGCGTGCTTGATCGCTTCCGCGCGATCGGCATCGCCCCCGGCGGGCACGATGGGCCGGGCATCTTCCCGCGAGCGGGGGATATACAGCGAGACCACCGTGCCTTGCTGCTCGACGCTCTCGATCAGGACGGTTCCGCCGGATTGCTGGGCAAAGCCGTAGATCATGGAGAGGCCGAGGCCCGTGCCCTTGCCGAGCGGCTTGGTGGTGAAGAAGGGCTCGAAGGCCTTCGAGATGACATGGGCCGGCATGCCGTGCCCCGTGTCCTCGACCTGGAGCAGCACATAATCCCCCGGCGCCGGGAGCGCCACACGCCCGAGATCGGCGGGCTCGACACGGACATTTTCCGTCCGGATGGTGAGCGTTCCGCCGTCCGGCATGGCGTCCCGCGAGTTGATCGCGAGGTTGAGGACCGAGCTCTCCAACTGGTTGGGGTCGCAGCGGGCATTCCAGAGATCCTCCTCGGTCTCGATCCGCAGGACGATCAGTTCGCCGATGGACTTTTTGATGAGGTCCAGCATGCCCACCACCAGCTGGTGCGCCTGCACCGGCTGCGGATCAAGCGACTGCCGGCGCGCAAAGGCGAGCAGGCGTTGGGTGAGCGAGGCCGCACGCTCGGCCGAACTCGTGGCGATGGTCAGGAAGCGGTCCACATCCGACGGCCAGTCGGGCTTGATCCTCCGGCGCACCAGATCCAGCGAGCCGATGATGCCGGTTAGCAGATTGTTGAAATCATGCGCGATGCCGCCGGTGAGTTGGCCCACCGCCTCCATCTTCTGCGCATGGCGCAGCGCTTCCTCGGCATTGGCGAGTGCGGCGGCCTTGGCCTTCTCCTCGGTAACGTCACGCCCATAGCCATAGACGAGGCCATCCTCCATGGCAGTGTTCCACGAGATGTGGCGCACCTCGCCGTCCGCCGTCTGGAAGCGGTTCTCGAGGCCCGTCAGATAGGAGCCCGACATGGCCTTGCGGAGCGCCTGATGCGCCGGCTCCAGATCGTCGGGGTGGATGAAATCGGAAAAGCTCCGGCCGACCACGGCTTCGATGGGGTGCTTGAGGATGCGGGTCCAGGACGGGCTGACGGACTGGAAGACGCCCGCTGCGTCCACCGTCACCAGAAGATCGCGGGAGTTGGTCCAGATGCGATCGGCCCGGCGGCGCTCGGTGGCCAGCGTCGCCACATTGGCGAGGGCGCCGCTGATCTGGCCGGCGAGGAGATTGGCGAGATCGGCGACATTCTCGCCGCGCTGGCGAAAGGGATTGAGGCCGAGGATGAGAAAGCCGGCGGCAGGCCGGCCGGCGGCGCCGGGAATGGGCACGGAGAGCGCCTCGCGCGGCCGCGCGGGCCAGTCTCCGGCGGGATAATCCACGTCTGGCGGCAGGGCGAAGCTGATGCCGTTCGCCGGCGGATCATCCGGCCAGGGCCCGTTCAGCAGATGGGCCGCATCCGCAGAGCAGGCGACAGCCTGCCGCGTGCTCCCGTCGCCGAGGAACAGAAGGGCGAAGGGAAAGTCCCGCCGGTTGGCGCCGAGCACGGCACAGACCGCAAGGCTCACTTCGTCCCGCGAGGTCACACCTACCAATGCCGTACCGAGCTGCCGCAACGTGCTGAGCCGGCGGTCGCTGATGACTGGCCGCGTGACCTCGGTCACGATGCATAGCAGGCCCTCTACAGCCCGCTCAGCTCCATAGAGCGGGCTGTAGGAGAAGCTGTGGTAGGTCTCCTCCGGATAGCCGCTGCGCTCCAGGATGAGCATCAGGCTGTCGTTCCAGGTGGCCTCCCCGGCGCGGACCTTGGCCACCTGATCGGCCACGTCGTCATAGACCTCGGCCCACACCTCGCGGAACGGCCGCCCCAGCATGCTGGGGTGCTTGATGCCGAGCGTCGGGATGTAGGCATCGTTGTAGAAGAAACGCAGATCCTCGCCCCAGCCGAGCCACATCTCGAAGCGCGAGGTGAGCAGCATGCGCAGAGGGATGGTCAGCCCGTCCGGCCACGTGCTCGGGCAGCCGAGCGGCGTCGCGGACCAGTCATGCTGGCGCATGAGCTTGGCCATGGCGCTGTCACCGGGGAAAATATCGTCCAGATCTGGCGTCGATCTTCCCACACGGCCCCCCAAGATGAACGACTGTTCGGCATTGCTGCCAGGCTCAAGGATGAACAACGCAGAGCCGGTCAAGAGGTTCTGTTATCGCGCGATCTTAGAAGTGCCGAGGCGTCCGGTCGATGCCTTTCGGAGGCGCAGGATGTGGACTGCAGAACACAGATGCGCGGGTCCGTCTCCTTGGCGGTGCGCCTCGCGGGACGCCAGCGCGGGGCGACATCGCAGGAACGTCTTGCGGATTCGCTACATTCCCTCACCCTGACGAAAGGCGCAGATGACATCGAGCCGTGACGGCCGGCGCGCCTTCGGTTCCGTGGGAGGAGACGCCATGACCAGCCCCAAGAACATGATCTGTCTGTGGTATGAGCGCGATGCCGAGGCGGCGGCCCGTTTCTATGCGCAGACCTTTCCCGACAGCGCGGTGAAGGCCGTTTACCGCGCACCAACGGACTATCCGGCGGGCAAGGCGGGTGATGTGATAACCGTCGAGTTCACGGTGGCCGGTCTTCCCTGCCTCGGCCTCAATGGCGGCCCGGTCTTCCGGCACAACGAGGCCTTCTCCTTCCAGATCGCCACCGATGATCAGGCGGAAACCGACCGCTACTGGGATGCCATCGTCGGCAATGGCGGACAGGAAGGCGCCTGCGGCTGGTGCAAGGACCGCTGGGGCATTTCCTGGCAGATCACGCCTCGCGTGCTCACCCAGGCGGTGGCGGCGGGCGGCGAGGAAGCCAAACGCGCCTTCACCGCCATGATGCAGATGAAGAAGATCGACATCGCCGCCATCGTGGCCGCCTGCAAGGACTGAACCGTCCGCCGGGGCTGGGGCGGTACCGATCAGCCGCGCGGTGGGCCGCTTCCGGGCGGAACGGCTGACGCCTCCGGTGCAAGGCCGGGGTCCGGCTGGTCGATCAGCGGATCGGGAGCGGCGAAGCGGGCGAGGGCGGGAGGAGTGGTGAGCATCACCTTTCCGCCCTTGGTCTCCACGCCATAAGCGCTCAGTGCGGCGAAGGCCCGCGAGAGGTTCTCCGGCGTCATGCCGAGCCGGGCAGCGAGCGTGCGCTTCTCGCAGGGCAGTTCGATGCGCCCGCTGCCGCCCTGCTCGGTGTCCGCACGCAGCAGCCAGTTGGCGAGGCGCTCGGCAGACGAGCGCAGTTTCAGGCCTTTCAGGTCGCGGATGGTGCGGCGGTAGTCGCTGGCGAGCTCCATCACGATGGCGCGCATGAAAGCGGGCTGCCGTTCCATGGCCATGCGCACCTTTTCCGCCGGGATGAGCAGCACCTGTGCCTTGGTGAGCGTACGCGCCGATTGCAGATACACCTGGTCGTTGAGCACAGCCGCGAGAATGAAGAGGCCGACCGGCCGGATCAGCTCGATGGTGGTTTCCCGGCCGGCGCTGGTGGCGAACATCTCGACGGTGCCTTCCATAACCACATGCAGGAAGTCGGCCCGTTCATTCTCGCTGATGAGGACGATGCCCGGCGGGAAACGCTGGAGATAGGCGGTCTCGAGCAGATCGGCGAAGGCGGCGTCCTCAAGGCTGCGAAACAGAGCCAGCCCCCGCACCACCACGGCATCCTCGACTCGCATGGTTCAGTGTCCATCCTCTTTCGTCGCGCCTTTGCCGGTCGTTTGACAATTATCAATTGATGCAAACATCAAAGTCAAGTCATCGTTGATATAAGATCAAGTGCGTCTTCCCCATATTTAAATACTGAAGCCATTTCCATCTTCTATTGAAGAGTTCTGATTCAAATCAAGGAGAGCTTTGGTCGTCGGCGGAATTTTGCCGCTGCGCAGAACGGATGCGCGGACGGCGCGAGAGCAAAAATGCCAGCGATCCACGATGTCGACCGGGGCGAGCAGCGCAGGGCGCTCGCCATGAGCACGGTGTCCTTCACCGTGTGCTTTGCGGTCTGGACCATCTTTTCCATCATCGGCATCTCCATCCGCAAGGAGCTGGGTCTCAGCGAAACCCAGTTCGGCCTGCTGGTGGGAACGCCCATCCTCACCGGCTCGCTCATCCGGGTGGTGCTCGGCATCTGGACGGACCGCTATGGTGGCCGCCTGGTCTTTACCGCCACCATGCTGGCGGCGGCCGCCGCGACCTTCCTCCTCTCCCATGCCACCACCTATCCGCAGATGCTCGCGGCGGCGCTGGGCGTTGGCATTGCCGGCGGCTCGTTCGCGGTGGGCGTCGCTTATGTGTCGCGCTGGTATCCGGCGGGCAAGCAGGGCACCGCGCTGGGCATCTTCGGGGCCGGCAACGTGGGCTCGGCCGTCACCAAGTTTCTCGCGCCCTTCGTGCTGGTGGCCTTCGGCTGGCAGATGGTGGCGCAGGTCTGGGCCGCCGCCCTTGTGGTGATGGCGGCCATCTTCTGGTTCACCACCAACGACGACCCCGTTCAGGCGGAACGCCGCCGCACCGGCCTGCGCCCCAAGAGCGCCTGGCTCGAGCTTGAGCCGCTGAAGAACGTGCAGGTCTGGCGCTTCGCCATCTATTATTTCTTCGTCTTCGGCGCCTTCGTGGCCCTCGCGCTCTGGCTGCCGCAATATCTCATCAACGTCTACGGCCTCGACATCAAGACGGCCGGCATGATCGCCGCCTTCTTCTCGGTGCCGGCGAGCCTGTTCCGCGCCTATGGCGGGCATCTGTCGGACGTCTATGGCGCGCGGCGCGTCCTTTACTGGACGTTCCTCGTCGGCATCGCCGCCACCTTCGTCCTGTCCTATCCGCCCACGGACTATGTGGTGCACGGCACCAACGGCCCGATCGCCTTCCATATGGAAATGGGGTTGGTGGGCTTCACGGTGAGCGTGTTCGTGCTCGGCTTCTTCATGGCTCTGGGCAAGGCGGCGGTCTACAAGCACATCCCCGTCTATTATCCCGACCACGTGGGCTCCGTCGGCGGCCTTGTCGGCATGATCGGCGGTCTCGGCGGCTTCGTCCTGCCCATCCTGTTCGGCGTGCTCCTCGACCTCACCGGCCTCTGGACCAGCTGCTTCATGGCGCTGTTCCTGCTGGTGTCCGGTGCGCTGGTGTGGATGCACCTCGCCGTGCGCCAGATGGAGCGCGAGGCGGGGGGCGAGACCCTCGCCCGCCTGCCGCAACTGCCCGAGATGCAGGGCCTGCCAGAGCCGAAGGTGACCGCGGTTGCGCCCAAGGCGTCGGGTGCCGTGCTCACCGACTGGCGGCCGGAGGATCCGGAGTTCTGGGCCAAGACCGGCCGCGCCATCGCCCGCCGCAACCTCTGGCTCTCGATCCCCGCGCTGCTGCTCTCCTTCGCCATCTGGCAGGTGTGGTCGGTGGTGGTGGCGAAGCTCCCGCTGGTCGGCTTCACCTACAGCACGGACCAATTGTTCTGGCTCGCCGCGCTGCCCGGCATTTCGGGCGCCACGCTGCGCATCTTCTACTCCTTCATGGTGCCCATCTTCGGCGGGCGGCTCTGGACGACGCTCACCACCTGGTCGCTGATCATCCCCGCGCTCGGCATCGGCTATGCGGTGCAAAACCCGGACACGCCCTATGTGGTGCTGCTCATCCTCGCGCTGCTCTGTGGCTTCGGCGGCGGCAACTTCTCCTCCTCCATGGCCAACATCTCCTTCTTCTTCCCGAAGGCGGAGAAGGGCAATGCGCTGGCGCTCAATGCGGGCCTCGGCAATCTCGGAGTGAGCGTGGTGCAGTTCGTGGTGCCGCTCGTCATCACCGCCGGCGTGTTCGGCTGGCTGGGCGGCGATCCGGCCATGGTGAAGGGGCTGGCGGCACCGCTGTGGCTCCAGAATGCTGGCTTTTTCTTCGTGCCCTTCATCGTGCTCTCGGCCTTCGCCTCCTGGTTCGGCATGAATGACATTGCCGATGCCAAGGCCTCCTTTGCCGAGCAGGCGGTGATCTTCCGCCGCGCGCACAACTGGATCATGTGCTGGCTCTACACCGGCACCTTCGGCTCCTTCATCGGCTATTCGGCGGGCTTCCCGCTGCTGGCGAAGGCGCTGTTCCCGGATGTGAACGCCCTTCAGTTCGCCTTCCTCGGCCCCCTGGTCGGTGCGCTCTCGCGCTCCGGCACGGGGTGGCTCGCGGACAAGTATGGCGGCGCCCGCGTGACCATGGGGGCTTTCGTGCTGATGATGATCGGCGTGTCAGGCGTGCTGTGGTTCATCGGCATCCGCGACCAGTCCGGCGCCTTCTGGGGCTTCTTCGCCTCCTTCCTGCTGCTGTTCTTCGCCACCGGCGTCGGCAACGCCTCCACCTTCCAGATGATCCCCGCGATCATGACCAAGGAGATGGCCCGCCTGATGCCCAAGGCGGACGCCGAGGCCCGCCGCAAGCAGGCGGAGAAGGAAAGCGCCGCCATCACCGGCTTCACCGCCGCCATCGCCGCCTTCGGGGCCTTCTTCATCCCCAAGGGCTACGGCACCTCCATCGCGCTCACCGGCGGCCCGGAGGCCGCACTCTGGGCCTTCCTCATCTTCTACGTGAGCTGCCTCGTCCTCACCTGGGCCGTCTACACCCGCAAGGGCGGCCTGCTCCACGACGTCGAGCGCGCCAAGCGCGCCTCCATCCGCCCGGCCGCGGCCGAATAATCAAGGGCGACATCCATGTCCCACTTTCTCGATCGCCTCACCTTCTTCAACAAGACCGTGGACGACTTCTCCGACGGCTACGGCATCGTCACCAATGAGGACCGCTCCTGGGAGGACGGCTACCGCAAGCGCTGGCAGCACGACAAGATCGTGCGCTCCACCCATGGCGTGAACTGCACCGGCTCCTGTTCGTGGAAGATCTACGTCAAGGGCGGCATCGTCACCTGGGAAACCCAGCAGACGGACTATCCCCGCACCCGGCCGGACCTGCCCAACCACGAGCCGCGCGGCTGCGCGCGCGGCGCCTCCTACAGCTGGTATCTCTATTCCGGCGCCCGCGTGAAGTATCCCATGGTGCGCGGCCGCCTGCTCAAGCTCTGGCGTGCCGCCCGCGCCAGGCTCTCCCCCGTGGCCGCCTGGGCCTCCATCGTGGAGGATGCGGACAAGCGCCGCTCCTACATGTCGGTCCGCGGCCACGGGGGCCTTGTCCGCAGCACCTGGGACGAGGTGAACGAGCTCATCGCCGCCGCCAATGCCTATACGGTGAAGGCCCATGGGCCGGACCGGGTCATCGGCTTCTCGCCCATCCCGGCCATGTCCATGGTCTCCTATGCGGCAGGCTCGCGCTATCTCTCGCTGCTCGGCGGCGTGTGCATGTCCTTCTACGACTGGTATTGCGACCTTCCGCCCGCCTCGCCGCAGACCTGGGGCGAGCAGACGGACGTGCCGGAGAGCGCCGACTGGTACAACGCCGGCTTCATCATCGTCTGGGGCTCCAACGTGCCGCAGACCCGCACGCCGGACGCCCATTTCTACACCGAGGTGCGCTACAAGGGTACCAAGAGCGCGGTGGTGAGCCCGGACTATGCCGAGGCCACCAAGTTTGCTGACATCTGGCTCAGCCCCAAGCAGGGCACCGATGCGGCGCTGGCGCTGGCCATGGGCCATGTCATCCTGCGCGAATATCACCTCGACCGGCAGGTGCCCTATTTTGAGGACTATATCCGGCGCTATTCGGACATGCCCTTCCTCGTCCGCCTCGTGGAGAAGGACGGTCGCTTCGTGCCCGAGCGCCTGCTGCGCGCTTCCGACCTGCCTGGCGGGCTCGGGGAGGGGAATAATCCGGACTGGAAGACGGTGGCCATCGACGAGACCACCGGCGACCTCGTCGCTCCTCTAGGCTCCGTCGGCTACCGCTGGGGCGAGCAGGCGAAGTGGAATCTGGAGGAAAAGGACGGCACCGGTCGCGACACCCGCCTGCGCCTGACACTCGCCGGGGACGGCGCCGACATCGCCGCCGTGGACTTCCCCTATTTCGGCGGGCGGGCCACCGAGCATTTCGTCTCGACCCAGCATGGCGAAATCCTCACCCGCCACGTGCCGGTGCGCACCCTTGTGGGCGCCGATGGCGCGAGCGTGAAGGTCGCCACCGTCTTCGACCTGATGATGGCCAATTACGGCCTCGACCGGGGCTTCGGCGGCGAGCATGTGGCGTCAAGCTATGATGCGGACGTGCCCTTCACCCCTGCATGGGCGGAGCGCATCACCGGCGTGAAGCGCGACGCCATCATCACGGTCGCGCGCGAATTCGCCACCAATGCGGAGAAGACCAACGGTCGCTCCATGGTCATCCTCGGTGCTGGCCTGAACCACTGGTACCACATGGACATGGCCTACCGGGGGATCATCAATCTCCTGGTCTTCTGCGGCGCCATCGGCCAGTCGGGTGGCGGCTGGTCGCATTATGTGGGGCAGGAGAAGCTGCGCCCCCAGACCGGCTGGCAACCGCTGGCCTTCGGCCTCGACTGGAGCCGCCCGCCGCGGCACATGAACTCCACCTCCTTCTTCTACGCCCACACCGACCAGTGGCGCTACGAGACGCTGACCGCCGCCGAGATCGTCTCGCCCACCGCGCCGGACGGCGACTGGAACCAGAGCTTCATCGACTACAATGTGAAGGCTGAGCGCATGGGCTGGCTGCCCTCCGCGCCGCAGCTCAAGCAGAACCCGCTGGAGATCGCCAAGGCGGCCAAGGCGGCGGGGATGGAGCCGAAGGATTATGTGGCGCAGGGCCTCAAGTCCGGCGCGCTGGAAATGTCGTGCCACGATCCGGATGACCCGGCCAACTGGCCGCGCAACATGTTCGTGTGGCGCTCCAACCTGCTTGGCTCCTCCGGCAAGGGGCATGAGTATTTCCTCAAGCACCTGCTCGGCACCACCCATGGCGTCATGGGCAAGGATCTCGGCCCCGAGGGCGCGGTGCGCAACCGCGAGGTGGCGTGGCACGAGGAGGCGCCGAAGGGCAAGCTGGACCTGCTCGTGACGCTGGACTTCCGCATGTCCACCACCTGCGTCTATTCGGACATCGTGCTGCCCACGGCCACCTGGTACGAGAAGAACGACCTCAACACCTCGGACATGCACCCCTTCATCCATCCGCTCTCGGCGGCGGTGGATCCGGCCTGGGAGGCCCGCTCCGACTGGGACATCTACAAGGGCCTCGCGAAGGCCTTCTCGCAGGTGAGTGGCGAGGTGCTGGGCGTGGAGGAGGATGTGGTCCTAACCCCCATCCAGCACGACAGCGCCGGCGAGCTGGCGCAGGCGCTGGACGTGCGCGACTGGGCGCGGGGCGAGACCGATCCAGTCCCCGGCCGCACCATGCCGGCCGTGGCCGTGGTGACACGCGATTATCCCAATCTGTATGAGCGCTTCACGGCGCTGGGCCCGCTGATGACCAAGGTGGGCAATGGCGGCAAGGGCATCTCATGGAACACCGAGCATGAGGTGGCCGCCCTCGGCGCGCTCAACGGCGTGAAGGACACGGGCGCCGCCGCCGGCCTGCCGCGCATAGAGACCGACATCGACGCCACCGAGGTCATTCTGATGCTGGCGCCCGAGACCAATGGCGAGGTGGCGGTGAAGGCGTGGGAGGCGCTCTCCAAGGCCACCGGCCGCGAACATGCCCATCTGGCGCTGCCGAAGGAAGACGAGAAGATCCGCTACCGGGACATTCAGGCCCAGCCGCGCAAGATCATCTCCTCGCCCACCTGGTCCGGCATCGAAAGCGAGAAGGTCTGCTACAATGCCGGTTACACCAATGTGCACGAGCTCATTCCCTGGCGCACGCTGACCGGCCGCCAGCAGCTCTATCAGGACCATCTGTGGATGCGGGCCTTCGGCGAGGGCTTCGTGACCTGGAAGCCGCCGGTGGACCTGAAGACCATTGCCGGGGCCAAGGGCGTGAAGCCCAACGGCAATACGGAGATCGTCCTCAACTTCCTGACCCCCCACCAGAAGTGGGGCATCCATTCCACCTATTCCGACAATCTGCTGATGCTAACGCTCAACAGGGGCGGGCCGGTGGTCTGGATCAGCGAGACCGACGCCAAGCGCGCCGGCATTGTCGATAACGACTGGGTGGAAGTGTTCAACGTCAACGGCGCGCTCACCGCCCGCGCGGTGGTCTCCCAGCGCATCGCCGAAGGCATGATGCTCATGTATCACGCCCAGGAGAAGATCGTGAACACGCCCGGTTCCGAGATGACCGGCAACCGGGGCGGCATCCATAATTCGGTGACGCGCGTCGTCCTGAAGCCCACCCACATGATCGGCGGCTACGCCCATCAGGCCTACGGCTTCAACTATTACGGCACGGTCGGCGCCAATCGCGACGAGTTCATCGTGGTGCGCAAGATGGCGCAGGTGGACTGGCTCGAAGGTCCGCTCGCCCCCGATCATTCCCCGAACACCGCGCCGATGGAGGCTGCACAATGAAGATCCGTGCTCAAATCGCGATGGTGCTGAACCTCGACAAGTGCATCGGCTGCCACACCTGTTCCGTCACCTGCAAGAACGTGTGGACCAACCGCGAGGGCGTCGAATACGCCTGGTTCAACAATGTGGAGACCAAGCCCGGCGTCGGCTATCCCCGCGAGTGGGAGAACCAGGGCAAGTGGAACGGCGGCTGGCGGCGCAAGAAGAACGGCCGCATCGAGCCGCGCATCGGCGCCAAGTGGCGCGTGCTCGCCAACATCTTCGCCAACCCGGACCTGCCGGAAATCGACGATTATTACGAGCCCTTCACTTTCGATTACGAGCATCTGCACACGGCGAAGGAGAGCAAGGCCTTCCCCACCGCCCGCCCGCGCTCGGCGGTCAGCGGCGAGCGGATAGAGAAGATCGAATGGGGGCCGAACTGGGAGGAAATCCTCGGTGGCGAGTTCGCCAAGCGCTCGAAGGACGTGAATTTCGAGGCGGTGCAGAAGGACATCTACGGTCAGTTCGAAAACACCTTCATGATGTATCTGCCGCGGCTGTGCGAGCACTGCCTCAATCCGGCCTGCGCGGCCTCGTGCCCCTCGGGCGCCATCTACAAGCGTGAAGAGGACGGGATCGTCCTCATTGATCAGGACAAGTGCCGGGGCTGGCGCATGTGCGTCTCCGGCTGCCCCTACAAGAAGATCTATTACAACTGGTCTTCGGGAAAATCCGAGAAGTGCATCTTCTGCTATCCGCGTATCGAGGCGGGCCAGCCCACCGTCTGCTCGGAGACCTGTGTCGGCCGCATCCGTTACCTCGGCGTGCTGCTTTATGATGCGGACCGCATCGAGGCCGCCGCCAGCGTGCCGGACGAGAAGGATCTCTATCAGGCCCAGCTCGATCTCTTCCTCGATCCCAAGGATCCGGCAGTGATCGCGCAGGCCCGCGCCGACGGCGTGCCGGAGGCGTGGCTCGATGCGGCGCGCCATTCGCCGGTGTGGAAGATGGCCATGGAGTGGAAGGTGGCCTTCCCGCTCCATCCTGAATACCGCACGCTGCCCATGGTCTGGTACGTGCCCCCGCTCTCGCCCATCCAGTCGGCCGCCGCCGCCGGCCAGATGGGGGTGAATGGCGAGATGCCGGACGTGCGCTCGCTGCGCATCCCGCTGCGCTATCTCGCCAATCTGCTCACGGCGGGAGATGAGGAGCCGGTGGCCCTCGCCCTTGAGCGGATGCTTGCCATGCGCGGCTACATGCGGGCGAAGACCGTGGATGGGCGCCTCGACGAGCGCATCGCCGCCAAGGTCGGCCTCACCGGCGCGCATATCGAGGACATGTACCAGGTGATGGCGATCGCCAATTACGAGGATCGCTTCGTCATTCCCACCGCCCATCGCGAATGGAGCGAGGATGCCTACGACCTGCGCGGTTCGTGCGGCTTTTCCTTCGGCAATGGCTGCTCGGGCGGCAGCACGGAGACCAATTTGTTCGGCACCCGCCAGACGCCCAAGGCGCGCAATCCCATGGAGGTGGCGTGATGGCCATCGAAACCCTCGCCTTCAAGGCGCTCTCCGCGCTGCTGACCTATCCGGACGCCGGCCTTGCCGCCGGCATTCCGGAGATTGCGGCCGCGCTCACCGCCGATGGCCTCCTCGGCCGCGACGAGCGGGCGGCCCTCGCGCCGCTGCTGGAGGCGCTTGGCACGCGCGACCTCTATGAGCTTCAGGCGGATTATGTCGAACTCTTCGACAGCTCCCGCAAGCGCTCGCTGCATCTGTTCGAGCATGTGCACGGCGAGAGCCGCGACCGAGGGCAGGCCATGGTGGATCTCGCCGCCCTCTATGAGGCGGGCGGGCTCTGTCTCACCGCCAACGAACTGCCGGATTATCTGCCGCTGTTCCTTGAATATCTGGCCACGCGTCCGCTCCCCGAGGCGCGCGGCCTCCTCGCCGACACGGACCACATCCTCGCTTTGCTGGAAGAGCGGCTCATCGCGCGCGGCTCCGCCTATAGCGCGGTGTTTTCCGCCGTGCGCGCCATGGGTGGCGTCGCCGAGGCCCCGTCCATCGCGACGGAAGACGCCCCGCTCAGCCGGGCGGATGAACTGAAGGCGCTGGATGCCGCCTGGGAGGAGACGGCGGTCGTCTTCGGCCCCGGGGAGGCGCTCGACGGCTGTTCGGTGGACCGCCTGCGCACCCAGATCCGCGCCGCCCAGCGCGACGCGCGCCTTGCCACCGCCTGAGGGAGACGATCCATGTCCGCGCTCAACTCGGCCCTGTTCGGCTGGTACCCCTATCTCTGTCTCACCGTCTTCCTGCTCGGCAGCCTCATCCGCTTCGACCGGGAGCAATACACGTGGAAGACCGGCTCCTCGCAGCTCCTGCGCCGCCGGCAGCTGCGCCTCGGCTCGAACCTCTTCCACATCGGCATCCTCGCCATCTTCGCCGGCCACACGGTGGGCCTGCTGACGCCCATCTGGGTGTTCGATGCGCTGGGCGTCAGCCATTCCTTCAAGCAGGGACTGGCCATCACGGCCGGCGGCATCGCCGGTGTGCTGTGCTTCATCGGCATCTCGCTGCTGGCGCACCGCCGGCTGTTCGATCCGCGCATCCGCGCCACGTCGAGCTTCGGCGATACGGCTATCCTGCTCATCCTGTGGGTGCAGCTCACCCTCGGCCTCTCCACCATCTTCGTCTCGCTCGGCCATATGGACGGGCATGAGATGGTGAAGTTCATGAACTGGGCGCAAGGCATCCTCACCCTCCAGCCGCAGGCGGCGGCCTATGTGGCGGACGTGAACCCCATCTTCAAGGCGCACATGCTGCTGGGGCTCACCATCTTCCTCCTCTTCCCCTTCACCCGGCTCGTGCATGTGTGGAGCGCGCCGGTCTGGTATCTGGGCCGCCCCGGCTATCAGGTGGTGCGCACGCGCTTCGCCCATGGCTCCGGCCAGCCGCGCCGCACGGCATCCGCGCCGGTCGCCGCTCCGGCGCCCCGTGCCACGTCCATTCCCGCACAGCGTCCGGCGGAGTGAAGGCCATGGTTACGCTCGTCATCGACCATGCCGCCACCCGCGCCGATCATTCCCACGACCACCCCCATGAGCACGCGCCGCTGGCACGGGACACGGCGCCCTCGCGGGAGCGGGTGGTCATGTCCCCGGTCAGCGTCAACGGCGTTGCCATTTCCCGCAAGGCCATTGCCGCCGAGGTGCAGAACGCCCCGGCCAAGACCCCGGCGGAAGGCTGGTTCAATGCCACGCTGGCGCTTGTGGTACGGGAACTGCTGCTGCAGGAGGCCCATCGCCTCGGCCTGTCCGCCGAGCCGCGCCTTGAGGCGGACGGCCGGCGGGAGACCGAGGAGGAGGCACTGATCCGCGCCCTTCTGGCGCAGGAGGTGCGCACGCCGGAGGCGGACGAGGCGGCGCTCCGCCGCTTCTACGACAACAACCGGCGGCGTTTCCTGTCCGCGCCCCTCTGGGAGGCAGAGCACATCCTGTGCGCCGCCCCCCGGGAGGACGCGGTGACTTACCAGGCAGCGCGGGAGCGGGCGCAGACCCTCGCGGCTGTTCTGGCCCGTGCACCGGAGCGCTTCGCGGAGCTGGCGCGGGCGCAGTCCGATTGTCCGTCCGCCGGGGTCGGCGGCAGCCTTGGCCAGATCGGGCCGGGCGACACGACGCCGGAATTCGAGGCGGCGCTGAAGGCATTGACGCCGGGCGTGATCTCCGAGCCGGTGGAGACGCGCTACGGCGTTCATCTCATCCGCGTAAACCGTCATGTGGAGGGCCGCACGCTGCCCTTCGTGGCGGTGCGCGATCAGATCGCCGCTTATCTCGCCGACCATGTGACCCGCGCGGCGCATGCCCAGTACATCGCGCTGCTCATCGGCCGGGCGGACATTCAGGGCATCGCGCTCGGCGGCGCGGACAGCCCGCTCGTGCAGTAGGAGGTTGCCATGTTCGGCGCGCTGCTCTCCACGCTTGAAGATCCGCAGGTGTGCGAGCGCCTTCTTTCCACGCTCGATGCGCCGAACCTCTCCGCCCGCCTCACGGCTGCCGCGCAGGCGGAGGGGCGGGCGCCGGCGCAGGTGATGGCGGCGCGGGTCTGGCACTTCCTCGACACGGCCTCGGACGATCATTTCGTCCAGCTCATGGGCATCATGAACCAGGCCCGCGATCCCGGTCTTGCCGCCGTGAAGGCCATCCTCGCCGCCACCTTGCCGGAGGGCGTCGCATGACCCGCTGCGGGCTTGTCGATCTCTTCGGCCGGCGGATCTCCTATCTCCGGCTGTCGATGACGGATCGGTGCGATCTGCGCTGTGTCTATTGCATGGCCGAGGACATGACCTTCGTGCCCCGCAACCAGTTGCTCACACTGGAGGAGCTGGATCGCCTCGCCTCCGCTTTCGCGGCGCGCGGGGTGAGCAAGATCCGCCTCACCGGCGGCGAGCCGCTGGTGCGCAAGGGCGTGATGGACCTTGTGGCGAGCCTGTCGCGCCATCTGGTCTCGGGCCGGCTGAAGGAACTGACGCTCACCACGAACGGCAGCCTGCTCGCCCGCCATGCGGAGGGGCTGGCCCGTGCCGGTGTGCGACGGGTCAATGTGTCGCTCGACACACTTGATGCGTCCCGGTTTCGCACACTCACCCGTCGCGGCACGCTGGGGGTGGTCATGGAGGGGCTCTTGGCGGCGCAGGAGGCCGGGTTGAAGGTGAAGCTCAATGCGGTGGCGCTGAAGGGCAGCACGGAAGAGGAGATCCACGACCTCATCACCTTCGCCCATGGCCGGGGCATGGACCTCACCCTTATCGAGACCATGCCGCTTGGCGATGTGGGCGCGGACAGGACGGACCAGTATTTGTCCCTCGCCACGCTGCGCCGGACCATCGAGACCCGCTGGACCCTGACCGACACCGCCGACCACAGCGGCGGCCCGGCGCGCTATGTGCGGGTGGCGGAGACCGGCGGCCGCATCGGCTTCATAACGCCGCTGACCCATAGCTTCTGCGAGACCTGCAACCGCGTGCGGGTGAGCGCGACCGGCATGCTCTACACCTGCCTCGGGCAGGAGGATCAGGTGGACCTGCGCGCGCCCCTGCGGGCCTGCGAGGGCGACGAGGCGCTCCATGCCGCCATTGATGCGGGCATCCGGGCGAAGCCCCGCGGCCATGATTTCGCGATTGCCCGCAACGGCGCGCCCGCGCTGGCGCGGCACATGTCTGTGCTGGGAGGTTGAACCATGGTGCGCATCGGGCTTCTCACGATTTCGGATCGCGCGAGCCGGGGCGATTATGTGGACCGCTCCGGCCCCGCCATGGAGGAATGGCTGGCGCTGGCGCTAACCTCGCCCTGGGAGCCGGTGCGCCGGGTGATCCCGGACGGCATCGACAGCGTGCGCGCCGAACTGCTGCGCATGTGCGATGAGGAGCGGCTGGACCTCATCCTCGCCTCCGGCGGCACCGGTCCGTCACCCCGCGACCTGACGCCGGAGGCGCTGAGAAGCGTGCTCCACAAGGAGCTTCCCGGCTTCGGCGAAGAGATGCGGCGGGCCAGCCTGAAAGACGTGCCCACCGCCATCCTGTCGCGGCAGACCGCCGGCGTGCGCGGCGCGACGCTGATCATCACCTTGCCGGGCAAGCCGGCGGCCATCGCCACCTGCCTTGAGGCGGTGTTCGCCGCCGTGCCTTATGCGCTCGATCTCATCGGCGCCGGGCGTATCGAGACCGACCCGGCGGTGGTCCGGGCATTCCGGCCGGAGTGACGGTGATGGACGACGTCACCTTCGCCCGCGCTTTGCACGTGCTCGCCGTGCTGCACTGGATCGGGGGGCTCGCCTTCGTGACGCTGGTGGTGCTGCCGCTCTCCCGCGTGCTGCTGGGCGTGCAGGGGGCGGTACTGTTCGAGGCCATCGAGAAGCGCTTCTCCGAGCAGGTGCGCTGGTCGGTGCCGCTCGCCGGCCTCACTGGCCTCTGGATGATCGTGCGCCTCGATCTGTGGTCCCGCTTCCGTGATCCGGCCTTCTGGTGGATGCACGCCATGGTCGGGCTGTGGCTGCTGTTCATGCTGCTGCTGTTCGTCATCGAACCGATCCTGCATCGCTGGGTGGTCAGCATGGCCCGTCATGCGCCGCCGCCGACGCTCCGGCGCATCGCCTTCCTGCATCGGGCCCTGCTGTCCGTGGCCGCGCTGACCGTGGTCGGCGCGGTGGCTGGCGCGCACGGGCTGTTCCTGTTCTGAAGCCATCACCTGAGAGGCTGCCATGGCGCGCACCGCGCAAACCCAGAGGGCCTATCGGGGGCCGGACCTTTGGAGCCGGGGCTTCCGCCCTTTCTTCCTCGCGGCGGGCGTCTGGGCGGGGCTTGCCATCGCCATCTGGCCGGCGGTCTTCCTGGGCGAATTGAGCCTGCCCACCGCCTTCGCGCCGGTGGAGTGGCACGTGCATGAGATGCTGTTCGGCTATGGCGCGGCGGTGGTGGCGGGCTTCCTGCTGACCGCCATTCCCAACTGGACGGGCCGCCTGCCGGTGGCGGGGCGGGCCTTGATGCTGCTCGCCGGCCTCTGGTGTGCGGGCAGGGTGGCGGTTCTGGTCTCGGGCCTTGTCGGCTGGGGCGTGGCGCTGGCGGTCGATGGGGCGTTCCTGCTCGCCTTCGCCCTCCTTGCAGGGCGGGAGGTGATCGCGGGGCGCAACTGGCGCAATGCCAAGGTGGTGGCCGTGGTGCTGGCGCTGGCGGGGGCGAACATGGCCTTCCATCTGGAGGCGCAAGCCACAGGGGCGGCGGCAACTGCCACGCGGGCAGGCATTGGCCTTCTCGTGTTCCTCATCCTGCTGGTGGGCGGGCGCGTGGTGCCGAGCTTCACGCACAATTGGCTGGCCAAGCAAGGCATCGCCCAGCGCCCCGTGCCGTTCGGGCGGGCTGACGGCGTGGTGATGGTGCTTTCCGCCTTGGCCCTTCTCGGCTGGATCATCACGCCGGAGAACCCGCTGACGGGCGGGCTTCTGCTGGCGGCGGGCCTTTCCAATCTCTGGCGGCTCACGCGCTGGCAGGGCTTGCGCATCATGTCCGATCCACTGGTGCTGGTGCTTCATGCAGGGTTCTCCCTTGCCGCACTGGGCTTTCTCGCCGTGGCGGCCCACGCGCTGGCGCCGGATCATCTGCCGTCCGCCTTCGGCCTTCATGTCTGGGCCATCGGGGCGATCGGGGGCATGACGCTCGCCATCATGACCCGCGCCACGCTCGGCCATACCGGGCAGGCCCTGCGCGCCTCGCCGCTGACGGTGGCTTTGTACGTCTGTGTCCTGGTGAGCCTCCTGCTGCGGGCGGGGGCAATCTTCTCCAGTAGCTATTTTGTGATGCTGCTCGGCCTCAGTGCGGTGTTCTGGGTCATCGCCTTTCTGCTGTTTCTCGCTTCCTATGGCCCCTTGCTCTGCCGCCGCTAGAGCATGGCCAAGATCAGATCGGCGCGGACGAAGGCTGCCGCTCGCGCCCGGAGAGACGATGATGACCCAGCCCTTTTCCGCCTCCCTCTCGCGCCGCGCCGTGCTGGCGGGCGGCGTCGCAGCAGGAGCGCTTGCCCTCTCAGGGCGCTGGAACGGGGCGCGTGCGGCGCCGCTAATCACGGTGGAGAGCGTGTCGCTCGACGTGAATGGCAAGGCGGCCAAGGTCTATGCCATTCAGGGGCCTGCGGGGGAGGGCGTGTTCGCGAAGGAGGGCGACCGCTTCGCCGGCGCCATCCTCAATGCGGCTCCCGAGCCGGCGGTCATGCACTGGCACGGCCAGATCTTCGCGCCGCCGGATCAGGACCGCGCCCGTCCCGATGGCGGCGCGCTGGCCTCAGGGGCGAGCGATCAGGTGGACTTTCCGCTGACCCCCGGCACCCACTGGATGCACTCCCACACGCTTTCCGAGCAGCAGCTTCTCGCGGCTCCGCTGGTGACCCGCGAGGCCGACGCCGGGGACGTGCAGGATGTGGTGCTGATGCTCCACGATTTCTCCTTCCGCACGCCGGAGGAAATCCTGGTCGGCCTCGGCGGTGCCAACGGCCATGGCGCCCATGGCGGGCACAACATGGGCGGGACCGGCGGTGCGGCGACGGGGGGCACGTCCGGCGGCGGCATGTCCATGGCCGGCATGGATCATTCCGGCCATAATATGGGGTCTATGGGCGGCATGGGCGCGATGGCCTCTGGCGGAGCCATGAACCATTCGGGGCATTCCATGCCCGGTGGGGCCATGGGCGGGAGCGCCATGGTGCATGCCAATGACGTGGATTACGACGCCTTCCTTGCCAACCGCCGTACGCTCGCCGATCCCCAGGTGGTGCCCGTGGAGAAGGGAGGGCGTGTCCGTCTGCGCATCATCAACGGTGGCACGGCCAGCGCCTTCTTCATTTCCGTCCCAAGCCTGAAGCCCCGCTGCGTGGCGGTCGATGGCACGCCGTGCGTGCCCCTGGAGGCCGCTTTGTTCCCGTTGGCGCAAGGGCAGCGGATTGATCTTGTGGTGGACGTGCCGGCCGGCGGTGGTGCGTTCCCCGTTCTGGCGCAGGTGGAGGCCTCCCCCCGCCGCACGGGGCTCGTGCTCGCGACGCCGGGAGCCTCCGTGGCCCGGATCACGGACACGGCCGACACGGCGCAGGGCCTGCTGTCTCTGGAACTGGAGGGCCGTCTGTCAGCGGCAAAGCCGCTCGCGGCGCGCAAGCCGGACAAGAGCTTCTCACTTCTGCTTGGAGAGCAGCCGGGCTATCGCTGGACCATCAACGGGGCAGTATATGGGGAGGCCCCGCCCTTTGTGGTGAACCAGGGCGAGCGGGTCGAGATGACCTTCATGAACCCCACCAGCATGAACCACCCCATGCATCTGCACGGCCACCATTTTCAGGTGGTTGGCATCGGCACGCGCCGCTTCTCCGGGGCGATGCGTGACACGGTAAACGTTCCGCCGCGCACCCCGGTCACCATCGCGTTCGATGCGGGGCCAAAGGGGGACTGGTTCCTCCACTGCCATCACCTCTACCACATGGCGACTGGCATGATGGGCGTGGTCCGGGTGGCTTAGCTGTTCAGCGCAGGCCCCCGCCCTTCGGCAAAGGGCCTTAGTGCGTGGCTGGCTTGTGCGGCGGGCGGGCGTTGCTGACCTTCGGGTCCGGCGCCTTTCCGATCGTGCCCTGCGCCCGCTCCTTGTACTGCTCGACGTTGAGATCCTTGTCCTCGTTCGGGTCCGGCTTGCCGAGCGTACGGTCGTGCGATTTCGCCATCACGATTTCTCCTGTTGCATCAGGAGAAGAACAAGCGAGAGCAAGGATTGTTTCGGAAACGCGGCGGTGGGGCGTGCGGGAGCGTCGCGCCTATCGCTTCATGTTCAGCACGACATCGAGCATTTCGATGCCCATGCGGACCGTTCTGAAATTGGCCATGAAGCTCGCCTGTGAGGTCACGAGGTCGGTCATCTCCGTGGCCATGTCCACGTTCGAATCTTCCAGATAGCCCGCACGGATGGTGCCGGGGCCCTGGCCGCTGACGAACGTGCGGGCCGGTCCCGAGGCGCTGCCGGGTTGGAAGGCATCCCCGGCCACCGGCGTCATGGCGTCCGGGTTGGCGGTGGTCGCCAGAGGGATGCGATAGAGGGCCTGCGACCGGCCATCGGCGTCGGTTGAGGCGAGCGTGCCGTCCGCGCCGACCTTCAGGGACGACGCTTGCTCGGCGGTGAGCTGCACGGGCGTAGGCGTACTGCCGCCGTTCGGCGTGGCCATCAACGCATAGCCGGCGGCATTTTTGAGCTGGCCGGACTGCGCATCGAAGGCGAAATTGCCGGACCGGGTGAGCAGCGTGTTGCCTTTCCCGTCCGAGACCATGAAGAAGCCGTCGCCCGACACCATCATGTCGGTCGGGGAACCCGTGGCGGAAGCCGTGCCGGCGCTCGAGATGTAATGACGCAGACCCGTCGCGACGCCGGCACCCGCGGGCGCCGATGTGGTCTCGGCCGCCACCTTGCGGTGGCCGGGCGTCCGTGCATTGGCGGTATTGTCCGCAACGGTCGCCACCTTGACGACCTGCGCCCGCAGGCCCGATGCGCCGATGCCGATTACGTCTGCTAACGCCATGACCCTTGTCCGTCTCACCCCGAAGGGCGCGATGGCGGATAACCTAACACATCTCTTCGGTCATTGCTCGCCATGTTGCCGCAAAGGCACCTGCTTTTGACGGCTGTTGCCTCCCGCTTGCGTGCACCGCGTCAGTGCAGGCCACCGACCCCCAGCAGTCGCTCCACCGTGTCCTGATCGGCGGTGAGGGCCTGCGGCGTGCCGGACCATGCCAGACGGCCGCGCTCCAGCACGATCACATGGTCCGCGAAGTCGAGGGCCATCTGGATGCGCTGCTCCACCAGAAGGATGGTGGTGTCGCCGGTGCGGGCGAGCTCTGCGAAGGCCTCCATCAGCTCCTCGCAGATCACCGGGGCGAGGCCCTCCAGCGGCTCGTCCAGCAGGAGGACCGTTGGCCGGCCGAGGATGGTGCGGGCGGTGGAGAGCATCTGCTGCTCGCCGCCCGAGAGCTGCGTGCCGAGGTTGCGCCGCCGCTCCTTGAGGCGCGGGAAGAGCGCATAGGCCTCTTCCAGTGCGCTCAGGGGGCGCTCCTTCAAGCCGACGGACAGGTTTTCCTCCACCGTGAGGCTGGGGAAGATGGCGCGGGTCTGCGGCACATAACCGAGCCCGGCATGGGCGCGGGAGGCGGTGGAGAGGGGGGTGATATCGGCGCCGCCAAGGCGGATGCGCCCGCCATAGCGCTTCGTCTGGCCGGCGAGGCTGGCGAGCAGCGTCGTCTTGCCCATGCCGTTGCGCCCGAGCACGGCAAGGCGCGCGCCCGCCGGCGCGGCGAAGCTCACGCCTTCCAGCACCCGCGTCGGCCCGTAGCCGGCGCTAAGATCCTCCACCTCAAGCGGCGTGGCCGGCATGGGCATAGCTCCCGAGATAGGCTTCGCGCACGCGGTCGTCGCGGGCCACGTCGGCCGGCAGGCCGTCGAAGATGACGGCGCCGGCCGCCAGAACCACCACGCGCTTGGCGAAGCGGAAGACGAGATCCATGTCGTGCTCGATCATCAGCACGGCCAGCGAAGCGGGCAGGCCGGCGAGGGCCTGCTCGATGCGTCCGGTGTCGCTCTGGGGCACGCCGGCGGCGGGCTCGTCCAGCAGCAGCACGCGGGGCTTCAAGGCGAGCGCGATGGCGATCTCCAGCAGGCGCTGCTGGCCATAGGCGATCTCGCGCACCTTGCGGTGCATGAGGTCGTGCAGGCCCAGGGTGACGAGCTGTTCCTCCACCTCCTCCATCACGTCCGGCATGGCGCGAAAGTTGCCGAACATGCGCCCCGAGCGCCCGGTGCGCTGGAGCACGGCAAGCGCCACATGCTCGGCGGGCGTCATCTCCAGGAACAGGCGCGTCACCTGAAAGGAGCGCACCAAACCCCGGCGCACGCGTCCGATAGGATCGAGCCGGTTGACGCTCTCGCCGTTCAGCCGCACCTCGCCCGCATCCGCCTTGAGGGCGCCGGTAACGAGATTGACGAAGGTGGTCTTGCCGGCGCCGTTGGGGCCGATCAGCGCCATGCGATCGCCGGGCCGCAGCGACAGGGAGACGTCATTGGTCACCCTCAGGCCGCCGAAATTTTTCGACAGCTGCACCACCTCGAAGACGGGGGCGGGCGTGTCCTGCGCGCTCATGGGCGGGCCCTCCGGCGGGCGATCCAGTCGGCGGCGGTGCCATAGAGGCCCTTGGGCGCGAACAGCACGGTGGCGATCAGCAGGAGGCCCACCACGGTCAGCCAGTGGAAGGGATTGGCGGCAGAGACGAAGTCCTCGAACAAAGTGAAGACCACCGTTCCCACCAGTGCGCCGAAGAGCGAGCCGGTGCCACCGAGCACCAGCATCACCAGCGCTTCCGCCGACTGGGTGAAGGAGAGGCTGTCGAGGGCCACCACCTGCGTGGAGATGGCGTTCAGCGCGCCGCCGATGCCCGCCACGGCGCCGGAGATGACGTACATCTTCAGCAGTGCCGCCTTGGGCGAGGCGCCCATGGCCTGGATGCGCACCGGATCTTCCTTGATGCCCCGACACAGCATGCCGAAGGGCGAGTGCACCAGCAGCCGCAGGACGATGAGCGTCAGCAGCAGCAGGCCCACCGCATAGAGATAGGCGGTGTGGCCGTAGAGATCGAACTCGAAGCGCCCGAACAGCGGCCCGGCGGTGACGCCCGAAAGGCCGTCGCTGCCGCCGGTCCAGCCGGAGGCCTTGTTGGCGAATTCGTGGAAGAGATAGACGAGCGCGATGGAGAGCACGAGCTGCGGCAGGCCGTGGGCGCGCAGGATCACCACCCCGCATACGAGGCCTGCGAGTGCCCCGCCGAGCAGCCCGATGCCGGTCATGGCCAGCGGATCCTCGATGCCGTAGCGCGCCGATGCGATGCCCGCCGCATAGGCGCCGGCCCCATAGAGCGCCGCATGGCCGAGCGTCGCGACGCCGCAATAGCCGGTGACGAGATCGAGCGAGAGCACGAGGAAGGCGATGGCGATGAGGCGGGTGAGCAGCGCCAGATTGTCCGGGAACAGCAGATAGCCGAGCCCGGCCAGCGCCAGCAGGAGGGCGAAGGCCAGCGGACCGGCGCCGAGAGCCGGGCGGCCTGCTGCGGCGGCGAGAGGGGCGGTCATGGTGCGGTCCATCCTATTTCGCCCTTGCGATCAGCCCGCGGGGGAACAGGCACACGATGGCGATGACGGCGAGATAGAAGAAGAACTCGCCATATTCCGGTGAGAGATAGCGCCCCGTGGTGTCGATGGCGCTCAGCAGCAGGCAGGCGAGGAGCGCGCCGGGAATGGAGCCGGTGCCGCCCACCGACACCACCACCAGGAACGTCACCATGTAGCGCAGGGCGTAATAGGGCTCGACCGGCAGCAGTTCGGCACCCACGACGCCGCCGAAGGCCGCGAGCCCCACCGCCGCCGCGAAGCTCACCGCATAGACCACCTGCGTGCGCACGCCGAGAGCGGCAGCCATGGCGGCATTGTCCACCGAGGCGCGCAGCTTCACGCCGAAGCGGGTCTTCTCGATGAGGAACCACAGCGCCGCCGCGACCGCGAGCCCGCACACGATGGCGAACACCCGCTGGGCCCCGATGGTGCGGAAGCCGAGGTCGACGGGCTCCCGCAGCGTCTGGGGCAGCGGAATGGTCTTCAGTGTCGGGCCGAACACATAGTTGGCGATTCCGATGATGCAGAAGGTGATGCCGATGGTCATCAGCACCTGCGTCAGCTCCGGCGCGCCATAGATGCGCCGGTAGAGCAGGCGTTCGATGGGGATGGCGATGGCCACCGTGCCCACCACCGCCAGCAGCACGGCGACCCCGTAGCCGAGGCCGAGGTCGCGCGCCGCATAGGAGGCGATGTAGCCGCCGATCATGGCGAAGGCGCCGTGGGCGAGGTTCGTTACCCGCATCAGCCCCATGGTGACGGAGAGGCCGATGGAGATGACGAACAGCACCATGCCATAAGCCAGCGCATCGACGCCGATGCTGAGCACCGTCTGCATCAGTTCGTCCTTGTCTGCGGCGTGCGGCTCACGGGGCCGCCTTTAGGCCGGGGTCGCCCTGCGTCTCGAAGGCGGCGATTTCCTTGTTGTAATAGGTGCCATCGGCCGCCTTCGCGACCTCACGCAGATAGATGTTCTCGGTGATGTGGCGGCTCTCCGCATCGATGCTCACCGGCCCGCGCGGGCTGACCCAGGCAAGGCCCTTCACCGCGTCCACCGCCTTCTGGGCATCCGGCTTGCCGCCGGTGGCGGCGATCATCCTGGTGATGACATACATGCCGTCATAGGCGGCGACTGCCGGGAAGCTCAGTTCCGCCGGATTGCCGATGGCCTTGCGGGCGGCCTCCACGAAGGCCTTGTTCTCCGGGCTGTCGTGGGCCACCGAATAATGGAAGGTGGTGAGCATGCCGAGCGCGGCATCCCCCAGCGCCGGCAGGTCGCTCTCCTGCGTGAGATCGCCCGGCGCCAGCAGCTTGATGCCGCCGGATTTCAGGCCATTCTCATTGAACGCCTTGACGAAGCCGAGCGTGGTCGGTCCCGAAGGCAGGAAAGCGAACACCGCCTGCGCACCGGAATCCTTCACCCGCTGCATGATGGGGCTGAAGTCGTTGGTGGAGAGCGGCATGCGGACCGTCTCCACCACCTGCCCGCCGAGCGCGGTGAAAGCGGTCTTGAAAGCATTTTCCGCGTCGACGCCGGGGCCATAGTCGCTGACCACCGAGATCACTTTCCGGATGCCCTGGTCATAGGCGACCTTGGCCATGGGCGTGGAGGTCTGCCACGTGGTGAAGGAGGTGCGCACCACCAGCGGGCTCTTGGTGACGATGGCCGAGGTGGCGGCATTCATCACCACCATGGGCACGTTCGCCTGCTTGAGGATGGGCGTCACGGCCATGGCGTCGGGCGTGAAGTAGAAGCCAGCCAGATACTGCACCTTCTCCTTCACGACGAGTTCCTGCGCCGCTGACTTGGACTGCGCCGGATCGGGCTGGGGCACGTCGCGATAGATCACCTCGATGGTGTCATTGCCGACCTTGTTGCCGTGGGTGGCGAACCAGGCGTCGATGCCCGCCTTGAAATTCTTGCCCTGCAGGGCGAAGGGGCCGGAAAATGGCCCAATGACACCCACCTTGACCGTTTCGGCGATAGCTGTGGCAGAGGCGCCGGCCGACAGGGCAAGCGCCAGAGCGGTGGCGATGATGCGCGTCCTCATTGCGTCCTCCTGCGTCCGCTTGGGCGGGGCCCCGCGTGCGGACAGTCCGGCTGTTGTTGTTCGCGGGCTGCCCTGAGGGTCAACCGGGTCGGGTGTCGTCGGCTCCGCCGAGGCGGAGGATCGAAAGGGTCAGCGCCTCCGCATGTCGCAAAGCGGCGCCGGTGGCGGCCAGCATATGCGGCAGGGTGAGCCATTCCAGCGTCCAGGCAGCACCGGAGCGCTCCTGCTCGTGAACCATGGCCAGCTGGAGGGCGGAAGCCTGCACCGCATTGAAGCGGGCGAGGGCCACCAGCGTCTCTGCCGCCACGGGGTTCTGCTTGTGCGGCATAGCGGAGGAACCGCCGCCGCTGCTCAGCGCGATATCGTCGCCCGCCTGCGCCAAGAGGGCGATGTCCTGCCCCATCTTGCCGAGGCTGCCGGTGATGAGCGCGAGCAGATGGCCGAGATCGGCGATCACGGTGCGCGTGCTATGCCACTGGGGCGTATCCTCAAGGCCGAGTTCGGCGGCCAGCGCCGCCCGCACCTGCGCGCCCTTGCCCTCCAGCCCCTCCAGCGTGCCGACGGCGCCGCCGAACTGCACCGGAAAGGACAGCCGGTCGAGCCGCAGCATGAGCGGTGCCAGCGGCCCGGACCAACTGCGCAGGCGGTCCGACACCGTGATCGGCAGGGCCGCCTGCATGCGCGTGTGGCCCATCAGGGCCCGTTCTCCGAAGGCGGCGTCCAGCGCCGCGAGTCGGGCAAGGATGGCGCCGAGGCGGGTGCATAAACGCGCCGCGAGCGGCTTCAGGCGCAGCATCAGGCTGGTGTCGATCACGTCCTGGCTGGTGGCGCCGCGATGGACATAGGGGGCAACCTCGGGGCCGACCGCTGCGCGCAACGCGCGCACCAGCGCCGGTACTACCACGCCATCGCTGGCCACACCCCATGCCAGCGCGGCCACATCCGGCTGGAACTGCACGCAAACGGTGGCGACGGTCTCGGCCGCCTCGGCGGGGATGAGGCCATGGAGGGCCTCCGCCCGCGCAAGCGCTGCCTCGAAGGCGAGCATGGCCCTGATGTCCGCCTCCGCGCACAGCGCCGCTTCCACCTCGGCATCGCCGAGGAAGTCGCGGAGGAGGGCGTTATCGAACGGCGAAAGGCTCATGTCGTCCCTGATCTGTCCACCACGCTCCGTGGCGCGGCGCTGGTCGAGGCGGGCGGCGGGGCCGCCCGTTTCTCCTCATATATCGAGAAAGACCGTTTCCTTCTCGCCCTGGAGATGGATGTCGAACACATAATCCGGGGCCGCACCGCCGGCGATCAGCGTCGCCACCCGTTCGCGATGCTCGACGCGGGCGAGCAGGGGGTCGGCGGCATTGGCCTCCGTCTCCTCCGGAAAATACATGCGGGTGTGGAGGCCGATGTTGATGCCCCGCGCCACGATCCAGAAGGTGATGTGCGGCGCCATCCTGCGGCCGTCCTTGAAGGGTACGCGGCCGGGCTTGATGGTCTCGAAGCGGTAGAGGCCGTCTTCTGCCCGCGCCGGACAGCGGCCCCAGCCGGCAAAGTTCGGGTCCGCGGTGCCCCGCAGCTCCGAGGGGCTGTTGTAGAGCCCCGCCGCGTCGGCCTGCCAGATCTCCAGCACGGCGTCACGCAGGGGCGCACCCGCGCCGTCCACCACGCGGCCGCTGACGGCGATCCGTTGGCCGAGGGTCTTTTCATTGACCATGGCGGTGCCGAGATCGGTCGGAAAGATGCCCTCGATGCCGCAGAAATTCGGCGTGAGGCCGATGTGGACATAAGGCCCCGCCGTCTGGGAGGGCGTTTCCTTCAGATAACCGAGGTTCTGGACCATCAGTTGCCCTCCATCCGGTTCTCGAACATGGTCGAGCGGCGGCCACGCAGCACGATGTCGAACTTGTAGGCGCGTGCATCCATGGGAATGGTGTTGCCCCAGTCGAGCGGCGCGATCAGCTGCTCAATGGCGGCCTTGTCGGGAATGGTGTTCACGATCGGGCATTTCCAGATCATCGGGTCGCCCTCGAAATACATCTGGGTGATGAGCCGCTGGGCGAAGCCGTGGCCGAAGATGGAAAAGTGGATGTGCGCCGGGCGCCAGTCGTTCACCCCATTCGGCCAGGGATAGGGGCCGGGCTTGATGGTGCGGAAGAAGTACCGGCCATCCTCATCGGTAATGGCGCGCCCGCAGCCGCCGAAATTGGGATCGATGGCGGCGAGATAGGTTTCCTTCTTGTGGCGGTAGCGCCCGCCCGCATTCGCCTGCCAGAACTCCACCAGCGCACCGGCCACCGGCCGCGCACGCTCGTCCAGCACCCGGCCATGGACGATGATGCGTTCGCCAATGGCGCTCTCGCCGGGGCGCGCATAATTGTGGATGAGGTCGTTATCCAGCGCGCCGAGCATCGAATGGCCGAACACCGGGCCGGTCGTTTCCGACAGCGTGCCGTCGAGCGACAGCAGCGCGCGCTGCGGCGAGCGCAGCACGGAGGTCTTGTAGGTGGGCGTGTAGGCCGGCGCGTGCCAGGCCCTGTCACGCGCGAAGAAGGCGCCCGTTTCTGGTCTGCGGTTGGACTGTTCTGACATGGCGAACCTCGATTGGGCCCGCTCTCGGCCGTGCGGCTGAGCGGGCGATCGTTTCCTCAACCTTCTGTGTCCCGTCCTTACGGGCGGCGGACGGGACGGGCCTTCCGGCGCCTTGGTGGCGCTTCGTCTTGTTCTCCGGACGCCGGGCGTCAGACCGCCGCGACGCCGTCCATCTGTTCATACGCCTTCTTGGCGAGCTTGATGGCGTGATTGGCGGCGGGCACGCCGGCATAGATGGCGACGTGCAGGAGCATCTCGCGCACGTCCTCGCGCGTCGCCCCCGTATTGGCGGTAGCCCTTACATGCATGGCGAATTCGTCGTGCTGGTTCAGCGCGGCGAGCAGCGCGAGTGTGAGGAGCGAGCGATCGCGGCGCGAGAGCGTGTCCCGCGACCAGACCGTGCCCCATGCCCCCTCGGTTATGAGTTGCTGGAACGGCCGGTCGAAGTCGGTGGTCTGCGCGTTGGCCCGCTCCACATGGGCATCGCCGAGCACCGCGCGGCGGGTCTCCATGCCCTGCGCATAACGATCGTCCGCAGCAGGGCGCAGGCCGGCAAGGAAATCGCGCATGAGCGTGATCAGCGCCGCCGGTTGCTCCACGCAGGGAATATGGCCTGCGCCGGAGATCACCTCATACCGGGCGCCGGGAATGAGCGCGGCCATGGCGGCGACGAGGTCGGGCGGCGTCGAGCCGTCCTGATCGCCCACGACGCACAGGGTCGGCACGGCAATGCGGCGAGCCTCGTCGGTCAGATCGGCGTCGCGGATGGCGGCGCAGGTGGCCGCATAGCCCTCGCCGCTCTGGCGGGCGAACATCATGCGATAGCCGGCATAATCCGGATTGTCGGCGCGCCGGAAAGCCGGCGTGAACCAGCGTTCCATCACCGGATCAAGGAGGCTGGGGAGGCCGTCCTGTGCGATGGCGGCGATGCGGGTGTTCCAGCTCTCGGGCGTGCCGATCTTCGGCGCGGTGTCGCAGAGGATGAGGGCGCGCACCAGATCCGGCCGTGCAGCGGCGAGCGCCTGCGCGATCATGCCCCCAACGGAAAGGCCGCAGATGGCTGCTGGCCCGAGGCCGAGCGCATCCATCAGTCCGGCAAGATCGGCGGCATGGCTCGCGATTGTCGCGGCGGCCGTGCCGAGTTCCGACAGACCATGACCGCGCTTGTCATAGAGCAGGACCGTATGGCTCGGCGCAAAGGCGCGCGCCACGGCATCCCAGATGCGGAAATCCGTGCCGAGCGAATTGGAAAAGACGAGCACCGGCGCACCCTTGCGGGGACCGGAGAGCTTATAGTGAAGCGTGACGTCTTTTATGGTTATGAACGGCACGGGCAGTTCCTCCGTGCTCAATTTCGTCGTTTGAAGGCGCCGCGTAAAATGATATTTCCGGAACGATCTATAACCTGAGGGTTATGAACATGATCGATCCGCGCATCAAGTTCCGCCATCTCCAGACGCTGATGGAAGTGGCGCGCCAGAAGAGCGTGGGCAAGGCCGCGCAGGCGCTCCATGTCAGCCAGCCGGCGGTGACCAAGACAGTGCGGGAGCTGGAGGAGGTGCTTGGGGCGGCGCTGTTCGAACGCGAGGGGCGGGGCATCCGGCTGACGCGGGCGGGGGAGGTGTTCCTCCACCACGCGGGCGCAGCCCTCGCCGCCGTGCGGCAGGGGCTCGATTCCGTCTCCCACGAGCGGGCGGGGGCCGCTCCCTTGCTGCGGATTGGCGCGCTGCCCACCGTCTCCACCCGCATCATGCCGGCGGCCATGGCGCTGTTTCTCAAGGCCCAGCCCTGGAGCCGTGTGAAGATCGTGACAGGCGAGAATTCCGTTCTCCTCGAACAGCTTCGGGTCGGAGATCTCGATCTGGTGGTGGGCCGCCTCGCCGCGCCCGAAAAGATGGCGGGCTTTTCCTTCGAGCATCTCTATTCCGAGCCGGTGGTGTTCGCCGTGCGGCGCGGCCATCCGCTCCTGGGGGGGCAGGCGGTGCCGTTCGATGACATCGCCCGCTATCCCGTGCTGATGCCGACCGCCGGCTCCATCATCCGCCCCATCGTGGACAGCTATCTGATCGGCAACGGGATTTCAGCCCTGCCCAACCAGGTTGAGACGGTGTCCGACGCCTTCGGACGGGCCTTCGTGCGGGCGAGCGACGCGGTCTGGATCATCTCCGAGGGCGTGGTGGCGCAGGATATCGCCGAAGGCCTTCTGGGCCGTTTGCCGGTGGATACGGGCAGCACGCGGGGGGCGGTCGGCCTGACCGTGCGGGCGGGGGAAACACCCTCCTTCCCCCTGGCCCTGCTGGTTGATTTCATCCGCGAGGCGGCGCGGGACGTGTTGGCAATGGCTTGAGCCGCGCCGCGGATGATGCGCCTCAATAAGGAAGGCCGACGTAGTTCTCCGCCAGAGCCGTGCGGGCAGCATGCGAGGAGAGCGTGTAGGCGATCTCCGCATCATGGATGCGCCGGCCGAAGGCGTCCACCTCCGTGAAGGTGTGCAGCATGGTGGTCATCCACCAGGAGAAGCGCTCGGCCTTCCACACGCGGGCGAGCGCCCGCGCGGAATAGGCGTCAATCCCCGCGCGTGACCCGTCCTTGTAGAATTCCCTCAGTCCGTCAAACAGGTAGCGGATGTCGCTGGCAGCGAGATTGAGGCCCTTGGCGCCCGTGGGCGGCACGATATGGGCGGCGTCGCCGGCGAGGAACAGGGTGCCGAAGCGCATGGGCTCGGCCACGAAGGACCGCAGCGGCGCGATGGATTTCTCGAAGGACGGTCCGGTAACGATGGCATCCGCCACTTTCTCGGGCAGGCGACGGCGGAGCTCGTCCCAGAAGGCATCGTCGGACCAGTCTTCCACCTGATCGGCGAGGGGGACCTGAATGTAGTAGCGGCTGCGGGTCTTGGAGCGCATGGAGCACAGGGTGAAGCCCCGGCTGTGTCGGCCATAGACCAGTTCCTCGCGGGCCGGCGGCACGTCCGCCAGCACGCCCAGCCAGCCGAAGGGATAGACCCGCTCGAACGTCTCGATTGCCCGCGACGGAGCGGATTTCCGGCTCACGCCGTGGAAACCGTCGCAGCCGATGATGAAATCCGCATCAATGCGGCCCGGCACGCCATCCTTCTCATAGGACACCCACGGGCGATCGCCGTCGAAGTCGAAGGGCGTGACGTTCTGGGCGTCATAGATGGTCGTCACGCCGTCGCCAGCGCGCTTGTCCATGAGGTCGCGCGTGAGTTCCGTCTGGCCATAGACGGTTACGGTCTTCCCGCCCGTCAGTCCTTTCAGATCAATATGATGCAGGGCGCCGTCCACGGCGATGTCGAAGCCCGCGTGCGGCAGGCCTTCCGCCTCCAGGCGCTCGGCGGCCTTGGCCTCGCGCATCATGTCGACGAGCCCCTGCTCGAGCACGCCCGCGCGGACCCGGCCGAGGATGTAGTCGCGCCCCACGCGATCGATGATGACGTTGTCGATCCCCGAGAGGGTCAGCAGCCTCCCGAGCAGCAGGCCGGAGGGCCCCGACCCGATGATGGCGACCTGCGTCCGCATGCGTCTCTCCCTGATGTGATGTTGTTGTGCGCCACCACGCCGGACGGTGGCCGGGGCCGTGGAGGCGCCTGTTCTGGAGATGGCGTGCACCGCTCCCACCCGGTTTCGCGGCCGGAGGGGAAGGTGCTGCGCCCTTTGAGGTGAGGCCCGCCTGACTGGGGCGCCCACCACCGTCTGCCGGATGGAACTCCAAGGGTCCCCGGCACCGTCGTGCCCAAGCAGAGCATGTTTGTCGGCGGGTCAACAAGTCCCGTTTCGCGCGCTGGTCGCGGTCCGGGAGGGGCGGAGTCGCGGAACGCCATGGTCAGGCTGCGAAAATCCGAGTGTTCAATATGCGAACAAAAATCAAATGACGCACAATGCCACTTGCTGGTGGGCGTAGGGCCACCTAACCTTTGCGGAACGACGTCGCTCCGAAGAAGAGAGCGATGCAAGGGAGAAGAGCGCTGGCGTCCGGCATGAAACGCCGCGGCATGAAAAACGCCCCATCGTCGCCGGTCTCGCTGCCGCGTTCCTGTTCATTGGCAAGACATGAACTGACTTGCAGATCATCAGGTCTCGCTCCATTGGGCGCGGATCGGGCGGTTCGTTAGGGGAGGGAAAGGGTGGAGCGGCGTATCTATCTGTTGAACGGGCCAAATCTCAATCTGCTGGGGCAGCGCGAGCCGGCCATCTATGGCACCACCACGCTGAAGGAGATCGCCGACCGCAGCGCGGAAAAAGGCCGGTCGCTCGGGTTCGGGATCGAGTTTCGTCAGACCAATTTCGAGGGCGAGCTGGTCGAGAGCGTGCATGAAGCGCGCACACAGGCCTGCGGCATCATCATCAATCCCGCCGCTTATACCTTTACGTCTGTGGCGTTGCTGGATGCGCTGAAGATGTTTGACGGGCCGAAGATCGAACTGCACATCTCCAACGTTCATGCACGCGAAAGCATCTATCACAAGTCGCTCGTCTCGCCGGTGGTCACGGGCATCATCATTGGCTTCGGCGCGGCCGGTTATGAACTCGCCATCGAGGCCATGGCGCGCCTTGTGCCGGCGGCGTAACAGCACCGGCCGTCAGGGGCGCAGCATGCGCAGAACGATGTCGATCACCATCTGGCGGCGCTGCCCTTCGATCTCCGGCGCACCCATATCGTGGCCGAACACCTGCCCGATGCTGGCGCGGTTCGAGACATTGTAGAAACTGAGCGCGCTGATGGTGAGGTGGATGTCGAGCGGTTCGATGCCCGGCCGGAAGAGGCCTGCCTCAACCCCGCGGCCATAGACCTCGCCGATGACGCTGAGGATGGAGAGGTTGAGTCCGGCGATCTTGTCCGAACTGGCGAGGTGGCGCGCGTGATGGATGTTCTCGATCATCACCATGCGCACGAAGTCGGGATTTTGCGCGTGATAGTCGAAGGTGAAGCCCGCGAGCTTCCCCATCGCCTCTTCCGGCGGCAGGGCTGAGAGGTCGAGGCTGCGCTCGAAACTGCGGATGCGGTCGTACATCGCCTCCAGCACGGCGCGGTAGAGTCCCTCCTTGTCGCCGAAATAGTAATAGATCATGCGCTTGCTGGTGGCGGTCTTGGCGGCGATCTCGTCGACCCGCGCGCCTCTCAGCCCGTGCTCCACGAACTCGACCCGCGCGGCCTCCAGGATGTTGCGCCGGACGCCCTCCGGATCCTGTGTCCAGGACTGGGTGCGTTTGTCGGGCGCGGGGGACGTCTGCGCCTTCGCCAACCTCTGTGCCTTCGTCATGCCTGCACCGCCGGCTTTCACCGTGCTGATCCTGTTGCGATGCGAAATGTACTAGCTGGTCCATTTCGCTTGACCAAATGAACTGGATGGTACATTTCACATATAGCGGAACGAGCGCAAGTCGCCTCTCCGCGATGCGCCAGATGCGCGCAGACGCATCGGCGAAGGTGCAACGGACCGTCCCGCAGAAGGGCGGCTGTCGAGGAAACGCCATGAATTACGTGCTTGATTTTACCCCCGTCATCGAGGGGCTGCCGGATCTGCTTGCCGGCTGCCTTGGCACCTTCATGCTGGCACTTGGCGGCATGGCGCTGGCCATCGTGATCGGCATCGGCGGTGTGCTGCTGCGCGACTCGCGCCACGCCCCCGTGCGCTTCCTTGTGAAGGCCTTCGTGGAAGTCATCCGCAACACGCCGTTCCTGGTGCAGATCTTCTTCATCTATTTCGCCCTGCCGCTGGCCGGCGTGCGCCTTGACCCGACACCCACCGCCATCATTGCGCTCGGCATCAATGGCGGGGCCTATGCCATCGAGATCATTCGGGGCGGCGTGCAGTCCATCAGCCGTGGCCAGATCGAGGCGGGGCTGGCGCTCGGCCTGCACAAGGCTCTGGTGTTCCGGCTCATCGTGCTGAAGCCGGCGCTGCGGGCTGTTTATCCCTCGCTTACCAGCCAGTTCATCCTTCTGACGCTGACCACCAGCATCGCTTCGGCGATTTCCGCCTATGAGCTGACCTCGGTGGCCCAGCGCATCGAATCCGACAGCTTCCGCAGCTTCGAGGTCTTCGGCACGGCGACGCTCATGTATCTCGTCATTTCCTGGATGATGATGCGCTTCTTCGCGCTCATCTCCGCCCGCTACTTCAGCTATCCGGTCAAGTGAGGAGCGTGGGATGCATCTGGGCGAATTCCTCTTCCTCCTTCAGGGCCTGAAGTGGACGGTCATCCTCTCCGCCATCGCTTTCGTGCTCGGGGGTGTCGGCGGCCTCGCGGTGGCGCTGCTGCGCACCTCGGGCGTTCCGCTTCTCGAGCGCGTCACCGCCGGCTACATCTCCCTCTTCCAGGGCACGCCGCTGCTGATGCAGCTGTTCGTGGTCTATTACGGTCTCGCCCTCGTCGGCATCCGGCTTAATCCCTGGGCGGCGGTCTCCGTCGGCTTCACGCTTCATGCCAGCGCCTATCTCGGCGAGATCTGGCGCGGGTCCATCGAGGCGGTGCCGCGCGGCCAGACGGAAGCCTCCCATGCGCTCAGCCTGGGTTACGTCTCGCGCATGCGCGATGTGGTGCTGCCGCAGGCCATCCGCATCTCGCTGCCGGCGACGATCGGCTTTCTGGTGCAGCTCATCAAGGGCACCTCGCTCGCTTCCATCGTCGGCTTCACCGAGCTGGCACGGGCCGGAAATATCGTCTCCAACCAGATTTTCCAGCCGCTGCTGGTCTTCGGCATCGTCGGTATTCTCTATTTCCTGATGTGCTGGCCGCTGTCGCTGTTCGGCGCGCATCTGGAACGGCGCTTCGCCACACCCGCCCGCTGAGACGGGCCAAAACCAAGAGCATCGCTGCCAAAACAGAACATCAAGGGAGAGGAAACATGAGCATTCAGAAGCCGACCCGCCGCCTCGTGGCCGCAACCCTCCTCGCCGCGCTGGCGCTGCCCACCCTTGCGTTGCGCCCGGCCTCGGCCGTGACGCCGGAAGAGATCAAGGCGCGCGGGAAGATCATCGTCGGCATCCAGGGCGACAATCCGCCGTGGGGCTTCGTCACCAGCGAGGGCAAGCAGGACGGCATCGATGCCGACATCGCCCGGCTCTATGCCAAGGAGCTGGGCGTGCAGGTGGAGTTCATGCCGCTGGAGGTGAACAACCGCATTCCCGCGCTCACCACCGGTCGCGTGGACGTGCTCTTCGCCACCATGGCCATGCTGCCCGAGCGTGCCAAGGCGGTGCAGTTCAGCAAGCCCTATGTGGCGAACGCCATCGTGCTGATCGGCCCCAAGTCCGCCGAGATCAAGAGCAATGCGGACATGGCGAAGTTCACCATCGGCGTGGCCAAGGGCGCGGCGCAGGATACGCAGGTGACCAAGAACGCACCTTCTGGCACCACCATCCGCCGTTATGACGGCGATGCGGCGAGCATCCAGGCGCTGGTGTCGGGGCAGGTGCAGGCCGTGGGCGGCAACATCTTCTACATCCAGCGCATCGAGCAGGCCAAGCCCGGCGAGTTCGAGAACAAGCTGGAGTTCCAGAAGCTTTACAACGGCGCCTGCACGCGTCTGGGCGAGAAGGAAATCAATGCCTCCATCAATGCCTTCATCGACAAGATCAAGGCCAATGGCGAGCTGCAGAAGATCTACGACAAGTGGATGAAGGTGCCGGTCCACCAGTTCCCGGACAGCATCGAAGGCGTGCCTTTCTCGGCCGGCTGACGGCAGCCCTTGTGATCGGAGACCGGCCATGACACCGCATGTCGCCAACCTCAGCGGAACCGCCGTGGACGCCATGATCGTCATGGTCGACGTGGAGAAATGGTACGGCGCCTACAAGGCGCTGTCCGGCATCAACCTTGAGGTCCGCCGGGGCGAGAGGATCGTCCTGTGCGGGCCTTCGGGATCGGGCAAGTCGACGCTCATCCGCTGCATCAACCATCTGGAGGCCTATCAGAAGGGCGAGATCCGGGTGGGCGGCACGCGGCTTGGCGACGACAGCCGCACCATCGACAAGGTGCGCCGAGAAGTCGGCATGGTGTTCCAGCACTTCAACCTGTTCCCGCACATGACCGTGCTGGAGAACTGCATGCTGGCACCCGTGCGTGCCCTCGGCGTGTCCCGCAAGGAGGCCGAGGAGACGGCGCGCGGCCTGCTGGAGCGTGTGAAGATCCTGGAGCAGGCGGACAAATATCCCGCCCAGCTTTCCGGCGGCCAGCAGCAGCGTGTCGCCATCGCCCGCGCCCTGTGCATGCGGCCGAGCGTCATGCTGTTCGACGAGCCGACATCGGCGCTCGATCCGGAGATGGTCAAGGAGGTGCTCGACACCATGATCGGTCTCGCCGAGGAGGGCATGACCATGATCTGCGTCACCCACGAGATGGGTTTTGCTCGTCAGGTGGCGGACCGGGTCATCTTTATGGCCGGCGGGGCCATCGTCGAGGAGGCGCCGCCGCAGGAGTTCTTCACGCGGCCGCGCCACGAGCGCACGCGCAAGTTCCTCGGCGAGATCCTCTCGCACTGAGGCCGACAGGATGGGGAAGGGCGGGTGCGCCCTTCCCGCTCTCGCGCCGGGGGCAGGCCGCCACGGATGGAACAGGTCGGGGCATGAAATGATCAGTGGAACAACAAAGCTCATCGGCCATATCGGCTTTCCGACCGAGAGCTTCAAGTCGCCGATGATCTACAATCCCTATTTCGAGCGCGAGGGGATCGACGCGGTCGTCGTGCCCATGGGCTGCGAGGTCCCCGATTATCCGTCCTTCCTCAAGCTCTTCTTCCGCCTTTCCAATGCGCTCGGCACGCTCATCACCATGCCCCACAAGGTGACGACCCTCTCGCTGGTGGACGAGGCTTCGCCCACCGCCGCCATCGCCGGAGCCTGCAATGCCGTGCGCCGGCGCGAAGACGGCCGTCTTGAGGGCGACCTGTTCGATGGGGAGGGCTTCGTGCGCGGGATGCGCCGGAAGGGGCGGGTGATCGAGGGCACCCATGCCCTCGTGGTGGGAGCCGGCGGCGTCGGCTCGGCCATCGCCGCGTCTCTCGCCCGTGCCGGCGTCGCCCGCATCACGCTCTTCGACAGCCACCCTGAGGCCGCCCTGCAATTGGCCGAGCGGCTGAAGCGCCATTATCCGGCCCTTGAGGTTGAGGTGGGCGTGAACGATCCGGCCGGTTGCGACATTGTGGTGAACGCGACCCCCCTCGGCATGCGCGCGGGCGATCCGCTTCCCGTGGAGGTGGAGCGCGTTGCGCCCTCGGCCTTCGTGGGGGAGGTGGTGATGACCCACGAGATCACGCCCTTCCTCGCCGCCGTGCGGGCGCGCGGCTGCGCCTTCCAGGTCGGCACCGACATGCTGTTCGAGCAGATTCCGGCCTATTTCGAATTCTTCGGCCTGCCGCCCACGACGCCGGAGGCCCTGAGGGCCGCCGCGCAGCTCGATTGAGAAGGAGCCCGCCATGATCCCGTCCATCGCCACGGTCTGCGTTTCGGGAACCCTCGTGGAAAAGCTGGAGGCCATCGCCGCCGCCGGCTTTCCGGCGGTGGAAATCTTCGAGAACGATCTCATTGCCTTTCCCGGCTCGCCGGCCGATGTCCGCCGCATCTGCGCCGATCTCGGCCTCGCCATCGTCACCTGCCAGCCGTTCCGCGATTTCGAGGGCATGCCGCAGGCGCGTCGCCAGCGCACCTTCGACCGGGCCGAGCGCAAGTTCGACCTGCTTGAGGAACTCGGCTGCGACCTCCTCTTCGTCTGCTCCAGCGTCTCGCCGGAGGCGGAGAGCGGCATCGATCGGCTGGCCGCGGATTTCGTGGAACTAGGCGAACGGGCAGCGCATCGCGGCCTGCGGGTCGGCTATGAGGCGCTCGCCTGGGGCCGGCACGTCTGGGACTATCGCGACGCCTGGGAAATCGTGCGCCGCGCGAACCAGCCCAACGTAGGCGTCGTGCTGGACAGCTTCCACATCCTCGCGCGGGGGCTGGAGCTGACGTCCATCGGCCGCATCCCCCGCGACCGGATTGCCATGGTGCAGATGGCCGATGCGCCGCTGCTTCAGCTCGATCCGCTCTCCTGGAGCCGCCACTGGCGTTGTCTGCCGGGGCAGGGCGATCTCGATCTCTCCGGTTTCATGGATGCGCTCGCCGCCACCGGTTACGAGGGCGTGCTGTCGCTGGAAATCTTCAACGACCGTTTCCGCGCCGGCTCGGCCCGCTCCGTGGCGCTGGATGGGCACCGCTCGCTGATCTGGCTGCTGGACGAAACCGCGCGCCGGCTCGGGCGGCCTCTCAAGGGCGCTGTACCCATGCCGCCGCCGGGCCCGGTGGAGGCGGTGGAATTCATCGAATTTGCGGTCTCCGAGACAGGCCGTCCGGCGCTTGAGGGCGTGCTGGCGGCACTCGGCTTCAGCCGCACGGGGCGGCACCGCTCCAAGGATGTGGCGCTCTGGAGCCAGGGCGACATCCGCATCGTGCTCAACAGCGACGCGGAGGGCTTCGCCCACAGCTACCAGATCACCCACGGCACCTCCGTCTGCGCGCTCGCCCTGCGCGTGCCGGATGCGCGTGCCGCCACTGAGCGGGCGCGGGCGCTGCGGGATGTGCCCTATGCGGGCGCCATCGGGCCGGGGGAACTGGACATTCCGGCCGTGCGCGGTCTGGGGGGCAGCCTGCTCTATTTCCTTGATCGGGCCTCGGCGCTGGGCGGCTGGTCCGCCGTGGATTTCGAGCCCGTGGCGGCGAACGTGGCGCCGACGGGGCTCACCCACGTCGATCACATCTCCCAGAGCATGCAATATGAGGAAATGCTGACCTGGCTGCTGTTCTATTCCTCGCTTTTCAAGACGCGGAAAACGCCGAGCCAGGCGGTGATCGATCCCGGCGGCGTGGTCCAGAGCCAGGTGGTGGAGAGCGGGCTCCATGGTGCGCGCGGGCAGGGGCTGCGCCTCATCCTCAATGGCTCGCAAAGCCACCGCACGCTTTCCGCGCGTTTCGTTCACGAGCTTTTCGGCTCGGGCGTGCAGCACATTGCCTTCGCCACCACCGACATCGAGGCCACCGTCCGCCAGCTTGTCGCGAACGGTGTCACCATGCTGCCGATCCCGGAGAATTATTACGATGATCTGGAAGCGCGGTCCGACCTCCCGCCCGATGCCATCGACCGCATGACGGCGCTGAACATCCTCTATGACCGGGATGCCTCCGGCGAATTCCGTCAGGCCTATACGACGCTGCTGGACGGCGGTCTGTTTTTCGAGATCGTCCAGCGCGATGGCTATGAAGGCTATGGCGCGGCGAATGCCGGCATCCGGCTGGCGGCGCAGGCCCGTCTCCAGCCACTGGAAGCGCCGGTGTTCGGGGAGGCCGGCGCCGCGCCCGAATGAGCGCGCGGGGCGATCGCATTCATGAGCGGGCCATCTGAGTTTATGCCGTTCGAGCGGCTAATCTCATCGCCCGCTTTAGGATAGCGTGCCGGCACCGACCGGCCGCCGATGGCCGGCGCCTCTCATTCAGGAACTGCGCTCCATGAAGATTACCAGAAGCGGCGAGGTCGCCTCCCGCCCCGCCCCGCCGGATTATTTCACCGGAACCGTCCGGCTCGATGCGCCGTTCAGCGGCAGCGGCGCCCTCAGCGGCGTGACCGTCACCTTCGAGCCCGGCGCCCGCACCGCCTGGCACACCCATCCGCTCGGGCAGACCATTCTCGTCGTTTCCGGCTCCGGCCGCACCCAGCGCGAGGGCGGGCCGGTGGAGGAACTGCGGCCGGGCGACGTGGTCTTCTTCGAGCCAGGCGAGAAGCACTGGCACGGTGCCTCCCCCCAATGCGCCATGACCCATATCGCCATTGCCGAAATGGAGAACGGCAGCCCGGTGACCTGGCTGGAGAAGGTCTCCGACGAAGACTATCTCGGCGCCACCTCCTGACGGAACGGGCCCGGCCACGCACAGGGCCGGGCCATCCGATCAATCGGCCGCTGGCACCCGCAGCAGGCGCAGGGCGTTCAGCGTCACCAGCACGGTTGCGCCCGTGTCAGCGAGGATGGCCGGCCACAGGCCCGTGAGGCCTATGAGGGTGGTGACGAGGAACACCAGCTTCAATCCGAGGGCGATGGTGATGTTCTGGCGGATGTTCGCCATGGTGCGGCGGGACAGCGCCACCATGGCGGCGACATCGCCGACGCGGGCATGCAGCACGGCGGCATCCGCCGTCTCGAGCGCCACGTCCGTGCCGCCGCCCATGGCGACGCCCACATCTGCCGCCGCCAGCGCCGGGGCGTCATTGATGCCGTCACCCACCTTCAGCACGCGCGCGCCGTCCTGCTTCAGTTCGGTGACGATGCGCTGCTTGTCCTCCGGCAGCAGACCGGCGCGGACCTCGATGCCGAGCTGCGCGCCGATGGCGGCAGCGGTGCGCGGATTGTCGCCCGTGAGCATGATCGGCGTGATGCCGGCCGCCCGCAGCGCCTGAAGTCCGCTGAGGGCATCCGCGCGCGGCTCGTCCCGCATGGCGATCGCACCGGCGAGCCGCCCGTCCGCCACCAGCACCGAGACCGTCTTGCCGGCATCGTTGAGCGCCTCGATCTGCGCTCCGGCCTCTGCCGGGACAGTCGTCCGCTCAGCGGCGGCGCCGGGCGAGCCGAGGAAGACATCCTGCCCCTCCACCTGGCCGCCGACGCCTCGGCCGCCATAGGCGCGCGCCTCGGATGCGCCGGGCGGGGTGATGCCCGCCTCGGCCGCCCGCTCCAGAATGGCGCGGGCCAGGGGATGGCTCGATCCTGTCTCTAGCGCCGCGGCGAGGCGCAGGACGTCCGCCTCCGACGCCTCGAATGGCAGGATGTCGGTGACGCGCGGGGTGCCGGCGGTGAGCGTTCCGGTCTTGTCGAAGGCGGCCACCGTCACCTTGCCGATGGTCTCCACCACCGCGCCGCCCTTCATGAGCAGGCCGCGCCGCGCGCCGGCGGAGAGGCTGGCGGCGATGGCGGCCGGTGTCGAGATGACCAGGGCGCAGGGGCAGCCGATCAACAGGATGGCGAGGCCCTTGTAGATCCAGACCTGCCAGTCGCCGCCGAGGAGGAGCGGCGGCAGCACGGCCACCAGCGCCGCCACCAGCACGATGGCCGGGGTGTAATAGCGGGAGAAGCGGTCGATGAAGCGCTCGGTGGGCGCCTTGCTCTCTTGCGCCTCCTCCACGAGACGGATGACGCGGGCGATGGTGTTGTCCTGCGCCGCCGCCGTGACGCGCACGCGCAGCGCGCCGTCGCCATTGACGGTGCCGGCGAAGACGGCCGCGCCTTGCCCCTTCACCACCGGCGTGCTCTCGCCCGTGACGGGGGCCTCGTCGATGGCGCTCTCTCCCTCCGCGATCTCGCCATCTGCCGGAATGCGGGCACCGGGCCTCACCAGAATGAGGTCGGCGACCCGCAGGCTGTCGGCCGGCACCTCGCGGGTGCCCGCCTGCGTCTCGATGAGGGCCGTCTTCGGAACCAGCGCGGCGAGCGACTGGATGCCGGCGCGGGCTTTGCTGGCAGCGATGCCCTCCAACAGTTCGCCGATGAGGAAGAGGAACACGACGGCGGCAGCTTCCTCCGTCGCCCCGATGATGACCGCGCCGACGGCAGCCACAGTCATCAGCATCTCGATGGAAAAGGGCGTTCCGGCGCGCGCCGCCGAGAAAGCGCGCCGGGCGATGGGCACGAGCCCCACCAGCATCGCCGCGGTGAAGATCAGCCCCGCCCATTCCGGCAGCAGATGGCCGAGGCCATAGGCGGCCGCCAGAGCGGCGCCGCTCATGAGCGTGAGGCGCCCCTTGCCCGTCTGCCACCAGCGCCGCGCGGGCAGAATCGCTGCGGCCGGACCGTCGGCGGGAGTCGCACGGCCCAGCGGCCCCGGGGCGGTGTCGCCGGAATGCTCATGGCCCCCACGCTCATGGGGAGCGTGATCATGGTGATCGTGCCCATGGTCGTGATGCGCGTGAGCGCCATGGTCATGATGGGCATGGTCGTGATCGTGATGGTCATGATCATGGTGATCATGGCCTTGGCCGCAGCAGGCGGAGGCCGGCGCACCCGCGGGCGCTGGCCCCGCGTCCGCTGTCGTCGCCTTGGCCGGATAGCCGAGACCGGACACCCGACGCTCGATCTGGGTCACCACATCCTCGGGCGCATCCTGATGCGCGACCGTCATGGTGCCGGCAGTGACGGAGATGGACACCTCGGTCACGCCGGGCAGGCGGCGCACGGCGGTTTCGATCTTGGCGGCACAGGAGGCGCAATCCATCTCCTCGACGCGAAAGCGGCTGCGGGATAGGGCGCTCGACATGACTCGTCCTCCGATCTTTCCAGCGCCGTGTTACGTCCTCTAGTCACTAGAGGAGCAAGACCCCATCTGTGGAAAAATGCAGCGGGCCGGAGCGGAGGCGAGATGGCGGGACGAGTGCGAGACGGGCAGAGCGAACAGGATGAGGTCGCCATTGGCGAGGCGGCACGGCGCAGCGGCGTGAAGGTGCCGACCATCCGTTATTATGAGCAGATCGGCCTTCTGGCCGCGCCGGTGCGCACCGAGGGCAATCGCAGGACCTATCGAAGCGAGGACCTGAGCCGCCTTGCCTTCATTCGCCATGCCCGCGAACTCGGGTTCGAGGTGGAGGAGATCCGCGCGCTTCTGACGCTCCAGCAGGATCCCTCCCAATCCTGCGAGGCCGCCGACAGGATCGCGCGGGGCCATCTGGCGGATGTGGAGCGGAGGATTGCCAGCCTCATGGCCCTGAAGGCGGAGCTGGAGCGCATGATCGAGGGGTGCAGCCATGGTCGGCTCGCCGACTGCAAGGTGATCGAGGTGCTGGCCGATCACGGCAAATGCACCCATCACCAGCACTGAACCCGAAGGATCAGGCGGCCGGAGCCGCCAGGAGATCCTGCCATTCCGGGTGTCGACGGAACTGCGCCGCCACGTAGGAGCAGAGGGGCACGATGGCGAAGGGTTCGTGCCGCGCATCGGCGATGAGCGCGGCCATGAGCCGCCCGGCGATGCCGCGCCCCTCGAAGGCCTTCGGAACGCCAGTATGATCGACGATCACCGTTCCATTGGCGCCGCGCCGGAAGCTCATCTCGGCTTCCACGCCGGGCGCCAGCGCGATGATGTAGCGCCCGTGGCCGTCTTTTTCTTCCCGGCGGACCTCAGTTTCGGCGTCACTCATCGCAGCCTCGATTCATAGCGTTCGATGAAACCTATCGCCCCCGCACTGCCCGCGCCATGCGGTTCGTTTCGTCCGGCGGCATGGGCCGACAGGCCCGAGCCGGTTTGAAGAACGCACGGCCTTGGGGCGTGTTCCCTTTGTGTGCAGAGCTTCTGAGCGGAAGCGAGTGGCGCTCGTCGGCGCGCTGGAAGGGGCGGGATCGCTCTGCCCGTCCTGGAGCAAGCCCCCCGGTGGGCCGGCGCGGTCGCGGCGCCGCGCACCCGGCGGCCTTCTGTCACCGGGCGAGTTGGAAATCCCGTCTTCGCCCCAGGGAGCGCCGGGTGATAAGACTGGGCCGAACAATCGGAGAAAGCGCGCCATGTCCGACGGCCTCAACACAGACGACCTCGATGCCCGCATCGCCATCGCCCGCGACAACCTCCGCCAGCTCACGGAGCAGGCCGCAGCCTATTCCGGCGCAGCGGACGAGGAACGCGCCGCCGACCGCATTGCCGAACAGCAGGCCGAACTCGACGCCCTGCTGAAGGAACGCGAACAGCGCAAGTAAGCGCGGCGTTCGCAGCGGTCATACAATCATATCCCGGCGCGCGTCCGCAGCCGCGCCGGGACCAGCGACTGCCGGCCGGCTCACTGAATGCCAACAAAAATACCAACATTGCGCAAAGGTAGGGGAATCAAACGGGAACTGCCGGGAGGAGCCGGGATGGATTTGCCACCCTTGCCCTATCCAGAGACGCCGATGTCTTTCACCAATCGCAGCCCTGCGGCGTGAGCTAGGTTGCGGCGTGACGCGGCTCTCGTATTTGCCGGCGGTCGGCTGCGGATCCTGCCAACCTGACGGTGCCTCGATCAGTGGGAGCCAGAAGAACTGTGCCCCGCGGGAATAAGAAGCGACGAGGTGCGTTTGCGGCGCATGCCATGGCGCCCGGAACTATCGTTTCCAATCAAGATGCGCGGCGGCGAAACACTGCGCACGCTGGAAGACGCAATGCTCGTGCTCGGAGAGCGCAGTGTGCTCCTTCCCTTCAACGAGCGGAGGGAAGCGGCCGAAGCCGCCCTTGAGCGGGCGGCGCAAACGCATCTGCCCGACGATATTCGGACGGCCACCGAGCTGGCGTACGACTATTTCCGTAGCGAGGGAAAACTGGCTCGCGCCCGGATCGCCCGGCAGAGATAGCGGCATCAGGCCAGACGAACGCCGCAAAGGAGGTGGCGTCTAAGCGGGAAGCGGAGCCAACGGCGCCCCAGGTTTTAGGCGGCCCGGAACGAAGCTGGCAGCAAGCCTTATCCCAGGCGTGGCGGTGCTAGAAGAGCACGCAGGCGGAACAGCCGCCGAATGGAGGGTTGATTGCAAGATGGTCCATGTGGTCCATCTTGCCAGCCACGTTGGCGATGAACCACGCCATGCCGTCGGCGGTGCGCCTCAGCATTGTATGTGGGGCTCTGCCGAGATCCGGCTGCTCATTACCGTCGGCCCCAAAATACCACGTTCCGCCGTAGCCGTCGTTATATCCAAGGAATTTGTGCGTTAGTTCGTGTATAATAATGATGCTCATTATATCTCGATGTTCTATAAAGGCCCCTGCACGAAGCGTAATATTTGATGTATATCCATCATGTGCTATAATTTTGAAACCCTTTACACCCCTGTCTTCGACCTCGAATCTGTCCGCGGATGTTGCTGCAAATTTTTTGAATTTGTTTTTTGACTGATTTTTAAATCTTACTTTTCCATTCGCGGTTTCGCTCATTATGCCATTCATGTTCAGGCGATTAGTTATCTTCAATAAAAGGTGGGATTCTGATTTTTTCTTAAGCTCCCTTAACTCATTCAGGATTGTGGGTAGCTCGGATCTGAAATCTTCTTGGGGCACGCCAAGGTATGTCTCTGCAAAGCCTTTGACCCGATCGATTCCCTGGTTCCGCTCAAGCACCACAAGGCAGCGCCCAATCGTGCGCCGCGCTCCGGTGAGCGCTTTGGCGGCCTCTGCCGAGAGATCGGGGAGTTCGACGCCTGCCTTGTAGGCGATTGAAAAGTTGTGTCCCGCCTGTTCCTGTGGTGGTCCGTACGAGGTCATGCCAGTCTCCAACAGCAGTTGTCGGAGCATAAGGCTTCCTTACAGAGGGGCCATGCCAGCGGGCTACCGATCCGGACGCCTCTCTCGTGTGGGTACCCTCGCTGGTCACTCAAGCCGCTCATGCACGCCATCCCCGCATGTAGAGCGCTCGGGCAGCCGATCGGCATTTGCGATTGCGAGCAGTTTCGGGAGTTCGCTCGCAGGATTTTAACTTTGATGTTCCGCACCGGGCGCGGCGCCCGGAACCAGAACGCCCCCACGACTGCGGTGCGCCCCTGCACTTCGCCGAGCGCCCCATTCGCAGGAAGGCGCTCGTCACAGTGTGTCCCTCTCAGTTCACGGCAACTGCCCCTCCAGCCGCCCCGGCCAGCCGAACGCACTCGCCCGCCACGGATCGTCCTGCCGAATGAGGTTCGTCCACATTCGGCAGTCGATCATGACCCATCCCGGCGCTGGCGGCGTTGAGAAGGGTAATGGGGGGCATCGGCCAGACTGCGCGAACTGTGCGCTCTGCCGGTCGATCTCGCTGTTGAAGCTCCGCCCGCGTTGCTCCCACCGCTCCCAGCGATACATCCCGAGGCCGTTGCCGAGGAAGAAGCGCTCAAGGTGATCGGATGCTCTCACGGTGTCGCGGGCGAAATGCTCCGAGACGATGGTGGGAACGAGCGCCGTCAGGGACTGCCGTTTGCCCTCGAAGAGGGCGAACAACGGAACCGGAATCGGCTCCAGGCGATAGCGCGTCAGCGACTGCGAAAAGCCGGGGGCGCATCCGGATGCCGAACGGACCATTGTCAGCTCCGCGATCCGCTGCCGCCAGGAGCCCGGGGTGACATCCGCGGCGAAGAAGAGCCAGCTCTTGAACCGCTCAAGTCCTCCTGCTGCACCCCGGCAGCCCGGGCCGACGAACCACTGGTATCCTGCGCCCCCGTCCTCGGTCATGATCGCGTATGCCGCGCCATCGATGATCTGCACCACCTGACCGCCATCGCCCTTCCCCGCGTCGAAGCGGCGGAACTGTCGCTCGGTGTCGCCAAAGTCCGCGATATGGGCAATCAGAGGCGCAGGACCAGAGCTGAGGACGACGGCGTCATTGGCCAGATAGCCCGTGGGGAAGGCCAGCGGATCGCCCTGAGCCGGCCAGTCGAACTTGCGCCAGACCATCGGCTCGTCTGCCCCGAGACTGTGGTTATGGCAGGTTCCCTGGGCCTGGTCGCCGAAGCGGGGCAGGCCATCGGCGCCTGTCTCGATGCATTGGGCAAGGAACCCAATCATCGCATCACGATCCTGCATCGCTCCTGAGAGTTCATTCTCCCGAGCCGAGCTCGACCATGCGGCGAGCACACCGAGAGCTACACCAGCTCCCATGGCCAGCCATTTGCTCGGGGTGAGGCCGCTTCCCCGATGAGAAGGCGTGGGATGGGTCTGCATCTGCAGATTTCTATCCGCCCCTGCGCGCCCTGGCCAACACGAAACCGTGCCGCCCCGCCGCTCTGCCGGACCGTGGCATTGACCTCTTCGATTTCCTAACCACAGAGCCCAGCGGGTCCGTCGTCTCGGTCCACCCCAAGGCCATGCCGGTGGTCCTCACCGAACCTGAGGAATGGGAGGCACGGATGGCGGCACCATGGGCGGAAGCGAAGGCAGTTCAGAGACAACTGGCGGCGCACGCAGTCAACATCGTAGGCCGAGGAATGAAGAAGGGCGATGGCACAACGACGCCCGGCCGCGCTTGATCTTTGCTGAAACGTCCCGCATTGGGCCGTTCATCGCCCTGCGAGCGAGCGCACCGCATCAACCAACTGCTCCAACTCGCTTTCCGTGTTGTAATAATGGGGCGAAACGCGAACGAGGTCGGGCAGGTGACGGCGCTCGCCATCGATTGGGGTGCTGGTTGGTGCGGAGACGGACACGTTGATCGCGCGTTCGGCCAGGCGGGCAGCGACCGCAGCGGCATCCATGCTCGCGAGCGTGAAGGTCGTGATCGCGGCCGGATTGGGGCCGAGGTCCCTGACGGTAACCCCGGGCACATCGCCAAGCATCTCCCGCAGGGAGGCCGCCAATGCCTTCACCCGCTTCTCGATGCGCGGAATACCGATCGCCAGGGCCTCTTCGATCGCTGCGCCGAGCCCGAGCCTCGCCGCATAGTTGCTTTCCCACGTCTCGAAGCGGCGCGCGTCGGAACGCAGCTTGTAGCGGTCTCCACCCGCCCAGGTCGCCCCGTACATGTCGATCATCGCCGGCTCTGTCCTCTCGAGGAGCGCGCGCTTGATGTAGAGGAACCCCGTGCCGCGGGGACCGCGCAGGAACTTGCGGCCTGTCGCTGCCAACATGTCGCAACCCACCTGCGCCACGTCCACGGGGAGCTGGCCGACCGCCTGGCAGGCGTCGAGCAGGAAGGGGATGCCATGCGCGTTGGCGATCCGCCCCACCTCGGCGGCGGGATTGACCAGCCCTCCGTTGGTCGGAACCCAGGTGATCGAGATCAGGCGCACCCGTTCGTCAATCATTGCATCCAAGGCCCCGGGATCCAGCCGACCTTCGGCGTCGTCGGGGATCAATTCGATCACCGCGCCTGTGCGCTTCGCGACCTGCAGGTAGGACAGGTAATTCGCGGCATATTCAGCCGTGGTCGTCAGGATGCGGTCGCCCGCCTTGAAGCTCTGGGCGTAGAACGCCCACTGCCAGGCGACCGTCGCATTCTCCGCGAGCGCGATTTCTTCCGGATCGGCATTCACCAGGCGGGCAACGCTGCGATACACGCCTTCGATCCGATCGACCTCCCGTGCCTTGGCCTCATAGCCCCCGATATCGGCTTCGAGATTAAGGTGATCGAACACTGTGGACAGCACGCCCGTCGTCATCAACGCCGCGCCCGCATTGTTGAAGTGGACCCGATGGCGTGTGCCCGGTGTCATCGCGCGAAGGCGGTCGATCTCATTGGTGGAGAAGGCTTCGATCATAAGCGTATTTGCTCTTGCTGCCCCGATCGGCCATGTCCCGACACGAAAATATTCACGCGTCAAGGAGGGCAAGGCCATGCCTGTGATCCTGACGGAGCCGGAAGAGTGGGAAGCGTGGATGGCGGCACCGCAAGCCGCGCCTGGCCTGCACGCCGAAGACCAAAGGTAGGCCGCGCGCTTTATCCAGCCCCTGTTGCACGATGGGCCTATGCCATCCCGTCTGCGTTGTGCCGGATGGCCTGCGCGCACTGATTAACGCGAAGGCGACCAGCCCGGCCCCCGGCGCATGAACCCCTCAGAAACGCTTGCCGAGGCCGCCCGCCATCTGGCGCGGTTGGTAGGGCACCTGGATGGATGTGTTGCCCATGACGATCACCGTCATGGGCTGATCTGAGAAGCCTGTCATCCCTCCGCCGTTTATCGGCTGGCACTATCGGTGCCGCGCGGTTTCGGGGATTGAGCGGCTCACGCGACCCGGGCGAATGCGACGGCAGCGACGACAGAGACGTCGCTGCCGGCCCCCCGCATCCGTACCTCGACGCCTTCGAGGTCATTAGGGGCTTTGAAGGACATCTCAAGGAGGTGCCAACCGGAGGGCGTGGGCAGGGGAGTGACTACCCGAGTTTCCTCCGGCACGAGGACCTGGCTGCCCGCGATGACATCCATCACGACATTGACCGGCTTTGTGCCGCGGGTGCGGGTTGCGACGTACGCCTTGTAACGACCTTGGGCTAGCTGGGAATACGGGCCGTAGAGGACATATCCGTCCTCGCTATCGGTTCCGCGGAACGATGGGCAGCAGCCATCCAACGAAAAGCCACCGACCTGCGTGAACATCTGAGTGCGGATGTCGCTTCCGTTGGGGAATATGCCGCGAACATCTTCACCGGTCGATCGAACCGATATCCACTCTGGGAACACAGACCGGCTGTGAGCTGCGAGGGCTGAGGTGAGCTTAGAGTAATTGTAGACGGATATGCTGTCGGCTGAATCGGCGATCGTAATTCGAGCGCCGTCATGTGTATAGCCGAACGCTTTCACGATAAGATCATCTTGCCACAGGAACAGGTTGGGATAGATCCCAGCCGCCTTGTAAGCGTCTTCGTACTCCGAGATTTTATACCAAGCTTCATAGAAATTGGCCGGATCCCGCTGGCAAGCGGCTTCCCAATAACGATCTTCGGGCTTGAAATGTTCTGGATATATCCCCTCGCCAAGCAGGAAGAACGCCCCACCTTCCTCGCGAGGCTTCAGCACCCTTTTCACCTCTGTCAGGCAATCGTGGAGATTGGACGGGTTGCACCATTCAAAATCCGCATCGTTCCGCGGCAGGGCGTGGTGAATGGCGGCGTGGAAGTAGATCAGATCCAAGCTGTGGTCGGCAAACGGCAGGCGCGCCATCGGAGCCGATACGCAGGCAAAAGAAGGGTTCCCCTGGCGGTCTGCCTGGCGTAGCGCGGCCTGCATTTCCCACGGGAAGAAGTCGACGGCGACGGTTTCATGCCCGAGCGCCTGGAAGCGGCGGATGATGTCGCAGGCTCCGACTCCGACCTCGACGGTTCTGCGCGTCTGGGAAACATCATACTGCAATGCGGAAAACATGAACTCCGTGTTCAGGCTCCGGCACCGGTTGTAATATTCGTGCCGAACTTTTTGTTCTGGCGTCCGAAAGATCGGGTTGTCATGGTCCAGTACAAGCTGAAACGGAGCGGCGTCGCGGGTGAGAAATGGGGAAACATCTTTCTCATCATACAAGAACGCAACGCCCTTCTCGAACTTGTAGGCTGTCCCGTTTTCGCTGACGAATGATGATCCATCAAAGCTAAGCTTCTCGCCATTCGGAGCGCGAAGAATGCTGACGATAGACGGCGTGAAACTCATTATGGCGATCCCCACCCCTGGGAAATTCAGATAGCCGGGCCGGCTGTCTCAGCCGCACATATAGATGCTGGCGCAAGGGTGTGCCAGCCGGATAGTGCCCCGGCGGAAACGGCCGGCGGAGATCCGGCTGGACGGTCGTTGGGGCGGGGAGACTCCCGACCGCCCAGCCGTTCTGGTCAGCCTTCGAACGAGCGCAAGAGGACGGCTGGCCGCGCCGAAGCGAAGGAACCGGCCTATGAGGACGGCATCCGCTACACCGCCGAGCGCCTGGTGATCGAGACGCGGGCCTTCACCAACAAGCGCACGGGCGAGATCGTGCATGTGCCGGTGGGCATCGATCCTGGCTGGGGCGGCAATCCGGGCCTTGTGCGCGTGAAGGGGCCTGTCGCGCGCCTTCGAGCAGTCCGTGGTGGCGGCAGAGCCGGCCGATGCCATGCCAAATTGGAGGAGCTGTGGGCTAGCCCCCGGACGGGGTGGTGAGCCGTCTGCCGCCGGACTGGGCCCGGCAGGGCTGGTATAAGGATGGCTGCAGCTTTCAGGACCTGCGGCGGCTGCCACAGATCATTGCCAAGGGACGGTGGTGCCGGATGCCAATCCGCAACGGCGACGCCTCATCTGGAAGCTCGGCGATGATTGGTGGTCGGCCTCCATCGTGCGCCCCAAAGGCTGCTTCTTACAGGTGCGCCGAATGCGGAGGCATAATCTTGCACCCAATTCCGGCATTTTGGGCAACGCTGATTAGCGGGGTTTGCACCCGATCAGCTTGCCGCCTCGCCAGACTGCGCCGACTGAGTGAGCAGGGCCGCCAGCCGCACCGCCCACAAGCGTTGGCCTTCGGGCTCCGTGATGAGGTCCTGACGGATCTCGATGCCCACGTGGAGAAGCCCTCGCCGCTCTCCATGCTGTGGAATTGTCCAGTCTGTCGCGTCACTGACGTCGTAGGGCTGGTTATCCCCCACCGTCAGCGTACCGTCCGCCAGAAGGAGCGGGAGCAAGGCATGTGCAAGCCGATTATCCCGATGATGGAGAAGTCCTATGTGCCATGGGCGGTCCAGGCCGGCAAAAATGGGCGTGAAGCTGTGCATCGCGATGAGGATGGCCGGTCGCCCCAGGGAATGCCGACGATCAAGCTCGGCCGAAATACGCGTATGATAGGGAGAAAAGATTTCTGCTTCCCGCCTCTGCCGGTCTGTAACGTGGAGGGCTTGGTTGCCGGGAACGGCTGTTCCGTCGCTCGTGACAGGGATCGACTGGTGTGTGCCAGGAGGGCGGTTACAGTCGATGACCAGCCGAGAATAGTTCTGTTGAATGAGCGTTGCATCGAGTAAGTTCGACAAAATGCGGCAGACACCGGCGATCCCGATATCCCAAGCGATGTGACGCGCTCGATCCGCTGCCGCAAGACCGAGTGTGCCAAGCTCCCCTGGAATGGCATTTCCTGCATGGTCCGCGACGATGAGGAACGCGGAGCCGCCATTGGCATTGAGGATGGTCACAGGCGGCATGTCATACGCCGACAACAGGGAAGATGGTCCGTTCACGTTATGGGCCACTCAAGTCGAAGGCCGCGTCGGTGGCGCGACAGCTCACGATCCCGGCACCTTATCCTAATGCCGCGGGCAGAGCCCGTATTTTAGAGGTTCATATGCAGATCCATGCCGGCTACGAAATTTCCTACACCTGTCCCAAATCGACGCCTATGATCCTCACTCTGAGCGTCCATCCTTCCCGGATCAATGATCTTGTGAGCCTCGACCGAGCGATCTTCGATCCACCGATCTCGGCGAATACCTATCACGACAGCTTTGGCAACTTTTGTCATGTCATCGAGGCTCCACCCGGTGGCCTCACCATTCGAGCGAATTTCGTGATCCGCGATAGCGGACGGCCCGATGACGTTGCGCCGGACGCGCCGCAGCTCGCCCTTGGGGAACTGCCTGTTGACGTGTTGCTCTTTCTCCTTGGCAGTCGTTATTGTGAGACTGATCGCTTGAGCACTTTCGCCTGGTCGCAGTTCGGTCAGGTGCCGAAGGGGTGGCCGTTGGTGCAGGCAATATGTGATTTTGTACATAGCCACATTGCCTTCGACTACGCGCATGCGAGCCCACTCAAGACGGCGTTCGATGCGTATACGCAGAAGCAGGGTGTGTGCCGCGACTTCGCCCATCTTGCCATTACCTTGTGCCGATGCATGAATATTCCCGCGCGCTACTGCACCGGATACCTTGGGGACATCGGCGTGCCGCCCGACCCGTCACCCATGGATTTCAGCGCATGGTTCGAGGTCTTTCTCGGCGGGCGCTGGTACACATTCGACGCGAGGCACAATGTGCCACGAATTGGTCGCATCCTCATGGCGAGAGGACGCGATGCTACCGATGTTGCCCTGGTTACATCTTTCGGCCCCTCGACGCTCACCGGCTTTAAAGTTGTGACAACGGAAATGGCCTAGGGCCGCACACGCGAAATTCCTGACAGTCCCGTCATCCAGCCGAAGGACGCTCGACAACCCGACGCCGCAGGCCGCCCCCGGCGTCCGGGAGGTGGCATCAACGGAGCCATCCGTTCCCATTCCTCATCCGTCACATCCGACGGTTAGCGTTTCGTCTTCCGGGCGATCCTTGGCCATCCGGTCCCGCTCTGCTGTCCACATCCAGCGCTTGAATCATAAGCCGGACCAACAGGAATCCCCGCGTCACGAATTTCCGCACGGGCTCCGAGGATCGATTTCCGCAAGGTGATGTCGCAAGGATGGCGCAATCCAGAGTGGCTATGCTCACCCCGTACAGTACCAGCTTGGGCCTTGCTCGACGCCATCTGCTTGCGGCGATGGAGCGAGGATAACTCGATGGTATCGTGAGACAAAAGCCGGATTGGGCTTTCAGCGCCCTCTGCGCCCCAACGAGGATATCGCCAAGTGCTTGAGACGCTACTAAAGACGACCGGCAAGATCGATCAATTCCTCGACAGCGCCGGGACCAATCCTGACATCGTGCTCTATGGTGCCGGGTTCGCGCTTCCGGAATTCTTGAAAAAGCTCGAACGGCATGGGTTCCGGGTGCAGGCGATATGCGACTCGAATCCGGCAAAGTATGGGCAGAGATTTCGTGATGCCTATCCCGTCATGGCATTCGAAAAGGCTGCAGTGGAGTTTCCGCAGGCGCGCTTCTTGATTTCAAGCCCCGTCTATTATGATGAAATCAGGCGCATTCTGAATGAGAATCTGGATAGCAGCAGGTTTTGTGATGTCGATCTGACATGCTCATATTTTTTCGACAAAGGTGAGTTTCGGAAATTTTTCTCGAATAATATCGAGAAATTTGAAGAAGTATTGAACAATTTATACGACGAAAAATCTCGTGAGACCTACCGCAGGGTTATCAAGGCCCATCTCAGTGGTGATCGCAGTGATTTCGAACATGCCTCTACCGGCATCGATGATCTCTATCTGATGCGCAGTCGACTGAAGCCTGAAGCTGACACAGTCTATGTGGATTGCGGCACTCATAACGGAGATACGATCAAGTTATTCCTTGAAGCTGCGGATCACGGTTACCGTAAGGCCTTCGCCTTCGAACCTGATCCGACGATGCAGGCAAGCCTCCACTCATTGGCAGCGACGCAGGACGGTCGAGTTGAGGTCATCGCGACCGGCGTGGGAAACTGCGACGGTACCATCAGCTTTGCCGTGGACGGAGTTTTCTCCGCCATCGTGCAAGACGGCTTTGCTCAATCTGAAAATACGATCTCCATCCCTGTTGCGAAGCTTGATAGTCTACTGCTGGACGCTGACGTTTCGATTATTAAAATGGATATTGAAGGCGGCGAATACGATGCACTCAAAGGAGCGGCGCAGCTCATCCGGAGACGGCGTCCCAAGCTCGCGATCTGCCTATATCATCGCGTTGATGATTTGGTGCGCATTGCGCAGTTGGTGAAACAATTGGTCCCTGATTACAATCTGCGGATTGAGCACCAATCTAAAAGTTGCACTGACACGGTGCTATTTGCCACATTGGATTGACCGTTCATCCTTTCCCTGGGGTGACTCACGCGGGTAAGCCCTGGGGCGGGACATGCGGCCGTCGGTGCATCCTGAAACTCATCCACCAGCAGCAGACGGTGGTGCCGCTCCTGCGTCTCGGCGCCAATTATGCCGGCAGCCTCGAAGGGCTGGTGGTGGTGCAGTTCCTGGACGTGGGGGAGGAGCGCTTCCATCCAAGGAGCGGCGTCGGCCGCATCCTCCATGGCGAGGCCGAACTCCTGCATGTGGGCTGCGCCACGTCGCTGGCGGCGGGCGCGCTCGGCACCGGCCTCGGTGCGGCGGTGAAGGCGCTGGGTGGCACCTCGGCGCTCGGCTTGGCGGTGGCACTCTCCTCGACGGTTGCCGGTGCGCTGCGGTGCTTCCGATGACCGCTTACCTCGTCACCCGCGACATCCGCCTCGACCAGCTGGTGGACGCGTTGATAGGCACCGCCGCCCAGGGCGCGGTGGAGGCGGTGATCACCGCCAATCCCGGCATCGCCGCCCTCGGTCCGGTGGTGCCCGCCGGCAACCGCGTCGAGGTGCCCGAGCTGCCGGAGCCCGAGGCCAGCTCCACCTTCGTGCGCGTGTGCGAATAGGCCATGGCCATCCGCGAAGCCCATCGTCATCGTGCAAGGGCCGAAGACGGCCAACCTGCTGTCCGTGTGGGGCGATACGCTCACCTCGGCGCGGATCCGCGATGCGTTGGGCCATGAGAGCGATACCTGCACGCTCACCTTCCGGGTGAGCCCGCCCTTCGAAAAGAAGGACGGCAAGACGGAGGGCGGTGGCACCGCCGGTTCAGGCACCATGGCGGGCGATCCGAGGGCGGGAATGTCGCCTGAGGCCGAACGCAGGTGAGCCTGGCAGCATGATCTCGCGCGACCGAACGAAGCGGAACGGTCCTCCGAGAGGGCGGCTAACCCGCAAGGCCTTAAGGGGAGAACATCCGCCGTGGAACCTGCCGCGCGCTTCTCTTCCGCGCCGGCCGGGGCGCCATATCCGGCGTCATCGAGATCAAGTGCCGCCGCTGCGGCACCCTGAATGCCCTGAGGCCCCAAGAGCCCACACCCGAGCGCCCCGCTCAAGGACATGCGTGTTATTGGCGAGAAGGACGCGGGCGCGCTTCGATGCGCGGGCCACCTGGGCCGGATCGAGTTGGTCGGCCAGTTGCCGCTTCAGATCGTCAGCCTTCCGCGCCTCTGCCAGGCTGATAATGGGGTAGGCGCCGAAGCTGGCGGTACTCCGCTTCCCGTCGAGACGGTCGCACCGCCTCAGCTTCCCGCCGGTAGGCGAGACGTAGAGGCCGGCTGATCCGTTAATTTGAAAGGCTTTTGGCCGGGTTTGGTGTTCCGGCAAACCACGTCAGACAGCATGACGGTATTTCTCCGCGCTGTGTGTTCTGACGGTACTGTACCAACTGCCGTTAAACGCGTGAGGTGCCACGATATCGACTGTGATGCGGTGAGCCCAGAAAGTGTGACGCGCAGGATCGGGCGTCATCCGGGGCGATGTCGCGGGATTAGGCGGGATCTGCCGGGAATGGGCGGGAAGGCCTTGCGGTGAAAGGGACGGCGTGCCCTGCGCCTCCCGTGAGCTGCAAAACACGCCGCGCAGGATCAAATGTCACCCGGCCTGCGGTGATCCCGTCGCGCAAGACCGGATGTCACCCATGGCTAGCCTCTTCGCGCTGAGCCGGCTGAAGATATCCCCACACGGATCGCGAGTGCCCAGGGACCGACCGCCCTGCGAGCCCTTTTGGCTTGAGCTTTACCGCAACTGCAGGGCGTCGCCAACAAACATCGCTTGCGCATCAATGCTTTAGCGGCAGCCGGATACAAGCAGGCCTTCGACGATCTCGGCTACAGCGTCGATCACAGCTGCAACAATGGCCTCCTTCACAATCATCAGGCCAAGCGTTTGCCGGTGCCGGGTTGTTCCGTCGCCGACTTGAGGCGCCGTTTGAGCCGCTTGAGCATCAGCTCCAATTGTTCCGGGTACTCGTCTGGCCCTTCAGCGGCGGCGAATACGTCCGCGAGCACCTCGGCAGATACGTGACCGAGGCGCACTTCCGGAAGATTGATACCTAGCTCCTTGTGAGCCCGAGCAACGGCCTCCACCAAGCGGCCCATGAATTCTGGTTCGACGGATTGCATGGCGGCGTTGTCGCCCCTCCGCATATGGCCTTGGCCTGTCATCAGCCAGGAGAGGTCATAGCCGAGGGCAGCGAGCTTCTGCAGGGTGGCCCAGCTGGGGGTTCCTTTCCCCTTCTCGTATTCACGCCAAGCGTTCTCGCCGATCCCCAAACGGTCAGACATTGCCTTGGGTGTTGCCGCGCCCACGTCGACGCGTATTTGCGCGAATCTGGCGCCGATATCAGCGTCGGTCACGGCTCAGCCCCATAGCCGTGACCGATGATGAGCCATCTGCCATCGCGGTCACACCCGGCGCAGGTTCTTGAAATATAAAGATCTCAGTCGCGATCCGCCCGGCGGGCAGACGAGCTTCAGGCGTGACGCTGATTTTAGCGTTGAATGACGCTGAAATTAGTGTCATCTTGGCTCCATCGTGAACGCATTCGCGATCTCATTCGTGTGCGCAATGCCCCGAAAAAACCGGCTCTGGCAGGAGCCGGCGTCCGAGGAGTTCATCCATGACCAAGTCGGCGCCTGTCGTGTGGGACAGGCACGCGATCCGGGCCGAGGTGCATCGGCGCGAGACCACTTTGACGGCGATTGCCCTCGCAGCCGGTCTCGACCAATCCGCCTGCCGTTCCGCTCTCGTCCGCCGTCATCTGGCGGGTGAGAAGGCCCTGGCCGATTTCCTCGGAATCGCTCCCGAGAAGATCTGGCCCGAGCGGTACGCCAAGCCGTCACCCTGGGCAAAGCGTATCTTGGAAGGCCGCTCGGCCGCCAGCCAAAACGGCGGCGCCCCCGTGGACATGGGAGCGGCGGCATGACCGCCCGCCCGTCCACGCCCGCCAATCGGCCGGACACATCCGCCCATCCCATGGATATGGACAACCGGCGGCTCGCGCAGATCCGGCAGGAGAGCCTCCACCGCATGATGGGTGTTGCCGCCCTCATGGTTGGGGCGCACCTCCTCGCCGTGCTCCTGATGCTCTGCCTATGACGCCCCGCGGCCCCCGGCGGAAGGACGCGTGACATGGCGCGCGCACCGGATCGCATCACGCTCGACCTCTTTCGCGACTGGGAGCCGCCTCAGGTCGCGGTGGCGCCGCGCGAGGAAGAGACGCGCGGGCCGCTCGATCTGGTCATCACGCGCCTCATCAGCCTTGCCATCAAGAAGTCGGAGCGCAGCCGCGAGGAGATCGCCCAGCAGATGAGCGCCTACCTCGGCCGCACCGTCAGCAAGGACACGCTGGATGCCTGGGCAAGCCCGGCCAAGGCGAGCAATCGCATTCCGCTCGACGCCTTTGTCGCCCTCATCGACGCCACGGGAGACCATGATCTCCTTGGCTGGCTGCCGGCCCAGCACGGCTATGTGGTGGTGCCAGCCCGCTATGCCGACCTCATCGAACTGCACCTCCTGGAGGAGCGAGAGGCGGAGATTGCCCGCCGCAAGGCCGCGGTCCAGGCCCGCTATCGGGGAGGCAGCCGATGAAGAGCTGGTTCACCGCAGCGGAGATTGCCGGTCTCGGCCTTCCGGACATTCCCGAGAGCGAGCGCGGCGTGCGCAAGATGGCGGGCCGCGACGCATGGCCGTCCCGCGAACGGGAAGCCTCCGGCGGCGGCCGGGAGTATCCGCTTTCGGCCCTGCCCACCGCCGCCCGTGCCGCTTACGTCGCCCGGCACCTCCAGGCGCTCGATGTGCCGGTGGAGGTGGCGCGGGCCGCCGCCAGCGAGCCGGAGGCGGAACTGGCTGCTCCCGCCGCGCTCGATCAGCGGGACGGTCGCCTCGCCATTCTGGCGGCGGTGGAGGATTTCGCGGCATCCGCCGGCATCGGCCGCAAGCGGGCGGATGCCCTGTTCTGCGCCGCCTATGAGGCGGGGGCGGTCGAGGTGGCGCCCTGGGTGCGCGCCGCCGTGCGCTCGGTCACGCCGCGCACGCTCGCCCGCTGGCGGGCGGCGCAGGCGGCGGGCGCCACCCATCGCCTTGCGGTGGACAAGGGCGCCGCCCGGCGCGGCAAGGGCGTGCTGGAAATCGCCAACGGCGGCGACGTGAAGGTGTTCTGCCTCGCGCTCCTCTCCCGCAACCCGCTCTTCACCGCCGACCATGTGCGCGACCTGGTGGGCGGGCAGTTCGGCCCGACGCTGGAGGTGCGTGGCAAGACGCTGCCGCTGCCGCCGCTGCGCACCTTTCAGGAGGCATTGAAGGGCTGGAAGACCACCCACAAGGTGGAACTCACCGCCCTCACCAATCCAGACGCCTTCAAGAACCGCTACCGGCTCTCCGGGCGTGGCGCCATGGCCCATGTGCAGGCGCCGAACCAGCTCTGGATGATCGACGCCAGCCCCGTGGACATGCTGTGCCTCGACGGCCGGCACAATGTCTATGTGGCCATCGACATCTTCACCCGCCGCATGGTCGCCTATGTCACCCGCACCCCGCGGGCGGAGGGCGTGGCCCTCCTCATGCGCCGGGCCATCCTCGCCTGGGGCGTGCCGGAAGAGGTGAAGACCGACAACGGCTCGGATTTCGTCGCCCACGCCACCCGGCGCCTGTTCGCCGCCATCGGCATCCGGCGCGTGACGGCGGAAGCCTTCAGCCCCGAACAGAAGGGCCATGTGGAACGGGCCATCGGCACCTTCCAGCGCGGTTTCGTGCGGCTGCTGCCGGGCTTCATCGGCCATAGCGTCGCCGACCGGAAGGTGATCGAGGCCCGCAAGAGCTTTGCCGCCCGCCTCGGCGAAGATCCGCGAGAGGCCCTGTGCGTGGAGCTGAGCGCGGCCGAGCTGCAGCGCTATGCGGATGCGTGGATCGCCAGCAAGTATGACCACCGGCCGCACGAGGGTCTCGGTGGCGTCACCCCGTTCCAGGCCGCTGCTGCCTCCACCGCGCCCATCCGCACCGTTGAAGAACGCGCCCTCGACATGCTGCTCGCCCCCGTGGCGGGCCAGCATGGCCTGCGCACCGCCACCAAGAGCGGCATCCGCATCGACGGCTTCCATTATCTCGCCCCGCAGGTGCTGCCGGAAACGCAGGTGATGGTGCGGATGGACCCGGCCGACATGGGCCGCGCCTTCCTCTTCGATCCGGCGGGCAGCACGTATCTCGGCGAAGCCATCTGCCCGGAACTGGCCGGCATCGATCCAAAGCTCGCGGTGGAGGCGGCCAAGGCCGAGCAGGCCCGCATCATCGCCGAGCGCACCGCCGGCGTGCGCAAGGAGGCCCGCCGCCTCACCAAGGGGCCGCGCCTCATCGATCTCGCCTTGCGCCACTCGGCCCGCAGCGCCGGCACGCTGGTGGATTTCCCGAAGGCCCGCGAGTTCCACACCACCCCAGCCCTTGAGGCGGCGTCGGAAGCCGCAGCCCCGCGCAGCGCCCCCAAGCCCCGCCTGACCGACGAGACGCGCGCCCTGCGTGCCCGCCTTGCCGCCGAGGCATCGCCGGAGGGGGCGCAGGTCCGCCCCCTCCATCCCACCGAGACGCCGAAGCAGCGCTGGACGCGGGCGCAGGCGCTGGAACGGCGGCTCGCCGCCGGAGAGGCCCTCGCGCCGGAGGAGACCACCTGGCTCCTCGGGTACGCGCAGGGCCCTGAATACAAGGGTTTCAAGCTCACTTTCGGAGACAGCCATGACGTAGCGCCCCGCCAGGCGCCGGTGGAAGCCGGCTGAACACGTTCGAGCATTGGGGATTTTCGAGAATGTTGCAGGCAGGTTTGACGGTTAAGGGGCCGGTTGCCACGGCCAATGTGGCGGCCTTCATGGGGCTCGCCACCAAGCTCATCGAGCGCGATCCCACCGCGCCCGGCATCGGCGTCTTCCACGGCCCCTCGGGCTACGGAAAGACCTATGCCTCCATCTTCGCGCAGAACCGCACCCGCGCCATCCGCGTCGAGGTGGGCGATTACTGGACGCGCAAGACCCTCCTCAAATCCATCCTCGCGGAAGCCGGCCTCCAGGCCCGCGGCACCATCGCCGACATGGCCGAGGCGGTCATCCGCATCCTGGGGGATGACCCTCACCGCCCGCTCATCATCGACGAGGCCGACCGGCTCGTGGACAAGCGGATGATCGAGCTGGTGCGCGACCTCCAGGACAAGAGCACCGCCCCCATCATCCTCATCGGCGAGGAGCACCTGCCCACCAAGCTCGCCACGGTGGAGCGCGTGCACAACCGGGTGCTGGACTGGGTGGCCGCCGAGCCGACCGACCTTGAGGACGCCCGCGCGCTCGCCGCCTCGCTGTGCCCGCGCCTCACGCTGGAGGATGATCTCCTCGCGGAGATCGTGAACCGCTCGGACGGGCGGGCGCGGCGCATCGTGGTCAACCTCATCCGGGCCTCGGAGATCGCCCGCAATCTCGGCGTCACCCGCCTCGACCGCGCGGCCTGGGGCAATAACGGCTTCTTCGACAGCCGGCCGCCGTCGCCCCGCAACATCGCCGCGCTGGCGAGGGGGATGTGAGATGGCGCGCCGTCCCACCCCCGATCATGTGAGCCTGACCGTGCGCGTGCCGCGCGGCCATGAGGGCTTCTGGCGCATCATCCGAGACCTCGACGCCGCCGGCCCCTGGACGGTCGGCACGGTGGCCGAGCGCACCAACGCCGCCCTCGCCAGCGTGGGCGACTATGTGCGGCGTCTGGCCAAGGCGGGCATCTGCACCGTGGTGGAGGAACGCCCCTCGGCCTTCAAGCCGGTGAAGGTCTATCGCCTCACGGAGCGGCCCATGCTGGCGCCGCGCCTGCGGCGGGACGGCACCCGCTGCAAGCCCACCGGGCAGGAGCAGATGTGGCGTGCCCTGCGCAACCTCGGCACCGCCACCTATCCCGAGCTGGCGCTGGCGGCGAGCACCGACGAGGTGGCCATCGATCCGGTTGCGGCCAAGGCCTACATCAAGATGCTGGCCAAGGCGGGCTATCTGGTCGCCATGGCGCAGGAGCGGTCCAATACGCCGGTCCTCTGGCGCCTCAAGCCCAGCATGAACACCGGCCCCCTCCCGCCGCTGGTGATGCGTACCAAGCTGGTGTGGGACCAGAACGAGGGCCGCGTGGTCGGCGAGCCCCGGCTTGAGGAGGCGCGGTCATGAGCCTCCGTCCTCCCGCCGACTTCCGCGCCCGAGCCCTCGCCGGCTGGGGCACGCCGCCGGACTGGATCCTGGCGCTGGCCGAGGCCTGCGCCCGCACCACCCAGACCGCCACCGCCAAACAGCTCGGCGTCTCCGGCTCCATGCTCTGCCAGGCCCTCGCCAATCGCTATCCCGGCGACATGGCGAGCCTGGAGCAGCGGGTGCGCGGCGCCTTCATGGGCTCCACCGCCGATTGCCCGGTGCTGGGCGAGATCGGCATGGACCGCTGCCTCGCCGAGCAGAAGACACCCTTCTCCGCCGCTTCCTCCGTGCGCGGGCGCCTGTTCCGGGCCTGCCGCGCCGGCTGCCCCCACTCGCGTCTCACGGGAGGCCAGTCATGATGCCGGACCGCACCCTCAGCCAGTCCATCGAGGCCCTGCGCGAGCAACTCGCCCGCTTCGAGGCCCGCGGCCTCACCTTCGAGCCGGAGGCGGTGCGCGTCATCGTCCGCGCGCTCGCCTCCCTGCGTCGCTCCGCCGAGGCGCTGGAGGCCGCCGGCAGGGAGCGCGACCTTCCTGCCGTCGCGGCGGATCCCGACGTGCTCCCGGCACCCCGCCTCTCGGCCATGCGCAGGGCCGTGGCGCGGGTGGCAACGCCGGTGCCGCAGACGAACGTCATCCTCTTCCCCCTCCAGCGCCGGCCGGCGCCGGGCACGGGGGATGCGGCATGACGCTCCTGCTTGAGACCCCGGAGCCCAGCCTCCGCCTCATCGCCGCGGCGGTGATGGAGGCGACCGGCGCCAGCATGGCGGACATCCGCTCCACCCGCCGCCAGAGAGAGGTGGTGAGCCAGCGCCATATCGTGTGCTGGCTGGCCGCCCGCCTCACGGGCAAGACCTTCCGCCAGATCGGCGTCTTCCTCGGCGGGCGCGATGCCAGCACGGTGCGCGAAGCCGTACTCCGGGTGGAGGAGCGCATGGCGCAGGATGCCGCGCTCGCCTCCCGCGTCGCGGCCATGCTCGCCGCCATCCAGGCGCTCGCTGCCCATGGGGTGGCCGAGCGCTTCCCGGAGGTGGATGCGCTGGCGGTGGCCGCGCACATCACCGGCGCCGGTGTGCCCGAGCGGGCCGCCATCGGCGCCTCCACCGACCAGATCGTGGCCATGGCCGGCCAGCTCATGGCCCTGCACCGGGCGGCCGAGGCCGCCGCCGGGGCGCTCATCGCGGCCGGCGGCAGCGTGCCGGATGAGCTGGCCGGGCTCGGCTACGCCCCCCTTCAATCCCCGGAGCGAAACGATGGACAGTGAGAGCAGCGCCATGGACGGCGTCATCGAGATGGGCGGCAACCGCTACATGACCGACCCGCAGGGCCATCTGGTGCCGGTGGATCTGGTGAAGCCGCAGGATGCGCTGGAAGACCAGACCGTGCGCAAGATCATCCGCTATGCCGACGACCTCTCGGCGCGGATCGCCCGCTTCCGGGGCCACACCTTCGATGATGTGGCGAGCTTCGTCTCGATCCTCGCCGAGCGCTATGGGGCGACGCGGGGCGGCGCCAAGGGCAACACCACCCTCACCAGCTTCGACGGCTGCCTCAAGGTGGTGGTCCAGGTGCAGGACGTGCTCACCTTCGGCCCGGAGCTGCAGGTGGCCAAAGCCATCGTGGACGAGTGCGTGGCCGCCTGGTCGGACGGCGCGCCGGCCGAGGTGCGGGCGCTCGTTCAACATGCCTTCCAGACGGACCGGGAGGGCCGCATCAACCGGGCGGCCCTGTTCTCGCTGCGGCGCCTTAAGATCGAGCGCGCGCCCTGGCCGCGGGCCATGGCGGCGCTGGACGACGCCATCCGCGTGGTGGGCTCACGGGAATATGTGCGCTTCTACCGGCGGGCCAATGCCCGCGCGAAGTGGGAGCCCATCACCATCGACCTCGCCTCGGCCGCGTGAGGCGATGATGGCGCGCGTTCAGCCCACACCCGAGCGCCCGGCGCTGCCGGCCGCCACCGTGCTCGCGGTGGAGTGCCGGCACCTTGGCGCGCTCCTCGCCCAGGGCCTGCTGCTGGAGCGGGACGTGGACGCCGCCCTGGCGCGGATGCGGGCGGCGCTGCTCGTGGCCATCGGCAAGGGAGACCAGCCATGAGCGGAGCCTCTTCGGCGCAGATCGGCGCCATCCACGCGCTCGCGGGCCGCATCGGCCTCACCGAGGACGAACGCCGCGCCTTCATCGCCCGGCAGGCGTCCGGCAAGACCTCCTGCCGCCAGCTCTCCGGCCGCGAGGCGGTGCGGGTGATCGACGGGCTGAAGGCGCTTCAGGGCGGAAGGGGAGCAACCGACCTCGCCGGCCCCTATGCGGCCAAGCTGCGGGCGCTCTGGCTCTCCGGCTGGCACCTCGGCGTGGTGCGGGACCGCACCGACGCCGCGCTGCTGGCCTTCCTGGAGCGGCAGACCGGGCTGGAGCACACGCGCTTCCTCGCCGACGCAGCCGCCGCACGGCGGGTGATCGAGGCGCTGAAGGCCTGGCTGGCGCGGGAGGCGGGCGTGGAGTGGCCGGCGAGCGGCAACGTGGAGGAGAGCAAGGCGGCGGTCTGGCGGGCGCAGCGGCGGCAGATGGAGGCGCTGGGGCTGGACGGGAGCGAGGGGCAGCCGGGGGCGGACGTGGACGCCGAGATCCGGGCGGCCGGGGCGCTGATCCGCAGGAGGCTCAAGCGGCAGGTGAATGCGGGAGGGCCGGCATGAGCGATCTGCCGCCGCTGCCCCACCTGTTGTCCGCCCTGCTGCCGGCGGCGGGGCTGGCCCGCGTGCTGGCCTTCGCCTCCGAGCATGGCGGGCGCCGGCTCTCCGTGCCGAAGCGGGCGGGAGATGGACATCGCCTGGTGGCGGTGCTCGGGCGGGAGGGGGCGGATCTCCTGTGCGCCCTGTATGGCGGTGAGACGATCACCGTGCCGATGGGTCCAGCGGGGACGTTGGCGGCGGCAAGGATGAGGATGGCGCGCGCGCTGGCGGAGGGGGCATCCATCGACGAAGCGGCTGGGCACGCTGGTCTGCATCGCCGGACGGCGCAGAGGATGCGGGCGCGGGCTAAGGATGGGGTGGACGAGGGACAGAGTCGTTTGTTCTAGTCTCAGAGATCGAGGGGAGAACGCATTCGAGCGGCTGTGGCTAGGAGCAGCCATCGAGCGGTCACCATGTAACGTGCGTTCGATATCGATGTTGATTGCCGACCGGTCTTTTGAGCCATTTTCTCCCCTGGAAAAGCCCGCAGGAACGCCATCAAAATCCCGACTTTGGGCGGAGTTGCATCTTGTTCCCGTTTTGTTCTTGTGCTAGGCTTCAACCGTAGATAGTTGAATTTTATCCTCCCTGAGCATTCGCCAGTTTTGCAATCCGCGCAGCGCGGCCCGCTTCCCAACGACGCTCCGACCACAGCCATAAGCGTGGGCTGCGTACGACGACACGAACCCTATGGTCGACCTCAATGTCGAGATGTAATGCGAGAGGAGCAGGAAGGGTCGTCCGATCGGCATCATCTAGAGAAAGCCGCATAAATCTATCCATGGCGGCGAGGGCGAGATCGTCCCGTTCGGCCCCCTCGGCAGCATCGATTACCACTCTGACCCGCTCGATCGTCTGTTGGCCAGTAGGATCCCACGGCAGGAGTTCCGCCCTCCTCCCTGGCTCGGCAACCGCCAGCAAACCCGTAGTTCCGCCGCGCAACCATGGAAGGCGCTGTCGGACAGCTGGCGGGAACGTAACGCGAGCTTTCGATGCAAGTGTGAGGACGTCTGTCCAGACCTCGCTGTTTAAGTGCGCGACTGGGTTCCAGCTCGGCGGGCGTCCAGTTCTCATGGGAGACTCTGGGAAAAAGTCTTCTGGACTTTTGCACAGGTTATCCAGCGGATGTAAACAGGAAAATTTGCTGATTTGCGGGAGGTTTCCACCGCACCCTCTGCGGCGTGTTTGCGAGTTGCTTCAAAATCGGGGAACTTGCAATTCCGGTTGGGAAAAAATCATGACCTCGCTTTCCGCGACTAAATACTCCGACGCGCTTCAGCCCGAACCCTCTTCCGTTCACGAGTACGTCTGCTGGTCGCGCATGCAGGCTGAGGCCGGCCAGTTGCTGTCCGATATCGTACGGCGCAAGGAGTTGGAGCGCTTGGCGGGCGGTGGCTTATTCTGCTGGGGCGTCGGAAATGCCCCAGCCGCCATGACTGCTGTATTGGCAAAGCTCAATCAGCCAGTGCAGGTGATCTTCTCGACCATGAAGAGTCGGCCGAAGCTGGTCGACGTCAAACCGTCTCGGATTGTGGCGTGGCGGAAGTTCTTCGATCAGGAAGGCATTTTGCGTAGCCTTCCGCGCCACGTCCTCGTCACCAGCCGTGCTGACAGCGCGAAGGGGCCGAAGACGCGCCATTTCGCCCTGATGTGTTACTCTGACCGCGTGCTGGGTTTGCAGAATGGTTGCGCATTCGATCCTTCGGCATTCCGTAACGCCGGCGGAACTGGAGCGCCGGTGGGAGCCTCACAGGTCACGGCATTGCTTCGCCGCGTTTCTAAATCACGCGAAGAGACTGATTATGAGGTCAACCTGGCGGCGTGGCTTACAGCAGGGTACTGGGTGCGATTGGCCGATCCGGCCGAACTGTCCCCGGAGTTCGAACGGATCAACGCGATGAAAAAGAGTTCTGCTGAGGATTGGTTGGAATTTGTCGACTGGGCCCGGCGCGGCATCGATAGGGCAGGTCCTCCTGTATTGCAGCAGGGCTCGCTGCTTTGAACTCAGAATTGGGATGCTGTGAGCGGTGGACGATCAAGCCAAAGCCTTGGTGAGGGAGTTGCTAGATGCCGGGCTCAGCGAGCAGGCGATCAAGGCGGCTTGGCCAACGTGGTGGAGCGACGCGGCAGCCACGAGTCCATCAGCGCGAGCCGATCTGCGTTTCGTGCTGTCACGGAATCTCGGATTGTCGCCGAAATCACTCCTCGGTGAGCGGGTTGAGTTCGTCTGGAGTGACGAAGCTAGGTTCAAAAACCTCACGACGCACGACCTGGTATCACGCCGAGCCTTGGCATCCTTTGGCGTCGCAGTCGGGCGGCTGTTGCTGAGGGCGACACCGAAGGGGCGACCGCTGGACGGCTTGACGGCTGGTCAACTAAGGACGGCAATTCTCCGCAGCCGGAGCTTTGTCGACCTAGTGGGCCTGTTGTCTGCATGCTGGGCTCTTGGTGTCCCCGTCATCCATCTGCGAGTTTTTCCGCTGCCCGCAAAATCAATGCGTGCGATGGTGGTGAATGCTGGTGCCCGCCACGCGATCCTGCTGGGGCGCGACGCCAGCTACCCGGCACCGATTGCTTTCACACTCGCGCATGAGATAGGACATGCTGCGCTCGGTCATGCCGCGAGCGGACAGACGGTCGTCGACGATGGCGACCCGGTGAATGGCAGCGACGACAGAGAGGAGCAGGATGCCGATGCCTATGGCCTTGAGCTTCTGACGGGATCTGCGCGGCCGGAAATCACCCTAAACACGGACCGGCCATCGACGCGAAGCCTCGCCCAACAATGCCTGGAGCTAGGGCCTGCCAATGGGATTGAGCCCGGTACGCTAGCTCTATGTGTCGGCCATCTGAAAGGCGATTGGAAAACCGCAAATGCGGCGTTGAGGCACATCTATACTGATGCGCGGCCGGTATGGTCGGAGGTCAATAAGGTAGCGGAGAAGGAGCTCGACTGGGGAGCGCTCTCGCCCGACTCGATAGCTTATCTGCACGCTCTTCTTGGCCAGAATGTCTAAAGCCCTTCTCGATAACGACGTCATCGTCAAGGTCTGCCGATATTCGCTCGGTTCGGAAACGATCTCCTCGATCCAAAACCTCGGCTACGCGCCGGCGCTCCTTGAGGCAGCCAGATTTGTCGTTGCGGACCGGCTTCGTAGGCAAGCACCGGTCGCCGGACATGCGTCGGCGTTGTTGGAGCCGTTTCTCAGTGGATGCCAAACGATCGAGCCGACAGACAGTGAGATAGAGATCGCGGCGGCCTTCGAAGCTGAGGCCCAACGATTGAATCTTGAGTTGGACTCTGGCGAGAGCCTTTTGCTGGCGATTCTCATCGAACGGCAGGCCGCACTGCTCCTGACGGGCGACAAACGGGCAATCCGGGCGATGGAGGCGATCGCACCGGATGAGATCCAGGGTGCGATAGCCTGCCTGGAGCAGCTATTCGTCACCCTGAACGCCGACTGGGGAGCGCCGATTATCCAGACGCGAGTGTGCGGCGATCAGGCAGCGGATGCAGCTCTGACGAACAGCTATGCATGCCGCTCCGGTGCATCGAGCGCCGAGGCCGTTTCCGACGGTCTGGGAAGCTACATTGAGCATCTCCGCCGTGATTGCGTGCGGATTTTGGTCGACTCGCAGCAGCTACCGCGGCGTGTTCCTTAGGAAGACGGCATAAGGAGCATGCAACTCGGCCACTAGGCCAATAGATATGAGCCGCGGCTCGCCTTCGTTGATCGCCTCCGGCTTGTCCAGCACCTCGAGGCATGCCTTGTCGACACGCCCCTGGATATAGCGGCTACCGAGCCGCCCCATGCTGGGGCCGACCGGTACACGGGTCTGATCAAGCGGTAGAGTGAATTCGCTGCGTTTGAGGCTTTTGATCACCAGAGCGTACCGGGAGCCGAGCACGTGCACGGTATTGGGCATAGGCTCCCACTTGAACCCGTCAGCCGAAAATTCGTCTGCTCGAATTGGGTCAGCATGGTGGTTGGACACCATCGGCTGCATGACCAGGTGGATAGGGCCGACTGCGCCGAACTGAGCTGCGAATGGTTGGACCATCGTCCGGGGATGGCATGTTCCGCCACCGTAGCCCCACATTGCGAATCCGGTCTTCTCAATCTCTTCGGTTTTGCGCCCGATGATGTCCTCCAGGCCCTCCTGAGCATGGGTGCCGACTTTCATAAACAGGATGCCCGAACCGGGTTTGATGATCTCGTTCATTTCGACTCTCCCAAGAGCTCCAAATCGTATTCGCTATCGTCGGCGTTTCCGGGATCCACGCGCTTTTTCTCTCGGACGTAGCGAACCAGGGGCTCCTTTGCACGCCCATAGAAATTCTCGAGCCGGTCCGCTGATGCCGGCTGGCTGCCCCCCTTGTTGGCTTCGTTCCCGGGGAGCGAGCTGATGTAGAGATTGCAGGACTGTAGATTTGGATTGTCGTCGAGGTGATAAGCATGCAGCTTGCGTTGCATCCTGGATACGTAAAAGCCGCGCTCGCGTGAAAAGCTCTGGGTGTTTGCTAAGACCTGCTTAGGCCAGTCCAGTTCGTCGTCATCGGCGATGACGACCATACCTTCGCCTTGGTAGCCGATCGCCTCGATACCGCGCTCGACGAATAGGTTGACGCTCTCCCCGTTGTTGGAGGCCCCCCAAGGGGGATTAGTATAAAAACAGTCGTATTTGTCGGTCACCGGGAAAGGGTCGAGACAGTTATAGAGTACTGCATCTAGATTGGTGATGCCCTCGCGTTCGGCGAACTTCATGACCGCGTTCACGGTGCGCTCGTCGAAGTCGAACACGGTGATGCGTGCGGGGCCAAACATGAGCACCTTCCGACGCATCATGTAGGCGACACAGACGCTGATTGCGTCGCCGTCCCCGATGAAAACCAGGCTTTTGCCTTCAGCCCAGTCCGCGACGATCTCGCTCTGCATGAGCATGTCGCCGACCTTCATATGAATCTGGTCGAAAACCCGAAGCGGTTTCGGTCGGTTTTGGACGACGTCTGAGACGGCATTGATCGCCTTCCTCAGGTCGATACGGGAGCGTCCTGCGGGCGAATTGCTCACTGCAGCCGCTCCTGTAACTGCGAAATCAGTGTATCATGGTCCTGCTCTGTATCGAAGAGGTAGACTGGTGATGGCGCCATGATGCCGTAGGTGGCAGCGACCGACGCCTGAATCGTTGTGTGCATTCGCGCCTCTTCTTCCGAAATGAGTGGCCGTCCGCCAGGCGCTTCTGAGATCCGTCGGCGGGTCTCCTGTGGACTTGCGAAGAAGACCCAAATCTCGTCCGGATTGAGCTCGCGGATCTGCGCCGTAGAGAACGCGGTGATCCTGAAGCCATAGGACTCTTTGGTCACGGCATGGCTGTCGATTAGCACCGTTCGGCGACCGCGGTGCTCGTCGACGAATGCCAATAGTCGGCGATCCATTTCTACGATATCTTCCGGCCGAATGAGTAATGCAGAATGGGTGCGAATATCTTCCTGACCTCGGATGTCAGCAAAGCGTTCCTTGACCATTTCGGTCAGCATGGCTCCGTATTCGAATATCTGAATGCTCGGTTCAACTTCCCTCAAACGGGCGACAGTCGAGCTTTTCCCTGCTGCCGGCGCTCCGGTCAAATAAATTACTTTAGCCATCATCCCCCCGGTGTGCCCTTACGACATCGAGTGCGAAGGATGTCGCGCGGGACCGTTTGTCGGCTGCATTATAGTAAAGAGTGACAACCAGAACGCGCAGATTCGTCAACGCAATCCTTGCCACCCTTTTTTGATTATATGCGTAGAGGGATCGGCAACCGCCTCGCAGGGCAGCCAGGAGGCACCCGAAGCAACTCACACTGCATTGACTGAAGTAACGCCGAAAACCTCTCGCATTTAGCCTTCGGAGGGCCATCTCCGACGCTCGGACGAATCGGAACGCAGCGGAAGCGGGCGTCCCTAGTGCCGGCAATGGATCACGATCCCCACCACAAGCAGCCCCCGGCGACACCTGTCACCCGTCCAACCTCCCCCCGTCCTCCCCATGATCGCCCCGGCGCGCTTCGGAGCCTTGCCGATGCGCGGTCCTTCATGGGGAGTGGCGCGTGTCAGCCCAGACCATTTCGCGCGACGGGGTGGACCTCGTCAAAGCCTTTGAAAGCTGCCTGAAACCGGCCCCCGGCCGCAAGGGCTTCTTCACCACCTATCTCTGCCCGGCGGGCGTCCTCACCATCGGCTGGGGCCACACTGGCCTGCCCCCTGAAAAGTGGTCCTCCGTGAAGTAGGCTTTTTGAGCCTTTGGAGGATGGCGCGATGGCGCAGAAGAAGCACAAGCCGGAAGA
>NZ_SOBM01000013.1:0-90554 GCF_004364705.1 Azorhizobium sp. AG788
TCCATCAGCGCATCCAGCTCCTTCTGGGAGAGGGGCTTATCGGACTTCGGGGCGGGCGCGGGTTCCTCGGCCTTGGGCTCTGGCTTCTTGCGCGGGGGCGGCGAGAAGCCGCCATCCATCAGCGCATCCAGCTCCTTCTGGGAGAGGGGCTTATCGGACTTCGGGGCGGGCGCGGGTTCCTCGGCCTTGGGCTCTGGCTTCTTGCGCGGGGGCGGGGAGAAGCCGCCATCCATCAGCGCATCGAGCTCTTTCTGGCTGAGCGGCTTGTCGGATTTCGGGGCGGGCTTGGGCGCCGGCTTGGGCTTGGGTTCCGGTTCGAACTTGCGGCGCGGCGGCGGGCTGAAGCCCTCGTCCAGGAGCGCCTTCAGGCTCTTCTTGCTGAGCGGAACATAGTTCGAATCACCCTGATCGCCGCCGTCGCCCTCGTCGGGATCTTCCGGAGCGGTGCCGTCCGGCGACGCTGCGGTCGCGTCGGAGCCGGAGGCCTTGGTGTCGTCAACGGCGAAATGGCGGACCGGCCCTTCGGCACGGAGGGCGTCCATGGCGAGCGACATCGCTCGCTTGAGCCAGGAGGGCAGGCCAAAACGCGGCAGCCGGAGCGCAGGCTCCGGCAGCCAGAACGTGAACTGGTACTCCCTCAGCGAAGCGACGCTGGAGGTCACCGCCATGACATCCGCCCTTCTTCACGGGGATACCTCCCCCTGGAAGGATGGATATAGCGGCCCGAGCTTTATTGAGCCTTGCGTGCGCGGGCGGCGGTCGTCCGCAGGCGCAAGGCATTGAGCTTGATGAAGCCGGCAGCGTCGCGATGGTCGTAGGCGACGGCGCCTTCCTCGAACGTGACAAGCTCCTGATTGTAGAGCGAGTACGGGCTCTTGCGGCCGATCACCGTGGCATTGCCCTTGTAGAGCTTCACGGTCACTTCGCCGGTGACATAGGCCTGCGAGTGGTCGATGGCCGCCTGGAGCATCTCGCGCTCGGGGGAGAACCAGAAGCCGTTGTAGATGAGCTCCGCATAGCGCGGCATCAGCTCGTCCTTGAGGTGGGCGGCGCCGCGGTCGAGCGTGATGCTCTCGATGCCGCGATGGGCGGCGAGCAGGATGGTGCCGCCGGGGGTCTCGTAGACGCCGCGCGACTTCATGCCGACGAAGCGGTTCTCCACGAGGTCGAGGCGGCCGATGCCGTTGGCCTTGCCGAGCTCGTTGAGCTTCGCCAGCAGGGTGGCCGGGCTCAGGGCCTCGCCATTGATGGAGACCGCGTCACCCTTCTCGAAGCCGATGGTGATGACGGTGGCCACGTCCGGGGCGGCCTCGGGGGAAATGGTGCGCTGGTAGACATATTCCGGCGCGTCCTCGGCCGGGTCTTCCAGAACCTTGCCCTCGGAGGAGGAGTGCAGGAGGTTCGCGTCCACCGAGAAGGGGGCTTCGCCGCGCTTGTCCTTGGCGATCGGGATCTGGTGGGTCTCGGCGAATTCCAGCAGCTTGGTGCGGGAGGTCAGGTCCCACTCGCGCCACGGGGCGATGACGGTGATTTCCGGCTCCAGCGCGTAATAGCCGAGTTCGAAGCGCACCTGATCGTTGCCCTTGCCGGTGGCGCCGTGGGAGACGGCGTCGGCGCCGACCTTGCGGGCGATCTCGATCTGCTTCTTGGCGATCAGCGGGCGTGCGATGGAGGTGCCCAGCAGATACTGGCCCTCATAGACCGCATTGGCGCGGAACATCGGGAAGACGTAGTCGCGCACGAATTCCTCGCGCACGTCCTCGATGAAGATGTTCTCGGGCTTGATGCCGAGCAGTTCCGCCTTCTTGCGCGCCGGCTCCAGTTCCTCGCCCTGACCGAGGTCGGCGGTGAAGGTCACCACCTCGCACCGGTAGGTGGTCTGGAGCCACTTCAGGATCACCGAGGTGTCGAGCCCGCCGGAATAAGCGAGCACAACCTTCTTCACGTCGCGCGACATCTAATCACTCGAAGGCTTGAGCGGAGCCCGGCAAGGGCGCCCGCTGCGGTTGGGTCGAAGGCCACCCGCGCCATCCGGGGCGAGGGGCGAAAATCCGCGCGGACTATAGGCCCGCGCCGCGCCGTGGCAAGTAGCGTGCGGCAAGACGCGACGCCTGCCGCCACAGGAAGCGTGCCGTAGCGGCGCTCCACCGCCAGAGGCGGGCGGCGAGCCGGTGCAGGGCGACGCCGATCCGCGCCACCCAGGCCTCCGCCTCGGCATCCGTCGGCGCCCCGCGCCGGTCGAACAGCCACCAGCGCAGCAGCACGATTATCATCACCACCAGCACGCCGGAAAAGATGACGTCGGTGAAGAAATGCCCTCCAAAGGCGAGGCGCAGCCCGCCGGCGGCAAGTCCGAAGACCACCGCGGCCCCCAGCGCTACGGGGCCGAGGGGGCCGGGCACGAGGCTGGCCGGCGCTACCGTCCAGAAGCCGAGCGCGCCTTCGCCGGAGACAAAGGAGCAGTTGGCGGGGCAGGTGCCGGCGGTGGAGTACCAGGGCGTGAAGGCCTTCTGCCCCCCGAACTCCTCCACATGCACCGGGCGCGGCCGGCCCCACTTCTCTTTCAGGATGCCGTTCACCATGAGGCCGGGGCCGAGCGCCATGGCGAGCGCCAGCAGCAAGGCAGGACGGGCCGGCATGAACATGCGGCGCGCCGGGAACAGCAGCTTCAGGATCAGTGCGGCGAAGGCTGGGGCGGCGATGACCCAGGGCAGGACGTTGCCCGCCTGCCGCAGCATCTTGCCCCAGCCCGTGCCGGCCCAGGGGAAGCTGTTGGTCGTCTTGTCCCAGAACCAGGCGGTGATGGTGAGGTCGAGGCTCGGAAACAGCGTGAAGAGGATGAGAACGGCCGCACCCGCCAACAAGGTGAGGAACACCAGCCACCGCACGCCGCCCACTCCCGTCTTGCCGGCCGCCGCCGGCGGCGGGGACGATGGATTTTGATCTCGGTCGTTGCCGGATGCACGATCCGGCGCGACAGTCGGCCCGATGTAAGCGGAGGAAACGGCAATGAGAAGGCCAAGCCTGGATTTCTATTACGAGTTCTCCTCCCCCTATTCCTACCTCTCGGCGGTGCGCATCGGCCCCCTGGCCGAGGCGGCGGGCGTGCATGTGACGTGGAAGCCCTTCCTGCTCGGTCCCATCTTCGCCGAACTGGGCTATTCCTCCTCGCCCTTCGTGGACGTGCCGTTGAAGGGGGAGCACATGTGGCGAGACGTGCAGCGCCTCGCCGTCCATTACGGACTGCCGGACGTGGTGCGGCCGGACTTCTTCCCGCTGAACACGCTGCTCGCCGCCCGCGTGGCGCTCCATCTCAACGACGCCTCACGCCCGGGCTTCACGGTGGCCGCCTTCAAGGCGCTGTTCGCGAAGGGCCGGGACATTTCGGACCGGGAGGTGGTGCGGCAGGTACTGGCCGGCCTCGGACACTATTGCGATCACGTGATCGATGCGGCCGAGACGGCCGAGAACAAGGCGGCGCTCAAGGCGCGCGTGGAAGAGGCGCGCGCGGCGGGCGTCTTCGGCGCGCCGACCTTCATCACCGATGACGGGGAGCTGTTCTGGGGCAACGATCGGCTGGAGATGGCCATCGCCCATGCGGCGGCCGGCGGCGCGACGGCGGCCAAGGCCTCCTGAGCGGCGACGCTCAGGCGAAGGCGCGGGAGAAGCCCGAGGGGGCGCGCTGGAAGCCGGCATTCCAGCCCGCCACCGCCCAATAGGCGATGCCGCCCACGAGGCCTGCGGTCAGGAGGTTGTCGGCGCTGATCGCCGGCAGTCCGGCCGCCCAGCCCAGCGAGAAGAGCTGGCCGGTCAGCCAGCCACAGGTGGCGCCGTTGGCAGCGTGGAACATGAAGGAGCGGACGCCGAAATATTCGGACACGGCGATGCCGACGATTGCGAGCTTCCAGATGGTCACCACCTGCGTGGCGGCGCAGGCCAGCAGCAGCGAGAAGGGCAGCTTGCGCGAGGCGAAGATCTCGCTCGGGTCGCGCAGCCAGATGCTGTCCACAGGGGGCTTCGGGGTGATGAAGGCGCCGTAGGTCGCAACCAGCGCACCCGAGAGGGCGGCGAGGACGAGGCCGATGCTGATGACCAGCAGGCGCGTCAGAAGTGGGCTGTGCGACGGCAAGGCGATCCCCGCTTGAGCTGTCCGGACGACCCGGTCCCCGATGCCGCTGGCCGAAATCGGAGGCTCGGGATCAGCCCGGGACTCGATCCGTATCCAGTCGTGTCATCATAGGCCGCGCCCCAAGGCTGGCCAAGGCGCGTAAGGGCCGAGGCTTGGCTCAGGCTTGCATCCGTATCTCAGGCCGGCGGCGGGGGCCGGTCTCCGGGGCCTGTCTTATCGTCGTGTCCGATCTTGCGTCGGCTGCCGGCGCCGCGCCCCGCGATCAGCCAGTAGGCGAAGCCTCCGGCGGCTGCGGTGGCGAGGATGTCCATCGGGAATGGGCCGGCGGGGTTGCCGACGTCCAGCAAGGCGAGGAAGCCCGCGCTCGCGAGGCCTGCGGCCAGCCAGCATCCCATGTGAAAGAGGATGGAACTCTCGCCGCGCACCTCCGCCACCACCGCGCCCGCGACGCCCATCTGCCAGACCAGATACGTGTTCATGTAGGGCTGGACGGCAGTGAGCACGAGGCTGACGGGCAGCAGGATCGCGGCCACGATGACGTCGCTCGCGGTCCATTCCGCCGGCGTGGAGCCGGGCGGCGGGCCGAGCACATGCAGGGTCATGAAGTGCAGCGAGACGAACGCGCAGGCCGCCAGCGCCCCCGCGAGCCCCAGCACCACGACCACGATGCGTGGCAGGAAATCATCGAGCTTGGGCAGTGGATTCTCCCAGGGGCGTGGGGGAAGCCGGATGCGATGGCACCCGGCCGAGCCAATCAGGCCGCTGAGGCAGGGGGCTGCGGCGTGGAGGACGGGCGTGAGCGCACAGGCTTCCAGAAGCCCGCGCTCCAGCCGGCTACGAGCCAGTAGACGAGCCCGCCCGCGAGGCCGGCCGCGAGGATGTAGAAGGGATCGGCTGGGGCCGTGGCCTCTCCGCTGATGCGAGGGAAGAGCCGCGCGCCGACGAAGGCCGAGACGGCGCCGTTGGCCACGTGGAACAGCCACGAGCGGACCGCGAACACCTCGGCGAACAGCACGCCCACCAGTGCCACCAGCCACATCACGCTCACCAGGAAGGTGACGAGGAAGGTGCCCGTGAACAGCGCCTCCATGATCGCCACCCAGGTTTCCGGTGCCAGCCCGAGCGACTGGTTGGCGAGCGCCCCGATGCGCCACTGGCCGAACAGGATGACGGCCACGCCGGCGAGAATCGCGGCGAGCAGGCCGATGGGAATGACGAGGATGCGCAGCAGGAGGCGGAAGACAGAATCCAAGGGATCAGACCGGATGGTGACACACCGCCTCGACATTGTTCCCGTCGGGATCAAGGACGAAAGCGGCGTAGTAATTCGGATGATAGTGGAGGCGGAGGCCGGGCGCGCCGTTGTCGCGTCCGCCCGCCGCCAGCGCGGTCGCGTAAAAGGCATCCACCGATGCCCGGTCCGGGGCGGCGAAGGCCACGTGCAGCGGACCGCTCACCGGCCTGGCATCGCTGATCCAGAAGGAGGGCTTGCCCGCGGCGCCGAAGCCGATATGGGCGTGCCCGCCGGTCTCCTGCGCGCTCACCTGCATCTGCACCGTGGCGCCGAGCGGGCCGAGCGCTGCGAGATAAAAGGAGCGGGAGCGCTCAAGATCGCTGACGGCAAGGCCCAGATGGTCGATCATGCCAACTCCCTTGGCCGGGTGCTACTCCGCCGCGGCCGCCATGGCCCGGAGTGCGAGGCGCTCGCGGGCGGAGAGTTTCTCGGTCTCGCTCTTCAACTGGCCGCAGGCGGCGAGGATGTCGCGCCCGCGCGGGGTGCGCACCGGGCTCGCATAGCCGGCGCGGAAGACGATGTCCGAGAACTTCTCGATCGTCTCCCAGTCCGAGCACTCATACTTGGTGCCGGGCCAGGGGTTGAAGGGAATGAGGTTGATCTTGGCCGGCACGCCTTCCAGCAGCTTGACGAGCGCGCGGGCATCCGCCGGGCTGTCGTTCACGCCCTTCAGCATCACATATTCAAAGGTGATGCGCTTGGCGTTGGAGGCGGCCGGATAGGTGCGGCAGGCCTCCATCAGCTCGGCGATGGGATACTTCTTGTTGATGGGCACCAGCACGTCGCGCAGGTCGTCGCGCACCGCGTGCAGCGAGATGGCGAGCATGGGACCGACCTCGCGGCCGAGCTTCTCGATCTCCGGCACCACGCCCGATGTGGAGACGGTGATGCGCCGCTTGCCGAGGCCGAGCCCATCGCCATCCGACAGGATCTCGATGGCCTCCGCCACCGAATCATAGGCATAGAGCGGCTCGCCCATGCCCATGAAGACGATGTTGGTGACGAGCCGGTCGCCTTCCGTGGGCAGGCCGGGGCCGGTCGCGCGCTCGCGGCCGGGATAGTCGCCCAGCCGGTCGCGGGCGACCAGCACCTGCGCCACGATCTCGGCGGCGGTGAGATTGCGCACCAGCCGCTGGGTGCCGGTGTGGCAGAAGGCGCAGTTCAGCGTGCAGCCGACCTGGCTGGAGACGCACAGCGTGCCGCGATCCCGCTCGGGGATATAGACCGCCTCCACCTCGTGGGGGCGCTCGCCGGGCGTTTCCGCCGGCAGGCGCAGCAGCCACTTGCGGGTGCCGTCCTGCGACACCTGCTCCACCACGATCTCGGGCCGGGCGAGGGAATAATGCTCCGCCATCTGCGTTCGCAACGTCTTGGAGACGTTGGTCATTTCCGCAAAGTCGGTGGCGCCGCGCAGATAGATCCAGTGCCAGAGCTGGTTGACGCGCATCTTCCGCTCGCGTTCCGGCACGCCGATGGCGGCGAGCGCAAGCCCCAGCTTCTCCCGGTCGAGGCCGGCGAGGGAGGGCAGAACGGAAAGCGCCGCCACGGGGGCGGCCACGGCAGTCGGCGAAGGCATCATGGGCGCATACATAATGAATTCCCGCCCGTCCGGCTACCGCGCTTCAAGCATGAGGGGCCTGCCGGCGCAGCCGGCAGGCGGGTCGGGCCATTTCAGGCGGTCAGCGGCATTCCTGCGCCACGCGGTCGAGCGCCTGACCGATACCGTTCAGCGAGTATTTGTCGGTGGTCGGATTCCCACGCGAGGAGCTGGACACCACGATGGCATCGCGGCCCTTGCGCAGGGTGTCCACGAGACGCCCTTCGTCCGCCACGTTCCGGACCCAGGCGCCTTCGGACTTGGTGTAGAGCTCGAATGTGGTGCCGCCAACGGTGACCTTGGCCTCGCTGCCCTCCTTGAGCGGGAAGCCCATGGTGAAGCTCACCTCATTCTTCACATTCTCGCCGGGGCGGGTGCTGATGAAGAAATAGGCCGGATCACGCTTCAGGCCGCCGGGCTGGCGATCCTTCGGCTGGGAAATGGCGTAACAGACCTTCGGAGCACTCGTGCTCACATAGACGCTCCAGTCGCCGAACTGGGCGACGGCCTTGGACGAACCCTGGCCCTGGGCCGAAGCCGTGCCGGCCGCGCAGGCCATCAAAGCGGCGGCCATCAGGGTGAGGCGCGCCCGGTTGAAGCTGGCACGATGGTGAGCCATGGCATCTCCTGAACGAGGTATGCGGTCCGCGCGCATTGACGCAAACATGAAGTCCGTTGCGGGTAACGGTGCCTCCGTAATGGGGGAGGCGGCCGAAAAAATGGCACACACAACGTTTCCCTTTTGATTAATCTCGCGCAAAAGGCGCCGAAAAAGGACGCCGGTTACAGGTTTTTGATGGGAGCCGGTTCCAGGGTGTGGCGTGCCTGAGGCAGCGCCCGCGTCTGATGGATCAGGGGCGCTCATCCACGGAAGGGGAGACGAATCGTCCCATGAAGGCTGTCCTGTGCGTCCGCCACGCTCCGCCCGAGGCTCTTGAGATCGTGGACCTGCCCGATCCCGTGGCCGGGCCCGGCGAGGTGGTGGTGGAAGTGGCCGCCGTCGGCCTCAATTTCTTCGACACCCTCATCATCCGCAACCTTTATCAGCAGAAGCCCGATCTGCCCTTCTCGCCCGGTGGCGAGTTCGCCGGCCGTGTCCTAGCGCTGGGGCCGGGCGTGACCGGGCCGAAGGTCGGCACCCGCATCTGCGGCAACGTCGGTTATGGCGCCGCCCGCGAGCGCCTCGTGGTGCGCGCCGACCGGCTTGCGATCGTGCCGGACGATCTCGATCTCGTGCGCGCCGCCGGCCTCATCATCACCTATGGCACCAGCCTCTATGCCCTGCGCGACCGCGGCGAGCTGAAGGCCGGCGAGACGCTGGTGGTCCTGGGAGCCGCTGGCGGCGTCGGTCTCGCGGCGGTGGAACTGGGCAAGATCCTCGGCGCCCGCGTCATCGCCTGCGCCTCGTCCCCGGACAAGATCGCCTTTGCCCGCAGCCATGGTGCCGATATCGGCATCGATTACACCACGGAAAACCTGAAGCTGCGCCTCAAGGAACTCACCGGCGGTGAGGGCGCGGACGTGGTCTACGACCCGGTGGGCGGAGACCTCTCCGAACAGGCGCTGCGCTCGCTCGGCTGGTGCGGGCGGCTGCTGGTCATCGGTTTCGCGGCCGGGGAGATCCCTAAGCTGCCGCTGAACCTGCTGCTGCTCAAGAATTGCGACGCGCGCGGCGTCGCCTTCGGCACGCAGGCCATGCGCGATCCCGCCTGGCTGACGGCGACCATCACCGAACTCATGGGCTACGCCCGCTCGGGAGCCATCTCCGCCCATGTGGACGCCACCTTCCCGCTGGAGCGCTGCGCCGAGGCGCTGGGCGAGATCGCCGGCCGGAAGGTGAAGGGCAAGGTGGTGCTCACCACCGGCCTGTGACCGGCGTCAGCGCTCTCGGGCCCGCCGCAGGGCCTCATCGGCCGCTTCGCGATGGTGCGGCTTGATGTGGTTGGCGAGCAACTGGAGCGCGCCGAACAGCACCGCCGCATCGTCCCCGAAACCGACGATGGGGATGAAGTCGGGCACGGTGTCGATGGGCAGCACGAAATAGGCGAGGGCACCGAGGAGCGCAGCGCGCACGCGCAGGGGTGTCTCGCGGTCGAAGGCGGCGTAATAGGCCGCGATCGCGTCGCCCGCGAAGGGCACGCGCGCGGCACCGCCTTTCAGCTTCTGCCAGAAGCCCAAGCGGACCCGCGCTTCGTCTTCGGCCGCACGGCTGCGGTCATCGCCGGGAAGGTCGCCCCAGTCGGTGTCGGAGGTGTGGCTGGTGTTCATGACCGATCACATGGGAAAGGCCGGCCCGGCGCGCAAGACGGGTGCCACTGAAGGCCCGTCTCAATAATCCCACTGGGCACCGACGCCCACTTCGCCGGAGCCGTCCGCCCCGGCGCCGCCCTGGATGCGGATGTTCTTGGTCACGTCCACATCGATGGTGGCGCGGCTGGAGCCGGCCGTCGTGCCCTGCCGCACGCCGAGATAGACCTTGTCGTTGATGCGCCGGCCGAAGCCCACCTCGCCGCCATTGCCCTCGGCATTGGCACCGATGCTGAGGCTGTCGAGGCCGAACTGACGGCGCAACTGGTCGATCTGCGCGCCGCCGCCCGAATATTGCGCCAGCGCCTGTGCGAGCTGGAGGGCCTGGCCCGTGGAGAGCTGGCCCGTGGGCTTGCCGAACAGGAGGCGGGCGATCACCTCGTCCTCCGGCAGGCTGGGCGAGGAGGTGAAGGTGATGTCGGGGTCCGAGGCGCTGCCGGTCACGTTCACCCGCGCGGTCACGTCGGAGGCGCTGCTCTCGGCGGTGAAGTCGAGTTCCGGGTCTGTGGAGCCCCGGAAGGTCAGGATGCCGCGTGTGAAATCGAGCCGGCGGCCGAGGATGTCGAAGCTGCCGCGCCGCATCTGGAAGCCGCCGTTGGCGATGGGATCGGCATTGGTGCCGGAGAGTGCGATCTGACCGCCCAGCTCCGCATCGATGCCCATGCCGCGCACGAACACCCGGCTCGGTGCGGCCACCGTGAGATTGAGGCCCAGAACGAACGGACGGGGAGCGCTGGCGCGGGCGGTGCGCCGACCGCGATCATTGGCCCGCATGCCACGGGCCTGCGTCGCCCGCGGCTCGCTGACCTTAGTGCCGGGCGCCACATTCACGTGCCGCACGTTGATCTGCGCGCCGGCGGAGGTGAGGCGGTCGGGAATGTTCACGTCGAGGCTGCGCACGTCGATCCGCCCGCCGACGGTGGGACGGGTCGCGAGCGCGCCGGTCACATTCAGTCGGCCGTCCACAACGAGGCGCATGAGGTCGCTGTTCACGACGCCCGCATTCTGGAGCGTAATGTCCGCCTGTCCGGGGAAACCGGCGGCGGGGTCCAGCGCCACGCTGCCGCGCCCGGTGATGCTGCCGCCATTGAGGGTGCGGGCGCTGAAGGAGGAGAGCGTCACCGAGCGGTCGGTGCCGGTCAGCGTCGCCTCGATGCGGTCGATGGTGACGCCGTTAGGTGCGTCATCGTAGCGGCCGTTGGTGACGCGCACCGTGCCGCCCGCGCTCGGCGCCTCATAGGTGCCGCGCAGGGTCATGTCCACGGCGGCGTTGCCGCTCGCCCGTGCGCCGGAGACAGCAAGCACCGCATTGGCGATGCCGAGGCTCACCTGACCGCGCAGCACCAGATCCATATTCCCCGCGCCCATGGGCACCGAGCCGTTCAGCGTCACGCCCGAGAGCGAGGGGCCGCTGATGCTGGAGCGGATCGTTGCCCGCCCGTCCGCGAAGGTGCCGTCCGCCCGGATGTCGAGCTGGCTGACGCCAGCGCTCTGCATGTCCGGCTGGGTGATGCGGGCGATGATCAGGTTGTAGCGGCCGGTGGGCGCGCTGGCCGGGCCGGAGATTTGGGCCTGACCCGACAGCGTGCCGGCGAGGCCCTGCGTGGGCGTCGCGATCGCCAGCAGCGAGAGGGGCAGGTTGCGGATGTCCGCCGAGAGATTGAGCGTGTCGCCCACGCGACCCTGCACAACAGCCGAGCCGCCGCCGCTCTGGAGGGCGAAGCGGTCCACGGCGATCGCCCCATCCGCGGAGGTGAAGGTGGCGGGGGCGGTGAGGGTGGCAGTGGCTCCGCCATTGGCGAGCCGCAGCGTGTCGAGCCGCAGGGCATAGCGCGCCGGGTCGGTGGTGGCGCGGCCGGAGGCGGCGATGGTCGTGCCCTGCACCACGCCGTCGAGCCTCAGGTTCGTAGTGTTGGCGCCGGCCGGGCTGGCGTCGAGGGTCGCGCGGTCGATCCGGAAACCGTTGCTGTCGATGCCGGTCAGCACCGCACGTCCGGTGAGGCTCGGCGCCTTCGCGGGGTCGAGCAGGGTGAGATTGATGTCGCTGCGGTCGAGCCGCACGCCCGGCGCGGTCACATTGTTCGCATTGGCCTGAAGGGCGATGCGCTGGCGACCGGCATCCACATCAAGGACGAGGGTGGCATTCACCGCCCCGCCCATCTCCGTGAGGGCCAGAGCGGAGAGGTCCGCCACATTCGGAGCGGCGAGCTGAAGCCGACCGGTCATGAGGCCGGAGGCGGCGCGGGAGACGGCGCCCTGCGCGCGGGCGGTGCCGAGCGTGAGGTCGAGGCCGTTCAGGCTCTGGCCGCCGTCCGCCGTGGTGGCAAAGGCGCCCTTTCCGGTGAGCGCCTTGCCACCGATGGTCCCGGAGGCCGCCAGCGTGCCCGCAGGCAGATGGGTGAGGTCGCTGCCGGTGACATCAATGCGAAGGTCGCGCACCTCGCGGCCCATGGCCTTGCCCTGCGGCACGGCGAGCCGGGCGGTGACGCCGAGCTTTTCCAGCGAGCCGGAGAAAGCGGCGTCCGCCTCAAGCCGCCCGGCGACACGGCTGTCCACCTTGCCGATCTCGGCCAGCGACATGACGGCCCGAAGGTCGGCGGCGGTGCGGTCGATGCGGCCGTTCACGGCCACGTCGAGGCCGTTGGAATTGAGCTTGAGGTCGCGCACCGCCACTGCGCCGTCGGCGCCATAGGCGAGCGCGCCCGTGAGACGGGCGGTGCGGCCGAGCATGCCGTCGATGAGAGGCTCGGACGTGGTGATGCCGCGGCCGGAGCCGGAGATATCCGCCGCGAATCCGCCGCCGCTCGGCCGGCTCAGCTTGGCGGTCAGCATCATCTCGCCGGTCAGCGGCCGGCCCGCCAGCGGCGAGAAGGCGGCGAGGTCGAGGCGGGTGATGGAGAAGGTGCCGTCCAGCGCATCGCGGGCGGCCCGGCCATCGAAGGTCATCTCCAGCGGCAGCAGCGCGGCCTTGGCGGTGCGCACATAAGGCGCGCCGGTCTGCGGCAGGCCGCCGGCGGCGGAAATCGTGCCACCTGCCGGGCCGAGGGCCGCATTCACCTTGGGATCGGCGGCGCTGAGCCCCTCCACCGTCGCATCCACCATCCAGCCATAGCCGGCGGCGTCGGGCGTGAGGCGCAGCTTGGCCTTGGTGCTGCGCGCGCCATAGCCTTGGCCGCTCGCGCCGGTCACGGCCGCATGGGCGACGAGGCGGGGCGTCGCCAGCGCGCCGTCCAGCGTGCCGTTGAGGGTCAGAGCCTGGAAGGAGGCGTCCGGCAGCGCCGCTGAGAAGCGCGAGCCGTCCGGCACTTCGGCGGAAAAGGTGAGGGCGATCGTCCCCCCCTTCAGGTCCGCCGTGCCGCTGGCCCGCGCATTGCCGGCGGCGGCATAGGCCACCACGCGGGAGAGCGAGAGGGCGAGGTCCTGCGTGATGCGGGCATCGCCTTCGAGCGTGACACGATCCCCCGCCAGTGGCCGATAGGCTGGCGGCAGCGCCCGCGCGACATCGCCTTCGGCCGAGAACTGGAGGCGATGGGTTTCGTCCTCGCTCTTGATCCATGCGGTGGCCTGCACGCTGGCGAGCGTGCCGGCGCGCACCTGCAGATTGCCCTGCCATGCGTCGATGGGGCCAACACCACGAAGCTCCGCATCGAGTGCCGGCAAGCCTTCCAGCCCCAGGAGGCGCGCCACGAGGCCGCCCGGCGGCTCATGGGCCTGCATCTCCAGCATCAGGATGCGGGCATCCGGGGCGTAGCTCGCCTTGCCGCCCACCGTGCCGGACTGGTCCTTGCGCGTGAGGGTGAAGGCGAGGGAAAGGCCGCGCTGCGGCTCCATCAGCGAGGCGGAGCCGTCGAGCGCGAGCTGTGCGCTCTGCCCGGCAACCGGCTCGGCGAGGCGAATGTCCGCCGCCGCGAGGTGCTGGAGGACGATCCGCGGCAGGGGCGCGGAGCCGCCGCGTGCAGCGGGGCTCGGGGGCAGGTCGGGCCGGCGCAGCACATCCACCCTCTCCGCCGTCAGCGCATGCACCTTGACGGTGCCGGAGAGAAGGGCGGCCGGCGCCCAGGAGAGTGAGAGGCCCTCGATGCGGGCGAACGGTCCCTGCGGATCGGACAGGGCGATCTCGCCGATGCCGATGTTCCACGGCACACCGCCCGTGAGGTCGCGGATCTGGACCGTGAGGCCGTTGCCGGAGGCGAGACTGCCGGCAAGCTGGGCCAGCAGCGCCTTGCCGGGCGGCGTCTGCACCGCGCCGAAGAGCACGAGCACGAACAGGATGAGCCCGAGCACGGCACGGAACAGGACGCGGGCGAGAAGATCGAGCGCGCGCATCAGAAGGCCTGCCCCAGGCTGAGATAGACGCCGTACTTCGAGCCGCCCGGAATGGGATTGAGCGGCACCGCGAAATCGAGGCGCACCGGACCGACGGCCGTGTAGTACCGAAGGCCGAGGCCCACGGAATAATACATGGCACTGAAGTCGGGCACATCGGAGGCGAAGGCGGCGCCCATGTCGAAGAAGGGCACGACGCCGATGGTGTCCGTGATCTTCACCCTGAGTTCGGTGGAGGCCGTGAAATAGCTGAGACCGCCGACGATCAGCCCGGTGGGCGTGCGCGGGCTGGCGGACTGGTAGTCGAAGCCGCGCAGCGTGCCGCCGCCGCCCACATAGAAGCGCCGCTGGGCCGGCACGTCGAGAAGCTCCGGCCCGATGATGGAGCCGGCGGCCACCCGCCCGGCGAGGATCCAGCGCTTGTCCTCGTCGAAGGCGTGATAGGCGGAGAGCTGGGCCTTCAGCATCACCGGCCCGGCGCCGCTTTCGCCAAAGGCGACGAAGGGTTCGACGGTGGCGCTGAACTTGTAGCCTTTCGAGGCGTCGAGGGGATTGTCGGTGGTGTCGGCATTGAGGCCGAGCGGAATGCCGGCGATGAAGGGGTCGGTGGTGCCGAAGGCGTCCTGTACCGTCGATTGCTCGAGATCGACGCCGATCTGCCCGTTCCAGTCATCGTTGAAGCGGTGCTTCACGGCGGCGGTGAAGGTGCCGCCTTCCCGCACATAGGCGTCCGTCACTTCCCGCAAGGCGGCCGCCTCGGCCACAAGGTCCTCATTGGCGGTCAGGATGCCGGGCTTGGTGAAGGTGGCGGCCAGCCGGTAGCCGAAGGGATCGGCGGTGGGCACGGAGTCGGAGCCCTGCGCATACCAGGTGAGCTGAGCATCAAGGCGCAGCGTCTCGCCCCCGCCGAACAGGTTGCGGGCGCCCCAGAAGGCATTGGCAGAGGAGCCGTCGGTGTTGGAATATTTGGCGCCGAAGCCGACATAATGCTGCTCGCGCTCGGAGATCTCCACCTGGATGGGCAACTGGCCCTGCGCGTTCAGATGGTCCGCTTCCCGGAATCGCACCGAGCCGATGATTTCGTACGACGCGAGGCGGCGGCGTAGCGCGTCCAGCCGTTCGGGCGAATAGGGCTCGCCGGGACGGATATCGATGCGGTCCAGCACGAATTTCGGATCGACGGACTTCGTGCCCGAGACCGTGAAGGGGCCGAAGGTGGCGACCGGGCCGGGATCGACCTTGAAGGTCACGTCCAGCGTCTGGGAGGCGTGATCGGCCACCACGTCCTTGCCCAGAACCTTGGCGAAGGGGCGGGACTGCGCGCGCAGGCGATCCACGATGACGCGCTCGGCAGCCGTGATGGACGTGGCGCGGGCCCGCTCGCCGGGTATCACCCGCATCTCGCGCGGGGTGGGCGCCCCGGCCACGGGGCGGCCGGCGGGATCGATGACGCGCACCGCGCCGAAGGTGAAGGCGGGGCCGCTGTCCACATCCACGACAACCGGGACAGGGCCGGCTTTCCGGACCCGCTCCACCGTCTCGAAGACGGTCGGGGCATCCACAGGCACGCCCGCGACGGTGATGGTGATGCGGCCGCCGTAATAACCCTCGGCATAGAGGGCCGCGATGATGCGCTCGCGGTCCGCCAGCGCCCGGCGCACGAGACCGGCGGCGCCCGAGGGAGCCGTGTTCCGCAACCGCTGGAGGTTGGAGGCATCGGTGATGGCGCTGCGAACGGAACTGTCGCCCGTGACGCTCAGCGTCACCGTATAGGGCGTCGCGTCCGGCACCGGGGCGGCGGATTTCGCGCGGCTGGGATCGAACCAGGCGAGCGCCTTGTCGAAGAAGGCGGCGGCATCGTCGGCGGGAGAGGAAGTGCTCTGCGCGCGTGCGTCGGACGCGGCCAGGAGGGCTGCGGCAATGAGCGCGGGCGCGCAGGCGTGCGAGAGCGCGACGCGAGGGCCTCGAAGCCCGCGCGGTCGTCCCAACGCCTGTGACCGCCGCCGCTTCAGTCCCTGCCGCAAACCGCCCCCACTACGCAACGAGCCCTTATTATGGTCCAAACGCGCCAGGGATTTAACCCCATGGGCCGAATCAGCCGGACCGCTGCCGCGAGCGGCATTTGCTGAATTGAACCTTGCGCCAGGACAGCTAGGGACCTTCCGGCGCCCCCCGACAACCCCTGCCGCCGAACAAGGTTAAAGCTCCGGCGCGCAAGCCGGTTCCTCTGCACGCGGAAGGAGGTGGCGTGGTGAGGGCGGGCGTGGGTGTTCTGCCACACGAGGCGTCCGCATCGCTACCCAAGCGCAAGGCCTCGCTCTAGAACGGCTGACGGGCAGATGCCCGCCTTGAGGTTTTCTTCGCCGAGGAGTTGCCGATGCGTGCCGTATTCGTGGATGCCAGCCCGACCCTCGCCGGCGTAGCCGAGCGGCTGCACCGTGCCGACGACATTCCCCTCGGCATCCATCGCAATCCGGACGTGACGCCGGCCGAACTGCCCGCCGTGCTCGATGGCGCCGAGATCGCCATCATCGACCACACCGCCTTGCCCACCGACATCGCCCGCACCTGCAACGGGCTGAAGCATGTGGTCTTCCTCGGCACCGGCGCGCGCAGCTACATGAACCCGGAGGAACTGGCAGCGCTCGGCATCTCCGTCCACATCATCAAGGGCTATGGCGACACGGCGGTGGCCGAATGCGCCTTCGCCTTGATGTGGGCCGCGGCCAAGGGCTTCGCTTACATGGACCGTGGCGTGCGGGCCGGAAAATGGCTGCGGACCGACGGCGTGGAACTCACCGGCAAGACCATCGGCCTCATTGGCTATGGCGGTATCGGCGCCGAGATGGCGCGCCTCGCCAAGGGCGCGGGCATGCGCGTCATCGCCTGGAACCGCACGCCGAAGGACGAGCCGGGCGTGACTTTCGTCCCGCTGGAGACGCTGCTCGCCGAGAGCGACGTGGTGTCCCTGCATCTCCTGCTCAATGACGAGACGCGCGGCTTCCTTTCCCGCGAACGGCTCGCGCAGCTCAAGCCCGGCGTCATCCTCGTGAACACGGCGCGCGGCGCCCTGATCGACGAAGAGGCGCTGGTGGAGGCGCTGAAGTCCGGCCACGTGCGCCATGCGGGGCTCGACGTCTTTGTGACCGAGCCGCTGCCGGCGGATCACCCCTTCACGACGCTCGAGAACGTGACGCTCTCCGCCCATTCCGCCTTCCGCACGCCGGAGGCCAGCGATAACCTCATCGAAGCCGCGCTCAACCACTGCCGACGAATCGCTGCCGAAGGGTGAGCGTCTGCGACCGTTTCAGGCGCCGGAGCGTGAGGCACGCCCCGGCGCGATCCCGAGCGTCTTCATGCGGGAGGCGAGGGTCGTCGGCTTGAGGCCGAGGCGTTCGGCAGCCCCGCCGGGACCGGAGACCTTGCCGCCCGCCGCCTCAAGCGCCGCGAGGATGCTGGCCCGCAGCCGCAGGCGGCGGTCGGCCTCGGTTTCCAGTTCGGCGGACGGCGGCACCGGCTGCGCGGTGGCAGGGGCCTCGCGATCCGGCAGATCGATGTGCAGGCGGCCATTGCGCGCGAGGATGATGCCGCGCTCGATCACGTTCTGAAGCTCGCGGACATTGCCGGGCCAGTCATAGGTCTGGAGGCGGCGCATGTCGCCGGCGCTGAGCTGGAGCGGTCCATCGGCCGGCTTGCGCCGCACGCCGTCGAGGAAATGCGCCGCAAGGAGCGGGATGTCCTCCCGCCGCTCGCGCAGGGGCACGGATTCGATGGGCATGACGTCGAGCCGGTAGAACAGGTCCTCCCGGAAGCGCCCGGCCCGCACGGCGGCCTTCAGGTCGCGATTGGTGGCGGCGATGATGCGCACATCCACCTGCCGCGTGCGTTCCTCGCCGATGCGCTCGAACTGGCCCTCCTGAAGCACCCGCAGCAACTTGGACTGGAGCTCCAGCGGAATCTCGCCCACCTCATCGAGGAAGAGCGTGCCCCGGTCGGCCAGCTCGAACCGGCCGACGCGATCGCGCAGGGCACCGGTGAAGGCGCCGCGCACATGGCCGAAGAACTCGCTCTCGAACAGCTCGCGCGGGATGGCCGCGCAATTGACGCGGATGAGCGGGCGCTCCCGTCGCTCCGATGCATCGTGGATGGCGCGGGCGATCAGCTCCTTGCCGGTGCCGCTCTCGCCCGTGATGAGGACGGTGGCGTCGGTCGGGGCGACAAGGTCCACCTGCCTCAGCACCTTCTTGATGGCCTCCGAGCGGCCGATGATGCCGCGATGGCTGGTCTCGGCGCGGATTTCCTCCTGAAGGTAGGCATTCTCCATCTCCAGCCGCTCGCGCAGGCGATCCACCTCGGCCAGCGCGGCCCGAAGCTGCTCGTTGGCCTCCCGCTTCTGCGTCACATCGCGGAACACCACCACGGCACCGATGAGGCGGCCCCGGTCGCGCAGCGGGGTTGAGGTGTATTCCACCCACACCGGCCGGCCGGAGCGATGCCAGAACACCTCGTTCTCCACGTGGTGGACGGCGCCATCGCGGAAGGCCGCATAGATGGGGCATGCGGTGTTCGGATAGGCCGAGCCGTCGTGATGATGGTGATGCACCATGGCGTGCATGTCGCGGCCGATCATCTCCTCTGCCGTCCAGCCGAGGATCTGCTCGGCGGCGGGATTGACGAAGGTGGTGCGGCCTTCCGCATTCACCCCATAGATGCCTTCGCCCACCGCCCTCAGGATGAGCCGGTTCTCGCGCTCGATGTCCGCGAACAGCCGGTCGGCCCGCTGCCATTCCGCAAGACCTTCGTGCATGAAGGCCTCGGCCCGCGCCTCTAGATCGCGCCGGTGGCGGGCGTCGAGATCGCAGAGGGTGAGCAGGAGCAGCCGGCCCTCTGCGGTGGGCATAAGCGTGCCGGCACACTCTACGTCCAGCTGCCGGCCGTCGGCGTGCTGGGGCTGGAGCGTGCGGGTCCAGAAGCTGCCCCGTTCCAGCACCGCCTGCGTGAAGACGATGAGCGGCCCGGTCTGCTGCGGATGCAGGTCGAACACAGTCATCCCTTGCAGTGCGAGGCGCCAGTGGCCCAGCAGCCGACAGGCGGCGGCATTGGCGTCGCGGATGCGCGCGGTCTCGAGATCGACCACCAGCGCCGGTTCGGCGCCGTGCAGGAAGGCCGGGCCGAAAGGCGAGGGCGGCGTTGCTGTCTCCGGCAACTGCGCAGCGAGCAGTGCGGCCTGCGGGATCGTCATTACGAATTTTCGCCAGTGGGATCTGAAATATCGTAAATCACGAAAAATCGTAAATCCAGTCGCTGGCTTGAAATCCTTCGCGGTCCTTGATCGCACGGCTCGGTGGGCGCTGGCACGTCGCTTGCTTAGCGTAAGGACCCACTCCGGCATCTCCTTCTGCGAGCGAGGCGGTTCATGGCGAGCTTTGATCCTGTGCGGCGGTTTTCACGCCTGTTCTCCGGCTGCTCCTGCGGCCGGCATCGCTCCGCGGCCGAACATGACGGCGCGGCCGCCGCGCGTGACGCGGAAGCGCGTTATGCGGGTGCCGTCGAGAAGACCGTGCTTCAGGCCCTCTTTCCGCAGGCGGTGCAGCGCCGCGCCTTCCTCAAGGCCATCGGCGGCTCCTCGGTGGCGGCTGCGCTCGCGCCCTTCCTCAATCTCGGGGCGGTGACGGACGCATTCGCGCAGGGCGCCGGGGCCATTGAGAAAAAGGATCTCAAGATCGGCTTCATCCCGATCACCTGCGCCACGCCCATCATCATGGCCCACCCGCTCGGCTTCTATACCAAGCAGGGGCTCAATGTGGACGTGGTGAAGACCGCCGGCTGGGCGGTGGTGCGCGACAAGACCATCAACAAGGAATATGACGCCGCGCACATGCTCTCGCCCATGCCCATCGCCATCTCGATGGGCCTTGGCTCCAATCCCATTCCCTTCTCCGTCCCGGCCATCGAGAATGTGAACGGGCAGGCGATCACGCTCGCCATGAAGCACAAGGACAAGCGCAATCCGAAGGACTGGAAGGGCATGAAACTCGCCGTGCCCTTCGATTATTCCATGCACAATTACCTGCTGCGCTATTATCTGGCGGAGAACGGCATCGATCCCGACACGGATGTGCAGATCCGCTCCGTGCCGCCGCCGGAGATGGTCGCCAACCTGCGCGCGGACAATATCGACGGCTTCCTGGCGCCCGATAATGTGGCCCAGAGGGCGGTCTATGACGGTGTGGGCTTCATCCACATCCTCTCCAAGGAAATCTGGGACGGGCACCCCTGCTGCTCCTTCACCGCCAGCCAGGAGTTCGTGACCGCCAATCCGAACACCTATGCGGCGCTGCTGCGCGCCATCATCGACGCCAGCGCCTATGCGCAGAAGCCGGAGAACCGCAAGGAGATCGCCGACGCCATCGCCCCGGCCAATTATCTCAACGCGCCGCCCATCGTTCTGGAGCAGGTGCTCACCGGCACCTATGCGGACGGCCTCGGCAACATCAAGAAGGATCCCGACCGCATCTCATTCGATCCCTTCCCCTATGAGAGCTTCGCGGTGTGGATCCTCACCCAGATGAAGCGCTGGGGGCAGGTGAAGGGCGAGGTGGATTATCAGGGCATCGCGAAGAAGGTCTTCCTCGCCACCGAGGCCTCCAAGGTGATGAAGGAGATGGGTCTGACGCCGCCGGCTTCCGCGACCAAGACCTTCTCGGTGATGGGCAAGCCCTTCGATCCGGCCAAGCCCGAAGACTATGTGGCGAGCTTCGCCATCAAGCGGGCCTGACGCCATGGGGCTGCCGCTGCGTCTCAGGGCCGGGTTGCTGTCGGTCCTGATCCTTGCCGTCTTCCTGCTCGCCTGGCAGGCGGCCACCGCCGGTTTCGGCGGGGGCTCCGCCAGCCTGCCGGCGGGGATGGACCCGGAATATGCCAAGCTGATGGGGCTGACCGCCACTGCCGGCAAATCGGCCATGCCCAGCCCGGTGGAGGTGGGGCGGCAGCTCTGGACGCTGCTCTCCAACCCCTTCTATGACAAGGGACCGAACGACAAAGGCCTCGGCATCCAGCTCGCCTTCTCGCTGGCCCGGGTGCTTGGCGGCTATGGTCTTGCCGTGGCAGTGGCGATCCCGCTCGGCTTTGTCATCGGCATGTCGCCGCTCATGAGCCGGGCGCTCGATCCCTTCATCCAGGTTATGAAACCCATCTCGCCCCTCGCCTGGATGCCGCTCGCCCTCTATACCATCAAGGATTCCAGCATTTCGGCGGTGTTCGTCATCTTCATCTGCTCGGTGTGGCCGATGCTGATCAACACCGCCTTCGGTGTCGCCAGCGTGCGCAAGGAGTGGCTGAATGTCGCCCGCACGCTGGAGGTGGGGCCGCTGAAGCGCGCCTCCACCGTCATCCTGCCCGCCGCGGCGCCCACCATCCTCACCGGCATGCGGATCTCCATCGGCATCGCCTGGCTGGTGATCGTGGCGGCCGAGATGCTCGTGGGCGGCACCGGTATCGGCTATTTCGTCTGGAACGAGTGGAATAACCTCTCGATCACCAATGTCATCATTGCGATCCTGGTGATCGGTGTCGTCGGCATGATCCTCGATCAGATCCTTGCTGCGGTCGCGCGGCTCGTGACCTTCCCGGAGTAGGCCATGGGCGAGCGTTATCTCTCCATCGAGGGCATTGCCCGTCGCTTTCCCTCGGCAAAGGGCGAGACCACCGTGTTCGAGGACCTTTGGTTCTCCATGAACAAGGGCGAGTTCGCCTGCATCATTGGCCATTCCGGCTGCGGCAAGACCACGGTCCTCAACATCCTGTCCGGGCTCGAGGCGCCTGACGACGGCGCGGTCATCATGGATGGCCGGGCCATCGAGGGGCCCTCCCTCGACCGGGCGGTGATCTTCCAGAGTCATGCGCTGCTGCCCTGGAAAAGCGTCCTCGGCAATGTCGCCTATGCGGTGGCCTCCCGCCATCGCGACTGGTCGCGCGACAGGGTGCGCGCCCATGCGGAACGCTTCGTGGAACTCGTGGGCCTCAAGGGCTCGGAGCACAAGAAGCCCGCCGAACTCTCCGGCGGCATGAAGCAGCGCGTGGGCATCGCCCGCGCGCTCTCCATCGAGCCGAAGATGCTGCTCATGGACGAGCCCTTCTCCGCTCTCGATGCCCTGACGCGCGGCACGCTGCAGGACGAGGTGCGGCGCATCTGCCTTGAGAGCGGGCAGACGGTCTTCATGATCACCCATGATGTGGACGAGGCCATCTACCTTGCAGACCGCATCGTTCTGATGACCAACGGGCCGCAGGCCTGCATTGCCGAGATCGTGGACAATCCGCTGCCGCGCGAGCGCCGGCGGCTCGATCTGCACAAGCAGCCGGACTTCTACGCCGTGCGCAACCACCTCATCGACTTTCTGGTGGAGCGCTCGCGCACCTTCAAGAATAGCCTGCCAGCGGGCTACGACCGCCGCCGCCCGCCCGTGGTGCGGCCGTCGCTGGCGGGTGAGCCCGTCCTTCCGGCCACCCGGAGATCCGTCGTCTAGCGGGGCATCGTCGCGCTGGGCCGCCGGTGCCGGTCGCCGTGTCATCCTTCCCTCTCCTGTTTCCGGGAGCGGGCTTTTGCCGGCCCGTGTGCGCACGGGAGCCGATGTCGCATGAAGACCCCAAGAAACGACCATAGGAGCGCGTCACATGAAGCGTGAACAACTCACCGAGAAGATCCTCGACATCAAGCGCGAGAAGGGCTGGACCTGGAAATACATCACCGATGAGATCGGCGGCATGTCGCCGGTGCTCGTGGTGGGCGCGCTGCTCGGCCAGATGAAGCTGGTGAAGCCGCTCGCCCGGGCTGCGGCCGAGTTGTTCGGCCTCTCCGAGGTGGAGGAGCGCATGCTCAACGAGGTGCCTTATCGCGGCACGCCCATGCCCCCCACCGATCCGCTGATCTATCGCTTCTACGAGATGGTGATGGTGAACGGCCCGGCGTGGAAGGCCCTGATCGAGGAAGAGTTTGGCGACGGCATCATGTCGGCCATCGACTTCGACATCGATATCGGCCGTCTCGAAAATCCCAAGGGCGACCGGGTGAAGATCACCATGTCCGGCAAGTTCCTGCCCTACAAATACTATGGCGCGGAGCAGGGCACGCCGGAATACGGCTTCAAGGAAGCCTGAGCAGCAGGCGTCTCAAGGACCCGCCTCGCCTCGGCCTTCCTCTCCCCCGGTCGATGCGAGCAAGGGCGCGGCGTGCGGGCGCTGCGCCCCTTCCCTTTCAGGCGCCACGGTCGGCACCGAGCCGTGTGGACAGGGCCGAGGCGATCCGCTGCAGGCCGGCCCCCAGCTCGTCCATCCGCTCCCGCGAGGCCTCGGCTTCCAGCAGGCTGATGGCGATGCCCGCCACGGTGCCGCCCGTGTAATCGCGCACCGGGATGCCGATGCACACCATGCCTTCCCGGATCTGGCCGTCGTCGATGGAATAGCCGCGGGCGCGGGTCGCCTCCATCTCTTCGAGCAGGGCTGGCAGCGAGGGCGTGCTGTTGGAGGTGAGACGCTCGGGCCATGGTCCGGCGAGCAGGGCGCGCACCTTTTCCGGTGAGAAAGTGCTCAGCATGGCCTTTCCCGTGGCGGTGAATGGCGCCGGCAGGCGCATCCCGATGCGGAAGGTGAAGCCGAGCGGTGCCGCGCTGTTGCGGCACGCCAGATAGACCACGTCCGGCCCTTCGAGCCGCGTCAGGGTGATGGTGTAGTTCTCCAACGCCGGCACGTCGGCGAAGACACGTCTGAACTCTCCCACCAGATCCGATTGGCCCAGGAAGCCGCTTGCCCAGCGCATGATATGCGGTCCGAGGCGGTAGGTACCCTCGCTTGCCCGGTCGAGAAGCCCGAGGTCCAGCAGTGCCGAAATGAGCCCGTGCGCACTGCTCTTGGGCAGTGCAAGCGCGCGGGTGATTTCCGCTGCCGTCAGGGGCGCATTCGCACTGCCCACATGGTCGAGGATGCGCACGGCCCGCCGCAGCGCCGGCACGCTGTCCCCGGGAGAAGTCAAACCGTCAGTTGCCATGATCACACCCTTGACGAACGAGCTTGGTCGATAAATAGTTCATTACAAAGAACATAGTTCAACTAATTGAACTTGGGAAGCGTCAGGGAGAGACCGCGTGCTGCATCTCAAAAATCCGTCGCTGCATCAGGACGCCTGTCTCATCAACGGCGCGTGGCGCAAGGCGGCGAGCAACGCGCATATTGTCGTTCATAATCCGGCAAACGGGGCGTTGGTCGGTCATGTGCCGGACCTCTCTGCCTCCGAGGTGCGCGAGGCGGTCGATGCCGCCCAGGCGGCGTTCGGTCCGTGGTCGCGCAAGGCTGCGAAGGAGCGCTCCGCGCTGCTGCGCCGCTGGTTCGACCTCATCATCGCCAATGCCGATGACCTTGCGGCCCTCATGACCGCAGAGCAGGGCAAGCCGCTGGCGGAGGCGAAGGGCGAGGTCGTCTATGCCGCCTCCTTCATCGAATGGTTCGCGGAAGAGGGAAAGCGCGTCTATGGGGACGTGATCCCGGCTCCCACAACGGACAAGCGGCTCATCGTGCTGAAGCAGCCGGTGGGCGTCACCGCAGCCATCACGCCCTGGAATTTCCCTGCCGCCATGATTACCCGCAAGGCCGCGCCGGCGCTTGCGGCGGGTTGCGTCATGATCATCAAGCCGGCGGAACAGACCCCGCTCACCGCGCTGGCGCTGGGCGTTCTGGCGCAGGAGGCCGGCATTCCGGCCGGCGTCATCCAGGTGGTGACGGGCGATGCGCGGGAGGTGGGCGGCGTGCTCACCGGCAGCGATGTCGTGCGCAAGCTCTCCTTCACCGGCTCAACGGAAGTGGGCCGCATCTTGATGAGCCAGTGCGCCCCCACCATCAAGCGCCTGTCGCTGGAGCTCGGCGGCAACGCGCCCTTCATCGTGTTCGATGATGCGGACCTTGAGGCGGCCGTGGAAGGCGCCATCGCCTCGAAATATCGCAACGCCGGCCAGACCTGTGTCTGCGCCAACCGCTTTTATGTGCAGGCCGGCATCTATGACGCCTTCGCCGCCCGCCTCGCGGAGCGCGTGAAGCAGTTGCCCGTGGGCGTGGGCACCGAGCCCGGCGTCCTCATCGGCCCGCTCATCGATGAGGACGCCATCGCCAAGGTGAAGGCGCATGTGGCGGATGCGGTGGAGAAGGGCGCGACCATTGTGCTGGGCGGAAAGATGCACGCCCTCGGCGGCACCTTCTATGAGCCGACGGTGCTGACCGGCGTCACTTCCGACATGCGCGTCGCCCGCGAGGAGACTTTCGGCCCCGTCGCCCCGCTCTTCCGTTTCGAGACGGAGGAGGAGGCGATCTTCCTCGCCAACGATACGGAATTCGGTCTTGCGGCCTATTTCTTCACTGAGAACGCCCGCCGCGCCTGGCGGGTGGCGGAGGGGCTGGAATACGGCATGGTGGGGCACAACACGGGCCTCATCTCCAACGAGGTCGCGCCCTTCGGCGGCGTGAAGCAGTCCGGCATCGGCCGGGAAGGCTCGAAGTACGGCATCGAGGAATATCTCGAGATCAAATATCTCTGCTCGGCGGTGGGCTGAGACAGCGACCCCTGCTGGCCCCGCATGGGGCCGGCCGCGTGCCATGCGCCGTGGGAGACGGATCGTCTCGTCCCGGCCCCAGATCACCATTCCGCATTCATAAAGCGGCGGCGCGAAGCCGCCCCATCGTGCCGGTCAAGGCACGCCCTGTGAGGAAGGAGGACCCCCATGAGCGACGGTCTCAATCCGTTTGAATTCCGCACCGTTCCCGCCATCCAGCTTGAATGGTCGGGCGCCAAGCGCCTTGGCGAGGTGGTCGGCGCGCGCTTTGCTGCACGCAAGGTGCTGCTCGTCACCGACGGCGGGCTGGTGAAGGCCGGCATCATCGCGCCCATCGTCGCCAGCCTTGAGGCGAGCGGCTTTGCCGTGACGCTGTTCGACGAAGTGGTGGCGGACCCGCCGGAGCATGTGCTGCTCGCCTGCGTCGCCAAGGCGAAGGCGGCGGGCGTGGATATCGTCATCGGCCTCGGCGGCGGCTCCTCGCTGGACGTGGCGAAGCTCGCGGCCGTGCTCCTCGTCTCCGAGCAGCCGCTGGCCGACCTCTATGGCATCGGCAAGGTGCAGGGCTCGCGCCTGCCGCTCATCCAGGTGCCCACCACCGCCGGCACAGGCTCGGAGGTGACCAACATCACCATCCTCACCACTGGCGAGACCACCAAGATGGGCGTCGTCTCGCCCCAGCTCTATGCGGACTTCGTGCTGCTGGACGGCGAACTCACCGTGGGCCTGCCGGCGGTGCATACGGCGGCCACGGGCATCGACGCCATGGTGCACGCCATCGAGGCTTACACCAGCCGCCACAAGAAGAACCCGGTCTCCGACGCTCTGGCCCGCGAGGCGCTGCGCCTTCTCTCTGCCAACCTCATCGCCGCCTGCAAGGACGGCACGAACCGCAAGGCGCGCGAGGCCATGCTGCTGGGCGCCATGCTGGCGGGCCAGGCCTTCGCCAATTCGCCGGTGGCCGCCGTCCATGCGCTCGCCTATCCGCTGGGCGGGCACTATCACGTGCCGCACGGCCTCTCCAATGCGCTGATGCTCGGCCCGGTGCTGCGCTTCAACGCCAAGGCCGCCGCCCCGCTCTATGCGGAACTGGCGGACGTGATCGCCGGCCCCGGAGCGGGCGGCGCGGAGGCGCGGGCGGATGTGTTCGTCGCCACCATGCAGAAGCTCATGGACGAGAGCGGCGCGCCCCGCCGCCTGCGCGATGTGGGCGTGACCGACAACACCCTCGCCATGCTGGCCTCCGACGCCATGAAGCAGACGCGCCTGCTGGTGAACAATCCCGTCGAGGTGACGGAAGCCGACGCACTCGCGCTCTATCGCGAAGCGTTCTGAGCATCGATGGCCCCGGCGCGCGGCGCCGGCGCCTTCTCTCCTTCTCGGACAATCGAAATCCCCCCGCATTGGCCGCGTGCCGGTGACGGGGGACCATTGGAGGAAACCATGACCGACATCCGCCTCTATATGCTTCAGTCTGGCTCGCTGAAGTGCAAGGTTCACAACATCAAGATGAACCAGGGCAACGGCGCGGACTATGAGATCCCGGTGCCCTTCTTCCTCATCACCCACCCCAAGGGCCACACCATCATCGATGGCGGCAATGCGGTGGAAGTCGCCACCGACCCGCGCGGACACTGGGGCGGCGTCTGCGACGTCTACTGGCCGGTGATGCGCGAGGACGAGGGCTGCGAGGCGCAGGTGAAGGCGCTCGGCATCGATCCGGCGGATGTGAAGTATGTGGTGCAGTCGCACCTGCATCTCGACCACACCGGCGCCATCGGCCGCTTCCCGAACGCCACGCACATCGTGCAGCGGCGCGAATACGAATACGCCTTCACACCGGACTGGTTCGCCGGCGGCGGCTATATCCGCAAGGATTTCGATCGTCCCGGCCTGCGCTGGCAGTTCCTGAACGCCGACGTGGATGACTATTACGACATCTATGGTGACGGCACGCTCACCACGGTCTTCTCGCCCGGCCATGCACCGGGGCACCAGTCCTTCCTGGTGCGCCTGCCGAAGTCCGGCCCGCTGCTGCTGACCATCGACGCCGCCTATACGCTGGACCATTGGAACGAGCAAGCCCTGCCCGGCTTCCTCGCCTCCACCGTCGATACGGTTCGTTCGGTGCAGAAGCTGCGTACGCTGGCCGAGCGCACGGGCGCGCAGGTCGTGACGGGCCATGATCCGGATGCCTGGCCGTCCTTCAAGAAGGCCCCCGGCTATTACGACTGAGCCTCCGGTGGCCCATCGGGGCTACCAGTCCGACCGCAAGACATAAAAAGCCGGGACGGTCAGCGCCGTCCCGGCTTTCCTTTTGCGTGGGAGCCTCGTTCACCCCGTGCGGTTTAAGGAGAAAGCTCCTCCAGAACGCGCCCCTTGGTCTCCACGGCGAAGGCACCGACGAACCCGCCGGTCACCAGGATGAGCGCCGAGAAGATGACGAACACCCACTGGATGGCGCCGAAGCCCGAGAGCACCGCGCCCACCACCAGCGGACCCGCCGATGATCCAAGCCGCAGCCAGGCGCTGCCGAAGCCGGTGGCGATGGCGCGGATGCGGGTGGGATACAGCTCCGCCGAGTAGAGATAGAGCGAGAAGGTGACGCTCTGGGTGATGGCATAGGTGATGGCCGCGAAGACGAGCACCTGCGTGGCCGATGTGGCGCCCAGCCAGCCGAGCAGGCCCAGCGGCACCGCCGCGAGCAGCAGGGCGTAGGTGTACCAGCGCTTGCGACCCACCCTGTCGATGAACATGGCGCAGGTGAGCGCACCCACAACGCCGGCCCCCGATGTGGTGAAGCCGTAGGCGAGGCTGGTGGAGAGGGGCAGGTTGAACACCTGCCGGTACAGCGTGGGCAGCCACGTGGCCATGCCGTTGTTGACCACATGGGTGGCGAACCACAGGGGCCAGATCATGAGCGTGCGCTTCAGGTAGATGCCCCGGAACAGCTCCCGCCAGTCGCCCTTGCCGGCCTGCGCGGGGCGCAGCGCGAGGGGGCGGGGCTCTTCCAGCACATGGCCGGCAGCGGTGGCGCTGCGCTCCAGATCGGACACGATGCGGTCGGCCTCCGCATAGCGGCCACGGGAGGCCAGCCAGCGCGGGGATTCGGACAGGAACCAGCGCAGCGGGATCATGAGCACCGATGGCACGAGCCCGACGATGAACATGGCCCGCCAACCGTAAACCGGCACAAGGAAATAGCCGATGACTCCCGCGCCCACGAGGCCGAGCAGGAACATGACCTCATAGAGCAGGAAGAACCGCCCGCGCGTCCGCGCTCCGACATATTCGTTGATGTAAGCCGAGGCCACCGGCACCTCGCCGCCGGTTCCGATGCCCTGCAGGAAGCGGAACACGATCATGGAGGTGGCGCTCCATGCGGTGAGGCAGGCGATGTCCATGCTGACGAACAGCAAGATGGTGAGCAGAAGCACATGAAGCCGGCCAATCCGCTCCGCGAGCCAGCCGAAGAAGATCGCCCCCACCAACTGGCCGATGTAGCCCAGCGAGAGGATCATGCCGATTTCCTGCGGCGAGAGCCCCCATTCCTTCACCAGAACCGGCATGGCATAGGCGATGGCAATGACGGTGTAGCCATCGAAGAAGGTCGCTGCGCCGATGATGTTGCGGGTCCAGAAGACCTTCCGGGTCATCGGCAGGCGTTCGATCCGGGCGCTGATATCCGCCTGGCCATCGAAGGCTGGATGTAAGGGTGTGGCCGCATGGGACGCGGCAGAGGCTGGCGTCGACATTCCTCGCTCCTACAGAGTTGTTTATTGGCCGGCGCAGCCTTGAAGGGCCCCGGCGGACGGAATGTGGAGAAGCGGGCGCGCGCCGGCCTTCACGTCCGGCTGGAGAGCCGCGCGCCCGTCAGGTCTGCTTGGGGTTGCGGATGGGGCCTGCCATCCGCCGCCGTCATCGGTCAGGCTTCGTCGGCAACGCCATTGCGCAGGAGGCCGAGGCGATCGATCTCCACCTCGACGATGTCGCCGGGCTTCATCCAAAGCGGCGGCGTGCGCTTGGCACCGACGCCGCCCGGGGTTCCCGTGACGATCACGTCGCCGGGTTCGAGGTTGGTGAAGGTGGAGCAATATTCGATCTGGCAGGGGATATCGAAGATCATCTGCGAGATGAGCGCTTCCTGCACCACCGTCCCGTTCAGCCGCGTCTCCAGCTTCATGGTGGTGATGTCGCCCGCCTCGTCCGGCGTCATCATCCACGGGCCGAAGGCGCCGGTGCCGGGGAAGTTCTTGCCCGGTGCGAACTGGTGGGTGTGGCGCTGGAAATCGCGGATGCTGCCTTCATTGTAGCAGCTGTAGCCGGCGATGTGGCTCCAGGCGTTCTCGCGCGTGATGTAGCGGCCGGGCTTGCCGATGATGATCGCAAGCTCACCTTCGAAATCGAGGTGCTGGGACACGCGCGGTCGGATGATGTCCGCCAGATGGCCGATCTGGCTGTCGGCGAAGCGGGTGAACACCGTGGGGTGTTCCACCACGGCCCGCCCTGTCTCCAGCCGGTGCATCTCGTAATTGAGGCCGATGCAGAGCACCTTGTTGGAATCCGGGATGACCGGCAGCCAGGTGATCTGCGACAGGGGGTGGCGCGCGGCCTGCGGCATGGCCGCTTCCACCTGAGACAGCGCATCGGCTGCCAGAACGGCCTTCAGGCTTCCATAGCGGTCCTGAAGCACGGAGCCCACGTCGAGTGCTTCATCTCCCGCGATGACGCCCCAGGTCGGCTGGGCGCCGATTTTGAATGTTGCGAGCTTCATGTCTGTCCCTTCCGCGATCCCAAAACTGATCGTCTCGCCGTGTCGCGCTCCGCTCGATGGGCGGCGACGGCAGGACGAGACTATATCGCTAAAAATCCATTCAGCCAGATTTTATGTATAAAATTGATATGTGGCGCTTAAAAAATATATATTGACGCAGATCGGGTTCGCGAATATTTTTCGCGGCCCATGGCGTGTCCGTGCGGCACCGCACGTGCCGCTTTTCGGGTGGAGTTGAGTCTTTTGAAGATGGATCCCCGGCGCCGCAGCGACAGCGACAGCACGGAAAAAGGCGCTACTCCGGCCAATGATGTGGCGGCCCCCGTGTCTGCCGCGCCCGGCACGGTGACGATGCAGCTCTATCATCGGCTGCGGGAGGACATCATCCGTGGTGGGCTGGCGCCCGGGCAGAAGCTGAAGATCGACGAGCTGTGCCGCAGCTATGAGGTCGGCTCCAGCCCGCTTCGCGAGGCGCTCAACCTGCTCACCTCATTCGGCTTTGTGGAGCGGCTCGAACAGCGCGGCTTCCAGGTGAAGCCCATCAGCGCGGATGAGTATGACGACATCGTCAGATGCCGCTGCTGGATCGAGGAACGGGCGCTCCGGGAAGCCATCGCCCACGGCGATGGCGCATGGGAGGAAGATGTCACGCTGGCGCTTTTCCGGCTGGACCGGGCAGCCCGAACCCGGCAGGCCGCCATTGATCCCGAGTGGGAGAAGCTGCACCACGCCTTTCACAGGACGCTTCTGGCGCCCTGCGGCTCCAGCATCCTCATGGAATATTGCGAGCACCTGTTCACCCAGAGCATCCGCTACCGGCAGATCGCCGGTCTTCTGGAACTGTCCGTGCGCGATCCGCAGGCGGAGCACGCCGAGATTGCCAAGGCTGTTCTGGAGCGCGATGCCGATGCGGCGGTCGCCCTGCTGTGCGCGCACTACCGCCGCACGCAGGATGCCCTGAAGGCGAAGCTGTTCGCTGCCGGGTGAGCCGTCAGTGGAAGCGGCCGCAGGGGCGGCCGCTTCGCGATTCCGAGCAGGGCAGAGGCATCTGCCGCGCCTCGCCCGCCGGCGTCATCAGTAGCCGAGCGCCATGCCGTCCTTGCGGGGTTCCGAACCGGCGGCGAGGATGCCGGTCTCCTGGTCGATCCAGATCATCTGCGCGCCGCCCAGCGGGTCCGCCGACCACTTGGCCGCGTGGCCGCGCTTCAGCATCTCGTCGAGCAGGCCGGGTTCATATTCCGGCTCCAGTTCCAGCGCACCGTTGTAGGCAAAGCTGCGCGGCGCCTCCATGGCCTGCTGCACGTCCATGCCGCGATCGATGATGTTGGTCAGCAGTTCCACATGGCCCATGGTCTGGTACTGCCCGCCCATGACACCGAAGGGCGCGACGGTCTTGCCGTCCTTCATCACCATGCCCGGAATGATGGTGTGCAGCGGTCGCTTGGAGGGGCCGATGGCATTCGGGTGGCCCTTGATGAGGCGGAACTGCGCGCCGCGATTGTGCAGCAGGAAGCCGGACTTCGGTGCCGTGATGCAGCTGCCGAACTGGTGGAAGATGGAGTTGATGAGCGAGATGGCGTTGCCGTCCTTGTCCACCACGCAGAGATAGACGGTGTCCGTGTGCGCCACCTTCGGCCACACGATGGGATCGGCCGCCTTGGCCATGTCCACGCGCGAGCGGGCAAAGGCCGCCCATTCCGGCGACAGCAGTTCGGCGACCGGCACGGAGGCCTGAACCGGGTCCGCGAACAGATGGTCGCGGTGGTGATAGACCTGCTTGTTGATCTCCGCGAAGAGGTGGATGCGATCCGCCTCCCCAAGGGCGTCGGGCGAGAGGTCATAGCCCTCCAGCGCGTTCAGCATCATCAGCACGCCGAGGCCCTGGCCATTGGGCGGGCACTCATAGACGTCATAGCCGCGATAGTTGGTGGTGACGGGCGTCACATATTCCGCTTCGGCCGCAGCGAAATCCTCCAGCGTGTGGAGCCCGCCCAGTTCCTTCAGGCGGGCCACCGCATCCTCAGCCACCTCGCCCGTGTAGAAGGCATCGCGCCCGCCTTCCGCGATCCTGCGCAGCGTGGCGGCGAGCTTGGGCTGGCGGTGGACGTCGCCCTGGCCCGGCGCTTTGCCGCCCGGCAGGAAGATCTCGACGCTCACCGCGTCGCGCTGGAGGCGGTGGGCATATTGCGCCCAGTCGCGCGCCACGCGGGGCTGCACCACATAGCCCTCTTCCGCGAGGCGGATGGCGGGGGCGAGCACATCGGCCAGCGAGCGCGTGCCGTGGTCCGCCAGCAGCTTCGTCCAGGCGGCGATGGCGCCGGGAATGGTGACGGCATGGGGCGAATCGAGCGGGATCTCGGTGATGCCCTGCTCGATGAACCAGTCCACGTTCGCCGCCGCCGGCGCCTTGCCGGAGCCGTTGAGGGCGATGGGCGCGCTCGCGCCCTTCGGCGTGTAGAGCACAAAGCAGTCGCCGCCGATGCCGGTCATGTGCGGGTCCACCACGCACTGCACGGCCACGGCAGTGATGGCGGCATCCACCGCATTGCCGCCGGCGCGCAGCATGTCGAGCGCGGCAAGGCTGGAGAGCGGATGGGAGGTGGCCACCGCCGCACTGCGCGCGAACACGGTGGAGCGGCCGGTCTTGAAGAAATTACGCACGGGGACGTTTCCTTGGGGTTCTGCTGGCCATTAGCCGATGGCGGCCTGGGCGACGAAATGCCCGGGCGCGGCTTCCACGAGCGCGTGGCTCGCCTCGTCGTCGGGCAGGTTGGCGATGGCGGGCAGGCGCGTGCGCGCCCGCTCGACGGCGGGGTCCGGCACCGGAACGGCGGAGAGCAGCCGGCGCGTGTAAGGGTGGAGCGGATTGGCGTACAGCATCTCGCTCGGCGCGATCTCGACGATGCGCCCCTTCCAGATCACCGCGACCCGGTGGCAGAGGTAGCGCACCATCCGCAGGTCGTGGGAGATGAAGAGATAGGCGAGGCCGAGTTCCTCCTGCAGATCCTGCAACAGGTTTACCACCTGCGCCTGGATGGAGACGTCGAGCGCCGCGATGGGCTCGTCCGCCACGATGAAGGAGGGCTTCACCGCAATGGCCCGCGCGATGCAGATGCGCTGGCGCTGGCCTCCGGAGAACTGGTGCGGGAAGCGCGCCATATAGCGCGGATCGAGCCCTACCTTGGCGAACAGCTCCGCCACGATGTCCCGCCGCTCGGCGCTGCTCGGCGCGATGTCGTGGATCAGCAGGGGCTCGGCGACGAAATCGCCCACCGTCATGCGTGGGTTGAGCGCGGAATAGGGGTCCTGAAACACCATCTGCATGCGCTTGCGCATGGCCCGCATCTGCCGCTCGCTCTGCTGCGTCAGGTCCGTGCCCTCGAAGGCGACCACGCCGGAGGTGGGTGGGTTCAGCATGGTGACGGCGCGGCCGATGGTGCTCTTGCCCGAGCCGCTTTCGCCCACGAGCCCTAGCGTCTCGTTGGGCAGGATGTCGAACGAGACATTCTCCACCGCCTTGAAGGCGGTGGTCTTGAAGCCCCAGCCGCTGCGCAGGGGATAGTGCTTGCACAGGTTGCGCACGGAGATGAGCGGATAGCCGCTTGGGGCGGCGGTCTCGGGGGAGGGGGAGTGGGCGGTCATGGCGTCGCCTCCGCGGCGAGAAGCTTCGGCAGGTCATACCAGGCGGCCACAAGATGCCCGGCCTCGGCACCGGGCGCCTGTGCGAGCGGCGGGCGCTCGGTGAAGCAGCGCGGCGTCGCATAGCGGTTGCGCGGCGCGAAGGGGTCGCCCGGCGGGGGAAAGCGCATGTCCGGCAGCGTGCCGTCGATCTGGGTGAGGCGGCGCCTTTTGCCGGCGGGCGCGGTGAGATCGGGCAGCGAGCGCAGGAGGCCGAGCGTATAGGCGCTGCGGGGATCGTGGAACACGTCATCCACGGGCCCGCGTTCCATCACCCGGCCGGCATACATGACCTGCACCGTGTCGGCGATGCCGGCCACCACGCCGAGGTCGTGGGTGATCCAGATCACCGCCATGCCGATCTCGCGCTTCAGCTCCTTCACCAGCTCGATCACGTCCGCCTGCACGGTCACGTCGAGGGCGGTCGTGGCCTCGTCGGCGATCAGTAGCCGGGGACGGCAGGAGATGCCCATGGCGATCATGATGCGCTGGCGCTGGCCGCCGGAGAATTCGTGCGGAAACTGGTCCACGCGCCGGGCGGCATCGGGCAGACGCACCATGTCCATCAGCTCGATGGCGCGCTTGCGGGCGGCATCGGCGCCGAGGCCGAGATGCAGCATCAGGGGCTCCATGATCTGCCGCCCCACCGTCATGGACGGGTTGAGCGAACTCATGGGGTCCTGGAACACGAAGCCGATGGCGCCGCCCCGGATCTTGCGCAGCTCGGCGTCCGAGAGGGTGAGCAGGTCGCGCCCCTCGAACAGCACCTGCCCGCTGGCGATGCGGCCGGGCGGCATGGGGATGAGGCGCAGCATGGCGAGCACGTGCACGCTCTTGCCCGAGCCGCTCTCGCCCACGATGCCGAGGGTCTCGCCCTCCTTCAGCGTGTAGCTGACGCCGTTCACCGCATGGACGACGCTGTCCTTGTCGGCGAAGGCGACGCCGAGGTCGCGGATCTCCAGCAGCGGGGGCTTGGAGGAAAGATCGGTCATCGGTCTCTCCTCAGTTGCGGTGGCGCGGGTCGAGCGCATCGCGCAGACCATCGCCCAGCAGGTTGAAGGAGAGCACGGCGAGGAAGATGGACAGGCCGGGCCAGATGGCCATCCAGGGCGCCTGCGTGAGGAAGTTCTTCGCCGTGTTCAGCATGGAGCCCCAGGAAGGATCGGGCGGCTGCTGCCCGAGCCCGAGGAAGGACAGGCTCGCCTCCGCGATGATGGCGGCGGCGATGGTGAGCGTCGCCTGAACGAGGATGGCGGGGATGATGTTTGGCAGGATGTGCCGCAGCACGATGCGCAGCGGCGTCGCGCCGGCCGCGCGCGCGGCTTCCACATACTCTTCCACCTTGGTGGACTGCACTTGCGCCCGCGTGAGGCGGATGAAGATGGTGGTGGCGGACAGACCGATGGCGATCATCGCATTGGTGAGCGTCGGGCCGAGGAAGGCGGCGAGCGCGATGGCGAGGATAAGGAAGGGGATGGCGAGCAGCGCATCGGTGAGGCGCATCAGCGCCGCCTCGATCCAGCCGCCCGCATAGCCCGCAATCATGCCCACCGGCAGGCCGATGGCGACCGCGAGGGCCACCGAGACGAGCCCGGCGGAGAGCGAGGCGCGGGCGCCGAAGATGACGCGGGAGAGCACATCGCGGCCCACCTCGTCGGTGCCGAAGGGATGCTCCCATGTGGGCGGCTTGCGCACGGTGAGCCAGCTCGTGGCGGTCGGGTCATAGGGAGCGATATAGGGTGCGAACACCGCGATGATGATGAAGAACAGCACCACGGCGAGGCCGATCATGGCGCCGCGCCGGCGCACGAGGCGGCGCATGGCCTCCTCGAAGGGCGTGCGCTCGCGCGGCACCGCGGCGGTGGGGGCGGGGGAGGAGGACAGGGTGCTCATGACCGCCGCAGCTTCGGATTGACGAGGAAATAGGCGAGATCGGCCAGCAGGTTCAGCAGGATGTAGGTGGTGGCCGTGCACAGCACAACGCCCTGCACCACCGCATAGTCGCGGTTGAACACCGCATCCACCATCAGCTTGCCGAAGCCGGGCACGGAGAAGACCTGCTCGGTGAGCAGCGCGCCCGAGAGCAGCGCGCCGAACTCCAGTGCGCCCAGCGTGATCACCGGCACGGCGGCATTGCGCAGGCAGTGGCGGATGATGACCGAGCGCGGCGCGAGGCCCTTGGCGCGGGCCGTGCGCACGTAATCGGAGGAGAGCACCTGAAGCATGGCAGCGCGGGTGTGCCGCATCATCACCGCCGCGATGGAATTACCCAGCACGAAGGCGGGCAGGATCATTGCCCGGAGGTTCTCCAGGAGGTTCTCGGTGGGCGGCACATAGCCCGAGGCCGGCAGCCAGCCGAGCTGAACCGAGAACAGCAGGATGAGCATGATGCCCAGCCAGAAATTCGGCGTCGAAAGGCCCCACAAGGCAATGACGTTGGCGATGTAGTCCATTGCCTTGCCATTATGGACGGCGGAGAGGATGCCCATGGGCACGCCGATGAGCAAAGCGATGGCCATGGCCATGACCGCCAGTTGCAGCGTCACCGGAAACTTGGAGACGATGAGGCTCGCCACCGGCTGCTGCAGGCGGATGCTTTCGCCCAGATCCCCCCGGAGTACGCCGCTGATCCAGTAGCCATAGCGCACCGGCAGCGGTTCATTGAGATGGTACTTCTCGCGGATGAACTCGATGGCGGCCGGGTCCTTCTCCTCGCCGGAGAGGGCGATGGCAGGATCACCCGGCAGCAGTTGCTGCAGGGCGAAGATGATCATGGAGGCCAGGATCACCGTGGGGATGATCGTGGCCAGCCGTTTCAGGAAGAAGCGCAACATTGTGCGGGGTCGATCCCGTCAGTCGAGTTTCAGGCCGGTGAAGCGCACGAGGCCATCGGGATAGTCAGCCTCGGTGAAGCCCTTCAGCTTGGGCGTGTAGGCCCACATGAGCTTGCGGTGATAGAGATAGATGAGCGGATCCTCGGTCAGCACCACTTCCGCGAGATTCTTCCAGGCTGCCGCCCGCGCCGCCGGATCGCTGGTGGCGCGCTCGGCATCCAGAGCTGCCTGCGCTTTCTCGTTGCAGAAGCGCGTGTAGTTCAGTGGCGCCTTGCAGGCGAGGAAGTTGTAGGTGTTGCCGTCCGGATCGGGCCGGCCGCTCCAGGCATAGAGGAAAGCTTCGAAATTGCCCTGGTCTGCGGCATTGAGCGCAGTGCCGATGTCGGTGGTCACGAGCTTCACCTCAAAGCCTGACTCTTTCGTCATGGCCTGCACCACTTGTCCCACCTGCGCGGCCTCATTGGTGGAATAGACGATGAGGTTCACGGGCACCGGTGTCTTTACGCCCGCGTCCTTCAGCAGCGCCTTGGCTTTTGCCACGTCGCGCTTCGGGATGGGGAAGGCGGAGACATAGAAGGGGTTCTTCGGGCTCACCCACTGGTTTCCGGGCAGGTATTCGCCGTTGAAGACCACCTGGCTCAGGGCCTCGCGGTCGATGGAAAGCTCGAACGCCTTGCGCACGCGGGCGTCGCCGCCGATCACCGAATCCGCCTTGGCGGTGTTGAAGATGATGGACTGGAAGCCGAGCTCATACCCCGTTCCCACCTTCAGCTTGCCCTGGGACCGTACCTCCGGCAGGTCGGTCGGAGCGAGGCGCTCCAGCAGATCGAGCTGACCCGAGCGCAGGTTGGTGAGGCGGACCGTGCTGTCCGGAATGGTGCGGAAATCCACCTTCTGGAGGAAGATGTTGTCCTTGTTCCAGTAGCCGTCGAACTTCTCCAGCAGGATGTGGTCCTGCGCGACGCGCTCGACGAACTTGAACGGTCCGGCGCAGACCGGCGCGGTGGCGAACTTGTCGCCCAGCGCCTGTGCCGCCTTGGGGGAGACCATCATGCCCGCCCGGTCGGTGAGCTGAGAGAGGAAGGGAGCCGAAGGCGCCTTGAGATGCAGGCGTACCGTCACCGGGTCCACCACTTCCACCGTGTCGAGCGCGGCAAGCTCGGAGCGGCGCTGGCTGCCGGGCATCTTCTGGTGGCGTTCGAGATTGAACTTCACCGCTTCGGCGTCGAGCTTCTCGCCGTCATGGAAGGTGAGGCCGGGACGGATCTTCATGGTCAGGGTCTTCTGGTCGGCGGACCAGGACCATTCGCTCGCCAGCTGCGGTATGATGTTGAGCTTGGCGTCAATGTCCACGAGCTTGTCGCAGAGGGCGGCGAAGACCATCCGCGTCGTGTAGTTGCGGGACAGGGTCGGATCGAGCGCGTCCGGATCATCCATCAGGCCGAAGCGCAGCGTCTGGGCCTGCGCGCCGGCACCAACGGCTCCCGTGAGCCCTCCCACGATGGTGAGGGCCGCAAAAAACTGCTTCCACATGGCCTGTCCTCTGGAGGTTCTATTTTATTTCAGGATCAGCAGCGGCGCCCCCGCCGGCGTCGGGCGGGGGGGCGGTCACGGTCAGTTCAGCTTGAGTCCCGTGAAGCGCACAAGACCGTCCGGATAATCGCCGAAGCCCGTGAGCTTGGTGGAGTAGGCCCACAGCAGCTTGCGGTGGTAGAGATAGATCAGCGGACGATCGGCCAGCACCTGCGTGGCGAGATCCTTCCAGGCGGCCTTGCGGACTTCCGGATCATTATTCTGCCGTTCGGCCTGGAAGGCCGCATCCGCCTTCTCGTTGGAATAGCGCGGATAGTTCAGCGGTGCCTTGGTGGCCAGGAAGTTGTAGGTGTTGCCGTCCGGATCGGGCCGCCCGCTCCAGTTGTAGAGCATCAGGTCGTAATTGCCCTGATCAGCCAGATTGAGCGCGGTGCCGAAGTCGGTGGCCTGGATCTTCAGATCAAAGCCAGCCTCCTTGGCCATGGCCTGGATCACCTGCGCCGACTGCTGCGAGAGATTGTCGGAGAAGACGGTGAAGTTCACGACCAGCGGCGTGGTGACCCCCGCCTCCTTCAGCAGCGCCTTGGCTTTCGCGACGTCGCGCTTGGGGATGGGGAAGGCCGAGACATAGTTCGGGTTCTTGGGGTTCACCCACTGGTTGCCCGGCAGGAACTCGCCGTTGAACACCACCTGGTTGATGGCGTCGCGATCGATGGAGAGCTCCAGCGCCTCACGCACCTTGGGGTTCTTGGCGAGGGGGCCGTCCTTGGAAAGGTTGAGCAGCAGCGTCTGGTAGCCGAGCTCGTAGGCCATGCCGATCTTGAGCTTGCTGTCGCTCTGCACCTGCGGCAGGTCGGTGGGGGCGAGGCGCTCCAGAAGGTCGAGCTGGCCGGAGCGCAGGTTGGTCAGGCGCACGGTCGTGTCCGGGATGACCTTGAACTCGATGCGCTTGAGGAAGATGTTGTCCTTGTTCCAGTAATTGTCGAATTTCTCGACAACGATCCGGTCCTGCGCCACGCGCTCCACGAACTTGAACGGACCGGCGCAGACGGGCGCTGAGGCGAACTTGTCGCCGAGCGCCTGTGCCGCCTTGGGCGAGACCATCATGCCGGCGCGATCGGTGAACTGCGCGAGCAGCGGCGCGAAGGGCGTCTTCAGGTTGATCTTGACGGTCAGCGGGTCCACCACCTCGACGCTGTCGATGGCGGCGATTTCGCCGCGGCGCTGCGAGCCCTGCATCTTGAGGTGGCGTTCCAGATTGAACTTCACCGCCTCGGCGTCGAGCTTCTCGCCATCCTGGAACAGCACGCCGTCGCGGATCTTCATGGTCAGCGTCTTCTGGTCGGGCGACCAGGACCATTCGGTGGCGAGCTGCGGAATGATGTTCAGCTTGGCATCAATATCCACCAGCTTGTCGCACAGCGCCGCGAACACCATGCGGCCGCTGAAGGTGCGGGCGAGCGTGGGATCGAGGGCATCGGGATCTTCCATGAGGCCGAACCGGAGCGTCTGCGCCTCAACGCTCGCTGCCAGTCCCGTGGCCAGTCCCGTGCTCAGGACGAGGGTGGCCAGAGTCCGCTTCCACATGGGCAATGGATCCTTCTTGGGCCGAAATCGGGCCCGGTTGCAGGGAGATGGCGCGCACGCGCCGCGCTGCGGCCGATCAGGACGGCCCATCATAATGCCAAACATTGTATGCAATCCACGGGCCATCGCATATTCCCCGATGCCCGCTCCCAGGGTTTCTCTCCGGGAACAGGATCGTTTGCACGCCAATGCAGCGTCATGCTGTGGATTGTTGCATGGGAACGCCCAACGTGTGACCATTCCCTTCCGGCACGGGGGAGCCGGAAGCTAGGATTGGCGCCCATGCCGCAACTCGTCCGCTTCCTCATCCGGCACGCCCTCATCGGGTTTGCCGTGGCCATCGGCTTCGTCGCGCTCTTCCTCGCGTTCGACCTGCATGGCCTGCGCACCCTCATCGTGCAGTCGCCGGAAGGGCTTCTGGCCGCGGCGGTGCTCTCTTTTGCCATGTGCCTCACCTTCGGCAGCGTGCAGATGGGCGTCGCCGTCATGCTGCTGCCTCGCGAGGAGGACGACGAGGAGCCGCGCGGTGGCAAGGGCGAGAGATCCCGCCTCCGGCTGCGGCCGGCCCAGGTGCGCGTTCGGCGATGAGGTCGGCGCCATGCGGGCGCAACGGCCGTTAGCGAGATAGGGCCTGTTTTCAAGCGTTTGGGCAGCAGCGCTGCCCTATGTTCCTCTTCACGCATCTGTTACACCCATACCGTGTCCTTGACGCGGGGGTGTTCATGGTGAAGTTCAGAACTTGGCTCGTGGCCGGCCTTCTGGTCGCGGCGGCGAGCGGCGCGCAGGCTCAGACGATGAGCTACCAGCAGGCGGGCGCCCTGCTTGCGAAGAGCTGCGGCCCCGACATCATGAAATATTGCGCCGATGTGAACCTCGGCGGCGGCAAGCTGCTCGGCTGCCTCGATGCCAATGCCTCCAAGGTCGCGCCCAAGTGCAAGAGCGACTTTGCGGCGGCGAAGGCGTCCATCGGCAAGCGCATCGCGGCCCAGCAGGCCATCTTCAAGGTCTGCAATGCCGATGCCGCGCGCCTGTGCCAGGGCGTGGTGCCGGGTGACGGCAATCTCATCAATTGCCTGGTCGATGCCAGCAAAGCGGTGAGCAAGGCCTGCAACCAGACCATCACCGACGCCGGCTGGCGCTGAGCGCAACCGCAGAAAGAAGGACGACGCCCATGAAGTCGTTGATGCTCCGCGGCGCGCTTACGGCCGCCCTGCTCGTGTCCGCCGCCGCGCCTCTGGCCGCGCAGACGGACCTCTCCAACGCCCAGATCGTTCAGGGCCTGAACAATCTCACGCAGGACGCGCCGGTCGTCACCGCCGCCAGCCTGCGCCAGGCCGCGCTCGATCACGCCACCATGTATTCCGGTCCGCCCTCGCAGCGCCCGCCGCTGGCGATCCAGCTCGATAAGCTTGCGCAGATCAATGTGCAGATCCAGTTCAAGCTCAACTCGGCGATCATTCTGCCGGACAGCTACGCCACCATCGGCGCCATCGCCGACGCGCTGCACAATCCGGTGCTTCAGGGCTACCGCTTCATCGTGACGGGCAATACCGACACGACCGGCACGCGCGAGCACAACCTCAAGCTCAGCCAGGAGCGCGCCGATGCGGTGGTGGAGGCGCTGACCACCACCTTCAACGTGAATCCGGCGCGTCTTGAGGCCGTCGGCCTCGGCGAAGAGGCGCTGCAGGATACGAAGAATCCGGAATCGCCGGTGAACCGCCGGGTGCAGATCTTCAACGTCGGACCCCTGCCGCCCCGGCCGCGCTGAACCAAATCCGGTTTCCGGCGTTTCACTCACATGACCTCACCTTGGCGCCGCCCCACCGGGCGGCGCCTTTTTCTTTGCCGGGCAGGCATCGGCGCGTGTCACAGGGCTGTTGCAGAGGCGCGATAGGAGAGCCGTGAAAACGATTTCACGGACCCCTCGTGCCCCAGACCGTCACCATACGCACCGTCGCTGAACATGCCGGCTGCTCCATCGCGACCGTCAGCCGCGTGCTGAACGGGACCGCGCGGACCAGCACGGAGGTGGAGGCCCGCGTCCGGGCGGCGGTGGCGGAACTCGGCTTCCGGCCCAGCGAGATCGGGCGTTCCTTGAAGACGTTGCGCACGCGCACGCTCGGCGTCGTCATTCCGAGCCTCACCAATCCGGTTTTCGCGGGCTCGGTGGCGGGCATGGAGGCCGAAGCGCGCCACCGTGCCCACACCCTGCTGCTGACGGCCACCGACTATGATGCCGAGCGCGAATGGGAACTGGTCGGCACGCTGGTGGCCCAGCGGGTGGCGGGCCTCGTGCTCACCGTTGCCGATCCGGATAACAACGCCACGCTCGATTGGCTCGATGCGGAGCGCATCCCCTATGTGCTCGTCTATAACGAGCCACAGGGCGCGAGCCGCGCGTCGGTCACCGTGGACAATGCGGGTGCCAGCCGCGCGCTGACGCAGGCCTTCCTCGCCGCCGGCCACCGGCGCCTGCTCTTCATTGCCGGGCGCTTCTCCACCTCGGACCGCTCGCGCCTGCGCCATCAGGGCTATCTCGCCGCCATGGCCGCTGCGGGCCTCGAGCCCGAACCCGTGCTGGAACTCGACTATCTCGCCGACACTGCCGCCCACCGCGCCGCCCTGGCGGGCCTGCTCGCGGGGCCGGACCGGCCGACGGGCATCATCTGCTCCAACGATCTGCTCGCCCTTTCGGTGATCGCTGCCGTGCGCGAGATGGGGCTCGCCGTTCCGGAAGACATCTCGGTCGCCGGCTTCGACGGCATCGCCATCGGTCGCCTCGTCACGCCGGTGCTGGCGACCGTGGACCAACCCACCCGCCGCATGGGCGAGCGGGCTGTGGCGCGGCTGTTCGACCTGATTGAGGGCGAGCGCGCGCGCACCGTGGAGCATCTGCCGTTCGAACTGCGCGCCGCCGGCACGCTCGCCCCGGCGCCGCATCTGCCGCCGGCCGCCCCCAAGGGCCGGCGCGCCGCTATCCCTTCACCCCGCCAAACCGCCTCAGGAAAGGCACCGCGATGAAGTCCCTGCTCACGACCGTTCTGCTCGCCACCGGGCTTTCGCTCGGCGCGGCGTCGGCCGCTTCGGCCGCCGATGCCATCTGCTACAACTGCCCGCCCGAATGGGCCGACTGGGGCTCAATGCTCAAGGCCATCAAGGCCGACACGGGCGTCGAGGTGCCGCCGGACAACAAGAATTCCGGCCAGGCCATGGCCCAGATGATCGCCGAGAAGGCAAGCCCGGTGGCGGATGTCGCCTATCTCGGCGTCACCTTCGGCATCAAGGTGAAGGATGCCGGCCTCACGCAGGCTTACAAGCCCAAGGGCTTTGACGAGATCCCCGCCGGCCTCAAGGACGCGGACGGCCACTGGTTCACCATCCACTCCGGCACGCTCGGCCTGTTCGTGAACAAGGATGCCCTTGGTGGCGCGCCGGTCCCGGCCTGCTGGAGCGATCTCCTGAAGCCCGAATACAAGGGCATGGTGGGGTATCTCGACCCCTCCAGCGCCTTCGTGGGCTATGTGGGCGCGGTGGCGGTGAATACCGGCCTCGGCGGCTCGCTCGACAATTTCTCGCCGGCGATCGACTTCTTCAAGAAGCTTCAGGCCAACCAGCCGATCGTGCCGAAGCAGACCTCCTACGCGCGCGTCGTTTCGGGCGAGATGCCGATCCTGTTCGATTATGACTTCAACGCCTATCGCGCCAAGTACACGGAGAAGGGCAACTTCGCCTTCGTGATCCCGTGCGAGGGCACCGTGGTGGTGCCTTACGTGATGAGCATGGTGAAGAACGACCCGCATCCGGAGGCGGCGAAGAAGGTTCTCGACTACGTGCTCTCGGACAAGGGGCAGGCCATGTGGGCCAAGGCCTATCTGCGCCCCGCGCGCAACGTGGAACTGCCGAAGGAGGTCGCCGACCGCTTCCTCCCCGCCGCCGACTACGCCCGCGCCAAGGCGGTGGACTACGGCAAGATGGAGGCCGTGCAGAAGGGCTTCTCGGACAAGTATCTCTCCGAGGTGAAGTGAGGCGCGGGAGCGCATCCTGTCGCGAACTCCCTCCCCCCTTGTGGGGGAGGGCTGGGGAGGGGGGTAATGCCCTCTCCGACTATGCGTCTTTGGCTGCGGAGAAGGGATGCCCCGCCCGGTCGTACCCCCTCCCTATCCCTCCCCCTCAAGGGGGGAGGGGACATGTCGCGCGGTGGGCTGGGTTGGGTTTGACGCCATTCGCGCGGTCCCACTGTGGGCTGTCCAGCGTACCCGCGACCGCCTGCCGCCGCCTTCCCTTGAGCAAGCCTTCGACCCGTCCGCCGGCGTGCCGCGCGCCGGCACCTTCGCAAAGTGAAAGCCATGCCCAGCGCTGATCGTCTGGCCCGTCTGTTCCTCTTGCCGCTCGGCCTGTTCGTGCTGGCCTTCTTCCTGCTGCCCATGGCGCGGCTCGTGGCCGTCGCGGGCTCGGGTCCTAACGGGCTGGGCGAATATCTGGTGCTTGTCACCAGCCCGCGCCATTTCTCCACTCTCATCGCGACGCTGGTCCTTTCCGCCACCGCGACGCTGGCGACGCTCGCCATCGGCGTCGTGGTGGCCCTGTTTCTCGGACGCACAAGCTTTCCGGGGCAGAACATCCTGATCGCCATGCTCACCTTGCCGCTCGCCTTTCCCGGCGTGGTGGTGGGCTTCATGATCATCCTGCTCGCCGGCCGGCAGGGCCTCATCGGCGGCTGGACGCAGGCGCTCGGCATGGGGCGGCTGGTGTTTGCCTATTCCATGGCCGGCCTGTTCGCGGGCTATGTCTATTTCTCCCTGCCGCGGGTGATGGTGACGCTGCTGGCTGCCGTCGAGAAGCTCGATCCGGCGCTGGAGGAGGCCGCCCGCTCGCTCGGCGCGAGCCGCCTTCAGGTGCTGCGGGATGTGATCCTGCCTGGCATCGCGCCTTCGCTCATGGCCTCGGGCGCCATCGCCTTCGCCACCGCCATGGGTGCCTTCGGCACCGCTTTCACGCTCGCCACCCGCATCGATGTGCTGGCGATGACCATCTATACGGAGTTCACGCTCAACGCGAACATCGCCAGCGCGGCGGCGCTCTCCATCGCGCTCGGCCTCATCACCTGGGTGGTGCTGGCGGCGACACGCAATCTCGCGGGTGACCGCGTAGCGGCGGCGGGGTGAGGCCGATGAAACGTTCTCCCCTCGTTTTCGCCCTGCAACTCGTCATCACGCTGCTCGCCACGGCCTTCCTGGTGGTGCCAGCGGGCACCTCCATCCTCGCGGGCGTCACCGTCAATTATTTTCAGGGCGTGCGCTCCGGGCTCACGCTGGAGTGGGTGGCGCAGGTGTGGGGCCTATATGCGCCCACCATCTTTCGCTCCATCGCGCTGGCGCTGGGCACGCTCGTCGCCACCCTGCTGCTGGGCGTGCCGGCGGCCTGGGCGCTGGCCCGCAAGCCCGGCCGCGTGTCGCGCCTTGTGGAAGAGGTGGTGACGCTGCCCGTCGCCATTCCCGGCCTTGCACTCGCGCTCGCCCTCATCATCGCTTATGGCGGCATCCGCGAGTTCCGCGCCAGCATCCTGTTCATTCTCGTGGGCCACGTGCTCTACACGCTGCCCTTCATGCTGCGCTCGGTGATGGCGGTGCTCGCCGCCGTGGATGTGCGCACGCTGGAAGAGGGGGCTGCGAGCCTCGGCGCCACGCCCTGGCAGCGCTTCATTCAGGTGGTGGTGCCCAATGCCCGCGGCGGCATCATCGCCGGCTCGCTCATGGTGGTCACGCTCTCCATCGGCGAGTTCAACCTCACCTGGATGCTGCACACGCCGCTGACCCAGACCCTGCCCGTGGGCCTGGCCGACAGCTACGCCTCCATGCGGCTCGAAATCGCCAGCGCCTACACGCTGGTCTTCTTCATCATGATCGTGCCTTTGCTCGTGGCCATCCAGCTTCTGGGTGGCGAGCGGCGGGCCGCCAAGCGCTGAGTGATCCCGTGACCGAGAAACAAGCGCCCACCGGCGCCGCCATCACCCTTGAAGCCTGTGGCAAGACCTTCGCCGACGGCACGCGGGCGCTGGAGCCCGTGAACCTCGCCATCACGCCGGGCGAGACCATCGTCCTGCTCGGCCCCTCCGGCTGCGGCAAGACGACGACGCTGCGCATCATCGCCGGGCTGGAAAGCCCCGACAAAGGCGGCCGCGTGCTGTTTGACGGGCAGGACGTGACCCATCTGCCCATCGAGAAGCGCAACGTGGGCATGGTGTTCCAGTCCTACGCCCTGTTCCCCAACATGAGCGTCATCGAGAACGTCGCCTATGGCCTGCGTGTGCGCGGCGTCCCGAAGGCCGAGCGCCTCGCCCGTGCCCGCGAGGTGCTGGAGATGATGCGCATCGACCAGTTGGCCGACCGGCGCATCGACCAACTCTCCGGTGGGCAGCGCCAGCGCGTGGCGCTTGCCCGCGCGCTCGCCGTGCGGCCCCGCGTCATCCTGCTGGATGAGCCGCTCACCGCTCTTGATGCCGCGCTGCGCGAGCACCTGCGGGCGGAGATCGACGGCCTGCTGCGTCGCCTCGCCATCACCGCCATCTATGTGACGCACGATCAGGCCGAGGCGCTGGCGCTGGGCGACCGGATCGTCGTCATGCGCCATGGCGCCATCGCCCAGATCGGCAGCCCGCGCGACATCTATTTCCGCCCGGCGGACGAGTTCGTGGCCTCCTTCGTCGGCGTCACCAACCGCATCGAAGGCGCGGTGCGCAACGGCGTCTTCGAGAGCGCGGCGGGCCGCGTCCTGCTCACCGGCGGGGATCGCGATACGGCGACCCTCGCCTTCCGGCCGGAAACCGCCGAGCTGTGCGCGCCGGCGGAAGGCGCCTTGCGCTTGCGCGTCGATCAGGTTCACTTCCAGGGTGCGCGTCAGCGCGTCCAGCTCTCCGCTCCGGATGGCAGCCGCATCATCATCGAGGCGGCGGCAGAAACGGAACTTTCCTCGGGGCAGGATGTCGGCGTCCGGCTCGATCCTTCCCGCATTGCAGTGGTGTAAGCGTATGCTGATTGCCCAACTGACTGACACGCATATCCGCCTGCCGGGCCGTCTCGCCTATGGCGTGGTGGACACTGCCGCGTATCTGGAACGTGCCGTGGCCTATCTCAGGAGCCTGCCGCGCCAGCCGGACGTGGTCATCGTCACCGGCGATCTGACCGATTTCGACACGCCGGAGGAATACGCCCGCTTCCGGGCGATCACCGCTCCGCTGTCCATGCCGCTCTTGCCGGTGCCGGGCAATCACGACAGTTCCGCCGGGCTGCGCGCGGCTTTTCCGCAGATCGCCCGGCAGGCCGGCGGTGGGGCCAGCGACAAGCTGAACTATGTGGTGGACGGCCATCCGGTCCGCCTCGTTCTTCTGGACTCCTCCGTGCCCGGCAAGCCGCACGGGGAACTCGGGACGGCGACACTCGCCTGGCTCGACGCGCAGCTCGGCGCGGCGCCGGAGCGTCCGACGCTCATCGGCCTGCACCATCCGCCCTTCGTGACCGGCATCCGCCACATGGACGTGCAGAATTTGTTCGATGCAGCGGCGCTGGAAGAGGTTTTGCTGCGGCACCCGCAGGTGCTGGCCCTGACCTGCGGCCACATCCACCGCACGGTGGTGACGGGCTTTGCGGGACGCCCCGCCATGATCGCGCCCTCGCCGGCCCATGCGGTGAGCCTTGCCCTCGCCCCCGACGCGCCGCCCAGCTTCCACATGGAGCCGCCCGCCGTGGCGCTGCATCTGTTCGAGGGCGGCCGGATCGTCTCGCACACCAGCTTCGTCGGCCCCTTCGATGGGCCCTATCCCTTCTTCGACGCGCAGAACCGTCTCGTCGGGGCGGACTGAGCGGCGGGCGTCAGCCGCCCGGCGTATAGCCGCGCACGAAGCGGTTGAGCACGCGGGCGGCGGCGCCGATGTCCTCGGCGCTCGCATATTCGCGGGGATTGTGGCTGCCGTTGCGCGAGCGCACGAACAGCATGGCGATGGGCATGACGCCATTGAGCGACAGCCCGTCGTGTCCGGCGCCTGAAGGCAGGTGCAGGGCATCGATGCCCTCCGCCGCCACCGCCGCCGCAAGCGCCGCCTGAAGCGCGCCGTCGCAGGGGGCCGCGGGCGCGTCATAGGTCTCTTCAAGGGTGCTTGCGAGGCCCCGCGCGGCGGCGATCTCCGCGAGGGTCGCGCGCATGGCGTCGAGGGCGTCGAGGCGGGTCCGGTCGTCGGGCGCGCGCACGTCGAAGGAAAAGCGCACCCGGCCCGGCACCACATTCACCGCGCCGCCGGGAATGGTGAGCGTACCCACGGTCGCGACAAGGCCCGGCGTGGCCTTCGCGAGCCGTTCCAGTGCAAGGATCATGTCCGCCGCGCCGGCCAGCGCATCGTGGCGCATCTCCATGGGCAGGGTGCCGGAATGGCCGGCCTCGCCGGCGAGCTCAATGGTGCCACGGGTCGCCCCGGCGATAGCCGTCACGATGCCCACCGGCAGACCCTTCGCCTCCAGCACCGGCCCCTGCTCGATATGCACTTCCACATAGCCGAGCGCCCGTCCGGCGCGGCTGCAGGCGGCATAAGCGTCGGGATCAACGCCAAAGGCTTCAAGTGCCTCCCGGCGGGTGACGCCGTCCGCGTCCTGCGCATCCAGAGCTGCGGCATCGAAGCGGCCGGCGAGGGCGCGGGAGGAGGTGAGGGTGGAGGGAAAGCGCACGCCTTCCTCATCCGCAAAGGCATGCACCTCCAGCGCGAAGGGCAGGCGCACGCCGTCGGCATGCAATTGCTCCACCACCGCGAGGGCGACGACGACGCCGAGATTGCCGTCGAAGATGCCCGCATTGCGCACGGTGTCGATGTGCGAGCCGAGGATCAGGGCGGGCGCATCGGGCTGTGCGCCCTCATAGCGGCCGACGACCGAACCGGTAGCGTCGAGATGCACCGCCATGCCGGCCTGCGCGAACCAGCGCGCCACTTCCGCCGCCGCCGCCTTGTGGGCGGGCGAGAGGGTGAGGCGGGTCATCTCGCCCGGCACGTCTGTGAAGCGCGCGAGCGCTTCAAGGCGCGCTAGGAGCCGGCTGCCCTCCAGAACATCGGTGGCACTGCTTTCGGTGGCCACGGACATCACGCGGCGCCCCGCGACGGCAGGATCTGCTGGAGGCGCAGCAGGCAGATGCGCTCGATCTGGGCGAGGGCTTCCGCATGCTCGGCGGCAACGTCATGGGCCAGGCGCCGCTCGAAGGCCGCGAGGATCTCCGCCTTGGAGCGCCCGCGCACCGCCATGATGAAGACGATGCCGAATTTCTGCCGGTAAGCGTCATTCAGCGCCGTGAAGCGGGCCTTCTCCTCGGCGGTCAGGGCATCGAGGCCCGCGGATGCCTGCTCGTCCGTGGAATCCGGCGTGAGCAGCTTGGCGGCGGCGAGGCGGCCGGCGAGGTCCGGATGGGCATTGATGACGGCGAGCTGCCGGTCAGGCGATGCTGCGCGCAGCACGGCGACGAGCGCGGCCTGTAAGCCCTCCGCCGTATCGTGCGCGGGCGTGAGGCCGGTGTCATAGGCCGCTTCCGCGATCCAGGGCGAATGCTCGATGATGCTGCCGAAGCGCTCCACGAACAGCGGGCGGGAGAGACGCGAGGGCACATAGCCGCCCTTGGGCGGATGGTGCGCCACCCAGTGGCGGGCGATGTCGAGGCGTCGCGCCACCCACACCCGCTCATGGTCGGCGATGTAATCAAGGAAGCGGGCGAGCGCCTTCGCCCGGCCGGGACGCCCCACAAGGCGGCAATGCAGGCCCACCGACATCATGCGCGGGGCGGTCTCGCCTTCCGCATAGAGCAGGTCGAAGCTGTCGCGCAGATAGGCGAAGAAGTCGTCGCCCGAGGCATAGCCCTCGGGAATGGCGAAGCGCATGTCATTGGCTTCGAGCGTATAGGGCACCATCAGGAAGGGGCCGCGCTCGCTCTCGATCCAGTAGGGCAGTTCATCCGCATAGGTGTCGGCGGAATAGAGAAAGCCGCCCTCGGCGATGGTCAGGGGCAGCGTGTTCTCGCTGGTGCGGCCCTGATAGAGGCCGAGCGGCCGTTCGCCCGCCACTTCGGTCTGGATGCGCACCGCTTCCGCAATGTGCGCGCGCTCGGTCTCGGCGGAGAGGTTGCGATAGTCGATCCAGCGCAGGCCGTGGCTGGCGATCTCCCAGCCGGCCTCGTTCATGGCCGCGACTGCCTCCGGATTGCGCTCCAGCGCCTTGGCGACGCCGAAGATGGTGACCGGCATGTTGCGCGCCGTGAACAGGCGATGGAGCCGCCAGAAGCCGGCGCGGGCGCCGTATTCATAGATGGACTCCATGTTCATGTGCCGCTGGCCGGGCCAGGGCTGGGCGCCGGAGATGTCGGACAGGAACGCTTCCGATTCCGTGTCTCCATGCAGCAGGCAGCGCTCGGCGCCTTCCTCGTAATTGATGACGAACTGCACGCAGATCCGCGCCTCCCCCGGCCAGCGCGGATGCGGCGGGTTGCGGCCATAGCCGATGAGATCGCGGGGATAATCGGAGGCGGGAGCGGGCATCGGAACCTCAGGAGCCGCGATAGGTGGAATAGGCCCAGGGCGAGCAGAGCAGGGGCACGTGGTAATGCCCGTCCTCGCTCAGCGTGACGCGCAGGGGCACCTCGTCGAGGAAGGGGGGCTCCGCTACTGGCGCTCCGGAGGCGCGGAAATAGGCGCCCACGTGGAAGACCAGCTCATAGGTGCCCGCACGATAGTCCTCGCCGGCCATCAGTGGCGTGTCGGTGCGCCCGTCCGCATTGGTCTGCCGTTCCGCGACCCGTTGCCGCGTGCCGTCCCCGGTGATCGCGAACAGTTCCACGCGCACGCCGGCCGCCGGGCGGCCGAGCACGGTGTCGAGAACATGCGTGGACAGGCGCCCCATTGGGAATCTCCCTTGCATCTGCCGACGAGCATACATGCGGCGGCAGACAACCATTATACGAAAAAATTAGCAGATATTCTTATTTATCGGCCATATCGCATGGCGGAAAAATGCCGTTTGATGGACGGCAAACGCGCGGGAGCCTCGGCTCCAAGACGCGGGCCTCAAGAAGAACAAACCTTTCAGATGCTCACACAGGCTGGGGGACAGCATGGCTGTGGATGCGGTCGATGAATTCTTGCCGGCGCCGAAGATGGCGGCGCTGGGTTTGCAGCATGTTCTGGTGATGTATGCCGGGGCGGTCGCCGTGCCGCTCATCATCGGCCGGGCGCTCAAGCTTTCGCCTGAGGATGTCGCTTTTCTGATCAGCGCCGACCTCTTCACGTGCGGACTGGTGACGCTGGTGCAGTGCATCGGCTTTCCCGGCGTCGGCATCCGCCTGCCGGTGATGATGGGTGTCACCTTTGCCTCCGTCGGCCCGATGATGACCATGGCGGCCACCGCCGACATCGGCCTCCTTGGGATTTATGGCGCGGTGATCGCCTCCGGCATCTTCGCCATTCTCATCGCGCCCTTCATCTCCCGCATGCTGCCGCTGTTTCCGCCGGTGGTGACGGGCACCATCATCCTCGTCATCGGCATCTCGCTCATGCGGGTGGGCATCAACTGGGCCGGCGGCGGCCTGCCCATGCTGACCAAGGTGGTCAATGGCGAGGTCGTCACCGTGGCCAATCCCAATTACGGCCAGTTGCCGGGGCTCGGCCTCTCGCTCTTCGTTCTCCTCGTCATCCTCGCGCTCATCCGCTGGGGCAAGGGCTTCGTGGCGAATGTGGCGGTGCTGCTCGGCATCGTGGCGGGCGCGGTCCTCGCGAGCTTCACCGGCGTGATGCATTTCGAGAAGGTGGCGGCGGCGCCCTGGTTCGGGCTCGTGTTGCCGCTGCATTTTGGCTTGCCGCATTTCTCGCTCGTGCCCATCGCCACCATGTGCATCGTGATGGTGGTGGTGATGATCGAGAGCCTCGGCATGTTTCTGGCGCTCGGCGAGATGACCGGCCGCACGGTGGACCAGAAGGCGCTGGCGCGCGGCCTCAGGGCCGATGGTGTCGGCACGCTGCTGGGCGGCCTGTTCAACACCTTCCCCTACACCTCCTTCTCCCAGAATGTCGGTCTCGTGGGCGTTACGGGCGTCAAGTCCCGCTGGGTGACGGCGAACGGCGGTCTCATCATGCTGGCGCTCGGCCTGCTGCCGAAGATGGCGGCGCTGGTGGAGGCGGTGCCGCAGGTGGTGCTGGGCGGGGCGGGCCTCGTCATGTTCGGCATGGTGGCGGCCACCGGCGCGCGGATCCTGACGGCGGTGGATTTCAAGACCAACCGCTTCAACCTCTTCATCGTCGCCATTTCGGTGGGTTTCGGCATGATCCCGCTGGTGGCGCCGAACTTCTTCAAGGCACTCCCGCACGAACTGCACCCGCTGCTGGAATCCGGCATCCTGCTCGCCGCCATTTCGGCGGTGGCGCTCAACGTCTTCTTCAACGGCATGAAGGGCGCCAGCCTCGACGAGGTGGTCGCTGCCGCCAAGCAGGCGGACGCGCATTGAGCGGGAGCGAAGGCCGGTGTTGCGCGGGCGGAGGGGGCTCTACCCCTCTCCCCAGCCCTCCCCCGCAAGGGGGGAGGGGGCGCGTTGCATTGTCGTCGATCGCGGCACTCATTCTCTGGCGCACCGCCAACCCTCCCCCCTTGCGGGGGAGGGCAGGGAGGGGGGTGGAACGGCTGGGGCCGAACGCGCCGTCTGCGGGAAAGCGACGGCGCGGCGCCCACCCAAGACCCACCCGCCCTTCAGGCGGGCAGCTTCTCGCCGATCTTGGCCAGTTCCCGCGCCACATAGCGTCGGGCGTCGTCCACCAGCATGTCGGCGAATGTCTTCACCTTCAGCGGCACCAACTGGCGGGCCGGATAGAGCACGGCCAGAGTCATCGGGCGTGGCGGGTGGCGCTCCAGCACGGGCACCAACTGGCCCGCGGCCAGCGCGTCGGCCACCTCGAAGCGGGGCTTCACCACGATGCCGCGTCCTTCAACCGCCCAGACGGTGAGCACGTCGCCGTCGTCCGCCTCGAGATGGCCGGCGACCGGAACGGCAAGGTCCTTGCCTTTGTCGGTGAGCATCCAGCGCAGTTCGCGGGAGGTGGCGTGGCGCATCAGAAGGCACTGGTGGTTCAGAAGGTCGGCGGGCTTCTCCGGCACGCCATGCCGGTCCAGATAGGCGGGTGCGGCGCACAGGATGCGGTCCACCTCCGCCACCTTGCGCAGGATGGTGCTCGAATCCTCGAAGGTGGCGAGGCGCAGCGCCACGTCGATGGATTCGGCGATCAGGTCGGGCATGTGCTCGGAGAGGCGCAGGCGCACGTCGATCTGCGGATAGGCGTCCTGATAGCGCGCCGCCATGGGGGCGAGCAGCCGGCGGCCGAGATGCAGCGGCGCCGTCACCCTGAGCGCCCCGCGCGGCAGGGCGCCCAGCTCGGAAATGCTGGTTTCGGCCGTATCGATGAGGCGCAGCGCCTCGGTGACGGTCTCGTAATAGACGCGCCCCTGTTCCGTGAGACTCATGCGCCGCGTGGTACGGTTGAACAGGCGGCAGCCGAGGTGCTTTTCCAGAACCTGGATGCGGTGGCTGACCACATTGGGGGAGACGCGCAGCCGCCGTGCCGCCTCCGAGAAGCTGTCGCTTTCCACCGCCTGGGTGAAAGCCCGCATGTTTTCGAGCACGCCGTCGATCCTCTGGATTGCCGGCACTCTATCCAAGGCGCTCCCCGTGGCCAATGCCATCGGGCCGGGCGCCGCCGCAATTGCGCGCCGTCGGGCCGCGCGATCCGTCACTGAGGGCAGACATGGAACCCATCCTGCATGAATTCGGCAGCCTGCTGCTGCGCTGGGCCCACATCACCGCCGGCATGGCCTGGATCGGCGCCTCCTTCTATTTCATGCATCTCGACGCCTCGCTGAAGCCCTCGCCGGACATTCCGGCAGGCAAGGGCGGTGAGGCCTGGGAGGTCCATGGCGGCGGCTTCTATCAGGTGCGCAAATATCTCGTGGCGCCGGCCGCGCTGCCCGATCACCTGACTTGGCACAAGTGGCAATCCTATGCGACCTGGCTCTCCGGAGCGGCGCTGCTGATCTGGACCTATTACTACCAGGCCAGCCTCTATCTGATCGATCCCAGCGTCTATGCCATGTCCCCACTCATGGCGGCGGCCATCGGCATCATCGCCATCTTCGGCGGCTGGGTGTTCTATGATCTCGTCTGCCATTCGCCGCTGGGCAAGAGCGATCTGGCGGTGGGGCTGGTGATCTTCGTGTTCATCGTGGCCATGGCCTTCTTCTTCCAGAAGGTCTTCTCGCCGCGTGGCGCCTTCATCCATATCGGCGCGCTGATGGCCACCATCATGACCGCCAACGTCTTCTGCGTGATCATTCCGAACCAGCACAAGGTGGTTGCGGCGCTCAAGGCCGGCGAGGAGCCGGATCCGGCCTATGGCAAGGCGGGCAAGCTGCGTTCCTCCCACAACAACTATTTCACCCTGCCCGTCATCTTCCTGATGATGTCCAACCACTATCCCATCACCTATTCGACGCCTTATGCCTTCGTCATCGTGGCTCTGGCGCTGGTGGGCGGGGCCATCATCCGGGTCTTCTACAACAAGCGCCATGCCGGGCAGGGCAACTGGTGGTGGTGCTGGCTGGTGGCGGCGGCCTGTCTTGCGGCGGCGATCTCCATCTGCCTCACCACGACACCCGCCGGCCGCACCGCGCTCGGCTGGCCGCCGCTCGTCACCACGGCCGAGGCCGCCGCGCTGCCGGCGGTGGACGTGCCGGAGGATGTGCAGAATGTGGTTCTCGGCCGCTGCTCCATGTGCCATGCGGCCCAGCCCTTGTGGGACGGTATCGCCATCGCCCCGCGCGGCATTCTCCTCGACACGCCCGAGGCCATCGCCCGCAACAAGCCGCTGATCCTCATGCAGGCGGCCCTGACCCACGCCATGCCGCCCAACAACATCACCGACATCACCCCCGACGAGCGGGCGCTGCTGAAGGCCTGGGCCACTGCGCCCTGAGCCGCCGCCCGAACCTTGCCGCTTGACCTCGCCGACGCGGCGGGCCACCCACCCCTGACGAACATCCCGTTCCAGACGAAAGAGACCTCGACCCATGTCCAGCCTTGACCCGGCCCGCCTGCGCACGCTCCTTGCCGAGACCGCCGACGCCCAGCAGGCCTTCCTCGCCGAGCTGGTGAAGGTGCCCTCCGACAATCCGCCGGGCGACTGCGCGCCCCACGCCCGGCGCGCAGCCGAGCTGTTGGAGGGCCTCGGCTTCGAGGTGGAGCGCCATGTGGTGCCGCAGGACAAGGTGACCGCTGCCGGCATGGTGAGCGTGACCAATCTCATCGTGCGCCACCGTTTCGGCGATGGCCCGGTGATCGCGCTCAACGCCCATGGCGACGTGGTGCCCCCCGGCGAGGGCTGGTCGCAGGATCCCTATGGCGCGGCGGTGGTGGACGGCGTGATGTACGGGCGTGGCGTTGCCGTCTCCAAGTCGGATTTCGCCACCTACACCTTCGCCCTCGATGCGCTGAAGCGCTCCGGCCTGCCGCTCAAGGGCACGGTGGAACTGCATTTCACCTATGACGAGGAAATCGGGGGCGAGGTCGGTCCCGGCTGGATCATCTCCGAGAAGCTGACGAAGCCCGATGCGGTGATCTCCGCCGGCTTCGCGTACGCCGTGGTGGTGGCGCACAACGGCTGTTTGCACCTTGAGGTGGAGGTGAAGGGCAAGTCCGCCCACGCGGCGCTGCCGCACACGGGCGTCGATGCGCTGGCGGCCACCACCAAGGTTCTTGAGGCCATCTACGCCTATCGCGACACGCTGAAGGCCACCGTCTCCCCCACCAAGGGCATCGGCTCGCCGCAGATCACGGTGGGGCTCATCTCGGGCGGCATCAACACCAATGTGGTGCCCGACCGCATCACCCTGCGCCTCGACCGCCGCATCATTCCGCAGGAGCAGCCGGAGGCGGTGGAAGCGGAAGTGAAGACGCTGATCGAGAAGGCCGTCGCGTCCTACCCCGGCGCGTCCGTCGATATCCGCCGCATCCTGCTTGCCCGGCCGCTGGTGCCGGATGCGGAGAGCGAGCGCATCGCCGGCATCCTCTGCCGCAACGCTTCCGAGGTGGTGGGCGAGTCGGTCCTGACCAACGGCGTGCCGCTCTATACCGATGCGCGGCTTTATGCCGAGGCGGGCATTCCGGTGGTGCTCTATGGCGCCGGCCCCCGCACCATCGAGGAAGCCAACGGCCACCGCGCCGACGAGAAGCTGCGCCTCTCGGACCTGCGCCTCGCCACCGAGGTGGTGACGCGCACGCTGGCCGAACTGCTCGCCTGAGCCCTTCCGGGCGGAGCGCGTCTCCGCCCTGTGTGCGCGGAGTCAGTCCCAAAATTGCAAACGCCCCGGATCGGCCGATCCGGGGCGTTTTTATTGGCGTGATTGCGAAACCGGGATCAGGCGCTCTTGCGGGTCCAGAGCGTCTCGATCTGGTTCACGAAGTCCGAGGTCACGCCCTGGAGCCGGACGGCCTGGTCCTTGAGCGTATCGGCCGCCGTGCGGCTGCTGCGGGCAGCGTCCAGCGTCGCTTCCGCCTCGGTGAACACGGTGTCGAGCCGGGTGCGCGCCACATCCGCATGCTCCGAGGTGCGCTGGGCATTCTCGGCGACGATGGTGGTGGACGAACTCTGCTCTTCCACGCTCGCCGAGATGCCGGTGACGTGGCCCTTGATGGCCTCCACCTGATCGGAGATCTGGCGGATGAAGTCCGCCGCGCCATTGGCCGCCTGTTCGATGGCGCCGATCTGGGCGCCGATCTGCTGGGTGGCGCTGGCGGTCTGCTGGGCCAGCGACTTCACCTCCGTCGCCACCACCGTGAAGCCCCGTCCGGCCTCGCCCGCGCGCGCCGCCTCGATGGTCGCATTGAGGGCCAGCAGGTTCGTCTGCTCGGCGATCTGCTGGATGATGCGGGTGATGTCGCTGATCCGGGAGGCGGAGACGGCCAGTTCGCCGATCACCGTGTCCGTCTGGCGCGCCCGCTCCACGGCGTCGAGGGTGAGGCGCACGCTCTCGTCCACGCGCTCGGCAATCTCGCGGATGGAGGACGCGAACTGGGTGGACGTGGAGGCGACCTCGGAGATGCCGCCGCTGGTGGCTTCCACCGCATTGCGGGCCTCGCGGGCGCTTTCCTTGGTGCTGTCGGAGATCTGGAGCAGGCTCTCGGAATGCTTGCCCACCCGCTCCACGTCGCGGATCACGTCCGTGACGATGGAGGAGACGCTCTCGCGGAAGTTTGCGGAAAGCTGCTGCGACAGCCGCTGGCGCTCTTCTTCCTCGCGCCGGGCGCGCTCGGCATTCTCCGCTTCCATCGCCTTGACCGCGATGAGGTTGCCCTTGAACACCTCCAGCGCGCGGGCGAGGAGGCCGATCTCGCTCTTCTCGTGACGGCTCGGAATGTCCACGTCCGTATTGCCCTGCGCCACCTCCTGTACGGCGGCGGCGAGCCGGTGCAGCGGACGGGCGATGGAGATGGCGACGAGGAGCGCCACGAGCACGCCGACGATCATGGCGCCGATGGACACGCCCAGGATGGCGGTCTTTGTCCAGGAGCCCAGCTCGAGGGCATTGTCCACGGTGGAGCGCTGGAGGGCGGCCTGCTGGTCGCTCACCTCGTTCACGAGATTGACCAGCTGGGTGTGCGCCACATTGACGGTGTCATGCAGGATGCGCGCGCGGTCCAGCAGCGCCGGAAGCAGGCTGTTGACGCCGGCCGCATAAGCGGTGACGGGCTTGAGGCCCGCCTCATAGGCTTCCTTGTCCGCCGGGTCCGACGAGGACTTGATGAGGTCCTCGAACTGTGCGGCGATGGCTGCCCATTCCTTGCGGCTGGCATCGGCGGACTTCGCCAGTTCCGGCGGATTGATGGTCTCTATGCTGGTTGAGGCCTCGTTCATGAGACGCGTCAGGTTGAGGCGGCCGGCATTCACCTTGGCCTGCAGCGTCGCCACCAGCGCCGCGCCATCCGCATCGAACACCAGCTTCTTGCGCTCGATCAGCGCCTCGAAGGCCTTGTCGATCTCCGGCACGACCGCGACGAGCTTGCTGCGGTCCTGGATCGTAGCCGTGGTCTTGGTGGTCGCGTCCCGCATGCCGGCGGCATAGCGGGCATAGATGCCCTCCGCCGCCGTCTGGCCGCTGGCCGCAATGAAGCCGGAGCCCTGCTGGATCGCGGTGTCGAGATCGCCGGTCTTGCCACCGAGCATCGCCGCTTCGGCGCGCGGCCAGACCTCATTGAGGCGGCGCTCCAGCAAGGTGGCGGCGGCGGTGCGGTCCATCGCGTTGCGCATGGCGGAAAGATCACCGCCCAGGCGCGAGAGGGTCATATAAGCGTACAGGCCGACCGACAGGATCAGCAGGATCAGGAAGCCGAAGCCCACCGAAATCCGCGCGACGACGGACATGTTGCGCAGCAGCCCGCCGCTGCGCTCCCCTTCCTGCAATGACGTCGTTGCCATGTGTCCATGCCTCGCAACCAGAATTACAGGAAAATAATGATTATTTTTTCCTCAATCCTAGAAACTGGGCAATGAAGGTGTCCAATTATGAAACCTGATCACGTCCGATCATCTGAATTTATCGGAGGTACGCAAATGCACATTTGCGCATCTGCGGTTGCAGTTTTGCGCTTCAGGGCTGTGGCCGCTGGAAAAAGCGCGGGTCGATTTCCGGTGGGCTGAGGGCGCGCGGCCACAGATGGCGCAGTTTTGAGCGCATCTTGTGCGGCTGCTTCTCAGGCACAGGCGCCCTTCAGAGGTGGTCCGGCGCCCCAGCCTCCACAATCGGTTCGGGATAGCTCACCGCGGCGAGATAAAGACCGCAGGCGGGCGCCATGGGGCCGCAGCGGCGGCGGTCGCGGGCGGCGAGCGCATCGGCCAGATCGTCCGCACTCCAGCGGCCTTCCCCGACCCGGATCAACGATCCAACCATGGAGCGCACCTGATGGTGCAGGAAGGATCGGGCCGAGGTGACGATGCGGATGTCATCGCCGATGCGGGTAACGTCCAACTGGTCGAGCGTCTTTTCCGGCGAGGCGGCCTGGCATTCGGCGGCGCGGAAGGTGGTGAAGTCGTGCTTGCCCAGCAGGCGCTGGGCCGCCACGTGCATGGCGGATGCATCCAGCTTCTGCGGCACACGCCACGCCCGGTCGCGGTCCAGCGCGAGGTCCGGCCGCCGGTTGACGATCCGATAGAGATAATGGCGCTTAACCGCCGAGAAGCGGGCGTCGAAATCATCCGCCACGCGCTCCACGGCGACCACCGCCACGGGATGGGGGCGCAGGTGGGCGGTCATGGCGTCGCGCACCTGATCCGGCCGCCAGTGCCGCGCGAGGTGGATATGGGCGACCTGTCCCGTGGCATGGACGCCCGCATCCGTGCGCCCGGCGCCGGCCACATGGGCCTCCTCGCCGGAGAAGCCCTTCACCGCCGCCGCCAGCACTCCCTGCACGGTCGGCAGCTCCGCCTGGATCTGCCAGCCGGCGAAGGGGGTGCCGTCATATTCGATGGTGAGCTTGTAGCGGGGCATGGTGGGGGCGGAACCGGCCGGCTCAGGCCAGCCGCGTGCCCTCGGGCACGTCATTGCCATTGAGGAAGGTGGCGGCGCTCATGGGCTGCTTGCCGGCCTTCTGGAGCTCCGTCAGCCGTACGGCGCCGGTGCCGCAGGCGATGGTGAGCTGATCGTCGAGCGCCGTCCCCGGCGCGCCCGTGCCGTCCGCAAGAGTGGAGCGCAGCACCTTCACCCGCGCCTCGTCGGCCCCGAAGGGGAACCAGGCGCCGGGGAAAGGGGAGAGGCCGCGAATGGTGTTGTGCACCTCCGCCGCCGGCCGGTTCCAGTCGATGCGGGCTTCCGCCTTCTCGATCTTGGACGCATAGACGATGCCCTCGTCCGGCTGCGGCGTGAAATCGAGCCCGCCCCGTTCCAGCGCCGAGAGCGCGCGGCCCATGAGGTCGGCGCCGATATAGCTCAGGCGATCGTGCAGTTCGCCGGCCGTCATGTCGGAGCCGATGGTGACGCGCTCCAGCAGGCCCACCGGGCCCGTGTCGAGCCCGGCTTCCATCTTCATGACGGCGATGCCGGTTTCCTTGTCCCCCGCCATGATGGCCCGCTGGATGGGCGCGGCGCCGCGCCAGCGGGGCAGCAGCGAAGCATGGAGGTTCAGGCAGCCGAGCGCCGGAATGTCGAGGATGCTGGTCGGCAGGATGAGGCCATAGGCCACCACCACCGCCACCTCCGCGCCGAGTTCCCGGAACTGCGCGGCAGCCTCCTCGCCCTTCAGCGATTTCGGCGTGAAGACCGGGATGCCGAAGCGCTCCGCCACCGTGTGGACGGGCGAGGGGACGAGTTCGAGGCCGCGGCGGCCCGAGGGTGCGGGTGCGCGGGTATAGACCCCCACCACCTCGTGCCCGCGGCCGACGATCTCGCTCAGGGTGGGCACCGAGAAATCGGGCGTGCCCATGAAGACGATGCGCATGGCGCGAAACCTGTTCAGAGGAGAGGAGGGCGCGTCAGGCGCCGGCTTCGCGGCGGGCGGCCTTGGTGAATTTCTTGATGACCCGCTCTCGCTTCAGCCGCGAGAGATGGTCGATGAAGAGCACGCCGTTGAGATGGTCGATCTCGTGCTGGAGGCAGGTGGCGAGCAGACCGTCCGCCGCGATCTCGTGGGTCGCGCCCTTCAGGTCCTGATAGCGCACGGTGACCTGCGCCGGACGCTCCACTTCCTCGTAGTATTCGGGAATGGAGAGGCAGCCTTCATTGTAGAAGGAGGTCTCCTCCGAGGCCGAGACAACCTCCGGATTGATCAGGACAATCGGGTTCTTCGGCGCATCCTCGCGCGCGATGTCGATGGTGATGACGCGCTTGTGGACGCCCACCTGAATGGCGGCGAGCCCGATCCCCGGCGCGTCATACATGGTTTCCAGCATGTCGGCGGCAAGCTTCTCGATCTCCTTGTCGATCCTCGGGACCGGCGCGGAGATCTGCCGCAACTGCGGCTCGGGAATGATGAGGATCGGGAGAATGGCCATGTCCGCCAGATAGGCGAAGGTTAGGAATTGGTCAACATGTTCGCTGTTTGTTCAAGGTGGTGAAACTTGCTACAGATCCGCCATGACGAACACGCTGCTTCCTGCCGCCGGCTCGGGCTGGGCGTCCGGTGATCTGATCGCCGGGGCGCTGGTCTGCCTCGCCCTGCTGATGGCGGGTCTGCTGGTCGTCGTCTGGCGGCTTGCCGGCGCGCGCGGGCAGGAGGGCGACGAAAGCGCGGCGCGGTCCGATCTTCTGGAAGCGGGCCTGCGCGATCTCGCGCGCCACCAGTCCGAGACCGCCGGCCGGGTGCAGGCGATGGCCGAGGTGCTGGCCCAGCGCCAGAGCGACATGGCGCGGGCGGTGTCCGAGCGGCTCGATTCCACCTCCTACCGTCTCGGCGAGAGCTTCAACACGGCGGCCCGCGCCACCCATGAGAGCCTGACGACGCTCGCCGAGCGCCTCGCCATGGTGGAGCGGGCGGAAAAGAGCCTCAGCGATCTGTCCTCGCAGGTGATGTCCCTGCGCGAGACGCTGGCCAACAAGCAGGCGCGCGGCGCCTTCGGGCAGGCGCGCATGGAGGCCATCGTCTCCGACGGCCTGCCACGCGACAGCTTCGCCTTCCAGTACACCCTCTCCAACGGCCGGCGGCCCGACTGCGTGATCTTCCTGCCCGGCGATCCGCGCCCGCTGGTGGTGGACGCCAAGTTCCCGCTGGAGGCCGTGACCGCCTTCCGCGAGGCGCAGAGCGCAGAGGCCCGCAAGGCGGCCGGCAACCGCCTCGCGCAGGACATGATGAAGCACGTCAATGACGTGGCCGAGCGCTATCTGCTGCCTGGCGAGACGCAGGACGTGGCCATCATCTTCGTGCCTTCCGAGAGCGTCCATGCTGAACTGCACGAGCATTTCGACGCCGTGATCCAGCGCGCCTACCGCGCCCGGGTGATCCTCGTCTCGCCCTCGCTGCTGATGCTGGCGATTCAGGTGGTGCAGGCCATTGCCAAGGATGCGCGCATGCGCGAGCAGGCGGACGCGATCCGCCGCGAGGTGGGCCTGCTGGTGGAGGATGTGGCCCGTCTGCGCGAGCGGGTGGGCGATCTCTCCAAGCATTTCGCCCTCGTGGGCGACGACGTCTCGCGGGTTCTGGTCTCGGCCGACAAGATCGCCCGGCGGGGCCTGCGGCTGGAGCAGCTCGATTTCACGCCCGCCCCGCCGCCTTCCGGCATCGCCGCACCCGGACCTGTGGAATAGGCGTTTCGGCGCCCGGTGCGGTGTGCGGCTGCGCTTTGGTGCTTGCGCTCCTGCGTCGCACCGATAGCCTGAGGGGGAATGCACGATTCAAGCTGCCGCGCCGTTTTTTGGGCGATGGGCAGGAGGTGATTGAGGAAATGCCTGAACTCCCAGAGGTGGAGACTGTCCGCCGGGGGCTGCTCCCCGTTTTGCAAGGGGCTGTGATCGAGAGTGCCGAAGCCCGCAGGCCGGACCTGCGCTGGCCGCTGCCGGAGGGGTTCGCGGAGCGGCTGACCGGGCGCCGGGTCGAGGCGGTGGGGCGGCGGGCGAAATATCTGCTGGCGGATCTCGACGGCGGCGAGGTGCTGATCGTGCATCTCGGCATGTCCGGCTCCATCCGCATCGAGGGTGCGCAGGTGAAAGGCCGGCCCGCGGGCTTCTATCATCCGCGCGGGGAGCCCGGGACCCACGACCATGTGGTGTTCCATCTCGCCGGCGGCGCCACCGTGACCTTCAATGACCCCCGCCGCTTCGGCGCCATGCTGCTGGTGCCCTATGACCAGCTCGACAGTCATCCGCTCCTGAGCAGCCTCGGGCCGGAGCCGCTCGGCAACACCTTCCACGCCGACTATCTGGCGCAGGCCTGTGCCGGCCGGCGCACCAACCTCAAGGCCGCGCTGCTGGACCAGAAGGTGGTCGCCGGGCTGGGCAACATCTATGTGAGCGAGGCCCTGCATCGGGCGGGCCTCTCGCCGCGCCGGATGGCCTCGACCCTCGCCTCCGTGTCCGGCGCGCCCAATGTGCGCACCGAGCGCCTTGTAATCGCCATCCGGGACGTGCTGCGCGAAGCCATCCAGGCGGGTGGTTCTAGCCTGAAGGACCATCGTCAGGTGAATGGCGAACTGGGCTATTTCCAGCACAATTTCAAGGTCTATGACCGCGAGGGTGAGCCATGCCCGACCCTCAGGTGCAAGGGGCATGTGCAGCGCATCGTGCAGGCGGGCCGCTCCACCTTCTTCTGCGCCACCTGCCAGCGCTGAGGCGGCGCCTCGACTGCGGTTTCCCGCTGGCCGTGGCGCACCCGCCCCGGCTATGAGGGGGCAGCGGGAGAGGGGATATCCAGATGCATGAGGCCGAGGCGGGGGACGTGGGGGAAGCGGCGGCGCCCGACGCGCCGCGCAAGACCCGCAAGCCTTATGTGTGGAACCCGCCCCCTGTGCCAGACTGGGCGGACCTGCGCGCCGGCGGGGAGCGGCGGGCCACTTTCCTGCGCTACTGGCGCACGGCGGGCCTCAAGGACCTCGGCGATTTCGCCTTCCATTATGCCTTCCGCTTCATGCCCATCGACCTGTGTTCGGCCATCGGCGCCGCCATGGGCCGCCTTGCCGGCCGCTTCGGCTACAAGGAGAACGCCGTCCGCGCGCGGGCCAATCTGCGCCGCATCGACCCCACGCTCTCGGAGGTCGAGATCGAGGCCAGGGTGCGCAGCCATTTCGAGAATGTCGGACGGGTCATGGCCGAGTTCTCCATCCTGCACCGTCTGGTGAAGGCCGGGCGCATCACGGTGGAGAATGACGGACCGGCGCTCAAATGGAGCAAGGACGGCCCGCTCATCTTCATCTCCTGCCATACGGGCAACTGGGAGGCGACCGGTGCGCTGATGCATGCCGTGGGGATCGACTGGTCGGCCATCTACACGCCGCCCGGCCGTCCGGCCCAACATGTCATCGCCAATCGCGTGCGGGCCCGCTTCGGCGTCCATCTGCTGCCGCCGGGGGCGCCGGGCATCCGCCCGACCATCCGCCTGCTGCAGGAGGGCGGCACGCTCTCCATGTTCTGCGACGAGGTGCACCACGGCAGGGTGATGGCGCCCCTCTTCGGCCGTCCGGCCCATGTGGACGGCAACCTTGCCATCGCCGTGCGCTTTGCCCGGATGACCGGCGCGAAGATCATCGTCGGCCACTGTACGCGGCTGAAGGGCGCCCGCTTCCATGTCCACTGTTCGGACCCGGTGGACCTGCCCTCGCACACCGACCCCGACGTGCCGCTGATCGAGGACGTGAAGGTCCTCGATGCGATGCTGGAGCCCATCATCCGCAAGAATTGCGGGCAATGGTATTTCCTCGACAATAGCTTCGACTGAGCGCGCCGGAAGGGCACATTCCCACGGCTCGCGTTCGGCTCTACTCGATAGGCGAGCGGGCGATTCACCGACCGGATGGAACCGGGATGCGGTTCCATCCGGTCGGATCGCGTTCTAGACAGGCGGGACGCCGCTCAGCGGTGACATCCGGTTCATAGGGCCGATGAACCGGACGGCGAACAGCGGCCCTGGCTTCATGGAGACGCGCATGGCTTACGAGACGATCCTGGTCGAAACCCACGGCAAGGTGGGGCTCATCCGCCTGAACCGGCCGCAGGCGCTCAACGCGCTCAATCGCCAGATCATCACCGAGCTGAATGCCGCCCTCGATGCCTTCGAGGCCGACACGGGCATCGGCTGCATCATCCTCACCGGCTCGGAAAAGGCCTTCGCCGCCGGCGCCGACATCAAGGAGATGCAGGACTTCACCTATCCCCAGACCTATCTGGACGACTTCATCGCCTCCTGGGAGCGCCTATCGCGCACCCGCAAGCCGGTGATCGCGGCGGTGGCGGGCTTCGCGCTCGGCGGCGGCTGCGAACTCGCCATGATGTGCGACTTCATCCTCGCCGCGGACACGGCGAAGTTCGGCCAGCCGGAGATCAAGCTCGGCGTGATGCCCGGCGCCGGGGGCACCCAGCGCCTGACGCGCTTCGTCGGCAAGTCCAAGGCCATGGAGATGTGCCTCACCGGCCGCTTCATGGATGCGGCGGAGGCCGAGCGCGCCGGGCTCGTCTCCCGCGTCATTCCCGCTGCCGATCTGGTGGACGAGGCGCTGAAGGTGGCGGCGGTCATTGCCGACATGTCGCGCCCCGTCGCCATGATGACCAAGGAGAGCGTGAACCGCTCGTACGAGACCACGCTCACCGAAGGCATCCGCTTCGAGCGGCGGGTCTTCCATTCCATGTTCGCACTGGCGGATCAGAAGGAAGGCATGAGCGCCTTCGTCGAGAAGCGGAAGCCGAATTTCGGCGGCTGATGGCCCGATAATCCTTGCGGCGCCTCGCTTCCGGTGTGGCGCCGTGAGGGGGCTGGCCGGTGTTACCCACAGGCTCTCCATCTTTCCTTGGCCGGCTCGCTGTGGCCCGTTGACAAGGCGCAGGCCGAACCCTAGAACGGCCTCCTCTCGACGGCCTCGCGGCCCGAGGGGCCCAGGTGGCGGAATTGGTAGACGCGCTGGTTTCAGGTACCAGTAGTGAAAGCTGTGGAGGTTCGAGTCCTCTCCTGGGCACCATCCCTTTCAGGGTGTGCCTTCCCGCTCAAGTCGGAACACTCCCATCGGCAGCAGGATCGTATGATCCGCGCCTCATGTTTCAAGCGCCCGCATCCGATATCGGATGCGGGCGTTTTGCGTTATGGGCTTTCGTTTGTCCGTGTCGCGCCGCCGGCACGGGGCGCATTCTCATCCCGCACGGGCGGCGGCACTTCGGGGGATGGCGGCCTCGGCAACACCTGCGTCTGCGCGGCCTCGTCATAGCCGCGGCGGCTGGAGATGAAGAGCAGCGCCATCAGTCCGCATCCGATGACGACGGACAGGATGACGCCGAGCACCAGCGGCACATAATCGCCTCCGGCGAAAGGCGCGTCGGCCGCGGCTTGCCAGGTGGAGGTCATCCACCAAAGGGACAGGCCCAGAATGGCCAGCAGCGGCACCAGTATCAGCAGGCTCCGCCCCATCATCATCTCCTCTCGTGGGAGGGAGGCACGGTGGGCGGTGGATCGGTGCGGACCGAAGCGCTCTCCGGCACGATGCCGGTCGTCTGCCGCTCGCCCTGCATATCTGACAGATAGGAGAAGCCGACGACCGACATCAGGACGACGGCTGCGAGTGCAAAGCCCTTGCTCATGCTGACCTCCTTTTTCAAAGGTCAATTCCGGGCGCGCGGAGCTGTTCCCCATAATGCCGTCGTGGGACAGACGGGTGGAGCGAGCGCTCGCTGTCACCGTCCGTCGAGTGGAACGGTCGCTATCGGGATCGCCCGCAGAGCCGTCCACTGTCGTGGGCGGGCTCTGGCGCCTCCGCAGGCGCCTCCCCATATCTGTGACATCCAGAACGACAGCAGTAGCGGCGCCCGGCGCAGGGGATTGCATCATGCGCCTTGAGGTGTCGGCTGTGCAGATATCTCAAAGTAACGACGCTACACGAGATGTGAAGTCAACGGCCGTTCCGCAGCAGACGGTGGCCGTGCTATAGATGTTGCAATGCAGCATCCGTCCGACGGATCCCGTAACGGGAGTGCGCGTTGAACGGGTGAATGTCCTGTTTCTTGAAAGAACGGCCGACCGCGCATCGCGGCCCGTCCGCGCGGAGCGCGGGGGAAAGGTTGAACATGCAGAACACAAACGTCGATCAGGCAATCGCCCGGCCGCGCGTCGTCATCGTGGGCGGCGGCTTTGGTGGGATCGAGGCAGCCAAGGGGCTCGCCGGTGCGCCGGTCGAGGTGACGCTGCTCGACCGCCAGAACCACCACTGCTTCCAGCCTCTGCTCTATCAGGTGGCCACCGCCAGCCTCTCGCCGGCGGAGGTGGCCTGGCCCATTCGCGGCATTCTGTCGGAGCAGACCAATGCCACGGTCCTCATGGCCGAGGTGACGGGCGTGGACACGGAGCGGCGCGAGGTCGTCGCCTCCGGCACGCGCGTACCCTACGACTATCTCGTGCTGGCAAGCGGGGCGAGCCATGCTTATTTCGGCCATGACGAATGGGCGCCGTTCGCGCCCGGCCTGAAGCGTATCGAGGACGCGACGGAAATCCGCCGTCGCGTGCTCCTCGCCTTCGAGCGGGCGGAGCTCGCCCGCGACGAGGAGGAGCGGCGGCGTCTGCTCACCTTCGTGGTGGTGGGCGGCGGGCCGACGGGGGTGGAAATGGCAGGCGCCATTTCGGAACTCGCCCGCCACGCGCTCCCGCTCGATTTCCGCCGGTTCGACCCGCGCGATGCCCGGATCATCCTCGTGGAGGCGGGGCCGCGCGTGCTGCCGGTCTTCCCCGAGCATCTCTCCGAATATACCCGCAAGAGCCTGGAACGCATCGGGGTGGAGGTGCGCACGGGCACCATGGTCACGGGGTGCGATGCCGAGGGCGTGAGCCTTGCGGAAGGCCGCATCGAAGCCTCGACCATCATCTGGGCGGCGGGCGTCGTTGCTTCCGATGCGGGCGCCTGGGTGGGCGCGGCCATGGACCGGGCGAAGCGCGTGGAGGTTGGACCGGATCTCAGCATCGCCGGCCATCCGGACATCTTCGCCGTGGGCGATACCGCCCTTGCGAAGCAGGCAGACGGCCGCCCGGTGCCCGGCATCGCGCCGGCCGCCAAGCAGATGGGCCATTATGTGGCGGGCGTGATCGCCGCGCGCGTCTCAGGCGCGCCGGCGCCCCCGCCCTTCCGCTACAGGCACCAGGGCGATCTCGCCACCATCGGCCGAAAGGCGGCGGTGGTGAAGCTGAAGCATCTGGAACTCACCGGCCTCCTCGGCTGGGCCTTCTGGGGGCTCGTCCACGTCTACTTCCTTATCAGCCCGCGCAACCGCTTCGCGGTCGCCTTCAACTGGCTGTGGGACTATGTGACGTTCCAGCGCGGCGCGCGGCTGATCACCCAGCGCAGGCCCATCGAGAGCGGCGCGGACACCATGCGCGTGAAGAAGGTAGGCGGCTGAAGGGCCGCTCACCAGCTCCAGCCGGCATAGCGGCCCGGCTTGTGGTTGAGGGCGATGATGAGATTGACGATGGCGATGCCGAGCACCGACAGCGCCAGCCTGTCCAGCGGGATGACGAAATAGGCGGCCGCCATGATGCAAAGGTCGACGGCGAGCTGGAAATAGCCCGCCCGCAGGCCGAAGCGCTCCTGCAGGAACAGGGCCAGGATGTTGATGCCGCCAAGGCTGGTGCGGTGTCGGAACAGCATCAGGAGCCCCGTGCCCACCAGCCCGCCGCCGATGACCGTGGCGTAGATGGGGTCGATGCGGGAGATGTCGATGACATCTCCCGTGAAGCGCGAGAAGGCCGAGACGAGGGCCACCGCGACCACCGTGCGGGCGGTGAAGGGCCAGCCCATGCGCCTCACGGCGAGGATGTAGAAGGGCACGTTGATGAGGAAGAAGATCGGTGCAAAGCCGTAGCTGCTCACATAGCTCAGCAGCAGCGACAGGCCCGCAAGGCTGCCCACCAGCAGCGTGACCTTCGCATACATGTACATGCCCAGCGAAACGAACAGCGTGCCGAGCACGAGGGCCATGGCGTCTTCATAGAGCCGGTGGCGTTCCTGGGTGTTCTTTTCCATGCGTCGAACCGCCGGCCGGTGGAGGAGGGACCCTCCTTACCACCGGCCGGGCGCAGAGGCGAAGCGTCGTCTCAGGCGAGGCGGCAGAGCGTCGCGGCCAGCGCCTGCGTGCGCGGCACGAGGCTGTCCAGCTCGCAGAACTCGTCATCTGTGTGGGCCTTGCCGCCGATGGGGCCGAGGCCGCACAGGGTGGGCACGCCCAGCGAGGCGGTGAAGCCGGAATCGGCGCAGCCGCCGGTGAACTCGCCGCCCACCTCGAAGCCCACATCCTTTGCCGCCGCGTCCCGATAGAGCGCGAAGAGACCGGCGGAATGCCGTTCCTCCAGCGGGAGGAACATGGACTTGGGGGCGACGGTGGCGCTGGTGCCGGGCACTTCCGGCTCGGCGACGATGCGTTCGATCTCCGCCGTCACCGCCTTGTGCTGGTCCAGCGTCACGAAGCGCAGGTCCAGTTCGGCCTCCGCCCACGGGGCGACCGTATTGTGGGTGTTGCCGCCCTTGATGACGCCCACATTGGTGGTGATGCCGGCCTCATAATCCGTGAGGGCGTGCAGCTTCACGATCTTGCGGGCGAGCGTCTCGATGGCGCTCGCGCCGTCCTTGTGGTTGACGCCGGAATGGGCCGCCTTGCCGGTGACCTTGATCAGGAAAGAGCCGCCGCCCTTGCGGCCGGTCACCACATTGCCGGAGACCCGGCCGGGCTCGGTGTTGAGGACCGCCCGGGCGCCGTGTGCCGCCCGCTCGATCTCCGGGCGGCCGGTGCCGGACCCGATCTCCTCATCCCCCGTGAAGAGCGCCACCACGGGGAAGGAGAGGCCGCCCACCGCCTTGATGGCGCGCAGGGTGAAGATGTTGGTGACGAGCCCGGCCTTCATGTCGCAGACGCCGGGGCCGAAGGCGAGCTTGTCCTTCCGGGAATAGGGCCGGTTCGCCACCGTGCCCTTGGCGAACACCGTGTCGCGGTGGCCCAGCAGCAGTGCGTGGGCGCCGCCGGCGCGGCCATGCACCTCGGCCCGGAACACGTCGCCATAGCCTTGCTGCGGCAGGCGGGTGACGAGGATGCCCTCGGCGGTGAGGATCTCGGCGATCACCTCGCCCACCTTGTCGGTGCCCTCCTTGTCGAAGCTGCTCGACTCCATGTTGACGAGGCGCTTCAGCAGCGCCTCCATCTCGTCGAACCGGGGTGCGAGCCAGGCGACGACCTTTTCGGCCAGCGCGGCATCAAGGCCGGTGGGGGTAGGCAGGGTGCTCATGCGGCGCGCGCCTTCAGGATCGAGGAACCATCTTCTCCGAGGTCGTAGAACAGGCCGGCCATGAGTTGAAGAGCCTCCCGCGCGACGGAGGCGAGCAGATGCTCGTTTGGCGCGTGCTGCGAGCAGGCGGGATAGGAATGCGGCACCCACACGGTGGGCATGCCGAGGATGAGCGCAAACACGTCGTTCGGCAGCGAGCCGCCGAGGTTCGGCAGCAGGGCGGGCTTCTTGGCGGTGGTGGTCTCGATGGAGGCGAGCGCCCACTTCACCCACGCATCCTCGGGATCGACGCGGGTGGCCTCGAAGGTCGCCATGCGAGAGGGGCGCGCCCGCACCTGCGAGAGGCCGGCGGCGTCCAGATGCGCCTGCACCAGCGGGATGATGGTGTTCGGATCGGTGCCCACGACGAAGCGCAACTGCATGGTCGCACGCGCCGAGGGCGGCACGGCATTGGCGGGGGCTTCCGGCGCGCCGGTCTTGAAGGCCAGCACTTCCAGCGTGTTCCAGGCGAAGATCTTCTCCGCCTGCGTCAGGCCCGGCTCGCCCCAGTCGGGATCGATCTCCGGGTCGCCCATGCCCTGTTCGAGCTGGATGTCGGTGAGGGCCGCACGGACGGAGGCGGGAATCTCCTTCGGGGTCAGGCCATCGACGAGGATGCGGCCCTTCTGGTCCACGAGCTTCGTGATCGCGTGGGCGAGGAGCGTACCGGCATTGGCGAGCACGCCGCCCCAGTTGCCGGAGTGATGCCCGCCCTCGCGCAGGTTCACCTCCAGCTCGAAGTTGAAGGCGCCACGCGAGCCGAGGAAGACGGTGGGACGCACGGCGGAGAGGCGCGGGCCGTCCGAGCCGATGAGAAGGTCGGCGGAGAGCGCTTCGCGCTCGATCCTTGCGATGTCGCGCAGGCCCGGCGAGCCGGCTTCCTCGCCCATCTCGATGAGCATCTTGCAGTTGAAGCCGAGCTTGCCGCCGCGCGCCGCCATCACCTGCTCCAGCGCGGCGATGTTGATGGAGTGCTGGCCCTTGTTGTCGGCGGTCCCGCGGCCGTACCAGCGGTCGCCCTGCTCCACCAGCGTCCAGGGGGCAAGCCCCTCGCGCCAGCTGCCTTCCTGGCCGAAGATCACATCGCCATGGCCATAGGTAAGCACGGTGGGCAGGCCATCGGCCTCATGCCGCTCGGCGATCAGGAACGGGCCATAGCCGGGCACGGGATTCTCGACGATGCGGGAGGAGAAGCCGAGCTTCTCCAGCGTCGGAATCATCTCGTCGGTGAGATAGGCGCGCAGGGCCTCGAGGCTTTCGCCTGTCTGGCTCTCGGTGGCCATGGCGACGCGGCGAGCGAGGTCCGAGCGAAAGTCTCCGCGGTCGAAATATTCCGCAGCGCGGGCGACGGCATCTTGGCGGCTCATGGGATCAGCTTCTTCTGTGGGGAGGGTTTTTAGGGGGAAGGCAGGGCAAGGGCGCTCGGGTTGAGAGGGCCTTACCCCCCTCCCCAGCCTCCCCCTCAAGGGGGGAGGGAGCGGATCTAGCGGGAGGAAACCCCTCCCCCCTTGTGGGGGAGGGCAGGGAGGGGGGTGGGACGGCCGGGCAGACGCGGCCCGTCCTCAAGCCGCGCTCTGGGTCAGCGCGGGCGTGGCGAAATGGCAGGTGGCGAAGCCATCCGGCAGATCGACCACCGGCGGCGCCGTGCTGCGGCAGAGATCGGTGGCGCGGGGGCAGCGGGGATTGAAGGCGCAGCCGGGCACCGGCGTCAGCGGGTTCGGGAAGGCGGTGCCGAGATGGGTGTCCGGCACGCCGAGGTCCGGGTCCGGCGTGAGCACGGACTCAAGGAGGGCGCGGCCATAGGGATGCTCCGGCCCCGCGAAGAGGCCGGCGCGGGAACGCTCTTCCACGAAGCGGCCGAGATACATCACCGCCACCCGGTCTGCGAGATGCTCCACCACCGCGAGATTGTGGCTGATGAAGAAATAGGTGAGCCCCAGCTCCCGCTTCAGCTCCAGCAGCAGGTTCAGGATCTGCGCCTGCACGGAGACGTCCAGCGCCGAGGTGGGCTCGTCGCAGATCACCACCTCCGGCCGCATCACCAGCGCGCGGGCGATGGCAACGCGCTGGCGCTGGCCGCCGGAGAGCTGGCTGGGCGAGGCGTCCAGCAGACGGCGGGGCAGGCCCACCACGTCCAGCATCTCCATCACCTTCTGCTGCCGCTCGGCGGCGGTCCCGATCTTGTGCACCACCAGCGGCAGAGCGATGAGCTGGGCGATGGACTTGCGCGGATTGAGCGAAGAATAGGGGTCCTGAAAGATCGGCTGGATGCGCCTTGCCACCGCGATGCGGTCGGCGGCGTTGATGGGCTTGCCGTTGATCAGGATTTCGCCCGACGAAGCCGGCAGCAGGCCCAGCAGCATCTTGGCGAGGGTGGACTTGCCCGAGCCGCTCTCGCCCACCAGCGCATAGACCTCGCCGCGCTTCACCTTCAGCGAGACGCCGGCCACGGCGGTGAGGGTCGCCCGGCCGTTGAACATGCCTTGCGACACACCGAAGGTGCGCGTGACATTGCGGAGTTCGAGGACGGTGTCGGTCATGCGCTGGCCTCCAGCACCGGCATCCGCACGCAGCGCACGTCATGCTCGGGCTCGGGATGGGCGATGGCGATCTCGCCGGCGCATTCCGGCCCGGCGAAATCGCAGCGATTGCGGAAGGCGCAGCCTTCGAGCTTGCCGATGAGGTTCGGCACCTGCCCGCGGATGGCGCCGAGCGGCATGCCCGGCACGGTGCGGCCCGGAACCGGGATGCAGTCCAAGAGGCCGCGCGTATAGGGATGGCGCGGATGCTTGAACACCGCGCGGGCAGCGCCCGTCTCCACGAGGCGGCCGGCATACATGACGCCCACCTTGTCGGCGACGCGGGCCACCACGCCCAGATCGTGGGTGATGAGGATCACCGCCATGCCGAACTCCTTCTGGAGATCGGCGATCAGGTGCAGGATCTGCGCCTGAATGGTCACGTCGAGCGCGGTGGTGGGCTCGTCGGCGATGATGAGGTCCGGCCCGCACATGAGCGCCATGGCGATCATCACGCGCTGGCGCAGGCCGCCGGAGAGCTGGTGGGGATACTGGCCGAGGCGGCGGTCGGCGGCGGTGATGCCCACCTTCTCCAGCAGGTGGATGGCCCGGTCCCGCGCCTCCTTCGCGCTCACCTTGCGATGGCAGGTGAGGGCTTCCATCAGCTGGTCGCCGATGGTGTAGGCGGGGTTCAGCGAGGTCATGGGTTCCTGGAAGATCATCGCCATGCGGTTGCCGCGCAGCTTGCGCATGCCACCCGCGGAAATGGTCATCAGGTCGGCCCCGTCGAAGCTGATCTTCGCCGCCTTGCGCTGGGCGCGCTTGGGCAGCAGGTCCATCAGGGCCAGCGAGGTCAGCGACTTGCCCGATCCGCTCTCGCCCACGATGGCCAGCGTCTCGCCCCGCTCCAGCGAGAAGGAAATGCCGCTCACCGCGTGCAGCACGCCGGCTTCGGTCGGAATGTCGATGACGAGGTCTTTCACCTCCAGCAAAGCCATGGCTCAGTTCCTGTTCTCGGGCGCGGTGACGTCACGCAGGCCGTCGCCGAGGAGGTTGATGGCGAGGACCAGGAACACCAGAGCGGTGGCCGGCACGGCGATGACCCAGGGGCTGAAGAACATGTACTGCTTGCCCTCGGCGATCATCAGGCCCCACGAGGGGAGCGGCGGCTGCACGCCGAGGCCGAGGAAGGAGAGCGCGGCTTCCAGCAGGATGGCGTGGGCCATTTCCAGCGTCGCCACGACGATCAGCGGATTGAGGATGTTGGGCAGGATTTCCGAGAGGATGATGCGCGGCGTCGAGCAGCCGATGGCCTTGGCGGCCCCGATATAGTCGCTGCCGGCGATCTGCTGCGTGGCCGAGCGTGTCACCACCGCGAAGCGGTCCCACAACAGCAGGCCGAGCACGATGATGACGCCTTGCAACGAGGAGCCGACGAGGGCGGCGGAGGCCAGCGCCACCAGCACCACGGGCAGGGCAAGGCGCGTGGTGACGATGTAGCTCAGCACCGCATCCACCCGGCCGCCGAAATAGCCGGCGCAGACGCCGAGCAGCGTGCCGATGGTGCCGGAGATGAGCACCGTCACCACGCCGATCAGCAGCGAGATGCGCGCGCCGAACAGCAGGCGGCTCAGATAATCGCGGCCCAGCTTGTCGGTGCCGAGGATGTGCTCCCACGTGCCCTTGGCCTGCCAAACCGGTGGCATCATGCGGCGGGAGAGATCCTGCGCATAGGGATCGTGCGGGGCGATCAGCGGCGCCAGCAGGGCAAGGGCGATGATGAGGAAAAGGATGACGGCGCCGGCCATCAGCCCGCCATGGCGCAGGCTCCGGCGCAGCAGCGCCATGCCTGGGGAGCGGCGCGGCGGCGCCGTATCAAGGCGCGAGGCCTCGGTGGCGGAAGGGGCAAGGTCAGTCATGCGACGCGCATCCGGGGATCGAGCAAGGCGTTGACCACATCCGCGAGGAAGGTGAGCGTGATGTAGATGGCAGCGAGGATGAGCACGACCGCCTGCACCACCGGGAAGTCGTTGCGGGCGATGGCCTCCCAGGCGAGATGGCCGATGCCGTGCATGGAGAAGACCGCCTCCACCACGATGGAGCCGCCCAGCATGAAGCCGAACTGCACGGCGGCCAGCGCCACCACCGGGATGATGGCGTTGCGCAGCGCGTGCTTGAGGACGACTTTCGCGGGCGAGAGGCCCTTGGCGCGGGCGGTGCGGATGTAATCCGCCGAGAGCACTTCCAGCATGCCATTGCGCGACAGGCGCATCACCGCCGGCACGGCGTACCAGCCGAGCGCGATGGAGGGGAGCACGAAGTTCTGCCAGGAGGCGTTTCCGGACACCGGCAGCCAGCGCAGGTTCACCGCGAAGATGATGATGAGGCCGAGGCCGAGGCAGAAGGTGGGAATAGCCTGCCCGAGCACGCAGAAGGTGAGGGCGAGGCGGTCGATGATGGTGCCCCGGAACACCGCCGCCAGCACGCCCAGCGGCACGGCGATGACCAGCGAGATGAAGAGGGAGATGGCGCCGAGCTCAAGGGTGACCGGCATCCGCTCCGCGATCAGCGAGACGACGCTGGAGCGGAAATAGAAGGACTGGCCGAAGTCGAGATGCAGCGCGCTCCAGAGCCAGTCGAGATATTGCGCCGTCAGCGGCCGGTCGAGGCCGTACTGCGCGCGCACCTCCGCCACCTGGGCCGGGGAGGCTTCCGGCCCGGCGATGGTGGTGGCGAGGTCGCCCGAGAGGTGCAGGAGCGCGAAGGCCACCACCGATACGGTGAACGCCACCGAGAGCGCGACGACGAGGCGTCGAAGGGTGAAGGCGAGCATCGAGGCTTCCTCAATGGCTTCTCACGCCGCCTTGACAAGACGGCTGGAAGACGTCGGATCGCTTGCGAACGGACCGGCGCGGTGTCGCCGGAAAGGGTGTCGACGCCGGGCGCATGAGCGCCATCGCGGCGGACGGGCCGGGCGGGCCTTTAGGCACGCCACGGTTGGCGGACGGCGCGCCCAAGGCGCGCCGTCCATGAGGTCACTGCCAGCGGGCCTTGAAGAAGCGCGGCAGCTCGTCGGGCTGGGCGTTGAAGTTCAGGTCGCTGGTGAAGGCGTAGTTGGACGAATAGGAGAAGAGCGGCAGCAGGTAGGCGCGCTCGGCGATGAGCTTCAAAGCCTCGGAATAGGCGGCAAGCCGCGCTTCCGTCTCCACCGTCGTATCCGCCTTCTTGAGCATGTCCGTGACCTGCTGGTCGCGCGTCATGTCGTCCTCGTCGCCCTTGAACCACACGCCGGTGAAGGCGGAGGCATCGGCCACCGAGAAGGAGCCCCAGGTCTGGAAGTAGATCGGAACCTTGCCGGAGCGGGACAGCTCGCGCAGGGCCGCATACTTCATGAAGTTCAGCTTCGCCTTGATGCCGACGGCGCCGAGATAGCCGACCACCGCTTCCGCATATTCGCGCTCGCGATAGGCGTAGAGGTCGATGGAGAAGCCGTTGGGATAGCCGGCGTCGGCCAGCAGCTTCTTGGCCTTGGCGGGATCATAATCATAGCGCGGCACGCCCTTGTCGGTGCAGCCGAACTGATCGATGAAGCAGGCCGAGTTCATGACGCGGGCGCCGCCGCGCACCAGATTGTCCACCATGGCCTTGCGGTCGATGGCATAGGAGATGGCCTGGCGGACGCGGGGATCCTTCAGCGGCTCGGAGCCGGGGGCGCGGCCCTGCGAGTCGAACTGGAGGAAGCCGACGCGCATGGTTTCGGCCGAGAGCACGGTGAGGTTGGGCACGGCGCCCAGCTGCTTGGCCTGGTCGGCCTGCACGCGCCAGATCCAGTCCACACCGCCGGTCATCAGCTCGGCCACCTGGGTCTCCGGATCGGGGATGATGCGGAATTCCAGCTTGCCGATCTTCGGCTGGCCGAGCGGGCTGTCCTTCCAGTAACTGGTGTTCTTTTCCATCTTCACGCCCTTGCCGGGCGTGACCGAGGTCACCTTGTAGGGGCCGGAGCCGATGGGGGCCTTGGCGAAGCCGTCGAGGCCGACCTTCTTGAAGTACTTCTCCGGATAGATGACCACCGGGCCGGCGAGATATTCGATGGCCGCCGGGAACGGGCCCACGAGGTGGATGCGGACCTTGTCGTCGCCGATCTTCTCGGCGCTCTTGATCCAGTTGACGTTCTGCTTGGTCACCACCTTGGAGTCCGGCGACACCACGTAGTTGAGCGTGAACACCACGTCGTCGGCAGTCAGCGGGTCGCCATTGTGGAAGGTGACGCCCTTGCGGATGGTGAGGTCCAGCGTCTGCGGATCCACCCAGGTCCAGTTGGTGGCGAGCTGCGGCTCGTATTTGCCGGTGGCCAGATCGTGGAAGATCAGGTTGTCGAACACGTGGCGGGCGATGATGACGCCTTCCCGCACGTTGTTATGATAGGGGCTGACATTCTCCGGCTCGGAATCCGAGGCATAGACGAGCGTGTCGTTGGCCTTGCCCGCGTGAGCGGCCGCCGGAGCGATGGCGAACATGGCCACCGCGAGAGCACGTGAGAGACGGGACTGAAGGAAAGCCATGTTCTCTCTCTGGGTTTGATATTGGATGCCGGTGCTGTTCGCCCAACATCTAGGCATGGCAGCTTATTGAGCCTTTCGGATATCGCAATTAGAATATTTCGTGATTATCGTTGCCGTTTCGGCAATGAAGCCCTGTCGCGCTGCACCCGGGGGTTACGTTGGGCGACGCCGCACTGCGGTACTTCCTTGAAGTTGTTCGCTCCGGCTCCATTGCCGAGGCGTCCGTGCGGCTGAACGTGGCCGCCTCCGCCATCAGCCGGCAGATCGCAAAACTGGAAGCCGAGCTGGGCTCGCCTCTGTTCGAGCGGCGCTCGCGCGGCATGGTGCCGAGCGCGGCGGGCGAACTTCTGGCCCAGCATGCCCGGCGCACGCTGCTGGGCGAGGAGCAGGTGGTAAGCGAAATCCGCCGCCTGCGCGGCCTCGAGCGCGGTCTCGTGCGGGTGGGCTGCACGGAAGGGTTTGCCACCGATTTCATGCCGGAGGCCATCGGCATGTTCCGGCATACCTATCCCGGCATCGCCTTCGACATGCGGGTGGCCGCGCCGCAGGGGGTGACGCGCATGGTCCGCGAGGGCGAGATCGATATCGGCCTCACCTTCGGCTTCATGCCGGACGCCAGCGTCCAGGTGGAGTTCGGCGGCAGCGCGCCGCTGATGGCGCTGGTGGGGCTCGACCATCCGCTGGCCAACCGGCCGTGGGTGACGATCGCGGACATCGCCGCCTTTCCCCTCGGCCTGCCGGCCAAGGACACGACCGCACGCCAGCTGTTCGATCTGGTGTGCGGTGCGGAGGGGATCGCCGTTGAGCCCATGCTCACGACCAACTACATGTCCGGCCTGTGGCGGTTCGCGGAGACGGGCGGTGGCGTGACGGTGACGGGGCGCATCACCGTGCTCTCGCGCATCTGGCGCTTCCACGTGGTGGCCCTGCCGCTCAGGAGCAAGACGTCAAACGAACGGCGCTACGAGATCCAGTCCATGCTGGGACGCACCTTGCCGGACGCGGCGCGGGCCTTCGTCTTTCACCTGCGGCGCCATCTGGAACAACTGGACCGCCCCGGCGACCAGCCTCTGGGCCTGCGGTCCTAGGGCTGTTTCGTCCGAAAAATCAGTTCTGCGCGGCGGCTTCTGTGCCAGCCCCATGGCTCATGGCATCGAAAAGCGCGGCGACGCTTTCGATCCGCGACAGGGCGTCATCGGCGGTCAGCCCCTGCTCGTGGCTTTCGGCGCCCAGCTGATCCGTTTCGTTCATGCGCCTCTCCCTCGGGGCACCAGACCACAGCCCGCGAATCACGGCTGCCTCGACACTATAAGCCGATGAAGCTTGCGGCGGGCTAGGTTGTTAGAGGTATTATGAGGGGGTTAGCGGTCGATGCGCGTGGAGAGGATGACCGAGGTCAGGGTCCGCTCCACGCCTTCCAACTGGCCGATCTGATCGACGATCTCGTCCAGTTGCTTCACGGACGGCGCCACCACCACCGCGATGAGGTCGAACGCGCCGCTCACCGAATGCAGGGTGCGCACGGCCGGCAGGGCGCGCAATTCCCCCTCCACGCGGCGGGCGAGCTTGGGAGCGGCGGTTATAAGGACGTGGGCCTTGATGAGCCCCTGCTCGTAGGCATCGGCGATCCGCACGCCATAGCCCGTGATGACCCCCCGCCGTTCCAGCCGCTCGATCCGGCTCTGCACGGTGGTGCGGGAGAGCCCGAGCTGGCGGGCGAGGTCGGCGGTGGGAGCGCGGGCATTCTCCCGCAGCAGGGTCAGCAGGGCTTGGTCCGTGGCGTCGATCGGCAACATGCCGAAAAGCTACGGCAGATCGTCTTTATGCGCCATTTATATCGTCAGGCTCACGGTTTCTTCCGCCGAACGATGGCCGCACCATGGCCGGGACTTCTTTCCTGTTCCGGAGGCCGAACCCATGTCTGCTCCCTTCAAGCGCATCGCCGTCCTCGGTGCCGGCCAGATCGGCTCCGTCATTGCCGCCATGCTGGCGGAACAGGGGCATGCCGTGACCCTCGCCGATGCCAATCCCGTCCAGCTCGCCCCCTTCGCCGGGGGCGCTTTCGAGGTCGCACCGCTGGATGTGGCGGACGAGGCGGCGCTCACGGTGTTTCTCACCCGCCAGGACATCGTGGTGAGTGCCTGTCCCTATTTCCTCAACAAGACCATCGCCCGCGTCGCCGTGGCGACGGGCACGCACTATTTCGATCTCACGGAGGATGTGGAGACCACCGCCTTCATCAAGGCGCTGGGCGAGACCGCCGACGTGGCTTTGGTGCCGCAATGCGGGCTCGCGCCCGGCTTCATCTGCATCCTCGGCGCCGACATGGCGGCGCGCTTCGAGCGGGTGAAATCAGTGAAGATGCGCGTCGGCGCCCTGCCGCTCTATCCCACCAACGCGCTCAGCTACAACGTCACCTGGTCGGTGGACGGGCTCATCAATGAATATTGCAACCCCTGCGAGATCGTCTTCGAGGGGCGTGCCACCCTCGTGCCGGCGCTGGAGGGTCTGGAGCACGTGATGATCGATGGCGTCTCCTACGAGGCGTTCAACACCTCCGGCGGGCTGGGCACGCTGACAGAGACGCTCGACGGGCGGGTGAGCGATCTCAGCTACAAGACGCTGCGCTATCCGGGACACGCGGAGATCATGAAGCTGCTCCTGCGCGGCCTCGAACTTGCCGACGATCGCGAGACTCTCCGCCGCATCCTCAACCGCGCGGCGCCTTTCACCCGCAAGGATGTGGTGGTGGTGTTCGTGACCGGGGTGGGCGAGCGCAACGGGCGGCTGGAGGAGGACAGCACGGTGCTGCGCTATTACGGCGCCCCGGAGATGAGCGCCATCCAGCTCACCACCGCGGCGGGCTGCGTCTCCATGGTGGAGCTCTTCCTCACCGGCAAACTGCCTCAGAAGGGATTCGTCCGGCAGGAGGATGCGAGCCTTCCCGCCTTCCTCTCCACCACCGCAGGTCTGCGCCTCGCGCAAGGCTCGGGTGTCGCGCCCCGCGCCGGACATGGGGGTGACATCGCAAGCGATGAAATTCCCCTGCGAAAGGCGGGATGAGGGCGCGCCTCAACGGTTCTGCCCATTTGACAACGGAAGCGAAACAAGCTCCGAAAGGATCAAATCATAACCGAAGAGGGGACCGATGATCTCGCGTAGGAACCTTGCCACCCTGCTCGGCGCCGGGGCCACGGCCGCCGCCGCCATGGGCGGGCTCATCACGCCCGCCGCCGCCCAGAGCGCCGACGAGAGCACCTTCGACCGCATCCGCCGCACCAAGAAGCTGCGCATCGGCGCGGTCGCCGGCGGCGCGCCCTATTACAACAAGGACCTCGCCACCGGTCAGTGGAAGGGCTTCTATATCGACATCTCCAAGGCGCTGGCCGACGAGCTGGAGTGCCAGCTGGAGATCACCGAGACCACCTGGGGCAATTCGGTGCTCGATCTTCAGGCCAACAAGATCGACATCTTCTTCGGCCTCAACCCGACGCCGAAGCGCGCGCTGGTGGTGGACTTCTCCGTCCCCGTCTTCTCCAACGCCTTCACCATGCTCACCAGGAAGGACTTCGCGCCGAAGACCTGGGCCGAGCTGAACGACCCGAACGTCAAGATCGCGGTGGATGTGGGCTCCTCCCACGATCAGGTGGTCTCGCGCCTGTGCCCGAAGGCGCAGATCGTGCGCCTGAAGACGGCGGACGAGGCCACAATGGCACTCGTCTCCGGCCGCGTGGATGCCCAGTGCATCATCCTCATGCTCGCCCTCACCGTGCGCAAGAAGAACCCCAATGTGGGTCAGCTTCTGGTGCCGACCCCGGTCTTCTCCACCACCTCCAACGCCGGCTTCCGGCGTGAGAACGACAAGACCTGGCGCGATTACGTGAACACCTGGATCGAATACAACAAGGGCCTCGGCTTCATCCGCTCCGCCATCGTCACGAACATGGAGCTGGTGGGCGTCACGGAAGCGGACATGCCGGCTGGCATCCAGCTCTGACGCACTCATACCGGGCGGCGGTGGGTCACCTCACGCCGCCCGGTGTTCGTCGTCGATTGAGGACCTTCGATGTATCACTGGGATTTCGGGCTCGTCTGGTCCTATCGCTGGCTGTTGCTGGACGGCCTCGGGGTTACGGTTGCCTTCACCATCGCCATCGTCGTGCTGGGGCTGGCCATCGGCCTGCTGGCGGGCCTCGCCAAGCTCTCCCCCTTCCGCCCGGTGGGCTGGCTGGCCTCGGCCTATATCGAGGTGTTCCGCTGCACGCCGGTCCTCGTGCAGCTCATCTGGTTCTATTACGCCATGCCCATCCTGACGGGCATCGAGATGTCCGCCTTCACGGCCGGCATCCTCGCGCTCTCGCTTTATGGCGGCTCCTTCTATGCGGAGATCATCCGCGGCGGCATCGTCTCCATCGACCGCGGCCAGACGGAAGCCGGCGAGGCGCTCGGTATGGTGCCGTCCCAGATCATGCGTCGTGTCGTGCTGCCGCAGGCGCTGAAGCGCATGGTGCCGCCGCTGATGAACCAGTCCATCATCCAGTTCAAGAACACCTCGCTGGTCTCCGTGCTGGCGGTGCCGGACCTGCTCTATCAGGGGCAGGTGGCCGCCCATGACAGCTACCGCCCGCTGGAGCTCTACACGGTGATCGCGATCATCTATTTCCTCGCGCTCTTCCCGCTCACCGTGCTGGTGCGCCGGGGCGAGGCGCGGCTCGCCGTGACCGATTGAGGACCGGACCCATGCCCGAACCCAAGATCGAGGTCGCGGCCCTGCGCAAGCGCTTCGGTGATCTCGAAGTGCTGAAGGACATCAATCTGCGTGTGGACGCGGGGGGCGTGGTGGCCCTCATCGGGCCCTCCGGTTCCGGCAAGTCCACGCTTCTGCGCTGCATGAACCTGCTGGTGCTGCCCGATGGCGGGCGCGTGCGGGTGGGCGGCGACAGCTTCGCCTTCGGCTCCGGCGACAGGTTGCCGGGCGTGAAGGAGATCGCCCGCTTCCGGGCCAACACCGGCATGGTGTTCCAGCACTTCAACCTGTTCCCGCACATGAGCGTGCTCGCCAACGTGATGGAAGGCCCGCTCACCGTGCGCGGCATGAAGAAAGCGGATGCCGAGCCGTTGGCCCGGCGCCTGCTCTCCAAGGTGGGCCTCGCGGACAAGGCGGACGCCTATCCGAGCAAGCTCTCCGGCGGTCAGAAGCAGCGCGTAGCCATCGCCCGTGCGCTCGCCATGGAGCCGGAGGTCATGCTGTTCGACGAGGCCACCTCCGCCCTCGACCCCGAACTGGTGGGCGAGGTGCTGAACGTCATGCGCGGACTCGCCGCCGAGGGCATGACCATGGTCATCGTGACCCACGAGATCGCCTTCGCCCGCGAGGTGGCCGACCGCGTGGTCTTCATGCGCGACGGCGTGGTGGTGGAGGAGGGGCCGGCCCGCGAGGTGATCGACACCCCTCGCGAAGCCGCGACCCGAGCCTTCCTGTCCCACTTCCACAAGCGCGGCGAGGCACCGGCGCCGAGCGCCTGATCCTCGGCCTCCCGCCGCACCGATATCTGCCTGAAAGGACCCCGCGATGAGCTGGGACAGCGTCGTCGAGCGTATCCGCATCTTCCTCGTGGAGAGCCCCATCAAGATGGCCCGCCTTCAGGGCGTCGGCAATGTGAAGGGCTCGGTGAAGCGCGTGTTGCTGGAAGTCACCAGCGCCGACGGCATCGTGGGCTGGGGCGAGGCGGCCCCGTGGGAGGTGTTCACCGGCACGCCGGAAGCCGCCTTCTCCGCCCTCGACATCTATCTGCGCCCGCTCATCCTCGGCGCGCCCATCAAGCGCGTGCGCGAGCTGATGGCGCGCATGGACAAGGTGCTGGTGGGCCATGGCGAGGCCAAAGCGGCGGTGGAAATGGCGCTGCTGGACATCCTTGGCAAGGCGACGGGCCTCTCCGTGGCGGACCTGCTGGGCGGACGGGTGCGCGATCGCATCCCGCTGTCCTTTTCCATCGCGGACCCGGACTTCGACGCGGATCTCGAGCGGATGCGCGCCATGGTCCCGGCCGGGCACACGGTCTTCAAGATGAAGACCGGCGTGAAGCCGCACGCGGAAGAGCTGCGCATCCTGGAAGTGATGCGCGGCGAGTTCGGCGAGCGCATCGACCTGCGGCTCGATTTCAATCAGGCCCTGACGCCGTTCGGCGCCATGAAGATCCTGCGGGATGTGGACGCCTTCCGCCCGACCTTCATCGAACAGCCGGTGCCGCGCCGCCATCTCGACGCCATGGCCGGATTTGCCGCCGCGCTCGACACGCCGATCCTCGCGGATGAAAGCTGCTTCGATGCGGTGGACCTCATGGAGGTGGTGCGCCGGCAGGCGGCGGATGCCATCTCGGTCAAGATCATGAAGTGCGGCGGCCTCATGAAGGCGCAGGCCCTCATGGCCATTGCCGACACCGCCGGCCTGCCGGGCTATGGCGGCACGCTCTGGGAAGGCGGCATCGCGCTCGCCGCCGGCACGCAACTCATCGCCGCGACGCCGGGCATCTCGCTCGGCTGCGAATTCTACATGCCCCACCATGTGCTCACCGAGGACGTGCTGGAAGAGCGCATCGCTAACAGCGAGGGTCATGTGATCGTGCCCGATGGTCCCGGCCTCGGCATTTCCATCAGCGAGGCCTCGCTGCGCGGCAACGCCAAGATCCTCGCCGAGCGCTGAAGCCTGTTTCCGGACCAGACCCATGAGCCTCCATATCGTCGTCATCGGTGCCGGCATCGTCGGCGCCTCAACCGCGCTTGAACTCCAGCGGGACGGCCATCGCGTCACGCTCGTGGAGCCGGGGCAGCCCGGCGGTCCGCAGGCGGCGAGCTTCGGCAATGGCGCATGGCTCAGCCCGGCCTCCGTTGTGCCCATGTCCATGCCCGGCCTCTGGAAGAAGGTGCCGGGCTATCTGATGGACCCGCTGGGGCCGCTCACCATCCGCTGGACGGCGCTGCCGGCGCTCGCCCCCTGGCTGCTGCGCTTCATCGCCGCCGGCGCGACCGTGCCGAAGGTGGAGGCCACCGCCCGCGCCCTCAAGGCGCTGCTCGCGGACGCTCCTGAACGCCATATGGCGCTGGCGGGGGAGACCGGGCTGTCCGATCTCGTGGAGCGCAAGGGGCTGCTCTATGCCTATCCGGACCGTGCGGCCTTCGAGGCCGAAGCGCTGGCCTGGCGGCTGCGGCGGGACAACGGCATCGTCTGGCGCGAGCTGGACGGCCAGGCGCTCAAGGCCTTGGAGCCGACGCTGCACCCCCGCTACAGCTTCGGCGCGCTGGTGGAAGCGGGCGCGCACTGCGTGGATCCCGGTGCTTACGTCGCGGGCCTTGTGGCCTTCGCCGAAAGCCGGGGCCTGACCCGCATCGAGGCGGCCGCGACCGGGTTTGACATCGTGGGCGGGCGGCTTCAGGTGGTCCGCACCGCGAAGGGCTCCGTGCCCTGCGACCGCGCCGTCATCGCCGCCGGCGTCCACTCGAAGGCATTGGCTGCCGAAGCCGGCGACAAGGTGAGCCTCGCCAGCGAGCGGGGCTATCACGTGGTCGTCGCAGCACCCGAGAGCGGCCCGCACCTGCCGGTGATGCCCAGCGACGGCAAGATGGCCAATACGCCCACCCGTGCCGGACTTCGGGCGTCGGGGCAGGTGGAACTTGCCGCCGTCACCGCGGCGCCCAACTGGAAGCGGGCCGACGTTCTGCTGGACCATCTGCTGAACACCTATCCCGGCCTGCCGCGACAGGTTCCGGAAGCCCGTCTCTCGCGCTGGCTCGGCCACCGGCCCTCGACGCCGGACGGCGTGCCGGTAATCGGTCAAGCCTCGGCCTGCACGGATATCGTCCATGCCTTCGGTCATGGCCATGTGGGGCTCGCCAGCGGACCGATCACCGGCCGGCTGGTGGCGGACATCATCGCGGGCCGTCCGCCCGAGCGGGACATCCGCCCCTACGCGGCGGCCCGCTTTCGGCGGTAATCCATTGCTGGCAAATGCCTGTCCGCGCATGGCCGCGACGCCGCATGCGGCAATTTGGCTGCGAATATGATCTTCCGCAAAGCGCCGGCCATCGTCTGCCGTCAGGTTTCGCCCAACGGAAGTTGATGCGCCGAAATGGCGGTCGGGGCTAGGGAGGCGCGCCGCACAGCGGGCGCATTCTGACGGGGGTCGAGCGGAGCGGCGCATTGCCGTCTCCGTTCAAGCCTGAAGCCGGCATGTACGGATACTCAACTCCATGCGCCGGGGTCTTTTCGGACTCCGGAAGGCGAGCCGCGTGCTCGTTGGAAGGCGAGGGAGTTCTATGCGTATTTCCGATCTGCCTATTCGTACCAAGCTCGTCGGCTTCGCCGGGGCCCTTTTCGGCATCGGCCTCATGGTGGTTGGCGCCATCGGCCTCTACACCATGACCTCGGCGGTCCAGCTCGATGCCGAGCGTCGGGGCCAGGCGCTGGCCAAGGACTCCGCGCGCACCATCGCCGCGCAGGTGGAGGAGGCCGCGCTCACCGCCCGTGCTGCGGCCACCGCCATCGAGGGCTTCATCGGCGAGAAGGGCGGTGATCGGGATCGTCTGGGCTTCGTTCTCTCCGGCCTCGTTGCCGAGAATCCGGCGCTGGCCGGCATGACGCTGGCCTTCGAGAGCGGCAAGCTCGACGGGCAGGACAAGGATTTCGCCGGCCACGCCCTTGCGGATTCGACGGGTCGCTTCTCCGCCCGCTTCTATCGCGATGCGGGCGGCTCAGTGGCCCGCGAGGCGGTCAATGTCTCTCAGGATGGGGCGGCGCAGCGCTGGTATCCATCCGCCGTCCAGCAGGGGCGGGCGGTCGCGACGCCCGCCTATGCGGCGGTCTTCGGCGGGCGCCCGGTGAAGGTCGTGACCGTGGCGGTCCCCGTCCGCCGCGCGGGCACCCCCATCGGCGTCGTCGCGGTGGACCTGCCGCTGGAGCGGATCGCCCGCACCGTCGCGGACCTGAAGCCCTTCGGCACCGGTGTTGCGGCCGTCGTGGGCTCGGACGGCAACTGGCTCGCTGGCGCCGAGGCCGAGCGCGTTGGCGGCGCCGTGACGGACCCCGCCCTGACCGCGCTCGTCAAGGACGCTGCTGGCGGCAAGCCCGTGCAGCGCATCATCTATACGGATGAGGGCAAGACCTTCTGCGGCGTGTGCACCACGCTGATCCGCCTCGCCTTCACCCTTACCGGCACCTATGACAGCGCCACCTTCTATGCCTTCGCGAGCCAGGTGCAGATCGCTGGCGTCGGCGAGCGCTGGACGCTGATCCTCACCGTGCCGAAGGCCGATGCGCTCCAGACCGTGACGGACGCCCGCAACATGATGGGCGGCATCGCCGCCATCGTGCTCGTGCTCGTGCTCGTGCTGGTCTGGGTCGGCGCCCAGCTTCTCACGCAGCCGATCACGGATATCACCGACAAGATGCGGGCGCTCGCCGGCGACGACACCTCCATCCGGCTCGACGGGCTGGAGCGCAAGGACGAGATCGGCGACATGGCCCGCGCTGTTGAGGTGTTCCGCCAGAATGCCATCGAGCGGCACGAGCTTGAGGCTGCTCGCGCCGAGGCCCAGGCGGCGCAGGAGGCACGGCAGAAGGCCATCGACAGCCTGATCGCCCGCTTCCGCGAGGCCGCCGCCGCCATGATCGGCGAGGCCACGACTGCCTCCACGGATCTGGAAGCGGTGTCCTCGCAGCTCTCGCACTCGGCCACCGAGAGCAAGGAGCGCGCGCATTCGGCCAGCGAGGCCTCGGCCCGCGCGTCCGCCGACATGCAATCGGTGGCAGCCGCCGCCGAGCAGATGGCGAGCTCCATCGGCGAGATTTCCCGTCAGGTGGCCTCCACCTCCGAGATGATCGGCCATGCGGCGGCGGATGCCCGCTCGACCAATGAGAAGATCGCCAGCCTCGCCAATGCCGCGAACCGCATCGGCGACGTGGTGAGCCTCATCGAGGCCATCGCCGGACAGACCAATCTCCTCGCCCTCAACGCCACCATCGAGGCGGCGCGCGCCGGCGAGGCGGGCCGGGGCTTTGCCGTGGTCGCCGCCGAGGTGAAGGAGCTGGCCGCCCAGACCTCCAAGGCTACCAGCGAGATCATCTCGCAGGTTTCGGCCATTCAGGCCGAGACGCAGCATGCTGTGGAAGCCATCCGCACCATCTCGGGCACCATCGAGAATGTGGACAGCTTCGCCAGCTCCATTGCCGCCGCGGTGGAGCAGCAGAGCGCGACCACGAACCAGATCGGCAACAACATCGATAGCGCGGCCAACGGCACCGGCGCGGTGGCGGACGACATCCAGCAGCTCAATTCGGCGGTGCAGGGCACGGATGCCTCCGCTTCGCGGGTGCTGAACGCCTCGCGTTCGGTGAAGGAGGCGACGAGCCGGCTGCAATCGGAGATCGACGGCTTCCTGCGCTCGGTGGCGGCCGCCTGAGCCTTCTGGCAGGACACGATGGCGCCGGGCGGGGACACCGCCCGGCGCCATCGCCATTTCAGCGCGGCAGGCCGACGAGGCTGTCCCGCGAGATTTCCGCGATGGAGCGGGCGCCGGTGAGCGCCATGGCCACCCGCATTTCCTTCTCGATGAGGTCCAGCAGGTTGGCGACGCCCGCCTGTCCATGCGTGGCGAGGGCATAGGCGAACGCCCGGCCCAGCAGCACGCCCTTGGCCCCCAGCGCCAGCATGCGCACCACGTCGAGCCCGGTGCGAATGCCGGAATCCGCCAGCACCGTCAGATCATCGCCCACCGCATCCGCGATGGCGGGCAGGGCGCGGGCCGAGGAGAGCACGCCATCGAGCTGCCGGCCCCCGTGGTTCGACACCACGATGCCGTCGGCGCCGAAGGACACCGCATCGCGCGCATCCACCGGATCAAGGATGCCCTTGATGATCATGGGCCCCTTCCAGAAGGAGCGGATCCATTCGAGATCCTTCCAACTGATGGAGGGATCGAAATTGGCGGCCAGCCAGCCGATGTAGTCGGCCAGGTTCGTGGGCTTGCCGCGATAGGTGGAGATGTTGCCGAGATCGTGCGGCTTGCCCAGCAGGCCCACATCCAGCGCCCAGCGCGGATGCACCATGGCCTGAAGGACGCGGCGGGTCGGCCCGCTGCGGCCGGACATGCCCGAATGGGCATCGCGATAGCGCGCGCCGGGCACCGGCATGTCCACGGTGAAGATCAGCGTGGTGATGCCCGCCGCCTGCGCCCGCTCCAGCGCGTTGCGCATGAAGCCGCGGTCCTTCAGCACATAGAGCTGGAACCAGATGGGCTTGGCGCACTGACTCTGTACCTCCTCGATGGGGCAGACGGAAACGGTGGAGAGGGTGAAGGGCACGCCCTTGGCCTGTGCGGCCTTCGCCGCCTGTACCTCGCCTCGGCGCGCCAGCATGCCCGTCAGCCCCACGGGCGCGAGCGCCACGGGCATGGTGAGCTTCTGGCCGAACAACTCGGTCTCGAGGCTGAGGTCCGCCACATTGCGCAGCACCTGCTGGCGCAGGGCGATGTGGCTGAGATCCTCCACGTTCCGCCGCAGCGTGTATTCGGCATAGGCACCGCCATCCACATAATGGAAGAGGAAGGGCGGCAGCCGGCTCTTGGCGGCGGCGCGATAGTCGTTCGGTGACGAGATGATCATCGGGCGTTTCCTTTTTGGCGTAAGGGCATGGAGGCCCGCCGCAGGCGCGCGGCGTCCTCTTCGATCTGGCGGAGCGTCTGTTCGACGAAGTCGAGATGCTGAAGCGCGGCGTCCCGCGCCGTCTCTGGCGTGCCGGCGAGGATGGCCTCCGCCAGCACGCGATGCTGGCGCTCCAGCGTCTCGAAGGTGCGCGGCACGGAATAAAGCTTGGCGAGGCTCTGGGAAATGCTGGCCTGGAGCAGGTCCAGCAGCCCGGCCATCACATGGCGCAGCACAAGATTGTGCGAGGCATCCGCCACGGCCATGTGGAATGCCACATCCGCCCGCGCATCCTCTTCCGGATCGCCGGGGCTGTGGCGCGCACTCATCTGGGCGAGGCAGGCTTCCAGCCGCGCCTTGTCTTCCGCCGTGGCACGGGTGGCGGCGAAGAAGGCGGCGCTGGCATCCAGAGAGCGGCGGATCTCGATCACATCGCGCCAGTAGGCGGGATCGTCCCGCACCAGCGGGGCGAGCGGCGCGATGAGCCCGCCCCCGGTCCAGGCGTGATCCGGCTCCTGCACGAAGGTGCCGCCGCCCTGCCGCGCCACAAGGCGCCCGCGGCTCACGAGTTGCTGGATGGCCTCGCGGATGCTCGATCGCGAAACGCCGAGCTCCTGCGCCAGCACCCGCTCCGCCGGCAGCCGGTCGCCCGCGCCGAGGGCCGCGATCCGCGCCTCCAACGCCTCCACCAGCCGCACCGCCAAAGCCCGCCCGTCATGGGAGCCGGAAGAGGGGTGGTGCGTGCGCATGAGTGGTCGGACCAAATGGTATCGAGTGGAACGATTTCGCTTCTATAGGAGCAGAGGGGATGCGATGTAAAGGATGTATGTTCGTAATTGGTATGACCAAATGCGCGCATGCGATCTTGTTATCGCGTCGTCGTCTGCCCGACTTCGAGGCGGCCTTGAGACGTCTCGGCAGCCCGGCAGGTAGAACGCTCTGCCGGGGGAAGAGCGAGGGGTCTGGCGAGCCGGGCGCGCGGGTCATGTTGGTATCGAGGCGACCCGAGCCGGTCGGTGGCTTGTGGCGGGCCTTCCTGGTGAGGCCTCGCCGACCCACCAGCGGGGACAGCTCGATGCGACGTGAGCGCCGATGTTCGCCCGCAGCCGGGAGGTATCGACGCGCGCGATGAAGCCGTTGATGACGGGCGAAGGCGGGCATGGCGGGGCTGTGGGACGGGCGTCCATATCTCCGACGGGCTGCCGGCGAGCACAACGTTCCGGGTCAGAAGACGATTTTCCGGGAGGGACGGCACGGCGCTGAGGCCGAGGAGCAGAATGTCGACGGTTCGAAAACTCACCTGATAAGTGAAAGGTCAGTAAGCGAACACGTTCCAAGCACCGTACGGACACATCCGCCCGGCGCTGTTCAGGATCGCCAGATCGTCCAGGCGACGCCGCACAGGCAGGCGAGAAAGATCCCCAGGATCGTGCCCATCACCGTAAATTCCATGCGTCCTCCTTGAGAGAGGGTGCACGGTGCCGATGAACGGCACATGAAGCAAAAGCACCGCAGTTCACGCACAAGCGCGAGCGCTGCCGAAGACGGAAGCGTAGCTCATGCTGATTTCATGAAGGAATATGGAAGACGCTCGGCCTGAAAGCGCTCCGGGATTTATTTTCCCGAGCTCCGGCGGAGAGGGGCGGAGGCTCCTCCAAGCCGAGATCAGGTCGCCAGGGTATCGGACCGCCTCCCGCAGGCGTTCAGAGAAACGGCTTGCCACCCGTGACAGCGATGGTCGCCCCGGAGACATAGCTCGACTTCGGGTCCGCCAGCATCACATAGGCCGTGGCGAGTTCCGCCGGCTGGCCGGGGCGCCCCATGGGCACGTATTTCCCGAAATTCTTCACGGCATCTTCCGACATGGTGGAGGGGATGAGCGGCGTCCAGATGGGACCCGGCGCCACCGCGTTCACCCGCACGTTGCGGTCGGCCAGCGCCTGGGCCAGCCCGGCCGTGAGGTTGTGAATGGCGCCCTTGGTGGTGGCCTAGGCAGTGGCCCCATAAATTTGTCTGCCGGCTAGGAGCGTGATTCAAGCTCTCTCGATAGGGGAGAGAGCGATGCGCCGACACGAATTGACGG
>NZ_SOBM01000014.1:0-38380 GCF_004364705.1 Azorhizobium sp. AG788
ACGTTCGCTCAACAGGAACAAGTCACCCATCACGGCCTCCTCAATGGAGACCGTGAATCACATCTAGAACCAAATTAATAGGTCCTGAGCCTAGGGCTGCGGCAAGGGATCAGATCCTTCAAAGCCTTGCACGGCGACGTGGCCGTCGGGTCCGACCACCACGCTCACGCGGCGCTTGCCGGTGCCGTCAATCAGCACGAGGCCGGAGCCGCCGCCGGTGTTGAGGAACAGATAGGACGATGCCCCGCCGGGGCGGTCGAACTTCACGTGCGCGCCCTTGTCATCGATCTCGATCGCCGCAAACGGGCCGTTTCCGTCGGGATTGGAGAGCACCAGGGAGGGACGTCCATCCGCATCCAGCGCCAGCCTGGCCTTGGGCGTCGCGTCGCTTCCGAGCAACACGACCGACGGCGTGCCGCCGGCTGCCGAAAGGATGAGCCGGGGCTCACCGGCGGGATCAACGATCCGGATTTCCTGCGTGATGATCGGGGGCGGAGCGTCTGGCATGCGTCCTCCTGGTGCGGTGCGACGGGCGGCTGGCGCTCGCCGGAAGGGCGCGAGGGCCGCGGCCTTGCCGGAACGCTGCCCTTCTGGGCCGACGTCGCCCGCCGAACAGCGCTTCGCGACTGACACATGCAGCTAACCATATGGGACGCATATGAGCTTTTCGGTTTGAACGCTCCTTGGTACGGTTCGGCTGGAAACCGGCCGGTGGCCGACATCCAGCCGCGACAAGGTCAGGCGGCACGGTCGAGCAGATGCTCCACCGCGCACGGAATGGGACCAAGGACGGGCACCGGAAAGAGAGGGCGCAGCCGGTCTGCCGCTGCCCCCAGCGGCCCGCCGCCGATGATGACGGCCTGGGCGCCGTCGTCCTCGATGCTGAGGCGCACCAGTTCACCGAGGGTGCGATCAAGGGCTTCGGCGTTCCCGGCCAGCGCCCGCGCATCACCATCCGAGCAGCGCGCACCGGCATAGAGACCGCCCAGCCCGAGCGCCTCGGCCTTGGCGGCAATGTGGTCGAGGAGGTCCGGCGTGACCGTCGCCACCGAGAAGCGCCTTCCGCCTTTGGCCGCAGCGAGCATCGATGCTTCGCAGATGCCGACGACGGGAATATCGACCTGTGCGCGCAGGACATCGAGGCCCGGATCGCCATAAGCGGAGACGATGATGCCCAGGCAGTTTTCGCCATGGGCGGCGCCCAGTTCCACCACTTCAGCTGCCGAGGCTTCCAGCTCCGGCACCGTGACGATCATGGCGGGGCTGCGGGTCGCCGTCGCGCAGACGATGGCAACCCTCTCGCCAGCGGCCCGCTCCGCGATCGCGCACATCATGTCCGTGGTCGCGGGGGAGCTGTTGGGATTGATGAGAAGAATATGGGGTTGTGACATTCAGGCCGTCGCAGGCTTGCCCTCTGTTTGCGGCGTCGGTGACAGGTCGTCCTCGACGGACCGGTTCACGTCTTCCATGGATTTGCCGTAGGTCTCCGGCCCGAGCTGGATGCAGAGCGCGAACACCGCATACATGCCGGCGGCCAGCGCGAAAACGCCCACCATACCGTAATGGTCGAACAGCGCCCCGGAGATGGTCGGAATGAAGGAGCCAGCCGCCGAGCCGGTGGCGAGCATAAAGGCGACCCCGAATGCGCGGATACGGGTGGGGTAGAGCTCGGGTGCATAGATCCAGATCGACGTGTTGAGCAGCAGGACGAAGAACTGGAACACGGCGCCGAACAGCAGCACCAGATAGATGTTGACCCCGAGATAGATGATAGACAACGCGGCAACGCACGCCAGCACGGACCCGAAGGTCAGGACCCTCTTGCGGGGAAAGTAATAGCCGAAGCACGATGCCGCGATGGCGCCGAGGACACTGCCGCTCTGGATGATCATGGCGTAGAGCAGGCTGCCGGAATAGGTGTAGCCCATGGACACGAAGATGCTCGGCATCAGCGTCAGCACGGAGAGTTGGGCGCCGTAACTCATCAGGATGGCGATCGCGACGGCCACCGTCCGGCCGAGATACGGCATGCGGAACAGGTCCCGCCAGGCGCTTTTCGGCGGCGGCTCCGCCGTGTCCGCCACGGTCAGGAAATTCTGGACGGGCACGTCGGTGCGGGCGAGCGAACCGGAGGCGAGGCGCGACAGGACCTGATTGGCCTCGGCAATCCGGTTCTGCGCCACGAGGAAGCGCGGCGTCTCCGGGACCAGGCGGCGATAGAAGGTGACGAGGAGGGCAGGGAGGGCGAGGGCGGCAAACAGCCAGCGCCATCCGTTTTCGCCCGGAAACAGCGTGAAGATCAGCAGGCCGAAGGCGGGAGCAAGGAAATTGCCGAAACCGCCCGCCGCCACGTTCACGAGGCCCGCCGCCGTGCCGCGGAAACGAGGCGAGCAGAATTCGGCGAGCATGGTGACGGCGGTGGAGATCTCGCCACCGACGCCGAAGCCGACGACCGCGCGGGCGAAGCAAAGGGCCGTGAAATTGGGCGCCACGGCGCACGCCGCCGAGCCGATGGTAAAGAGCAGAAGGTTGATGGCCAGCATGACGCGGCGGCCGTAGCGGTCGCCAATGATACCCGAGAGGAGGCGGCCGAGCGCCGCGCTGCCGAAGGTGATGGTGTTGAGGAAGCCGATGTCGGCGCCTGTCAGCCCCCACTGGGCGCGCAGGGCGGGGCCAGCGACGCCGATGGTGTTCTGCTCGAAGCTGTCGAACAGACAGCCGATGAGGATGAGCAGGATGATCTGCTTGTGGGCGCGGGTGAGGCCGATCTTGTTGAGAGCGCCTTCCAATTGTCGGATCGCGGGAGACGCGGGCTTGCCGGCCTCCACCAGTGCTTCAGCTGCCATGGTTCCGTCTCTGGTTATGAAATTATCTTTTCAGATCGTAGCACAAGAAATCGCAGTTTCCAGTCGTGAAACGGCCATTCTGTCTATTTTTCTCGCCGTTGCGTGCTTGTCTGATTATTGGGCAGAAAGGCGTCCCAGCCTGTCCGTGCGTTTGCCGGCCCGACGGATGCCGGATAGGAAGCTGAAAATGAGTTTTCGTGGGAGCGCAGCATGATTGCCGAAGGCCCTTCCTTCCTCGCGCGGGTCCGCGGCATCCTCGAAAGCCTCAGTCCGGCGGAACGGCGGCTCGGGGATTTCGTCTGCGACTTTCCCGGCGAACTGGCCGCCTATTCGGCCTCGGAACTGGCGGCCCTCGCGCAGGTGTCGAACGCGACCGTGTCGCGCTTCATCCGCCGGCTGGGCTATGAAAGCTATGAGGAAGCAAGGCGGCATGCGCGCGCCGAGACGCAGACCGGATCGCGCCTTTTCCTCGCCCGAGCAACAGACGCGCGCGGCGAGCAGTCGGTCCAGGCCCATGCGGCCCAGGGCATCGCCAATCTCGAGGCCACGTTCCAGTCGGTTTCGGAAGGGCAGATCAACAGCGCGGTCGAAGCCCTGCTCGGCGCCCGGAAGGTGTGGGTGCTGGGATTCCGCAGCAGCCATCCTTTTGCGGACTATTTCCGCTGGCAGATGACGCAGGTGATCGAGAACATCGTCGCCATCCCGGGCGCCGGCGAGACGCTGGGCGAGCATCTCGTGAGCGTGCGCCCCGGGGATGTCTTCGTGGCTTTCGGGCTGCGGCGGCGCGTCGCCCATTTCGACGATCTCTTGGCCATCGCTGAAAAGAACGGGGCGAAGGTGCTTTACGTCACGGACGAGGGGGCGCCTCCGCGCCCGACCGCGGCCTGGCATTTCCGCTGCCAGACGCTGGCGCCGGGGCCGCTGTTCAACCACGTGTCCGTGCTCGCCCTCTGCCATCTCCTCGTGACGCGGGCCATCGAGAAGAGCGGCACATCGGGGCGCAAGCGGTTGCGTGGCATCGAGGCCATCGGGGATAGCCTGGAAGAATTGTGACGCGCCGCCACGCGGGGCGGCGGCGCGCGGTTTTCCTCAGACGAGGACCATGCCGCCATCCACCAGCAGCGACTGGCCGGTCATGAAATCGGAGTCGGACGAGGCGAGGAAGCGCGCAACGCCCACCAGATCGTCCGGACGGGAGGCCCGGCCCAGCAGGGCACCGGCGGCGAAGCCATCGAAGGCTTCGTTTTCCTTGTGCGTCAGGCCGCTGTCGCGGAACCCCTTGTCGATGGTCTTCCACATGTCGGTGGCGACCACGCCCGGGCAGAAGGCATTGGCCGTGATGCCCTCCTTGCCGAAGGCGCGGGCGGCTGCCTGGGTGAGCGCCACGACCGCGAACTTGCTGGCCGAATAATGCGCGAGCGGCTCATAGCCCTGCTTGCCGGCGATGGACGCGGTGTTGATGATCTTGCCGCCACCGCCCTGGGCGCGGAAGGTCTTGACGGCTTCCTGCATGCCGATCAGCACGCCCATGGCATTCACATCGGTGACGAAATGCCAGTCGTCCTCGGTGATGTCGAGGAAAGGGCGCGTCTGGGCGACACCGGCATTGTTGAAGAGAACGTCGAGGCGCCCGAATGCGGACACCGCCGCATCGATCATGGCGCGCACATCGGCGCGGCGGCGGACGTCCACGGCGATTGCCTTTGCGGTTCCTCCGCCGGCGGTGATCTCGCCTGCCACCCGGTTCGCGGCCTCTTCTGAAAGGTCAGCCACGAGGATGCGTGCGCCATCGGCCGCCAGCGCCTTGGCGATGGCGGCGCCAATGCCGCCGGCGGCGCCGGTGATGACGATCGACTTGTTCTGGAGATTGGGCATGGGTCCTCCTTGGCCGTCCTGGGTCGGACGGCGCCTTGTTCCTGGAGAGGGGAGAAAAGCCGGTCAGCCGGCGACGTGCTTGAGCAGGAGTTCGTTGACCCGCCCTGCCTTTTCCATCTGCACCATGTGCCCGGCCTCCGGCAGTACATACACCTGCGCGGTGTCCGCGAGCGCCTGAGCGTGGGCGGCGGGAATGATGCGGTCGCCCTCGCCGAAGACGACGAGCGTGCGTGTCCCCGCTGCGCGTGTCTGGTCGGCGAGCTGGCTGGCCTGCCGGCCATCGGGAAAGAGGCCGTCCGCAAGCGCCCGCAGGGCCGTGTCGACACCATCGATGCGCTTGTATTTCAGCACGTCGTCCACCAACTGCCGCGTCACGGTGGACGGGTCGTGGAAGAGATGCTCCAGCACGGGCTTGAGCTCACGCCGTCCGGCGGCCGAAACGAAGCCGGCGATGTAATCGCCATTGATCTCCGGCCCGAGCCCGGCCGATGCAATGAGGGCAATCGAGGCCACACGGGACGGCGCATCGACCGCCACCTGCTGTGAGAGCGCCCCGCCCATGGAATGGCCCACCAGATGGGCGCGCGCGATGCCGAGGGCATCCATGAAGCCGAGTACGGCCGTCGCGAGGCCCGGCAGGCTGGGGTCGCCGAGCGCCTTCTCCGATTGCCCATGGCCCGGAAGATCGAGGGCATAGACGGTGGCGGCGGCGCCCAAAGCGTCGATATTGAACAGCCAATTGTCGAGATCGCCGCCGAAGCCGTGGATCAGCAGCACCGTATCCTCGCCCTCGCCCCGGCGGGCGTAGCGCAGGCGCCCGGCCGGCGTTTCGACGAATTCATAGCGTGGTCCGGCCTCCGCGGCGTCCTCCCCCTCCTCGGCAGGCACGGCATAAGCGGCGACAAAGGCATCGATCTCGGCATCGGGCACATCATCGTCCGCGATGACGCCGATGAGCGCCTTCACGGGATAGACCGTCTGTGGCTCGCCGAGGACGCGCCGCAGCGTGCCGGCCTCGCCGGCTTCCACCACCCCGGCAATCTTGTCCGTCTCAACTTCGAGGATCTCGTCGCCGGCGGTGATCTTCGCGCCAGGCCGGACGAGCCAGCCCGTCACCTTGCCCTCCGCCATGGAGAGCCCCCACTTGGGCATGACAATGGGATTGATACGCGCGTTCATTCCTGTCTCCCTCGGCGCCGGGCCACGTGTCTCCGCGGGCCGATGCCGGTTTGAAGCTGAAGCTCTGGATCGTGGCCGGGCCGCCCGGAGGCGTCCCGGCCTCGCGGGGCGCGCCTCAGGCGGCGAGCGCCTTCGCAGTGATGCGCGACACCGCCGCCGAGACGGCGTCGGCGGAGGGGATGTAGAGGTCCTCCAGCACGGGCGAGAACGGCACAGGCGTGTGCGGGGCCGTCACCATCTGCGGGGCCGCCTTGAGGGCCCCGAAGGCATGCTGGGTCACGTAAGCGGCGACATCGCTGGCGATGGAGCAGCGCGGATTGGCCTCGTCCACCACCACCAGGCGACCGGTCGCCTCCACGCTCTCGATCACCGTATCCCAGTCCATGGGCGAGAGCGTGCGCAGGTCGATGACCTCCGCCTCGATGCCTTCCCGGCGCGCAAGGTCTTCCGCGGCCGCCAGGGCGCGGTGCACCGTGAGGCCGTAGCCGACGATGGTCACGTCCTTGCCCTCGCGGGCCACGTTCGCTTCGGCGAAGGGGATGGCATAGGCCTCTTCCGGCACATCGCATTCGTGGCCATAGAGGGCCTTGTGCTCACAGAAGATCACCGGGTCGTCGTCGCGGATCGCCTGGATGAGCAGCCCCTTGGCGTCATAGGCATTGGAGGGACAGACCACCTTCAACCCCGGAACATGGGTGAAGAGGGGGGTGAGCATCTGGGAATGCTGGGCGGCGGCGCGGAAACCGGCGCCGACCATGGCGCGGATCACCACCGGCGTCTTCGCCTTGCCGCCGAACATGTATTTGAACTTCGCCGCCTGGTTCAGGATCTGGTCGAAGCACACCCCCATGAAGTCGAGGAACATCAGTTCCGCCACAGGGCGCATGCCGCAGGCGGCGGCGCCGATGGCCGCGCCGATATAGGCGCTCTCGGACAGGGGCGTATCCATCAGGCGGTCGCCGTGCTTGGCATGCAGGCCCTTGGTGACGCCGAGCACGCCGCCCCAGGCGTCCGCCTCGCCGGGCGCGCCGGCACCGCCGACGATGTCCTCACCCAGCACGATCACCGTGGGGTCACGGCGCATTTCCAGATCCAGCGCCTCGTTGATGGCCTGCTTGTAGCTGATCTTTCGGCCCATGGCCGTCCTCCCTGTTTCTTGTGTGATCAGTAGGCGACGTAAACATCGGTGAGCAGCTCGCGCGCAGCGGGCAGGGGGGCCGCCTTGGCGGAGGCCACCGCATCGTCGATGAGCGCCGCCACCTCGCGGTCGATGAGGGCGAGTTCGGCGTCCGAGATCACGCCGGCGGAGGTCACGCGGCCGGCGAAGAGGGTGAGGCAGTCGCGGTTGGCGCGGTTGTAGTCGTTCTCGCCCTTGGCCTTGTACGTCTGGGCGTCGCCCTCGAAATGGCCGAAGAAGCGCACCATCTTGCATTCCAGCAGGGCGGGTCCCCCGCCGGTCCGTGCTCGCCGGATGATCTCGCCGGCCGCCTCGTGCACGGCGAAGAAATCCGTGCCGTCCACGGTCACGCCGGGCAGGCCGAAGCCGGCGGCGCGATCCACATAGGAATCCACGGCCGTCGCATAATTCACGGAGGTGGATTCCGCATAGCCGTTGTTCTCCACCACGAAGATCACCGGCAGGTTCCAGATGGCAGCGAGGTTCATGCTCTCCAGAACCGTGCCCTGGTTGGAGGCGCCGTCGCCGAAGAAGGTGATGCCCACACCGCCATCGCCTCGGAACTTCGCCGCCAGCGCGGCGCCGCAGATGAGCGGGGCGCCGGCGCCGAGAATGCCGTTGGCGCCCATCATGCCCTTGGCGAGATCGGCAATGTGCATGGAGCCGCCCTTGCCGCGGCAGGCTCCGGTGGCCTTGCCGTAAATCTCCGCCATCATCTCGTGCACATCCACGCCCTTGGCGATGCAATGGCCGTGACCGCGATGGGTGGAGGCGATGCGATCGATGTCCGTGAGATGGGTCATGATGCCTGCGGCACAGGCTTCCTCGCCGGCATAGAGATGGACGAAGCCGGGAATGTCGCCCTTGGCGAATTCCACATGCAGCCGCTCCTCGAAGTCGCGGATCGTCCGCATGGTGCGATAGGCGGCGAGCAACTCCTCCTTGCTCAGGGGGAAAGGCGAATTGGTCATCAGGCATCCTCCGTTGCTAGGCGTAAGCGTGAGACGGGACTGAGCGCAGCAGGCCGCGTGTGCCGGCCGTGCGCATGACCGCGGCGACATCGACGGTGCGGAAGGCGCGGTCGGTGAGGGAGATCGTGACGCTCTGGTGCGGGTCGAAGGAGAACTCCCGCTCGCCGTCGAGCGCGATGGAACCCGCCGGCAGGGTGGGCAGACAGACCTCGCCGGCCGGCAGGCGGCGCCAGCCATCGACGCCGATCGGTGCGACGAGGCCCGGGGCGATGGGCGCCCGCACCACATGGCGGGCGGTGGCCTCCGGCGCGAGCCGTAGCGCAAGGCCGCCCGTCTCGCCGCGGCCGACCGGTTCCACCAGCCCGGCAATGGCCGCCATGCCGATGCTTTCCGGGTCCGCGAAGGTCACGAAGAGCTCGCTGAAGGTCTCGGTGCGCCACAGTGCCCGTGCGCCCACGAAACGGTCCGTGACGACGGCGACGTCCACCAGAGCGATTTCAGGCGCGCCCCCGTCGAGGCTCACCTCCAGCCGCTTGTTCCAGGCATAGGCCGTGGCGGCCGAAACGGCACCCGTCACCGCAAGGCCGGTGGCGAGCCCCGTGATGGTCGGCTCCCGATGCTCGGGAAAGGCGTTGTTGGTGCCGGTCGAGATCCCCGCGACGGGAACATGGCCGCATTCGGCGAGGACCGCACGATGGGTACCATCGCCGCCCAGCACGATGATGGCGCCAACCCCCATGGCCGCCATGAGGCGAGCGGCCCGGCGGGTGTCTTCGACGGTGCCGCTCACCGGCATGTCGAGAAGCGTCAGGTGCGGGAAGGGCTGCTCTTGTGCGGCGCGCTCCAACCCGCGCCGGACATGGGCGCCGATGCCGCCGCGCTCGGGCATCATGACGGCCTCGGTCACCCCGCAGGCGGCGAGGGCGGCGAGCGCGCGCAGGACGATGTTCGCCCGATCGGTGATCTGGAGACTGCTGGCACGCGCCACCACGCGGCGGATGTCGCGTGCCGACACGGGATTGGCGATGATGCCCACGCTGGGCGGCATCCATTTTCTCCCTGACGTTTCCCTTGCGGCGCGAAATCTTCCGTCCCGTGCCATTGGCGGACACCACGCAAACAGCGGGCCAAACGGCGCCGGTCCGTAAAGTCTTTGCTGTTGAAGGGAAATTCAGGAAGCACGCTCTGTGGCGCGGCTGCGGCTGTGGCGCCACACCTGTTGCACGGGCCGCCACAGCTGTGGCGCGTGCGCTGCAAACCATTGCGGTGCAACGATGCGCGACGCTCCGTCAGGCTGCGCGTCACGCTTGCGATGGGGGGCGTTCGGGGCGACACTTGCGCAAAAGAACGATCTGGGAGGATCGTCATGCGCGAGGAACAGGCCGCTCATATCGATGAGCTGGTGCGGGCTGCCAGTGGCCTTGGCACGCGGCGCGACAGCATCATCGAGGAATCCTGGCGGCGGTGCGTCAACCAGCACAATCTCGATCCGGTGGTGCTGCGGGACCCCTGCATCCTTCCTCACCAGCGGCTGCGCGAGCATCAGGAGGCGATGGATGAATTCCTGCACACCGCCCGCTTCGGCGTGGAGACGCTCTACCGGGAGGTGGCGGGGCTCGGCTATGTGCTGCTGCTGACCGACGCCAAGGGCGTGACCGTCGATTTCATTGGCGATCCCACCTTCGATAACAATCTCATGCGGGCAGGCCTCTATCTGGGCGCCGACTGGAATGAGCCCCATGCCGGTACCTGCGCGGTGGGCACCTGCATCGCCACCGGCGAGGCGCTGGTGGTCCACCAGACCGACCATTTCGATGCCACCCACATTCCCCTGACCTGCACCGCCGCGCCCATCTATGACGCCCGCGGCTCGCTGGCGGCGGTGCTCGACATCTCGGCGTTGCGCTCGCCTGAGCCCAAGGAGAGCCAGCATCTCGCGCTGCAACTGGTGAAGAGCTTTGCGCGCAAGATCGAGAGCGCCCATCTGCTGAACCGCTTCCGCCGCGAATGGATTCTCAAGCTCGCGCCATCCCCGGAATTCGCTGATGTGGACCCGGCCTATGTGATCGCGGTCGATGGGGCGGGGCGCATCATCGGCTTCAACAATGAGGCGCGGCGTCTCCTGATCCGCGAGCTGGAGCGCCAGCCCGCCGGTGCGGACACGCGGACCATCGCCGGACGCCAGCTCTCCGACTTCTTCGAGCTGGAGGTGGACGATTTGCCCCGGCTCGGCCATGCTCGGCCGGTCACGCAGCGGATGGTCCGCTTCCGCGCGAGCGGGCTGCCCCTGTTTGCCCAGAGCCTCGCCCCGCCGGCGCGGGTCTCCGCCCCGGCCGTGCCGGCCGCGCCGCCGGACCTGCCCAAGCCGCTGCAGGCGGTGTTCCATGATGATCCCGCCATGGCGCAGGTGGTGGGGCGGGCCGCCAAGCTGGTCAACACCCAGATGAGCCTTCTCATCTGCGGCGAGACCGGCACCGGCAAGGAGCATCTGGCCAAGGCCATTCATGCCGCCAGCGGCCGGGCCGCCAAACCCTTCGTGCCGGTCAATTGCGCGGCCCTGCCCGAGACGCTGATTGAGGGCGAGTTGTTCGGCTATGAGGCCGGCGCCTTCACGGGCGCTGCCGCCAAGGGCAAGCGGGGGCTCGTCAGCGAGGCGGATGGCGGCACATTGTTCCTCGACGAGATCGGCGACATGCCTTTGTCTTCCCAGACGCGCCTGCTGCGCGTGCTGGCGGAGCGGGAGGTGACGCCGCTCGGGCGGTCCCGTGCCATCCCGGTCAACATCCGCGTCATTGCCGCGACGCACCGCGATCTGGTGACCGAGGTGAAGGGGGGTAGGTTCCGCGAGGATCTCTACTTCCGCCTCAACGGAGCGATCCTGACGCTGCCCCCGCTGCGCCACAGGACCGATTTCGACTGGCTGGCCGACCGTATCCTTGCCGAGCGATGCCGCAGCCTCTCGCGGCGCATCGAGCTCTCCGCCGACGCACGGGAGGCGCTGCATGCTCATTCCTGGCCGGGCAACATGCGGGAGCTGCTGAACGCCCTCGACTATGCGCTGGCCGTTGCCAGCGGCCCCCTGATCGGCCGCGAGGACCTGCCGGATGGCATCCGCGCGGGATGGCAGGGGCGGGATCTCGCTCCCGCGCATATTATGCAGGGCGGAGATGTGGCCGCTTCGTCCGAGCGGACCCGGCTTCTGGCCGATCTTCGCCAGCATGACTGGAACATCTCGGCGGTCGCCCGCGCCCTTGGGGTGGACCGCACCACGATCCACCGCCGCATGCGACGCCTGCAAATTGCCTCCCTTCGCGAGCGGAGCACCGGTCTGGCGGACGGGGACTGAGCGGGTCGGTGCATCACGCCACCGGTCCCAATCCTTCCGCAATACGCCCCGCCAGGAGGTCGAGCCCGAGGACTGCGATGAGCGATACTCCGGCAAGCGGGAAGACAAGGCACAGCGCGAGAACGATCAGCGCCAGCACACGGAGCGTTGGACGGGCGATGGGCTTGGGCGCTCCGAGGCGCCCCGCTGGACGGCGGCGCCACCACATGATCGGGCCGGAGATGCAGAGGAAGACGATGGCGAGGCAGGGCAGCAGCATCACGAGCTGGTTGGGCAGGCCGAAATAATTGCCCATGTGCAACTGCACGCCGAGTTCCACCGCCTTCGCCATAGGCCCGTAGTCCCCGAAGCCGATGTCGCCCAGCACCTGGCCGGAGTACTGGTCGATATAGAGGGTGCGCTGGCCTTCGGGCTGGTCCGGATAGACGAAGGCGATGTAGGTGCCGAGCGCATCGCGCGGCAGGCTCAGCCGGTAGGGGGCGGACATGCCGGCATCCGCGATCACTTGAGCCACGGCATCGAGGCCGATGGGCTGTGGCGTGCCGGCGGCGCGCGGCGCGGGCGCTGTGCCATGATGATGTGCGTGCGGGTCCGCGGCTTGCGATGACGGGGCGGGCTCATTCTCCAGCGTCCAGGGGGCGGCGCCGTCGCTCGCCTCCTTGACCGTCAGGTGTGACTGGAGGGTGGCGCCATGGGTGCGGAAGGTCTCGGGGTAACCGATGCCGGCGACATCGGCACCGGCCCGCAGGAGATCGCCCCAGATGCCCGCCCAGGGCAGCCCGGTGAGGATGAGGAAGAGCACAAGCAGGGCGCTCCAGAAGCCCACCGCGCTGTGCCAGTCCTTCCAGAAAGCCCGCTTGCGCAGGCCGGAGCGGGGCCGGAACAGCGGCGGCTTTCCCCCGCGCGGCCACCACAGGAAGAGGCCGGTTACCGTGAGGATGAATCCCCAGCAGGCGGCCAGTTCCACCACCGCATCACCCAGCGGCCCCAGCATCAGCGAGCCGTGGGCCACATCCGCAAAACCCACCAGCGTATGCGTATAGACATACGATCCCAGCACCTTGCCGCTGCCGGGATCGACGAAGACGCGCAGGGGCGCTCCACTGGGCGGCGTGACGAATACCTGCACGCTGCGGCCCGCGGCGGTAGGCGTGTCGATGCGCGTGACGGTGCCGCCCGGTACGAACGCGGCGGCAGCGCGCGCGATCTCGCTCAGAGGAACCTCGGTGGCGCTGGCGGGCACGAGCCGCAGGTTGGGATAGACGAGGTCGTTGATCTCGTCGTTGAACAGGTAGATGGCGCCGGTCACCGCGAGGATGACCAGAAACGGCGCGCAGACGAGACCGGCATAGAAATGCCAGCGCCAGACGGCACGATAGAAAACGGTGGCGGACCAGACAGTGTCGCGCATGGCTCATCTCCCGCATTGGGACAGGAGGGGCGGACGGAAGCCGTGGCTCCGCCCGCCGGTTGTGCGATGTTCAGAACTTGGCGGCGTAGGAGAGTTCGACGCTGCGGGGCGCGCCCAGGAAGACCTGGCTGGAGCTGTAGCCGGACCAGTCCGCATAGAAGGCGTTGGTCAGGTTGCGACCGCGCAGCCGCAGCGTGCCGCGGCCGATCTCATAGCTGACCCAGGCATCCAGCACGGTGTGACCCGCCACCTCGATGGTGTTGGCATTGTCCGTGTAGAAGGAGCTGACGTACTGCACCGATGCGCTCAGCGTCATCGGCAGCGTCGGCAGCTTGTAGTCCGCCATCAGAAAGTAGGTCCATTCGGGCACGTTGGGCGGCCGGTTGCCGGCGAGATTGGAGCCTGCCGACCAGAGCTGCGTGAATTCGGCGTTGATGTAGGACGCATTCGCCGTGAGCTTGAGCTGGTCTGTGACGGCCACCGCCAGTTCCGCTTCGGCACCACGCGAGCGCATGCTGCCGCCCTGGACGGTCAGCGACGGATTGGCCGGATCGCGGGTCAGGGTGTTGTATTGCTCGATCTGGTAGACGGAGGCCGTCGCCACCGCCCGGTTGTCCCAGAAGGTGGACTTGATGCCTGCCTCGATGGAATTGCCGGTGGAGAGCTCGAAGCTCGCATTGGCCATGTTGCTCAGCAGCAGCGTCGTGACCGGGACGGTGGCCTGATTGTACTGCGCGAACAGCGCCGTGCCGGACGTGATGTTGTAGACGGTGCCGAGCCGCCAGGTCACGCTCTCGTAATTGTTGCTGAAGCTTGAGTTGGCCAGCGTGTTGAGATTGTAGATCTGCCGGTCGAGCTGGATCGCCTCGTAGCGGATGCCGCCCACCACCAGCCAGTTGGACGTGATGTTGATGGCATCCTCGGCGAAGACCGCCGCCTGATCCACCTGGCTGTCGTAATTCTGGCGGGTGGAGAAATTGGCGGCCGTATCGACCGGGAAATAGCCCCGGTTGGGGAAGTAGGGATTGACGGGCGTGGTGGTGCCGAAGCGCCGCTCGGAATCGAAGTTCGTGTGGATGTAGTCCGCGCCGATCGCGAAGCGGTGGCGCATGTTGGCGATCATCCCATCATATCGGGCGCTCAACTGGTCGGACCACACCTGCTGGTCGTGGGTGATGAGGGTGGTGGTGCGGTCGAGCAGCCGGGTGGCCGTGTTGTAGGTGAAGTCCTCGGAATTGGCCCAGCGCCGGTCGGCGGTGTAATAATTGAGGTCGTTCCGCAGCGTCCAGGTGTCGGTCAGTTCGTATTCCGTGCGGTTGCGGGCCCACACCGCATCGGATTTCATCTCGCCGTTGAGGACGTTGTAGTTGCGGTTCCACAATGCCCGGTCGATGACCATGCCGCCGGGCGCGGAGACCACGCTGGACGGAGAGAGCGCCGCGGAGCGGGCGATGAGCGGCGTGCCCTGATAGGGCGTCTGGTAGTCGTCGTGGAAATAATCGACCGACGTGGTGGTGGTGAGCCGGTCCGACAGGGCGACGGTGGCGCCGAGCGTGATGGCGGCCGTCTCGGATCCGGTGTCGGTGATATAGCCGTTGGACTGGCTGTAGAGCGCGCTGGCCCGCACGGCGGCGTTCTGGCCGAGGCCAACATTGTAGTCGCCGCCCACCCGCAGCGTATCGAAGCTGCCGTAGCTCAGGAGCGCCTGCCCGGTGTTCTGGCCGAGGATGGGCTGCTTGGTGACAAGATTGATGGTGCCGGCCAGCGCGCCATTGCCGGAGATCACCGAAGCCGGGCCCTTGAGCACCTCGACCCGGTCGAAGCTGAAGCTGTCGTAATTGCGCGAGACCATCAGCGGATCGGGCACCTGCATGCCGTCCAGCATGTAGCCGACCGCGCCGCGCGAAAAACCGCGGATGGAGGTGACGCCGGGCTCGCCGGGCAGATTGCCGGACATGACGCCGGGCACGGAATTATAGACCTCGGTGAGCGTGCGCAACCCGCGATCCTGCATCTGCTGCTGGGTCACGATGTCGATGGCGGCCGGCGTCTCGAACGGCGTCAGGCCGACCAGCGTGCCTGTCTCGTTCTTCATGTTGAGCCGGGCGATGTCCGGCAGCACCAGTTCCTCGGCGGGTGAGACGGCCTGGACGGAAACCGTCGGCAGCTCGACGGCGCTCTGGGTCGGCGATGGCGCGGCCTGCTGGGCGAAGGCGGGGGGAGCGAGGGTTCCGGCAAGAAGCAAAGCGATGCCGGCGCGCGAAACGCGCGGCGTGAAAGGGCGAGGCATGGGATTTCCACCTTGATGTGCGGGGACGGCGAGCGGCCGCGCGCTCGGACGGCGATCCCCGGCCCGGATGAGCGTGCAGGATCGCTCGCGAACCAAAGACGCGCGCGGGACCGATGCGGAGAGGCCGTATCAGGCGGAAAGAGGTGGGCCTCGGGCGTCGAAGGAGGACGCGACGTCCCGGCGGACAGCGCCCTCCAGTGCCGGGGGCGGCAGAGGCCGCACGAGGCTGTAGACGAGCGGGCTGAAGCGCGTGGTTGGCGGGGGCAGGAGCCCGGCCCAGCCGAGCATGGTGCAGCCGACGATGCAGCACGGCGGCAGCTTGGGGGCCGGATCACCGGGCGTCCCGGTATCCACGCTTGTTCCAGAGGGGGCGCAGAGCGTGAAATCGTGCGCGGTGCCATCCAATTGGACCTGCGCGCCCGCGAACACGCCAGTGACGAGCAACTGCACGACGAGCAGATACGCCGCGCCCAGCGCGGTCAGATATCTCCAGGTCGATAGATGGCGCCCCACTGCACACTCTTCCGCAACGAGTCAGGAGACCTCTTATAGGTCAACTGCAACGGCCGTTCTTCGTAATTGGCCGGGTGCGACATTGTGTCGAGGCGGTGGGAAGGTCGCGACAGGGGGAGTACGCAAGGCGCCGGAACGCCGTTCGCAAGACGGACAGGGGCGTACGATGCGCTTAGGGGCTCGACCGCGAAGGAGGGCGCCGCTCGATTAATCGAGCGATGACTCAGTGACGCCATCCGCCTCAGTCGCGCCGCGCACCGCCGGCGGTCTTTTGTCAGAACCTCAGCGAGAACTGTGCAGAGACGGCATTCTGGCTCGCCTGGGCGGCGATCTGGCCCGAATAGTTCACCTGGATGGTGGCAAGGTCGGACAGGGCATAGGCGAGGCCCGCGCCGGTGAGGAGCGTATCGCGCGCGATGGGCAGGCCCTGCACCTGGAACGGCGCCGTGCTGCCCACGAAGGCCATGTTGGCGGTGGACGCCGTATCCCCGAAGGCATGCTGCCAGCCCAGGGTCAGGCTGGGCGTCAGGGTCCGGCCGCCGAGGGTGAGCGAGGTGGCCGCACGGGCGCCCAGCGTGCTGTAGAGGGTCTGCTGCCCGCCGACCTGCATGGTCAGGTTCGCGCCGCCGACGCCGGTCTCGATGGCCGACCCGCTGGACACCGCCACATAAGCGAGGCCGGCGAAGGGCTCCAGCTCGTAGCCGGCAACGCCCATGCGGTAGGACGCCTCGCCGAACACCTGCGTTGTGCCCAGCGTGTATCCGGCGCTCTGCGCGGCGCTAAAGCCGGAGAAGGCCACGGTGCGGGCCACCTGAAGGTCGTGCCACGTGTAGGACACGCCACCGCGCAGCCCGATCGGCCCCTGCTGCGCGCCGAGATAGAGGCCGACGCTGTAATTATCCATGGTGCCGGAGGCGTTGCGGGCGTTGGCGTCGAAGCGCGTCTGGCTGAAGCCGCCGACGATGCCGGCCTGGACCATGTCGAGCACCGTCGCGTCGAGACCCGCGAGGAAGCCGCCCACCGACGAGGAGAGGCTCGCTGCATTGCCGTTGCTGAACAGATTGCCCCAGCCGCCATAGCCCTGCGCCCACAGCGTCGGCGCCAGATCGCGGCTCAAGGCCGCCGTGCCCGGCCCACCGAGCCTGGCCGCGGAAGAGAGCGCGCCGGAGCCGGTGGCGGCCGCCTGGCGCAGGCGTGTCCCGACCGCATCGCGCAGATAGATGGACTCCTGCTGGGCGAGCGTGCTCAGCGAGGGATAGATATCGCCAGACAGCTGATTAAGCGCGGGAGCGACGCCTGTGGCCGGCTGCGCGAGCAAAGCGTCGTACACGGCGTTGCCCGCGCCCAGCGCCTGCGCCGCCGCTGCGCTGCTCCCCTGGTTGGGGGTCTGGGCGTAGTCGATGAACTGCGTGCCCGTATAGACGAGGTTCAGATAGACGTTCTGCTGGTCGTAGCTCAGTTCCGGCTGAAGGAAGGCGTAGTTGGACGTGACGCTGCCGAAGGTTCCGATCAGCGTCCCGGATGTCGTGAGGATGGTGACCGTGCTTCGCAGCGGATAGGTGCCCGGCACGGCCGCGACCTGCACGCTGGCGCCGGAGGAGAGCGACACGGTGCCGGTGGCGACGATGAGGTCGTGGGCGCCCTGTGGCGTCACGTCGACCGCATAGATGGCCCCGGTGTTGAACGAGACCGATCCGTTGACGGTGAGGGTGCCCGGAGAATAACCCGGTGCGGCCGTGCCGCCCGCATTCACCGTGAGACCGCCGATCTGCGCCGTGCCGCCGATGACGCCGCCGGCGTTGACCGTGAAGCTGGAGGCACTCGTCGTTCCCGGTGCCATGCGCAGGAAGCTGTTGTCGACGGCGACTGCCCCGGTATAGGGCGCGGAGAACTGCACCTGCCCGCCGCCGGAGAACACGACCGTGCCGGAGCCGGTGATGGCGCCGGTGAAGGTGTAGGTGCCCGAGCGGTTGAAGACGAGGGAGGCGTTGTTGACCACGTCGCCCACGATGTCGCCCGTCGTCCCACCGTTGCCGATCTGGAGGGTGCCTTCGGAGATGAGGGTGCCGCCCGTATAGGTGTTGTTGCCGGTGAGGATGAGGGTACCGGAGCCGGTCTTGGTCATCGAGCCGATGCCGGAGATCACGGACGCATAGGTGCCGGTGCCGGTCTGGTTAAAGACCAGCGCGGCATTGTTGACGATGTTGCCCTGCAGGCTCGCGGCATTGCCCGACAGCGTGCCCGCGCTCACGGTCGTTCCGCCGGCGAAGGTGTTGTTTCCGGTCAGGACGAGCGTGCCGGTGCCAGTCTTCGCCAGGGCGCCGGTGCCGGAGAGGGCGCCCGAAAGGGTGAGGGTCTTGTCCGCATCCACGGCGATGCCCGCTGCCGAGCCGGCCCCGCCGAGGAGGACGCCGCCGGCATAGGTGAAGCTGCCGCTCGCCTGCAGCGTGCCTCCGCCGTTGAGGGTCAGGCCGCCCTGGCCGAGCGCCTGCGCCGACAGGAGGCGCAGGGTGCCGCTGTTGATCGTCGTGCCCCCGGCATAGCTGTTGGCCCCGCCGAGCGTGAGCGTCCCCGTTCCGGCCTGCGTCACCGAGCCGGAGCCCGAGATCACGCCATCGAAGCGCGTGGTGCCCGCCTGGTTGAAGACGAGTGCCGCGTTGTTCACCACATCGCCCAGAATGGAGCCCGCAGCGCCGCCGTTGCCGATCTGGAGGGTGCCGGCGGAAATGGTGGTACCGCCCGAATAGGTGTTCGCCCCCGAGAGGATGAGCGTGCCGAGGTCGGTCTTCTCCATCCCCGTGCTGCCGGTGAGAGCGCTCTGGATGGTTGCGACCCTGGTGGCGCCGGCCGCCGTGCCGTCGCCGACGCGGATGATCGCCGGCCCCGTGCCGGTGAGCGCCAAGGCTCCGCCGCCCACCACATAGCCGGTCTCCACGAACTGGAGGCCCGCGACGGAGACCTGCCCCGCGCTGTTGTCCACCGTCACCGTTCCCGCAGCCCCCTGGAAGACGGCGAAGGTGCCGTTCCACGGCAGGGAGATGTCGCCGCCGGCAGTGGTCCAGTTGGTCTGGGCCCCGGCGGTCCAGGTGCCCGAGCCGCCGACCACCGTGCCGGTGGGCGTGGTCTGTGCTCCGTTCCAGAACCGAACGGAACCGCCGCTTTGCGCCACCACGAGGTTGACCTCACCTCCCACGGAGGTCTGCACCTCGCCGCTGAAGCCGCCGCTCAGTGTGGCGAGGTCGAGCCCGTTGTCGGTCAGGGCGCCCGTATAGCTGACGATCCGGTAGAGGCCCGAGCCGAAGCCGGTCGACTGCGTGACGTTGAGCGTTCCATCAAGCGTCACGTCGCCATTGACGGTGAAGACGCCGCCGCCCGCCGGGTTGCCGAGCGTCACATTCACGTTGGCGCCGGGGTTGAGATCGAGACCGCCCATGGTGAGGCCGGTGGGCTGCGTGCCGGAGAGGACGCCGCCGGTCAGCACGCGCACGGTGCCCGCGATGGCGCCGGTGCCAGAGAGCGTCGTCTGGTCCCGCACCGACACATCGCCGGCGAGGCTGCCGGTCAGCGCCAGCGCGCCGCCCGCGATGTCCGTGCCGCCGCTATAGGTGCTGGCGCCGCTCAGCGTGAGCGTGCCCGCGCCAAGCTTGGTCAGCGATCCGCTGCCCGAGATGGTGTCGGCGAAGGTGATGGCGTCGGAGCGGTTGAAGACGAGCCGACCATTGTCGGCCACATTGCCGGCGATGGCGCCGCTGGTGCCGCCGTCGCCCACCTGCAGCGTGCCCGAGGCGATGGTGGCGCCGCCGGTGAAGGTGTTGCTGCCGGTCAGCGTCAGCGTGCCGGTGCCGAGCTGCGCCAGTCCGCCGGCGCCGCTGATGACGCCGCCGAAGGTGACGGCATCGCTGCGATTGAAGGCGAGGCTCGCCCCGGACGCGACGGCCACGTCGCCGGTGATCGACCCCGTCGTGCGGCCATTGCCGATCTGGAGCCGGCCCTGCGTGACGGCGGTGCCGCCGCCATAGCTGTTGGCCCCGGTGAGCACGAGGGTGCCGAGGTCGGTCTTCTCAAGTCCCGTCGTGCCCGTGAGTTCGGAGCCGATGGTGACGGTGAAGCCCGCGCCGGCGCTCGTTCCGTCGCCCACGCGCACCGGGGTGCGGCCGGACGTGGCGGCGAGGGCGATGCTCCCGCCGTTCACCGCGTAGCCGTCCACCATGAATTGCATTCCGGTGGTGGTCACGGAGCCGTCGACGGTGACGGTGCCCGCGGTGCCGGAGAAGACGGCGAACTGGCTGTTCCAGGCGCGCGACTGGTTGAGGGGCGAGGTGAGCCAGTTCTGGCTTGAGCCCGCCGCTGTCCAAGTGCCGTTGCCGCCGTGGACCGTGCCGTCGGGCGTGGTGGTGTTGCCGTTCCAGTAGAGCATGTCGCCGCTCAGCACGGCGAGATTGACCTCGCCCGGAGCCTGCTGGATCTCATAGGCGAAGCTGGTGGGCGTGGTGCCGAGCACGAGCCCGTTGTCGGCGCTGAGCGTCGTGTAGGACAGGAGCCGGTAGACGCCCAGCGACATGGCGCCGCCGTCGGCCACATTGAGGATGCCGTCGAGGGTGAGCGTGTCCGCGGAAAAGGCGGCTGTGCCCGTGTTCGCCCCGAGCGTCACGTTGACATTGGCGAGATCCGCGAGGGACAGGCCCGCCATGGACAGGCCGTTGAGCCCGCTCACGCCGGCCACCATGGCGTTGAGGATGCCTCCGTTCTGTACCGTCACCGTCCCGTTGACGGAGGGCCCGCCGGTTCCGTCCGTTGCGCCCTGCAACGTGGCGCCGGACTGAACGAGGATGGTGCTGGCGAGGGTGACGCCGTTCGGAAGTTCGAGGGTGCCGGCGGAGACGGTCGTCCCCGCGCCCGCGCTATTGGCACCGGCGAGCGTGAGCTTGCCGCCACCCTGCTGGATCAGCGCACCGGTGCCCGTGATTGCGCCGCCGGCGGTCACATCGTCGGAGCGGTTGAACATCACCGTGCCGCTGTTGGCGATAGCGCCGGCAAGCGAGCCGCTGGTGCCACCGCTGCCGATGCGCAGCGTGCCGGCGGAAACGGTCGTTCCGCCCGCATAGCTGCTGGTGCCGGCGAGCACCAGCGTTCCCGGACCCGCCTGCGTGAGCTGGCCGGAGCCGGAGATCATTCCGCCGAGCGTCAGCGTGGTCCCCGAGGCGGGGGTGAAGATGCCGTTGCCGGTCAGCGTCACCGCACGATCGGACGCGAAGCTCGCGACGCTCAGCAGTGTGCCGCCCGTGAGCGAAAGCCCTCCTGCGGCATTGCCGAGAGAGGCGTCCGAGGCGACCTGCAGCACACCTGCCGCAACCGTCGTGCCGCCGGAATAGGTGTTCGTGCCGGTGAGGACCAGCGTGCCAGCCCCTGCCAGTGTCAGACTTCCGGGGCCGGACATCGTGCCGCCGAGGGTCAGGGTCGTGCTCGCGGCGGGCGAGAAGGTCCCGTTCGCCGTCAGGGCCACCGCGCGGTTCGTGGTAAAGGAGGCGGTGGTGGCGAGCGTTCCGCCGGCCAGCGTCAGGCCGCCGGCCGCCGCGCCGAGATTGACATCGGCGGCGACCAGGAGCGTGCCGGCGGAGAGGATGGTGCCGCCGCTGTAGCTGTTCGCGCCCGTGAGCGTCAGCGTGCCCGAACCGGCCTGGGTCAGCGTGCCGGCGCCGGAAATGCTGCCTGCAAAGGTCACGGCGTCGGAGCGGTTGAAGGCGAGGGCGGCATTGTCCACCACATCGCCCGCGATGCTGCCCGATGTCCCGCCGTTGCCGATCTGGAGCGTGCCGGCGGCGACTGTGGTGCCACCCGAATAGGTGTTGGCACCCGTCAGCACCAGCGTGCCGCTGCCGTACTGGGTGAGCGACCCCGTGCCGGAGACGATACCGGCGAAGATGGCGGTGTCGGCCCGGTTGAAGGCCAGCGCCGAAGCGTTGGTGATGTCGCCGGTGACGCTGCCGGTCGTGCCGCCGGCACCGATCTGCAAGGTGCCGGACGCGATGGTGGTGCCGCCGGAATAGGTGTTGCTGCCGGCAAGAATAAGTGTCCCGGCTCCGGACAGGGTGAGCGCGCCCGTGCCCGAAATCGCGCCGCCGACCGTCAGGCTGGTGGCCGAGGCGGGCACGAAGGCGCTGCTGCCGGAGAGCGTGACGGCCCGTCCGGAGGTGAAGGAGGCGGTCGTTGCCAGCGTGCCGCCGGAGAGGGTGAGTGCGCCCGACGCATCGCCGAGGTTGGCGTCGGAGGACACACGCAAGGTGCCGCCGGTGACCGTCGTGCCGCCCGTATGGCTATTGGTGCCGGAGAGGGTGAGCGTGCCCGTTCCCGCCTGCGTCACGGTGCCCGAACCTGAGATGGCGCCGCCGAAGGCGAGCGCATCGGAGCGGTTGAAGACGAGGGCGGCATTGTCCACCACATCGCCGCTGATGCTGCCGGAGGTGCCGCCGCTGCCGATCTGCAGCGTGCCGGATGCGATGGTGGTGCCGCCCGAATAGGTATTGGCGCCGGTGAAGACGAGCGTGCCGGCGCCGGACATGGTGAGCGTGCCGGCGCCGGAGAGCACGCCGCTGAGCGCCAGCGTCGTGGCGCTGGCCGGGGCGATGCTGCTGCTGCCCGTGAGCGTCGCGTTCCGGGCAGAGGAGAAGGAAGCCGTCGTCGCCAGCGTGCCGCCCGCGAGCGCCAGAGCGCCGGACGCATCGCCGAGATTGCTGTCGGAGGCCACCTGCAAGGCGCCGGCGGAAAGGGTGGTGCCACCGGAATAGGTGTTGGTGCCGGACAGGACGAGCGTGCCCGCGCCGGTCTTCGTCAGGCCGGCCGTACCGGCGACGACGGTCGCGATCTCCGCCGAGCCGCTGTCCACCTGGACATAGGGGGCGTCGCCGCCGGCCTGCGCCACCAGCGAGAGGATCCCCGTGCCGCTCAGCACATAACCGGAGGCCGCAAATTGCAGGCCACTGGCGCTCACCGCTCCGCTGACATCCACAGTGCCGGCAGTCGCCGTGAAGATGCCGATGCCGCCGTCGATCCAGTTCTGGGCGATGGTGCCATTGACGTTCGTCCAGTTCGACGCGGTCCCGCTCCATGTGCCGGCGCCGCCGGAGATGGTGCCGCTTCCGGCTGTGCCCGCGCCGTTCCACCACTGGGTCGAAACCCCGTCCGCTAGCGCCACGAGATTGACCTGTCCCGCCACCGCCGTCTGGATCACGCTGGAGGCGAGGGCAGGGGGGGCGCCCGAGAGCATCAGCCCACCGCCTGTCAGGATGAGGCTGCCGGAATAGTCGATGAGCCGGTAGCTGCCGGTCTGGAAGGTGCCACCCCCGTTCACCGTGAGGAGCCCGCCAGCCAGCGTGAGATTTCCGCTCACGGCAATGCGGTCGTTGAGCCCGCTCGAAGGGCTGTTTGGCTGTGCCAGATCGAAGGCCAATATGGCGCCGGAGGACACGGTAAGGGCCCCGACCGACAGGGTGCCCGGCGTTCCGGACACGCCGGGCGCGAGCGTCGTCCCGCTCGCCAGCGTGACCGCGCCGCCGATGGAGCCGCCGCCGCCGAGCGTCGCCCCGCTGGCCACTGACACGGCGCCGGCGATGGAACCCGACACCAGCAGCGCGCCGGCCGAGACGGTCGTTCCGCCGGAATAGGTGCTGGTCCCGCTGAGGGTGAGCGTGCCCGATCCCGCCTGGGTGAGGGTGCCCGAGCCGGAGATGGCGCCGCCGAAGGTGAGGGCATCGGAGCGGTTGAAGACCAAAGCGGCATTGTTCACCACATCGCCGCTGATGCTGCCCGAGGTGCCGCCGTTGCCGACTTGCAACGCGCCGGCCGAGATCGTGGTGCCGCCGGAATAGGTGTTGGCGCCAGTAAGGATCAGCGTGCCGGCGCCGGACATGGTGAGGTCGCCAGTGCCGGAGAGCACGCCGCTGAGGGTCAGGCTCGTGGCGGAGGCCGGGGCGATGGCGCCGGTGCCCGTGAGCGTGATGGCCCGCGCGGAGGAGAAGGCGGCCGTCGTCGCCAGCGTGCCGCCCCCGAGCGTCAGAGCGCCGGACGCATCGCCGAGATTGCTGTCCGAGGCCACCTGCAGGGTGCCGGCGGACAGGGTGGTGCCGCCGGAATAAGTGTTGGTGCCGGAGAGCACCAGCGTGCCGGCCGAGCCCTTGTTCAGCGAACCGGTTCCCGAGACGATGCCGCTGAGGGTGAGGGTGCCAGCCCCCGTCGTGAAGACCGAATTGCTGCCGGACAGCGACACCGCGCGGGCGGATGTAAAGGTGCTGTTGCCGGTGTTGAGGATTGCGCCGGCCAAAGCGAGGCTGCCCGCAGCATCGCCGAGGTTGCTGTCGGCCGAAATGACCAGCGTCCCGGCCGAAACCGTGGTGCCCCCGCTATAGGTGTTGGTGCCCGCCAGGGTGAGCCGCCCCGCGCCGGCCATGGTCAGACTGCCGGTTCCGGAAATGACGCCGCTGAGGGTCAGGACCTTGCCTGCGGCGGGCGCGAACGTGCCGCTCCCGGTCAGGCTGACGTTACGCGCGGTGGTGAGGTTCGCAGTTGCCGAGAGCGCGCCGCCGGAGAGCGTCAGCCCGCCGGAGGCGTCGCCGAGGTTGGCGTTGGAGGAGATTTGCAGCGTGCCTGCCGAGATCGTCGTCCCGCCGCTATAGGTGTTGGTCCCGGACAGGGTCAGCGTGCCAGTGCCGGCCTGCGTCACGGCGCCGGAGCCGGAGATCACGCCCGCGAAGGTCACGGCATCGGAGCGGTTGAAGGCCAGGGCGGCACTGTTCACCACGTTGCCGAGGATCCCGCCCGTGGTGCCGCCGTCGCCGATTTGCAGCGTGCCGGCGGAGATGGTTGTGCCGCCCGCATAGGTGTTGGTGCCGGTCAGCACCAGCGTGCCCGCGCCGGCCTTGGTGAGGGCCCCGCTGGGGCCCGATACCACGCCGCCGAGCGTCAGGGTCGTGCCATTGGCGGTCGAGATCGTGCCGCCCGCCGCCCCGAGGGCGAAAGCGCGGGTCGAGGAGAACGTGGCCGTCGTCGCCAGCGTGCCGCCGGACAGAGAGACGGATTTGCTGAGGTCACCCAAGGCGTTGTCCGCGGCGACCTGCAGCGTGCCGGAAGAGATCGTGGTGTTGCCGGTATAGGTGTTGGTGCCGGACAGGATCAGCGTGCCGGCACCGGCCATGAGGAGCGCACCAGACCCGGAGATGGTGCCGGAGAGCGTGAGGGCTGTTCCGCTGTCGGGGGCAAAGCTGCCGGTGCCGGTCAGGGTGACGGCGCGGGCGGACGTGAGGTCGGCGGTGGTCTGAAGCGTGCCGCCCGAGACGGTCAGGCCGGCCGCAGCGTTGCCCAATGCGGTGTCGGAGGCGATCTGCAGGAAGCCGGCGGAGACGATGGTGCCGCCGCTGTAGGTATTCGTGGCGGTCAGGGCGAGCACGCCGTCGCCGGAGAGCGTCAGAGAGCCGGTTCCGGCGATGACGCCGTTCAGGGTCAGTGTCGCGATGCCGGCGGGAGCGAAGGACCCGCTGCCTGTGATCGTGATGCCGCGGTTCGATGAGAAGGTGCCGGAGGCGGCCAGGGTGCCGCTGCCCGACAGGCTAAGCCCCCCCGACGCGTCGCCGAGCTTCGCATCCGTGGCGACCTGCAGTGTGCCGGCGGAAATAGCCGTGCCGCCCGTGTAACTGTTGTCCGCGGTCAGGGTCAGCGTGCCGGTGCCTGCCTGTGTCACCGATCCGGCACCCGAGATCGTGCCATCGAACGTCACGTCGTCGGAGCGGTTGAAGACGAGGGCGCCGCCATTGCTCACATCGCCGGAGATGTGCCCGGAGGTGCCGCCATTGCCGATCTGCAGCGTGCCGGTCGAAATGAAGGTGCCGTTGCCATAGCTGTTCTCGCCGGTAAGCGTCAGCGTGCCGGTGCCCGCCTGGGTGAGCGAGCCGTTGCCGGAGATTTCGCCCGCAAAGATCGCGGCGTCGGTGCGGTTGAAGACCAGCGAACTGTTTCCGTCGAGGAGCACATCCCCGGCGAGGCTGCCGGATGTGGCGCCGTCGCCCACCTGCAGCGTGCCGCCGGTCACGGCCGTGCCGCCCGTGTGGGTGTCCGCGCCGGCGAGGATGAGCGTGCCATCGCCGGTCTTCGAATAGGCGCCGCTGCCGGAAATGCTGCCGGTGAGGGTCAGCGTCAGGCCCGGGTCGATGTTGATGGCGCTGTTCCCGGTCACCGAGACCGTGCGGGCGGAGGAGATGTCCGCAACGACGGCGAGCGTGCCGCCATCGAGGGTAAGGCCGCCGGTGCTGGCACCCAGATTGCCGTCACTGGACAGTTGCAGGATGCCGCCAGACAGCGTCGTGCCACCGGAATAGCTGTTGAGGCTGGACGCCAGAACCAGCGTCCCCGAGCCCGCCATGTTGAGCCCGCCGGTGCCGGAGAGCACGCCGGCGAGCGTGAGCGGGGTGCCGGTAGAGGGGGCGACCCCGCTATTGGCGGCGAGGGACACGTTGGAGCTGTAGGTGAGCGACGACGTGGTGGCCAGCGTGCCGCCGGAAAGGGTGAGGGCCCCTGAGCCGAGATTGTTGGCCGTCGCGATCTGCAGCGTGCCGCCGGAAACAGTAGTGCCGCCGCTGTAGGTGTTGGCGCCGCTGAGCGCCAGCGTGCCGCTGCCCGCCTTGGTCAGGCTGCCGCCGCTACCGGAAACCACGCCCGAAAGCGTCAGGGTCGTGCCCGTGGCCGCAGAAACCACGGAACTGCCGGACAGGAGCACAGACCGGCTAGAACTGAACGTGGCCGTGGAGGCCAGGGTGCCACCTGCCAAGGTCAGGGCGCCGGTTGAGTCACCGAGGTTCGCGTCGGAGGACACCTGAAGCGTCCCCGCGGAGACCGTCGTGCCGCCAGTATAGGTGTTCGTCCCGGACAGGATCAGCGTTCCCGTCCCCGCCTGAGTCAGCGAGCCGCTGCCGGAAATCACGCCGGACAGGGTGAGCGTCGTGTCCGAGGACGGGACGAAGGTGGCGAGGCCGTTCAATGTCACAGTGCGGGTGGACGAGAACGTTCCCGTGGTCGCCAACGTGCCGCTCGTGAACGAGATTACCGTACCGGTACCGAGGTTGGCGTCGGCCGACACCTGAAGCGTGCCCCCGCCGCTTATGGTGGTGTTTCCCGTATACGTGTTGGTCCCGGAGAGGATGAGCGTGCCACCGCCGCCCATTCTGAGAAGGGTACCGGAGAGCACCCCGGACAGCGTGAGCGTGGTGCCAGTGTCCGGCTTGATGAAGCCGTTGCCGAGGATCACGGCCCGGTCGGAGCTGAAGCTTGCCGTGGTGACGAGGTTGGTGCTGGACCCGCTGAGAGTGAGACTTCCTGAGGCGTCACCCAGATTGGCGTCGGCGGACACCTGCAGGGTTCCAGCCGAGACGGTCGTGCCACCGCTATAGGTGTTGGTCCCGGACAGCGTGAGGGTGCCGCCACTCACCTTCGAGACGGCGCCGGTGCCAGATATTGTGCCGCCGTAGGCAAGGGTATCGCTGCGGGAGAAGGTGAGCGTCGCATTGTTCGTGACGTCGCCGGTGATGCTGCCGGTCGTTCCGGCATTGCCGATCTGCAGCGTGCCTGACGATATGGTTGTGCCGCCGGAAAAGGTGTTGGCGCCCGTGAGGATCAGGGTGCCGGCGCCGCTCTTGGTAAGTCCGCCCGAGCCGGTCATCCCGCTCGAAATGGTTGTCGTTCCTGAAGGACTGATGGTGGCGGCGCCGGTGAGGGAGATGGCGCGGGCGATTGTTATTGACGCGGTCGTGGCCAGCGTGCCGCCCGCCATGGTCAGGGCGCCGCTCGTATTGCCGAGGCGGGTGTCGGCATTAATGCTCACGGTGCCGGAATTGATGGTCGTGCCGCCGGTATAGGTATTGACCCCGCCGAGAACCAGGGTCCCGGCGCCCGACATGGTCAGGGCCCCACCATTGCTGATGACGCCGTTCCAGGTGACGGTCACGCCCGCTGCCGGTGCGAATATGCCGCCGCTGCCAGTGGACAAGGTGGTGGCGCGCGAATTGGTAAAGGTTCCCGTGACGACCAGCGTTCCGCCCGAAAACGTGACGCCCCCGCTGGTACCAAGGCCGCTGTTCGCCGCAATCTGGACCGTGCCGCCCGCGATGGTGGTGCCGCCGGTATAGGTGTTGACGCCGGAGAGGACGAGCGTGCCGGCGCCGTTCGCCGTCAGTCCGAAGCCGGTCCCAGAAACGATACCGCTGAGCGTCAGCGTCGTGCCGGTGGCGGCGGAAACAGAGGAGCTGCTGGTGAGGGCCACATTCTTGGTGGAAGTGAACGTGCCGGTGGTGGACAGGGTGCCACCGCCAAGGCTCAGCGTCCCGGTGCCGAGTGCCGTATCGCTGGCGACCTCCAATGTGCCGGCGGAGATGGTGGTGCCGCCTGAATACGTGTTGGTGCCGCTCAGTATGAGCGTGTCCGTGCCAATCTTCCTGACAGCCCCGCTTCCGGAGATCGCACCGGCATAGGTGAGGCCCGAGTTGAAGGTGACGGTGGCGTTGTTCACGATGTCCGACGAGAAGCTCGTCGCGTTGATCTGGAGGGTGCCGGCGGAGACGGTTGTTCCACCCGTATAGGACTGGGTACCGGACAGGATGAGGGTGCCGCTTCCGGCTTTCGTCAGCGTGCCGGTGCCATCCACCGTCCCCGTCAACGTCGAGGTGGTCGCAGTGGCGGCGTTGATCGTGCCGCCACCCGTGCCGAGATGGAACGTGCGACCACTGGAGAAGTCGGCACTCGTCGAAAGGATGCCGCCGCCGGAGAGCGTGACCTCACCTGAGGTGGCGCCCAGGTTCCCGTCACTTCCCACCGACACCGAGCCTGCCGCAATGGTCAGGCCGCCGGAGAAGGTGTTCGTCCCCGAAAGGGTGAGGGTGCCCGAGCCGGCCTGCGTCACCGAGCCGGTGCCCGAGATGACGTTGGAATAGGTGACATTGTTCGACCGGCTGAACACCACCGCGCTGTTGTTGGTGATATCGCCCGCGACAACACCGGAGGTGCCGCCGGCGCCGATCTGCAGGGTGCCGGCGGAAACCGTCGTGCCGCCGCTATAGGTATTCGTGCCCGAGAGAACGACGGTGCCGGGCCCGTTCACCGTCAGCGCGCCCGTGCCGGAAACCACTCCGCCGAGCGTGAGGATGGTGTCGGCGGCTGCCGAGATGCTGGAGCCGCTGGACAGGGTCACGTTCCGGGTGGAGCTGAATGTGCCCGTGGTGGACAGGGTGCCGCCTGCGAGGGTCAGGACCCCGCTGCCGAGGCCCGCATCGGTTTCAACCTGTACGGTGCCGGCGGAGATGGTGGTGCCACCGGAATAGGTGTTGGTGCCTGTCAGGATAAGCGTGCCGCCGCCCGCCTGCGCCAGGGTTCCGGTCCCGGAGAGGGTGCCGCCATAGGTTACGCTGTCCGACCGGTTGAAGATCAGCGCCGCATTGTCGGTGATGTCACCCGTGATGCTGCCCGCCGTGCCGCCGCTGCCGATCTGCAGCGTGCCGGTGGAGATGGTGGTGCCGCCGGAATAGGTGTTGGTGCCGGTGAGGAGGAGAGTGCCCGCCCCGTTCACCGTGAGCCCACCCGTGCCGGACAGGACGCCGTTGAGCGTCAGAGTCGTCCCGCTGCCGGGGCTGAACGTTCCGGTTCCGCTCAGGCTGACCTGCCGGTTGGAGGACAGGGTGGCGGTCGTTTGCAGCGTGCCGTTGGAGAAGGTCAGGGCGCTACCCGTATCGCCCATCGCGTCGTCCGACGCGATCTGTGCGGTTGCGCCCGAAATCGTCGTGCCGCCGGTATATCCGTTACCAGCCTTGAGGACGAGGGTGCCACCGCCCGTGGCGGTCAGCGCGCCACCGCCATCGACCTGGGTATCGAGCGTCAGGGTCTGCCCCGAGGCCACGCTGAAGGTGCCGCCCGCCGTGTCCAGATGGATGGCGCGCGTGGTCGTGAAGGAACTGGTGGCCGCGAGCGTTCCCCCCGCCAGCGTCAGCGCGCTGGCGCCGTCGCCCAGATTGGCTTCGCTCGCCACCGAGACGGTGCCGGTGTTGATGGTCAGCCCGCCCGTAAAGGTGTTCGTCCCAGAGAGCGTGAGCGTCCCTGTCCCTGTCTTGAAGAGGGCGCCAGCGCCGGCGACGACGCCGGAGAGCGCGGCATTAAAGCTGTTGGTGTCGATGGTGCTGGTGGTTGCGGATACGAGGGCCGCATTCACCGACGTGTTCAGGTCGGCGCCGATCACCTGGATGGTGCCGCCGCCGAGATTGAATTGATACGTGCCGCTGCCGGCAAAATTACCCACCAGCCCGTCGCTGCCGCCCACCTGGAGCGTGCCGCCCAGGAGATCGTAACGGCCGTTGCCATACGCGGAGAGATAGAGGTGCGAGCTTTGCGAGATCGTCAGCGTGCCGCCGGTCTGGATGATCGTGCCGGTGCCCTGGTTGGCGGCGCCGCTCTCGCGATTGCCCAGGATGAGGCTGGCGGGGCCGTTGGCGTCCGTCTGGACCACGACGGTGCCGGAGCCGCTGATATTCAGCGTGCCCGTTGAGGCCGGGCGCGAGCCGGTGCTGCGGCCGAGATTGTTGATCCCGCCCACCAGGTTCAGCGTCCCCGCGCTGATGTTGTAGGTGCCGGCGCCGCCCTGGTTGCCGATATTGAGGGAGGCGCAATGGGTGAGGTCGCCGCAGGTCGGCTGCACGTTCACGGTGCCGCCGCTCTGATTGACCGTCCCGGTCCCGCTCCAGTCTCCCACCTGCAGCGCCGTGCCGATGTTCAGCGTTCCACCGGAGACGGTTAGTGTCCCGGTGTTGCCGTTGCCCGTGCCGATGGCGAGATAATCCACCGACGAAGTGCCCGAGGTGACGGCCAGGCCGCCGTTCTCCACATGGGTCTCGCCGCCGGTGATGGTGGCGTTGGACAGGGTCAGCGTGCCGGTGCCCTGCTTCGTGAAGATGCCGTACGAACTGTCCCAGGCCTGCCCGCCATTGGTGATGGTGCCCTGGAACGTCGTGTTGCCGTCGCCGCTGACGATAAGCGTGCTGGTGTTGGTCTGGACCTGACCCGAGCCCGTCAGGGCCGCGATGGTCTGGTTGGCACTGAGGGCGAGGATGGCGCCCGACGACACGTCCACCGCGCTGCTGCTCGAAAGCGCGCCGGCGGCTCCGGCCGTGAGGGTGCCCGCCGAGACCGATGTGGCGCCGGTGCGGCTGTCCGTTCCCGTAAGCACGAGCGTGCCCGCGCCCAATTTTGTGATGTTGCCCGCGCCCGACAGGTTGCCGCTCAGCGTGGCCGACCCCGAGGCGAGACTGAGCGTTCCCGTTATCCCGCTGTCCACCACCACCGCATTGGCAAGGCTGGTGCCGCTGGTGAAGGCGAGGGTGCTGTTGCCGGTGAACCGTGCGGTGCCGCTGCCGAGCGCGGTGCTGGCGCCAGCGGAGATGGTCCCGGCGTCGATCAGCGTTCCGCCGGAATAGGTATTGCTGGCCGAAAGGGTCAGCGTTCCCGCCCCCGACTTGCGCAATGCGCCCGCGCCTGAGAGGACGCCAGACAAGGTGGCGGTCGTGCCGCTGGTGTTGATCGTCGCCGTCTTGCCATTCACCAGCGTCATCGCGTTGGACGTGGTGAGCGCGCTTCCGGCGATCAGCGTGCCGTCTCCGAAATTGAACTGGCCCGTGCCCCTGATGCCGTTGGTGCCACCGACGGTGAAGCTGCCGCCGCTGAGGTTGAACGTGCCGGTTCCCGACCCGAAGTTCAGATAGCTGGAGCCGGAAAGGGCGAGTGACCCTCCGGTGAGATTGACGGTGCCGGTGGAGCCGGAGACGCTAGCCAGTACCAGCGTGGTGGCGACGGTGGCCGAGCCGCCGGAGATGTTGAAGCTGCCCGTGCCGCCGGAGGACGCGCCGAAGATGATCTGGGCGGACCCGCCGGCATTCTGGACCGACAGCGTGCCGGCCGACAGATTGTAAACACCGCTGCCGCCCGTGCCGTAATTGCTGACGTCGCTCCCGAACCTGATCGGGTTCGAGAGGGCCAGCGTGACGACGGAGCCTGCGCCATCCTGCGTGATGGTCCCTGATCCCTTCGAGTCGCCCACATAGAGCTGCCCACCGGCGAAGCTGCCGGTGGTCATGGAAAATTGGGCGTTGTCAGAGATCGTGAGCGTGCCGCTCGATGCGGTTCCGGATCCGCCGGCGCCGGAGGTGCGGGAGCCGATATAGGCGGTCATGCCGCCCGACGCGGCGTCGAAGACGGCGTTGCCCGACAGGGCAAAGGTTCCGGTGCCGCCTTGTGTGCCAAGATCGAGCGAGCCCGCGCTGCTGAAGCGCACCGTGCCACCGCTCTGGTTGAACAGGCCAGTCACGCTGCTGCCGCGCCCGATGGCGAGCCCGCCGTAGTTCAGGCTGCCGGCATTGGCCACATAGAGCAGCTCGCCATCGGTCATGTTGAGCGTGCCGGTGCCGCCGGTCGTGTTGGTGGCGCCGCCGCCCACCCAAATCCGCCCGATTGACGTTCCGGGGGCCGTGCTCGTGTCCGCGAGGTTCACCTGGATGGTGCCGCCGGCGAGATTGAGCGTGCCGGCGCCTCCGTTTCCGATCTCCATGCGCCCGGCGCTGGTGCCGGAGGTGGTGTTCAGCGTCAGCGTCGTGCTGCTGCCCACCGTAATGTCGGCGTCTCCCGAGGCCGTGCCGATCGCGAAGGGAGATGTGTTGAAGGTGAGCAGAAGCGTTGAGGCGGTGCCCGGAAAATTCCAGCCGGGACTGGCGACGAATGTCGAGCCGCCCTGGGCGGTGATGCTGGTGGGTTGGCCGATGGTGATGGCGGAATCGACGGCTGTGGTGAATCCGTTCTGGTCCGTCACGATCACCGAATCCGCGCGGGCCTCCCGTGCGCCGCCGGCGGGAAGGATGAGAGACAGGAAAGCCACGCCCGCAGACAGGCGTGCTGTGCGTCCTCTCTGCAATCGGGTCAAATCCCGCCCCCAAAACATCAAATCTGATTTCCGCCGCGCCAAACGGCGTCACGGAATGCAATGAAATTTCGAGCTACGTTTTTGAGGGCATGATCGCAACGCGCCGCCCCGCCCCATCCCCATGGCACTTTTGTACCTTATTTTAAGAATGGTCCGGCGTGCAAATCCCAGATTGCATGAATGCTTCTCGCCAACTTTTGCGGGGTGTTTTCCGGTCGGAAATCGAGGCGCCGGAACGGGCGAGGTGGTGGCTAATCCCTTGAATTTGCAAAAGAGGGGGCTGTTTCTTGAGGGCCCGCTTTGCCGCTGTTTCACCCGTGCCCGGCGAATCGGAGAGCAGCGGGGTGCGGACGCAAACTGGCCGCGCAATCGTCAGCGGTCTGCACCTGCGTGTTTGGTGGAGGTTTTAATGTACCGACGTGGGTTGGGATGGCATCCCTAACCTGCGGCGCAGACGTCCGAGCGGATCAGGAAGCGGCGCTCGCGACCATTGTCGAGGGAGAATATCCCGCCTCGCCCCGGCACCACGTCGAGGGTCAGCCGGGTGTGCTTCCAGACCTCGAATTGCAGGCCACCGATATAGAAGGGGGTGTCGCCGATCTGGCCCAGCAGGACATCGCGGTCCCCGACCAGGAAGTCGCCCCTTGGATAGCACATGGGCGAAGAGCCGTCGCAGCAACCGCCGGAGAGATGGAACAGCACGGGTCCATGGTCCGCGATGATTTCAGCGAGCAGCTGAACAGCGGCGGGCGTCGCGTTCAGGCGGTCGAGAGGGACGGTCCCCATGGAGCTGATCCGGAAATCAAAGGCGGCACCGCGGGGAGGAGGTTCCCGCGATGCCGGAGTGGGCGAAGGTGCCGTGTGTTCGGCGGCCGGGCGGGCCGCCGAGCTTCGGGGCAGGGTCCGGATGTTTGGGATGCCGGTCCTTGGTGGTATCAGAAGAAGCCGAGCTTCTTCGGGGAATAGCTCACCAGCATGTTCTTGGTCTGCTGGTAATGGTCCAGCATCATCTTGTGTGTCTCACGGCCGATACCCGACTGCTTGTAACCGCCGAAGGCCGCGTGGGCCGGATAGGCGTGGTAGCAGTTGGTCCAGACGCGGCCGGCCTGAATGGCGCGGCCGAAGCGATAGGCCCGCGTTCCGTCCCGCGTCCAGATGCCCGCGCCGAGGCCATAGAGCGTGTCGTTGGCGATGGCGAGCGCTTCCTCGTCGTCCTTGAAGGTGGCCACCGACACCACGGGACCAAAGATCTCCTCCTGGAAAACGCGCATCTTGTTGGTACCCTTGAAGACGGTGGGCTGCACATAGAAGCCGCCGGCCAGATCTCCGGGCAGTTCGTTGCGCGCGCCGCCGATCAGGACCTCGGCGCCTTCCTTCTTGCCGATGTCGAGATAGGCGAGGATCTTCTCCATCTGCTCGCCGGAGGCCTGTGCGCCGATCATGGTCGCCGGGTCGAGCGGATCGCCCTGCGTGATGGCGGCGACGCGCTTCAGGGCCTTCTCCATGAAGCGGTCATAGATGCTCTCATGGATGAGCGCGCGGCTGGGGCAGGTGCAGACCTCGCCCTGATTGAGCGCGAACATGACGAAGCCTTCGATGGCCTTGTCAAGGAAATCGTCGTCCTCGGCCGCCACGTCCTTGAAGAAGATGTTCGGCGACTTGCCGCCGAGCTCCAGTGTCACGGGAATGAGGTTCTGGCTGGCGTACTGCATGATCAGCCGGCCCGTGGATGTTTCGCCGGTGAAGGCGATCTTGGCGATGCGGGGGCTGGAGGCGAGCGGCTTTCCGGCCTCGAGGCCGAAGCCGTTGACCACGTTCAGCACGCCGGGAGGCAGAATGTCCGCGATGAGGCCGATCAGGACGTGAATGGAGGCCGGCGTCTGCTCGGCCGGCTTCAGCACCACGCAATTGCCGGCGGCGAGCGCGGGCGCGAGCTTCCAGACCGCCATGAGGATGGGGAAGTTCCAGGGAATGATCTGGCCGACCACGCCGAGCGGCTCGTGGAAATGATAGGCCACGGTGTCGTGGTCGATTTCCGAGATGCCGCCTTCCTGCGCGCGGACGACGCCGGCGAAATAGCGGAAGTGGTCGATGGCGAGCGGAATGTCGGCGGCGGTGGTCTCGCGGATGGGCTTGCCGTTATCCCAGGTCTCGGCGAGCGCCAGCGTGTCGAGATTGTCCTCCATCACGTCCGCGATGCGCAGCAGCAGGCGGGCGCGCTCGGCGGCGCTGGTGCGGCCCCAGGCGTCCTTGGCGCGGTGGGCGGCATCGAGCGCGGCTTCCACGTCGGCCGCGTCCGACCGGGCGATCTCGCAGAGCACGCGGCCGTTCACCGGCGAGCTGTTGTCGAAGTAGCGCCCCGACTTCGGCGGCACATACTGCCCGCCGATGAAATTGTCGTAGCGCGGGGCGAAGGGCACCTTGGTGGCGCGGGCGAATTCCGGCTTGTTCATGGCTTGCCTCCCTTGGTCGACGTTTGATGCGTCGTGAAGGCATGGTCCGTCGGCCGGGACCGGCTGTCAGCGGGGGCGGGCGGCCGCGCCGGTGCCATGTGTCGCAGCCCTGCGACACTGTGCGGTGCAATATTCAGTTGGCCCGTTCGAGGCCGAGCTTTCCCAGCTTGCGGTGAAGGGTCGCCCGCGAAAGGCCGAGCTGCCGGGCGGCCGCCGTGACATTCCCTCCGGCGCGGATGAGGGCACGCTCCAGGATGGCCCGCTCAGCCTGCCGCAGCTCCGCATCGAAGCCCTGTCCGCCTGCCGCTCCGTCGGTCAGCGACAAAGGCTTGCCGATGACTGCGCCGAGATGGCGGTAGGCCTGCCGTGCGGCGCGGGTGGCACCGACGATGATGTCCTCGCCGTCCACCGCGAGCAAAGCGTGCGGCGACCAGTCATCGGTGCGCGCCACCACGATGCGGGCGTTCGGGAAGGCCTGGCGGAAATTCTCCGCCTCGATCCGCCGGGCGGCGTCGCCCGTGGCGAGGGCGATCACATTCACCAGTTCTTCCGTCAGGCCGCTCCGGCAGGAGGAGACGTCGAGGGCGGCAGCGATCTGGCCCTCATGATCGTGGATCGGCACTGTGGTGCACGACAGGAGCGTGTTGCGGGCGAAGAAGTGCTGGTCGCGATGGATGGTCAGCGCCCGCTGCTCGGCAAGGCAGGTGCCGATGCCGTTGGTGCCTTCGTGCTCTTCGCTCCAGATACAGCCCGGCCACAGGCCCCACCGCTCGAACGTGTCGTCGTCGCCGGCAAGGCCCCTGCGTTCCACAGGAATGCCCTCCCGGTCGGCGATCAGAACGCAGCATCCCATCCCGCCGACGGCGAGGAAGAGCCGGTCTAGGCTCGCCTGCGCGGCCCGCAGCATGGGCTCGAGCCGCTGCCGCGCTTCGGAGAGCTTCTGCTGTTCCAGCCGCTGGGGCGAGCGCCGCTCCGTGGGGTCGAGGCGATAAAGGGCGACGGACCGCTGCCAGGAGGCAACAAGGGCGGAACTCACCGCCCCGCCGGAACGGATGGCGGTCTCGATCCTGTCGGCATGCTGCGACGAAACCCTGTTCATCACTGGCTCCTCCCCGGAGGTCTCCGCCAGCGTCGCGTTTTCGCGCCGACTGGCGGTGTCGGTCTGGACAGACGGCATCGGTCCGACCGGTCTTTTGCCGCAACTATAGCGGCGGCACGCCGGGACCAAAAGCGGGGCCGCGGATCTGTGATGGGCGGGCGTTCGGGCTGCTGTCATCCCCAGGGGGGGCCGTGGGGACTCCCAATCCGGTTCCATTGGATTAAGACAGAGCCGGGTGAGATGGATGGCACGTCGTGCCTGGGATGAATCCTGATGGGCGAGATCCGGCCTCTGCTGTCGGCGGACGATATTCTGGCGCATCCCCGGTTCGGGCTGGCGCGGGAGATGTATGTTCGCGAACTGCTCGAAATGCACGAGAACCAGCCGGCCGAGAACCGGCTGCTGATCGATGGCGGCACGGCGACGATCTTCATGAGCGTCATCATCATGGACGCTGGCCATCGGCCGGAGGACCGCGCAACATGGCCGACCATGCAACTGCTCAAAGGGCAGATGGAGACCCACGGCATCGCGAGCGGGCGCCGGACCCATGACATCGTCCGCCGTCTGGTGGATACCGGATACATCTCGGCCTACCGGGCGCCCGACGATCGCCGCGTCACGTTGCTGGCGCCGTCGGACAAGATGCTGACCCACGATCGGCGGGCGCTGCGGGTCTATTATCACCCGCTGCACGTCCTGTTTCCGGATCCCGGATATCCCGAACCGGTCAACCACGACCCCGTCTTCCACTGGATCGCACGCGACATATGCGCCGCGTTCCTGGCGCATGCGCAGCAGTTCATCCTCGCCAATCCGGTGATCGCCTTTTTCCTGCCCCGGCAGGCCGGGCACATGATCCTGACCAAGCTCATGCATCTGTGCGCCCATCAGGACGATCAGGCGGCGCCGCAGGTCTCCTTTCTGAAGATCGGCGACAGCTTCGGCGTCTCACGCACCCATGTGCGCAAGCTGCTGCAGGCGGCGGCGGAACTCGGCTTCGTGCGGCTGTCCGGCAATAGCGTCGACGTCACGCCCGAGTGCCGCGCCGGCTTCGACCGATTCCTGGCCGACACCATGGCTGGCCATGATCTGATCTATCGCATGGCTAAGGCGCGCATGGCCCCCGCCGAAGACGCTGCAGCGGCCCCCATGGCGAGCGTCGGCGCGGCGTGACGGTAGAGGGTAACCTAAAACGTTGCCTTTCCGCTTTCCTTTGCCGATGCAGGCGAAAAGTTCCGTAACGCCCGCTCAGCGGCGCCTCTAATGTCCGGTGCGTCGGGACGGGGCGCGCGGCTCATCAGGTGACCAGCAGCGGCATCGTGGCGACGGAAGCCTCAGCATCGGGGGGATGTCATGGTACCCATTGTTGCCGCCGACATGCTCGCGCGGATCCATGTGCACGGCGCGACGGACCCGTCCGTCAACTGGCTCGGGGCCTTTGCCACCTGCGGCGGGCGGGGCGCGAGCCAGTCCTCCACCATCGTGTATGAAATTCCGCCCGGCGGGCGCCTGGGCTGGCACACCGATGCCACGGAAGAGACCCAGTACATTCTCGCCGGGACCGGCGAACTCCTGATGGAGGACGGCAGCCGCACCATTGGTGCTGGCAGCGTCTTTGCCCTGCCGCCGAACGTGCGGCACGACATCGTCAATACCGGCAGCGAGACGCTGCATGCGGTCGCCTTCTTTGCGGCGGCCATGTTCACCCAGACCTTCGATCAGGTGATGCTGCCGCCCGACACGCATGTGCTCGGGACGCCGAACCGCAACGGCTGACGTCCGGCGCTGAAGCGCCCTCTCTTCTCTGAACGGATCGGCCGGCGCGCCTCGGAGCGCCGGACGCGGGCTGCTGGCCGCTCGCCGGGCACGGCCGAAGACCAACAGGCAAAGCTCCCTTCATGATGTCCCAGGTCGCAGACGTTGCCCCGTTCCCCTCCGCTTCCGCACGCGCGGCGGCCTGGACCGGCCGTCCGGCGGGTCGCTCCGCGCGGCTGGCTGCCCTGCTGCTGGCCACGACTGCGCTCTCGGCCCCGGCGGCCAGGGGCGGGGAACTCCCCACCTCGGGCAGTGTCGTCTCCGGCAGCGCGGCGATCTCGGCGCCGTCCGCCACCAGCGTGCTCATCACCCAGACGTCGCGCAATGCCATCATCAACTGGGGCTCCTTCTCGGTGGGCGCGGGCAATGCCGTGCGCTTCGAGAATGGCGCGGGAGCAACGCTGAACCGCGT
>NZ_SOBM01000015.1:0-26467 GCF_004364705.1 Azorhizobium sp. AG788
GCGACGATCTCTTCCGGCTTGTGCTTCTTCTGCGCCATCGCGCCATCCTCCAAAGGCTCAAAAAGCCTACTTCACGGAGGACCACTTTTCAGGGGTCAGGCCAGGCTGGCAACGACCGCTTTCGGGAAGCCGTCCGTGATCTCGAAACCACCGAGATGGCGTCGGATGCCGAACGTCGGCTTTCCCCAATTCCTCGCCGGAACCGGCCAGTCCGCTCCCGGCCCCACGCCGGACGTTCAGCGTCGCCAGGCGAGCTTCGGCTCCTGGCGCGGTCGGGCAGGAGTGGGCGAACTCCCCCGCTCCTTGCGTTCGCATCGGTGCGGTGAATGTTTGCTCCTGCGAAAGACGGGGTCTCTGCTCCTTGACGGCAGGGGCTACGCGAACAGGATGCAGGTGGGACTGCCCGTCCGCGCCACGACGGTCGTGTCCGAGAGGCGGCCAGATGCTTGGTCGCGCGAGAAGCCCAAGATGGTGTCGCTATCTTCGTTGGCCGCGAACAGGTACCGGCCCGACGGGTTCAGTGTGAAGAAACGCGGCGTTTTACCCTCCGCGGCGACCCAGCCGACGGGCGAGAGGCGACCTGTTCCGCCATCAATCGCGAAAGCCGCAAGGGAATCGTGTCCGCGGTTGCTCACATAGACGAACTGACCGTCGGGAGAGGTCTCGATCTCCGAACCCCGGCTGAAGCCGATGAAGGTGTCGGGTAGGGCCGAGACCTCCTGGCGTGGCGTGATCGCGCCCGATTGCGGGTCATAGGCGCAAGACAGGACAGTCGACGACAACTCGTTCAGGACGAAGACGAGGGGCTGCGCGGGGTGGAAGGCGAGGTGGCGGGGGCCGGACCCTTCGCGCGCCCGAGCGGGCGGCGCGTCTGCGGCGTGCAACTTGCCGGCATCGTCGAGCCTGTAGGTGAGGATGAGGTCGAGCCCCTTGTCGGGAACGGCAACAAACCGGCCTGCCGGATCGAACACCACCTGGTGAGGCTTGGCGAAGGGCTGCTCAACCCGATGGGGGCCAGCATTGCCGCTCAGCGGCACGTGATCGACGATGCCGCCCAGTGCGCCGTCGGTTCCAACCGACAGCACGGCGAGGCTGGAGACGTGGGGCGTCTTGGTGATGTGATTGGCAACGAGCAGATAGCGCCCGCTGGGGTCGAGAGTCAGATGGACCGGATTGAGCCCCTGACACGGCACCTGGTTGATGAGCGTCAGGCGGCCGCCGGCCGCATCGATGCGAAAGGCGCTGACTTCGCTGGAGTCGCCGTGCACGGCGTAGAGCATCCGGCGGTCGTGACTGAAAGCCAGAAATGATGGATTCAGGAGGCCGTCGACAAGCTGGATCCGGTTCCAGGTCCGGCCGTCGTTCGAAATCTGGAAGACGGCGATGCCCTCGCCGCGGGCATTGCGCTCGCGGGTGGTGCGGCAGCCGACATAGGCGATGCGGAACGGTGCCGCCGACACGGGGGTCTCCTTGGCCGAGGCCGGCTCGGACGATGCGGCCCCTGACGTGGAGGCCGCGAGGCCCGCGGAAGCCATCATGCTGACCACCTTGCGTTTCGTGACCGTGCACGCTTCCCCCCGATGCTGTGCATTTCGCTTTCCTCCATTTTGCTTTTTATCGAAATAAACATACATTTAGGCGAGCGGCAATAGTGGGGCAGGAGCTGGACACGGCCGCGGGAAAACGCCAACCCGATGAACGCACACGGAGATGGCGAGATCAAAGATGCCGAGGCCGAGTCTCGTACCGCAACTCACCGCGCTGATTTTGGAGCAGATCCGGGATGGTCGGTTCGAGCCAGGTCAGCACCTGCCCAGTCAGGTTCTTGCGGACAATCTCAAGGTCTCGCGCGCGCCCATCAATGCGGCGCTCAAAGAGTTGGAGCGCTCCGGCATCGTGCGTTCCGAGCCCAACCGGGGCTATTTCCTAGCGGATGACGTGGATGGCCGCATCGACACAGGCCATGCGGTAGCCCTGGCGACGGACGGCGAGGACGACATCTATTGGCTCATTGCGGAAGACCGTCTCGCGGGCAGGCTATCGGACCGCATGAGCGAAGCGGAGTTGATGCGCCTCTATGACATCCCGCGCAACCGCTTGATCAAGTCCCTGTATCGGATCGCTGAGGAGGGTTGGATCGAGCGGCTGCCGGGCAATGGCTGGGAATTTCGGCCAATGCTCACCTCTCGGGATGCTTATGTGAAAGCCTACCAGTTCCGGGCCGCCATCGAGGCCGAGGCCCTGCGGCAGCCGGACTTCGCGATCGACGGTGCCGGTTTCGCGGCGGCCAGGGCCGAGCAGGCCTTCATCGTCGCGGAAGGTCACCGCACCATGTCCCGTGCAGAGATCTTCAAGGCCAACTCAACCTTCCACGAAATGGTCGTGGCCTGCTCTGGCAATGACTTCTTCCTGGAGTCGGTCCGGCGCGTGAACCGACTGCGCCGGCTCATCGAATACCGCGTGACGCTGGACCGCAGCCGGCTGCCCGCCCAATCGCGCGAGCATCTGATGATCCTGGACCTCATTGCCTCCGGTCAGCGCGAGGCTGCTGCCGTCTTCATGCGTCAGCACATCCTCGGCGCGAGCGCGATCAAGAGCCCGCACGTCGGTTGAGCTCGAAACATAATTGCATTTTATGATCATATAATTTAATTAGGTGACGTTCCCGAATGCGGCCGTCAAGAGCGATGCGCGGGCCACTTCGCACGGGAGGATCCGCCATGCCGGTGACCGAGCTCCAAGACATCGAACGTTCGACGGTGCGCAAGGTATTCTGGCGCATCATTCCCTACACCTTCGGCCTCTATGTCATCTCTTACCTAGATCGCGCCAACATCGGCTATGCCGCGCTTGAGATGAATCGCGAGCTGGCGCTGACCAGCGAGGCCTTCGGCTTCGCCGCCGGCATCTTCTTCATCGGCTATTTCTTGTTCGAGGTGCCGAGCAACGTGGCGCTCAACAAATTTGGCGCACGGGTTTGGATATCGCGCATCCTGATCACCTGGGGCATCATCGCGACACTTTCAGCCTTTGTGCAGAGTGCCACGCAGCTCTATGTCCTGCGCTTCCTGCTCGGCGTGGCGGAAGCCGGCTTCTTCCCCGGCATCATCATCTATCTGACCTATTGGTTCCGCGCCAAGGAGCAGGCAACCACTGTCGCTCTCTTCACCGCAGCGATCCCGGTCTCCTACCTCATCGGCGCGCCGCTCAGCACATGGATCATGGACCATGTCTCCGGGTTCGGCCTGTCGGGCTGGCGCTGGATGCTGCTGATCGAGGGCGTGCCGGCGATGCTGGCGGGCTTCGCCAATTTCTTCATCATGACCGATCGTCCCGAGAACGCCCGCTGGCTCAAGCCCGAGGAGCGGGAATGGCTCTGCCGGGAACTGAAACAGGACGAGGCAGCACGGCGCAACGTCAAGCACCTCGGTCTGGTAGCGGCCATCACCGATCCCAAGGTGCTGTTCCTCTCGGCGATCTATTTCATCTACCAAGTGGGCAATCTCGGTATCGGCATGTGGATGCCGCAGATCATCAAGGGCTTGTCCTCCAGCCTCAGCAATTTCGAAATCGGCCTCGTGGCCATGATCCCTTATGCGGTCGCCACCGTGGCGATGGTTCTGTGGTCACGGAATTCCGACCGGACCGGCGAGCGGCAGAAGCACTCCGCCATTCCGCTCCTCGTTGCCGCGGTGGCTCTGGGGGCAACGGGGCTCGTGGCCAGCCCGACTGTGGCCATGGCGCTGATCTCTCTGGCGCTGGCGGGGATCTACGCCTTCAAATCACCTTTCTGGTCGCTGCCCGGACTGTTCCTGACGCGCTCCAGCGCCGCAGTATCCATCGCGGCCATCAACTCGATCGGCAATCTCGGCGGCTTCGCTGGTCCCTATGCCATCGGCTATATCAAGGGCTGGACGGGCAGCGCGCTGGGCGGCCTCCTGTTCCTCTCCTTCCTGCTGTTCCTGTCATTCCTGATGACCTGGTTCGCACGTATGCACAACGCCTCCGAGGCACCGGCGCCGCTGGTGGGGGACGGCGCCCGCACGCCCAACGTTTCCTGAAGGCGCCCCACCATGACCGTTGCCGATGTCGTCCTCGCCGGCCGTGCTTGCCGCATTGTCGATCTTCCCGCCGTGGCGGGGGCGTCGCTCGGGCGGCTGCCGTGGCTGCACCGTGTTCTGCTTGAGAACCTTCTTCGCCGGACGCCCGCCGGCGATCCGGCACGCGACGTCGTCCCCGGCTGGCTCGCCAACGGCAGGAGCGAAGCCGAGATCCCCTTCCATCCGGGCCGGGTGCTCATGCACGACACCACCTGCGGTCCGGCGCTGGTGGACATCGCGGCATCGCGCTCGGCGCTTGCCGAGGCGGGCGGCGATCCCACCTGGCTCAACCCGGTGTTGCCGGTGGACGTCTCCACGGACCACTCCGTCGCCGTGGACGTCTATGGCCATACTGATGCGCGCACGCTCAATATGGAGACTGAGCTGCGGCGCAATGGCGAGCGCTACCGTTTCATGAAATGGGCCACGCGGGCGCTTTCCAACGTCACAGTGCATCCGCCTGGCACCGGCATCATGCACACCATCAATCTGGAGCGCCTCGCCACCGTCGTCACCACCGAGCAGCGCGACGGCAAACTTTGGGCCGTGCCGGACACGCTCATCGGCACCGACAGCCACACCCCCATGATCAATGCCATTGGCGTGGTGGCCTGGGGCGTCGGCGGGCTGGAGGCCGAAAGCGTGATGTTCGGCGTGCCGGTCACCATGCGCGTTCCCGAGGTGGCGGGTGTGCGGCTGACGGGACGGCTGCGGGACGGGGTGCTCGCCACCGACCTGGCGTTGCGGGTCACCAGCCTGCTGCGCACCATCGAACTGTCGGGGCGGTTCGTGGAGTTCTTCGGACCTGGGGTCGCGACCTTGTCCGCAGGGGAACGGGCGGTGGTCGCGAACATGGCGCCGGAATACGGCTCCTCCTCGGGCTACTTCCCCATCGACCAGCAGACCCTCGACTATCTTCTGGCCACCGGGCGGTCGGCGGAGCATGCAGCCTTCGTCGAAGCCTATGCGCGCCGTAACGGCCTGTGGTTCGATCCCGAGGCCGCGCCGGTCTATGACACGGTGCTGGAGCTCGATCTCGACAGCGTCGCCACGACACTCGCCGGGCCGCGGCGGCCGCAGGATCTGGTTGCTCCAGAGCACGTTCGCGCGGCAATCGCGCCGCTGCGGCGGAGTGATGCCAAGCCGCCGACGGCGGATGATCCCGTCCCTGACGGGGCTGTCGCCATCGCGGCTATCACCAGTTGCACCAACACGTCGGACCCGCGCCTCCTTGTGGCGGCCGGCCTTCTGGCGCGAAAGGCCCGTGCGTTCGGCCTCTCCCCCAGAAGCTGGGTGAAGACCTCCCTTGCGCCGGGCTCCCCCACCGCCGAACGTTATCTGCGCCGCGCGGGTCTGCTGGAAGACCTTGAGGCCATGGGCTTCGCCATCGTCGGCTACGGCTGCACCACCTGCATCGGCAATTCCGGCCCGTTGCCCCAGGCGATCCGCGATGCGGCCCAGTCCCGCAACATCCTCCCGGTGGCCGTCCTGTCCGGCAATCGCAACTTCCCGGGGCGGGTGCATCCACAGCTCGAAGCCGGCTTCCTGGCCTCGCCTCCGCTCGTGGTGGCCTATGCGCTTGCCGGCGACGTGGAACGCGATATCACGCACGACCCGATCTCCACTTCGACAGAGGGTCGCCCGGTCTATCTCGCGGACCTTTGGCCGTCCGGACAGGAGATCGACACTGCACTCGCTCGCGCGACACGGGCGGACGACTACGCGGCCGCCTATGACGCGGCCGAGGCCAGTGCCGCCTGGGCCGGGCTCGATGCGCCGGAGGGGCCCCTTTATCCGTGGGATCCCGCCTCCACCTACATCCGCCGGCCCCCCTTCGCCTCAGTGCGAAGCGAGCCGCGGCTCGGCACCTATGCCGCCACACCGATTCTGGTGGTGGGCGATGACATCACCACCGATCACATCTCTCCCGCCGGCGCCGTGCCGCTCGGCAGCGTCGCTGCCGCCTACCTGACCGAGCGCGGTGAGGACCCGCGCGACCTCAACGTCTTCTCGTCGCGGCGGGGAAACTGGGAGGCGATGGTGCGGGGCCTGTTCACCAACAAGGCAGTTCGGAACTTGCTCGGCGAGGGCATTCCGCCCGGAAGCACGGTCTTCGCGCCGACCGGCGAGGTCCTGCCACTCTGGCGGGCCGCCGAGCGCTACAAGTCCGAGGGACACTCCGTCGTCATCGTGGCGGGTGAGCGCTACGGCATGGGCTCGTCGCGGGACTGGGCAGCCAAGGGCGCCAGCCTGCTGGGCGCCCGTGCTGTCCTGGCGTCGAGCTTTGAGCGCATCCACCGCTCGAACCTTGTGAACATGGGCGTCTTGCCCTTGCGACTGCCCTCCGATCGCGACCCTTCGGCCCTCGCGCTGCATCCTGGCGACCGCCTGCAGGTGGACGCACCGGCTGAGCGGCTTCAGCCGCGAACGAACGTTCCCGTGACCATCCTGCGCGCAGACGGTTCGAGCGAGACGATCTTCACGCAGGCCGCGGTCGAGACAAGCCTGGAGGTGGAGGTGCTGGCGTCAGGCGGCGTTATTCCGCTCATCCTCCAGCGAACCTTGCAGAATCCGTCCTCGACGCCCGTTCCGGCACCCTTTGCAGAAGAGCGTGGTGAAATGCCCGCGCTCAACCAACCCTCCTTGCGCAGATCGGTATAAGTCGGCAGGGCTCTAGCCGACTTGGGATGGCCGCTGTCGGCCCCATTACGCCGTCGCGTTGGAGATGGGCACGTCCCGCGGCGATGACCGGATGGGGGTGGATTCCCGCACGACAGCTTAGGAGGCGGATTCGCCGAGTAGCGGCCGTTCAGCAAATCCGAGCAGCATGATTTTTGCGATCTCCCGCGCCTTCGAGGCAAGCGCCTCATCTGGCAGTTCGCCGGCGGTCCAGAACGACAGAACCCCGCGAAAGGCAAAGGCGAGCTGTTCCGGCAGACAGCGCAGCGCCTTCTGCCTGCTCGCCGCGATCAAGCCATCGCCGGCCCCCAGAGCCAGCGACCATAATGTCGTGGAGTGCATCAGGACCTGTCCGGGGGACGGACCGGCCGTGCCGATCCACCCCATCACGGCTCGGTTAATCTCCGGCTCCTCCAGCATCACCTCCACCGCCGTGTCGATCGCCAACAGCACCCTGCCGGCGGCGTCGGCAGGCGGAGACATCTCGGCAAAGCGCCTGGCCATCGTCTCGATCCGGCGCCCCGAAAGGGCATGCATGATCGCTGCCTTGCTTCCGAACTGATTGAACGGCGTCGCGAAACTGACCCCGGCTTCGGTCGCAAGGTCGCGCATCGAGAAATCGGCCTTGTCCTGGCGGAGCAGCCGTTCCGCCGCGTCCATCACGCGTTGACGGAGCGGCTCCCCCCTCGTGGCGGCCGGATTTGCCGGGGTCTTGTTTCGTGTCATATCTCTATCTATATCATGATATAATTTTAACCATGGCCCGGAGTTGTACCATGGCTTTCACCCCCAAAACATTTCTCGTCACCGGCGTCAGTTCCGGCCTCGGACGAGCATTTGCCTCAGGCGCGCTTGAAGCGGGCCACCATGTGATCGGCACCGTGCGGCGGGAGGGCGACGCCGAGACCTTCGCCGCGCTCGCACCCGATCGCGCTCACCCGGTCACGCTGGACGTGACCGATTTCGAGGCTATCCCGGCGGCGATCGCGGAAGCCGAACTGCAGAGCGGTCCGATCGACGTGCTGGTAAATAATGCGGGTTATGGCCATGAGGGCGTGCTGGAGGAATCGTCGATGGACGATCTTCAGCGCCAGTTCGCGGCGAACGTCTTCGGACCCGTTGCGATGATCAAGGCGGTGCTGCCAGGCATGCGCGAGCGACGGCGGGGCCATATCGTCAACGTCACGTCCATGGGCGGCTTCATCACCATGCCCGGGATCACCTTCTATTGTGGAAGCAAATTCGCGCTCGAAGGCATCTCCGAAGCGCTTGGCAAGGAAGTGGCGAGCTTTGGAATTCGGGTGACGGCGCTCGCTCCCGGCCAATTCCGCACGGACTGGGCCGGACGCTCGATGAATCGCACACCGCGCAGCATTGCCGACTATGACGCGGTCATGGATCCGATCCGCGCCGCACGACAGGCCAAGAGCGGCAACCAACCAGGCGATCCAGCCAAGGCTGCAAAGGCGTTGCTCGCGCTGGTCGATGCCGAGAATCCGCCGGTGCGGCTGTTCTTGGGCGATGATGCACTTGAACTTGTCGAGCAGAAACTAAACGGAATGCGAAACGAAGTCAGCGCATGGGAGGAGCTTTCGCGTTCAACCAACTTCGCATGACGAGCCCTGTACAGCAGCTTATGAAGGCGCTCCGCGCGTCTTCATAAGCTGCTGTGGGGTCGGGTGCAGAATGTCGGCTTTCTTCGTTTTCGCGCTGGAACCGGACAGACCGCAGTCGGCCCCATACTGGACGTTATGACGTCCATTGGGAAAGATCCGATGCTGACGCAAAGCGGCGCGGGGCCGACGTAAACCTTAGACGCGTGCGAAGGGGGCTACTTCATAGCAGGCATTGGGCCGCCTGAGCGGCACCTGCCAGAGCTACCTTGCCCCAAGTTGCTTTCTGGCGCTCGAAGTCTCAGCCATCATCGCGCCTAGGCATTACCGCGGTCCGATGTTGGCCGAGTCCGATACGGTCACCTTGTGCTCGAAGGCCGGTTCGAGCGTGTCCAGGAAGGCGCGGACCGCCGGATTGCTGCGTCGGCTCTCGGGCCAGAGCGCGGTGACATTCCGCCGTTCGACCGCGAACTCGACGAGCACCGGCGACAGCTCTCCGCGCGCGATATAGGGCGCGGCGGCGAACGACGCGCCGACGCCGATCCCGCCGCCGGCGACCAACGTGGCCATCACCGCCTCGCTCGCGTCTACGACGATGTCGGAGCGTGGCAGGATCTCGATCTCCTGCCCGCCGATCCTGAACGGCCAGCGAAACATCTGACCCGTGCTCTGGTAGCGCAAGTTGACCGTGTCGTGGCTTTCGAGGTCGTGCGGATGCGCGGGTGCACCGCGCTCCGCGAGGTAGGCTGGCGATGCAAGACAGCAAAGCCGATACGGAGCCAGCTTGCGCGACAGAAGGCGGCTGTCCGGGAGGTCGCCGATACGGACGGCGACGTCGATGCCATCGTCGATCAGATCGGCCATCTGGTCCCCCAGCCGAACATCGACCGTCACGTCAGGGAAGCGCCGCCGGAACTTGGGCAGGGCGGGTGCGATCACATGCAGACCGATCGGCAGGGACACGGCCACCCGCAATGCGCCGCGTGGCGTCGAGCGCGCAGTGAGCGCGAATTGCTCGATTTCCTCGGCCTGACGGATCAGAACCAAGACGCGCTCGTGGAGGTCGCGGCCTTCAGGCGTGAACGCCAGCGAGCGGGTCGTGCGTGTGAAGAGGGAGACCCCCAGGTGCCGCTCGAGTCGCTGGACGCTCTTGCTAACCGCAGACGGGGAAACCGACAGCGACCGCGCCGCCGCCGCGTAGCTGCCGAGGGCGCCGACGCGCGCGAAGGCGATTAAACCGGTGAGGCGGTCGAGGCTTATTCGTTCCATGGCGGAACTATAAAACGGATTCTCGGTCCCATTATCAACCTCGGTGCTCGCCGCTACATCACCTCGCAAGGAGAAAGCTCATGAGCGAGACGATGAAAGCGGTTCGATTGGACGCCTTTGGCGGTCCCGACGTTCTTACTTACGAAGACGCGCCCAAACCCGACGTCGGGCCGGGCGAAGTCTTGGTCCGTGTCCGGGCCGTAGGCCTCAATCCGCCGGACTGGTATCTCCGCGACGGCTATCGCGCCCTGCCGCCGGAATGGCGGCCGAACGCCGACTTCCCGCTCATCCTGGGCACCGACATTTCCGGTGTGGTCGAAGCGACCGCCGCCGACGTCGATGGTTTCCAGGTTGGCGACGAGGTTTACGGTATGGTGCGTTTCCCGGAGGGGGTGATGACGGGCGGCGGCGCCTATGCCGAGTATGTCAGCGCGCCGGCCTCGCACCTGGCCCGCAAGCCTGCCAAGCTGGATCATATCCACGCGGCCGCTGCGCCGATGTCCCTGCTGACGGCGTGGCAGTTCCTGGTCGAGCTTGGCCACCACGCGCCCAACCCCTTCCAGGACTTCCCGCATCAGCCGGCCGAGCTTGAAGGCCGGACGGTGCTGATCAATGGCGCGGGCGGGGGCGTTGGCCATTTAGCGGTGCAGTTGGCTAAGGCACGGGGGGCGCGGGTGATCGCTGTGGCCTCAGCCAAGAACGCGGTGATGCTCAGCGAGTTCGGAGTCGATCACTTCATCGATTACGGAAAGACCGCCGTGGAAACGGTCGTCCGGGATGTCGATCTGGTGCTCGATGCGGTGGGCGGTCCCCGGATGGAACGGTTTCTGGACGTGATCAAGCCCGGCGGCGCCCTGTTCCTGGTCAATCCCCTGGGCTTTGAGGGCCGCGATGCAGCGGCAAAGCGTGCGATCAGGGTCTCGTCGACGCAGGTCCGCTCGAACGGTGTTCAACTGGGGGCGGCCGCCGCATTGCTCGACCAGGGGGCCGTTCGCCTGGTGATCGACAGCGTCTTTCCGCTGTCGGAAGCCTCGATCGCGCACCAGCGCGTCGCCGAGGGCGGCATCCAGGGCAAGATTGTCCTGACCGTCTCCTGACCCCGACGCGCCTGCTCGTCGCGGCGGGCTCTGTTTCTTGTTCGCACTTCTGGAGGCGTTCGCCATGATCATCATCACTGGTTACGTGCAGGTCCCGCCCTCGGACCTGAAGGTCTTCACCCGCGACCTTGCCGACCTCGCGCTAGCTACGCTCGAGCGAGACGGCGTCCTGTCCTATGACGCCGCCGTGGTTGACCCGTCTCGCGGGCGGCTGCTCGTGACAGAGCGCTGGCGAGATCAGCAGGCCCTGAGTTCCCACCTGGCTGCCGCCGACACCATCGCGTTTGTGGAGCGATGGGGGCGGCGGCTCTCGGCGGATATCAGAAAGTACGACGCGACGCGCGAGCGGGCCTTGGCCGACGCCTGAACCTTCAAGATGACCCGCGCCGCGTTTGTATTTGCCAGAACGCGGCGCTCCTCTATCGAACCGATGCGGGGAAGACCGGAAGTGCGCCAAAGCTGCGCGAGTCATGGGCCGGGAGCGGATGTATTTGCGGGAATTTTGCGCGGATCGCTCTGACGAGAGCAATATCTTCGTGCACTGCGATGTTATTTTCGCCGATCAACCAGCGAAGCATCCAGGGCTTCTCCGCGGGGATGTCGATGCCTTCCATTTGGAACACGAGGTCCCCGATCAAGACGTATCGGACGCCTGAGGGCAGACTTACGAAGACGATCACCGAGTCCGGCGTATGGGCGGGAGCCGGGACAATGACCACCGAGCCGTCTCCGAAGACATCGTGGCTTGTCGGAAAGCCGAGATAGGAGCCCCCGTCGAAATCATACAGCTTGTAGTTGATCGCCCCGAAACTATTGATCACCTCCGTCCCTTCCGCTTTGGACGTGATCCAGCGTCTTCCTGCTGCAGTTTCCATGGCCGGAACGCCGCGAAAATCGTCTACGCCGCTGACATGGTCCCAATGACTATGGGTTGGAATGATGGCGGCGATATCGCCAGGATGGATGCCGCCGGCGGCCAACTGATCCACGGCTGGAATGCCCTTGGTTTGCGGCGTGCGCTGCATAGCCGGGATCAGCTTGATGTGTTCGTCGATGTTCCGGCCGAAACCCGTGTCGATCAACAGGTTTCCCCTAGGATGCCGGACCAGGAGGGCCGTCGCCGCAAGATGACGCGTTTCGGACCACGCACCGCCGCGATAGGTCAAGGCAGCCGGACTGTCGTAGGTTCCTGTTGGCAATGCGCTGATCGACAGGCCGGCCGGTGGTGATGCGACCGGCAGGTCCCCTATTGCGACGTCGGGAAGCTCAAGCTTTGCGGGAGTGAATGTCAGAGCCAACGCGGCGACCGCGACCAGGGTCGCCGTGCCGAGGCCGGCGACGGCCCAGAGGACGATCTTGCGGACTCTGGTCTTCGCGACGCCTCTCAGCTTGTCCGAGATCCTGATCATGCTCGCTTCACCCTTCTCTTCGTGGGGCATCGGATCTCGCCGCGCCTCTCATGTTATGATAATGGATGATATCTTATCATTAGTTGATACGATAATGATCGCTATCGTATGGAGTCAATGAGCGGTGAAGGACTGGGCGGCAGATCATCCCAAGGCGAAGCTGATGGCGCGCAAGCGCGCCGCTATCGTTGACGCGGCGCGTGAGGCCTTCCTTCGAGACGGCTATGGCGGCGCAAGCATGGAGAGGATCGCCAAGGAGGCCGGGGTTTCGATCATGACCCTCTACCGCCACGCCGAAGGAAAGGACGACCTGTTCTCGGCCGTCATCGCCCAGGCTTGCCATCCAGCGGATCAAGCCGAGCAGGCGCGCATTGATGAGACCCTGCAGAAACCTCTGCCGGAGATCCTCGTTTTCATCGGCGTGATGTTTCAGGAGCGGATCGCCAGCCCAGCGACGACAAGCCTGTTTCGAACGGTCATGGTCGAGACCCCGCGCTTCCCGCACCTCGCTGATATCGCCTATCACGGCCTGATCGGCGCGCACGCGGACGCTCTGGACGCCTTTCTTGCCCAGAGAGATGAAGCCGCAGCCCTCGATCCAGGTCGGCGTCAAAAGCTGAGCAGGGCCTTCCTCGATCGTCTGGTGGGACTCGACAGCTTCCGCGTGCTCCTCGGCCTGGACGGGGCAACAGATGTCGAACGGCTGACCCGCGCCAAGCTAGCCGCCGCCGAGTTGGTCGCCGCATTGTCCGTCCCGACAAGCGGCCAGCGCTGATCCGGACGAGGGTAGCACTCTGCCGGCACTCTGCGAACGCGGCTGGGCGAAGGGGCGATCAGTTGGGCGAGGGCTTCACGCGCGGACGTTAGTCGCTTTCATTGCCTGCTCCCATTCGTCAGTCCTTGTCACGAACGTCGTGTTCGTCGAGATGATCCAAGGTCCGCTCTTTGCTCTGCGCGGTCGGCCACCGCATGGATGTCCGTGGAAAAAGCAAATGGGGAGCGCTTCAGGAGCGCTTCAATATCGGGCCAAAGCGAACTTCACACTGGATTAGGCCGGTGGGGCAACGATCACTGATCGTCCGCGATTACCACGGAAGGCGGCCGCGTCATTTTCGTCCTGCTCTTGTTCGAGAGACATACCCCGGCGCCCCGCCGGGGCATGGGTGTCACGCTGCACTAAGATCGCGAACGAAGCCCTCAACCACTTCTTTGAGATCCGCCGCCTGACCTGAGAGGCCTTCAGACAACGCGAGCAGTTCCGTGGAAGCCGACCCGGTGAGCTGGGCGGCCTGCCCGACACCGCTGATGTTCTGTGTCACCATCTGGGTGCCGCTGGAGGCGCGCTGGCAGTTCTCCGCGATCTCACCGGTGGCAGCGCCCTGTTCCTCGACCGCGCCGGCGATGGAGGAGGAGATCTGCTTCATGTTCGCGATCACCCGCATGATCTCCGCCATGGAGGTGACGGTGCCCTGCGTCGATTGCTGGATCTCCGCAACCTTGGCGGCGATCTCGTCGGTCGCCCGGGCCGTCTGGGAGGCGAGTTGCTTCACCTCGGAGGCCACCACGGCAAAGCCCTTGCCCGCTTCGCCGGCGCGGGCGGATTCGATGGTGGCGTTGAGCGCCAGCAGGTTGGTCTGGTCGGCGATGCCCTTGATGAGGGAGATCACGTCGCCGATGGCGGTGGCCGCCGTGGCGAGTTCGCCGATGCGAGTGTTGGACTTCTCCGCCTCAGAGAAGGCGACGTCGGCAACCTGAGCGGAATGGCTCACCTGGCCGGTGATCTCGCGAACGGAAGCGGCCAGTTCCTCGGACGAAGCCGCCACCGTCTGCACATTCTCTGCAGCTTCCTCGGCAGCCGAGGCCACCGCCTGCGCTTGCCGGGAGGTCTGCTCGGCGGTGGCTGACAGGTTGCGGGCGGAGCTTGCCACCTGCCCGGAAGAGGCGGCGAAGGCGGCCGACAGCTCGGTCATGCGGGAGACGAAATCGGCCGCAAGGGTGTTACGCTTGGCCAGTCTTTGGCGCTCCACTTCATCGCGCGCGGCATTTTCCTGCTGAAGCTGGGCTGCGGCTCCAAGGCTGTCTCGGAACGACACAAGCGCGTTGCCCATGAGGCCAATCTCATCACGGCGGTCGGTGTCGTCGATCTGCGTCGCGTAGTCGCCGCCCTTTATTTTCTCCATGGAGGTGATGGCGCGGCGGATGGGCTTGGCGAGCAGGGCATTCAGGGCGACGGCCGCAAGGACCGCCAGCGCCAGGACGGCGAGCACCGCCAGCACGACGGCATAGACAATGGTGGTTTGGGCAGCGTCCACGGCCTGGGCGCGCACCTGGAGCAGGGACGACTCGGCGCCCTTGAAGTCGCTCAGGATCGACCGGATCTTGTCAAAGTTCGCTTTCCCCTTGCCCGAGCGCTCGATTTCGAGCGCCGCGCTCTCCTGTCCGGGCTTGCCCATGAGATCAATGGCGGCGCGCGAGACGTTCTGCTGCCATTGCTCGACCTCCTTCTGCATGGCGTCGAGGCGCTGTTGCTGGACGGCATTGTCGCTGGTAAGCGACTTCAGCTTGCCCCATGCCTGCCGATAGCCCGCCTCGCCCGCTGTGAGGGGCTCCAGGCTGCCGGTCTTGCCCGTGACCAGATAGCCTCGCAGGCCCGTCTCCTGATTGATAAGCGAGATCAGCAGTTGATCCGCTTCCGCCAGCACCTCGTAGGTGTGGATGGTCCAGTTCACATTGCGGTCCACGGTCCGGTTGGACATCAGGATCGCAGCGCCACTGCAGATATTGGCAATGAGAACGACCGCAAACGCGAGTAGGATCTTTGTCCTGATGGACATGTTCTTCAGCATAGGGGGGGCTGTACCGATTTGGCGAAAAGTATTTGCGAGGCCCGCAGCCCAACCTGCGGCGTAACGCTTGCTATGAATACGCCCGCCAGTACGAATTGCGGTAGCATTATGCATCCAATTCGGCACAAAGGGGGGGCCTTACGTTAACTTTCGGCCGGATAATGGATGATCGGCATACTTGGGAGCGGCACGAGAGGACCCAAGCAGGGATCGGATGCCGAATACTCGGGAGGCTTGGCGCGAGCGAAACGCGTGTCAAGGAGAGCAATCCCCGCCCTCCTTAGGATCTATGATGATTCGCCCTGAACGCAGTAGCTCTGCATCGGCAGAAAAATAACGGTTTCTTATAATTCCATTTTGAAGTCATAAGTATATAACGCCGCTTTCCGCATCTGGGCGCTGATCTTGTCGTCGGCCGCTGGAGCCCCTCGGCCAACTCCTGCGCCACCGAAGCCGAGGAACGCGACCTCGCCATGCTCACGCCCGGAAACGGGCAGCGTGGCTCTCGCCAAACAGCGTCCAGAAAGGCCGGGGTGGTTCAGCCTTGATCTCCGGCAGCCGGCTGATCCCGTGACGTTGCAGGCAACGATGCCGCGGCGACCGCGTCATGCTCGGGACCGTGGCCTGAAGCGCATAAAGGCAGTCATCCAAAGGCTGCAACGTATGCCGTCGGAAAGCGGCGATCGCCGCTTCTTCCTCTATGGACAGAACCGTCGACTTCGGCTCCCTCGGGCCGGTCAGCAGATCGGCAACAGAGTTTCGCTTCCTCCACTTCGCGACCGTCTTCTGGTTGATGCCGTAGTGCTCGGCGAGGTACCTCAGGCTCTCTTTATTATGCTGTATCGCTCGACGGACCGCCGCCGTGGTCGTGGCGCTCCCGTGGCGAACCTGCCCCATAGCGCATCCCTTCAACTCTGCGAAAGGAGTGCACCATCAAAATCCGGGATCAAACAGGTTTCTGCCCGCCGGAACGGTGATCCAAGACCATTTCTCGGACCACTCTCGGCAACGTCCCATCAGAACGGAACCGCCAGACGGGCGCTCGCCTGCTGGGCGGTGTAGGTGTCGCCCACATCCACCTTGTACTCCGCCCGCACCTCGAAGCCGTTAAGCTTGTAGAGCTGGGCACCAAGGCTAAGATTGAGCAAAGCGCTGGGGATGGTGAGATCGGCCGTATAGCTGGCATTGCCGAAGCCACTGTCGGCAATTTGCACCCCCACCTGCATGTTATCTTTTGCGAAGAACGTGGCACCGATGGTGGCATAGGGGCGCAGCCACATCTGCTCATTGACCTTCAGCCTGCCACCGAACTCCACATTGGGACTGACTGCGGCATTCCATTGCTGAGCCGACGCGAACCGCATGTCCGCAAGGCCGCTGCCGCTCTCCGTATGGCCGGGCATGTTCGTGTAGAGCACGTCCATGTCCGCATAGGGCTTCATGTACCAGCCGTCGAAGGCGAATTCGTAGCTGCCCCGGAAGCGCAGGCCCGCGGTCCAGACGTTCGCCGACCCCGTTGCAAAACTCACGTCGTCGCCGATGCTGAGCGTCCGCCGGGTGTCGTAATTTCCGTAACCGAAATTGCCGGTCACGGCGAACAGCCACGGCCCGATCTGCCGCTTCAATGCCAAGGAGGCATCGAAGGCATTGCCCTCCGACGTGGAGAAGCCGTCGGTGCTCGACAGATTGGACTGGGTGAAGCCGGCGGTGGCGCCGAGGAACCAGCCCGCATTGAGCTCGTGCTGCGCACCCACGCGATAGGTGATCGAATTCTGGCTGTAACCACCCGTATCCGCCGAGCCGGCCTGGCGGACCCAATCGCCATAGAGCCGCGCCCAGGCGCAACTGGTCTCCTCCATCATCACGCCGCTGCCTTCGAACACCGGGCAACTCAAGGCTGCGTGCAGCGACGTGCGGGTGTTGAGGGTCTGGCTGGCGGCGACGCTGAGGGTCTCTTCCGGCGCCAGGCTGTCGATGCCTTCCCAATAGTCCGCGTAGGATGACGAGCGGGCGAAGGCCCCGAAGATGGCGGCTCCATCCTGGGTGATCGCATCCGGCCTCCCGATGTTGCTGTTGAAGGCACTCTGGAGATAGCTCTGCACCGCTCTCTCGGTGGTCGAGGCGGTGACGTTCGGCGGGGTGTAGAAATTCGCCTGCGGCGTCACCTGCAGGCCATTGCCGACGAGGTTGGCGTTCCAGGTGAAGGGGGCGAAGACATTGCCGCTGCCGGTGGCGCTGCCGGTTTGCCCGCCGCCACTGAAAGTCGCCACCGTGAAGCTTTCCGGCAGCAGGCCGCCGACCACGTTAGTCACCACGTTGGTCTGCACAGTGGCATTACCATAGACTGTCAGCACGTCGCTGCGTGCCTGGCCTGAGGCCGGGGTCGAGGTCACATCCGCCAGCAATTGGCCGTTCAGATGGGTGGTGCCCGCCCATATCGTGGCGGTGCCGATCGTGCCCACGCCGGCAATGTCGAACGCGCCCGCATTGGTGAAGACAGCACCGCTCAGGCGCAGCGCACCTGCACTGGTGCTGCGATAGGTGCCGTTATTCTCGAAGGTGCTGACCTTCGGACCGCTCGCATTGGTGAAGCTGACGTCGCCCACCAGCGTGCCGGTGTTGGTGAGGCTGGTGTAAGCGGCGGAACTGACGACGGCCTTGCCTGAGAGGGCCTCCACCAGCGCCCCGCTCTTGAGCGTGATGGCGTTGCTGAGCCCGCCATCCACACGGATCGCGCCGCCGTCGCCCGCGCCGCCCAGCAGATAGCCGCCGAAGGTGATGGACGTGGTGCCGCTCCGCTTGGACAGGTCGATGGAGCCGTCGGTCTTCTGCATGCCGGTCTGGGTGTAGATGCCGTAGGAGCCGAGACCCGTCGTGGTGACGTTGCCGGTGATATCGATGACGACGTCGCTGCCGTTGCCGCTCGCCCGCGTGCGGGTGACCGCGGTGGCGGAGGGAATAAGGGGGTTGGCCACAGCCGCCTCGGTGACATTGGTATAGCTGCCGCCGCCGCCACCTATGCTCTGGGCAAAGATGCCGTGGGCGGCATTGCCGGCGGTCGCGATGCTCAGGCTTTTGCTGGTCTCCGCGGTCTTGATGGTGATGGTGCCGCCATCGCCGCTGGCGACCTCGTCCCGCACCAGGCCGGTGGTAATGGGAAGGCCATTGGGCAACTGAGACTGGAAAACGCCGACACCGGCATAGCCGCCGCCACCGCCGATAGACTGGGCGAAAACGCCGTGCGAACCGTCGCCGCCGGTCACGATGCTGGCGGAGCCATCGAACGTGATGGCGATCGCACCGCCCTTGCCGGCGACGCCGCCCGTGCCGCCGAGCGCGGCCGTCACCGTGTTGGTGCCATTGGCGCTGCTGTCCGCGCCCATGCCGCCACCGCCGCCGATGGATTGCGCGAAGATGCCGAAGGCGGCGAGGCCGCCGGTCTCCAAGCTACCGGAATGCGTGACATTGACGGCGCCGCCATTGCCGCCCCCGCTGCCGGAGCCGCCGACCCCGAGCGTGACCGTCGGCGAGGGCAGGATGTTGGCGGTGGTGTCGCCGAAGCTGCCAGCGTTCGTGATCCCCAAGGCTGCGGCGAGCCCCTTGATGGCGTCGAGCGCCTCCTTCTCCTCCGCATTGCTGGACAGCACGCCGCTGTCATACGGATCCACGCGGCCGACGAAGACCACGCCGCCACCACCGCCCACGCTCTGGGCCACGATGGCATGAGCCTGCTTGCCGGACGTGGTTATGGTGCCGCTGTTGGTGACGGTCACGGTGCCGCCCGCGCCGCTCTGGGAGGAACTGCCGCCGAGCCCGGCATTGACCGACAGGCTGATGGTGTTCGCACTGGCCGCCGCGCCACCCACGCCGCCACCGCCGCCGACGCTTTGCGCCAGCAGGCCAAAGGCGCTGGCGCCCCGGGTGGTGACCATGCCGCTATTGGTCACGGTCACGGCGCCGCCCTGTCCCGCCACGCCGCCGGTGCCCCCGAGCGTGAGGTTGACGTTCAGCTTGTTGGTGCCGGTGGAGGAGCCGGCGCCGCCCAGCCCGCCGCCGCCGCCCAGGGACTGCGCCACGATAGCATAGCTATTGTCCCCTTCAGTGGCGACCGTACCGGCGTTGGTCACCGTGACCACGCCACCGGACCCGCCGGCGCCGCCAAGACCGCCGGCTGTCATGTTGAGGTCCAGAGAGGGCAGCTTGGTGCTCCCCTCCAACTCGGTCTTGTAGGCCTGCTTGATCTGGTACTTGAACTCGTCCAGCACCCGGCCGACCAGCAAGGTCACGCCGGCCTCGCGCAGCGCGGTGAAGAAGCTCTTGTTCTTGTCGCCGAAAACCTTGAGCGCCTTGATCGTGTTGCCGGCAGCAGCGATCTGCTTCTGCATCGGCCCTTTCTTGTCGAGGAACTCGTAGTCTGCGAGCGCCTTCTTTTCCGTGTCGCCGAGAAAGAACGAGGCGACCTTGTTCAGCTTCACCAATTCATCGGCGGTCTGAAGAATCAGTTTTTCGACGGCGGGCTGCGAGTTGATCGCGCTTTTTTTGGACCCCTCAAGGGTTCCGCCGGTGCCGCCGCCACCACCGACGCTCTGGGCCAGAATGCCGTAAGCTCCCGCGCTCGTGGTGGTGATGAAGGCGTTCCTGGCATTGGTGACGGTGACGTTGCCGCCGGCGCCACCATCCCCGCCCCAGCCGCCGATATTCACCTTGCCGGTGAGCGTCCCGCTGCCGCTGGAGAGATAGCCGCCGCCATTGCCGCCGCCGCCGCCGATGGATTGGGCAAAGATGCCGCGCGAGTTGACGCCCGACGTCAAAAGGCCGCCGGTGTTGGTCATCTCCACCACGCCGCCGGCGCCACCCTTCCCGCCTTTGCCGCCGATGTCGTAGTTGAGGGAGAAGGAATCCGCTGTCGGCAGGGCACCGCTCACAATGGTGTTGAGCTTGTCACTCCAGGACAGGCCTACGGCCGCCGCCGCGCTTCCGGCCCCGCCGTCGCCGCCGCCACCGCCGATGCTCATGCCGGTGATGGCGTTGGAATAGGAGCCCGAGGTCTCCACATTGGCGGCATTGGTGACGCTGACCTTCTGACCGCTGCCGCCCCCGCCGCCGGCACCGCCGATGCCCACCGAGCCGCCGATGTTGGCATAGAGGCTAATCATGTCGGACACCGACGATGCCGTTCCCGCATCGCCGCCGCCCCCGCCGACGCTCATGGCCTGGATACCGGCGGAGGTGCCACCGCGCGTGGTGATATTCATCAGATTATTGACCGTGACCTCGCCGCCAGCGCCACCGTCACCGCCTTTGCCGCCGAGACTGAAGGTCACGGAAACCGCCGGAAGCGTCGGCGGTGCCACCGCAAGCGCATAGGCACTGGCGCTTCCGGCATTGCCACCGCCACCCCCGATGCTCTTGGCTTGGAGCCCTACCGCTTGCAGGCCGTTGGTGGTGATGAGGGACGTGTTGGTCACGGAGACGGTACCGCCGTTGCCGCCCTTTCCGCCGTTGCCGCCCACCGCGACCGAAATCGAACCGACGACACCAATGGAGGTGGCCGACGCCTGGCCGCCGACACCGCCACTACCGCCCACGCTCAGCGCTGCGATGCCACCGGCCCCCTTGCCGGAGGTGGTGATGCTCGACACGGTGAACGGGTTATAGGCGGCGTCCAATGCCTGCCCGTCGCGCGCGATGGTGACGGTGCCGCCATTGCCGCCGCCGCCGCCGTCGCCACCCAGCGCCACGCTGGCGAAGAGGCCGACCGACCTGGCCGCGCCGCCCGCGCCGCCGCCGCCGCCGATGCTCTGGGCAAGGATGCCAAAGGCACCGTCTCCGCTGGTCTGCAGCGAACCACCGTTCGACACGAACACCGCGCCGCCATCGCCGCCCGTTCCGCCGGAGCCGCCGCTTCCGAAGAAGGTGTTGCCGCCGGTTCCACCGCCGCCGGAGGCACTGCCGGGGGTGATCGCCTTCAGCTGAAAGGCGTTCGCAGCATTGCCGCCGCCGACGCTCTGGGCGACGATGGCCGATGCGCCGACGCCTCCCGTGGCGATGGTGCCATAGTTGTTGACCGTCGCAGCCCCACCCGCCGCTGCGGCGCCGCCGTCGCCACCGCCGAAGATCCCGGCGCCGCCATTGCCGCCACTGCCACCCACCGACTGGGCGAGAAGGCCGACACCATAGGCGCCGCTGGTGGTGATGCTATTCAATTGGTTGGCGATCACGGTGCCAGCAACACCGCCGGTGCCGCCGGGCCGCCCGCCGGCGTCGGGCTGATCGCCACCGCGCCCGCCCACACTCTGCAGCAGGACGGCCGGAGAGGATGCGCCCTCCGTGGAGATGACCCCGCGGTTGTTGAAGGTCACCGTCCCGCCAGCGCCGCCCTGCGTCACGTAGGGGTCGCTGTAGAACGTTCCGCTGCCGCGCGTTCCGCCATTGCCCCCTGTGGATTCAACGACGACAGCCGGCGCTCCCATGCCACGGGTGGAGATGGTCGCATTGTCACCGATGGTCACTTTGACCGCGCCAGCCGCGCCGGCCGGGTTCGCCAGAGCGCGGTCTTCCGTATTCCCTCCACCGCCGGACGCACCGCCGCTCGAATACGCGCGAACGCCAGCGAATCCGTCCCCCTGCGCAATTACAGAGCGATTGACCCTGAGCGTGACGTCGCCACCAGCGCCGCCTCCGCCCGCGCCCTGCTGCGCAAAGCCCCCCTTTCCGCCGACGGAATAGACCAGCAGCAGAGCTGCCGGCGTCGTCTGATTGCCGGCGCCCGTCAGGGCGCCATTCTGAACCACATCGACGGTGCCGCCGGCCGCCCCCCGCGCTCCCGGCTCGGATGCCCAGAGCGTGGCATCGCCATCGCCTCCCTTGCCACCCGTCGATCCGAGTTCCACAGCAGAGCCCGCCGTCACGGCGCTCGACGTCGCGTAGGTGTTCGTCAGCACGATATCGCCGCCAGCGGCACCCGCGGTGGCGACGACATTGCTATCGATGAGATTGGCCTTGGCATTTCTGCCGTTCGCACCGACGAGCACCCGTCGCGCCACACTCTCGTCCGCAAGGAGCACGGTGGGACTAAGGGCGGAGCCGATCAGCGAGATCATGCTGATGCCACAGAGGAGCCTCTGTCTTGAGCGGGAAATGCCAAACGAACGCATGTTAAGACACCTCGAACGGGCTGCACGCGGCCATCATTGGGGCCGACGGCGCAATAATTATGAAATCGAGCTTGGACTATGCCGTAAGTTCGATCCCGTCCAAAGTGAGAATGATCAACGATTCCTTCGCAATTTCATGCGTCATTTCAGCCCCCAGCGCGATATATGACGCTTTGTTATTAACGCGATTCCTTTCTCCGACCTTGCATTCACCCGAAAATATGGATGGTATAATCGTATTATTGAATGCCGCGCGCAGAAAATCCAAACAACTCAAGCGCGCATTACGCGTACCGACCTCTGCCCCTTGGGATTTTCATACCCATGCCGGCGGGACGGGCCTTCTAGTGAAGGGCACGAGGCAGCGGAGGTCTGGCGCCAGCCAGCGCCGCTGGGCATAGGCGTCGATCACGAAGGCGACGTAGACGAAGCCCGACCAGGTACTCACAGAGGTGAAGTCCGACAGCCACAGCCTGTTCGGCGCAGGGAGCAGGGCAGACCCGGTTCACATGATCGAGCGGGCATGGCGCCGCCTTGTCCCGCAAAGTGGTGCGGACCGGCTTGCCGCTGATAACGCCGGCGAGGCCCATGTTCTGCATCAGTCGCTCGACGGTGCAGCGGGCCACGTCGAACCCCTCCCGCACCATCTGCCGCCAGACCTTGCGTGCCCCGTACACCTCGAAGCGCGAACACGCGCTCGATCTGGGGCCGTAAGGCCGCGTCCCGCCTCGCCCGTGCCGAACACTTCGAGGGATCAAGCTGACGGGCGACATGCGCATGATAGGTCGATGGGGCGATCGGCTGGATCTTGCAGATCGGCTCGACCTCATACGCACCGCGATGATCGTCGATGAACGCGATCATGTCTTCGACCGGCGGTCGAACTCCGCCAGGGCGAAATACGCCGACGCCTTGCGCAGGATCTCGTTCGCCTGCCGCAGCTCCCGGTTCTCGCGCTCAAGCGCCTTCAGCTTCGCGGCCGTGTCCGTCGACACGCCTGCCCGCTTGCCGGCATCCACCTCGGCCTTCTTCACCCACTCGTTCAGCGAGTGCCCCCAGCAGCCGATCTTCGCCGAGATCGACAGGATCGCCTGCCAGCGGGACGGATACTCATGCGCGTGATCCTGCACCAGCCGCACCGCCCGCTCGCGCACCTCAGGGGAGAACTTGTTCGTCGTCTTGCCCGTCATGGCTCCACCTTCTCGGGAGTCGGAGCCTCCGGCAAAACCGGGGCGGTTCAGGCCTCTCCGCAAGCGCGAACCTGTCGATGTGGTCTGTGGCGAGTGTCCATCCGATGCGTGCCTGCGCAGCCCATGAGCGGACCCCTTGAGCTGTTACTGCAAGCCTCATCGCCCCCATCAGGCCAGCCTCCGCGCGAAATCGACGAAGGCCTTGAACGCCGCGGTCGGATTGCGGCGGCTCGGATAGTAGAGGCTCAAGGGCGGCAGAGCCGGCGTCCAGTCTTCAAGCACGCGCACAAGGCGGCCGGCTTCGATGTCGTCCCGCACGTCGGATTCCATCGCCAGGGTGAGACCGACGGAGGCGAGGGCCGCGGCGCGTGCGAGGCTCGCTTCGTCAAGGGTAATAGGGCCCTCCACCGCCATATGGACCGATTGTCCGTCCTTTTCGAACGGCCACCGGTAGATTACGCCATTGGGAAGCCGGACGCGCAAACAGGAATGGCCGGCGAGATCCTGAGGCATCACGGGTATTCCGTGCGCTTTCAAATAGCTCGGGGTGGCCACCACAACATTTCGCCGCTCGCCGCCCAAGGGGAGCGCGATCATGTCGACCGGCACAAGGTCGGCGCTCCGGACGCCAAGGTCAAAGCCGCCCGCGACAATATCCACCAGCCGACCTTCTGTGACGATGTCGATGTGGACCTCCGGGTACATCCGGAGAAATGGTAGGACGAGCCAGGAGAAAATCTCCCGTGCCGCTGTCGGAAAGGCGTTGATGCGCAGTGTGCCGGACGGCGTGGCCTTTTGAGAGCGCACGATCTCCATCGCGTCATGGATGTCCCGCAGGGCAGGAGCCACTTGAGCGACGAACTGCTGGCCTGCCTCCGTCAAGGATACGCTTCGCGTCGTGCGGTTGAAGAGGCGGACGCCGAGCGTGCGCTCCAGCTTTCCGACCGCGTTGCTGAGCGCGGTCGTCGAGAGCCCCAGCTCAAGGGCAGCCGTCCGGAACTTGCCATGACGGGCCACCATGAGAACGGCGTCCAATTCGGTCAGGCTGCCCTGCATCATTATCCCGATTGTCGTGATGAGCCGTCCCGAATTGTCCTAGTTATCGCGCCAGTTGTCTATCGCTAGCTTGGCGTACAGGGGCAGCCGCCGCGGTTGCAGCCCTCATTTAGCAGGACAAACAACCATGCCGATCGAGCTTCCCACTCCCATTGCCGCGTATGTGGCCGCGAACGCCCGGCTGGACGTCGACGGCATGCTGGCATCCTTCTCAGCCGATGCCGTCCTTCGCGACAACGGCACCGCTTTTCGGGGACACGCCGAAATCAGGCGCTTGCTCGAAGAGGAGGTCGTTGCCGCGAGGGCGATTTTCACGCCGGATAGCGTCCGGCACGAGGACGGCCAAGTCGTCGTGGAAGGCCCAGCCCATGGCGATTTCAAGGGCAGCCCGATCCGCTTCACCTATCGTTTCACCCTCGACAACGACGCGATCAAAGCCGTGGAGATCACGGCATGACCATCAATACCGATCCGACCGAGTTCGCGGGAAAACGCGTGCTCATCAGCGGCGGCACCAGGGGGCTGGGCCGCGCCACCGTCGACCGTTTCCTCGCCGGCGGCGCCCGGGTGATCACATCAGCCCGCGGAACACTGGAGCCGATCGACGGCGTCGAGTATGTCCAGGCCGACCTCACCACGGCGGAGGGCGGGACAGCCTTCGCGAAGGCGGCGCTCGAGCGCCTGGGCGGCGTCGACATCTTGGCCCATGTGCTCGGCGGCTCCTCCGCGCCCGGAGGTGGCTTTGTCGCCCTGACCGACGATCATTGGCTGTCCGAACTGAGCCTGAACCTGCTGGCGACCGTGCGTCTGGATCGTCTTCTCGTTCCGCAAATGATTGAGAGGGGCGCCGGCGCGGTGGTGCACGTGACCTCCATTCAATCCGTCCTGCCGCTTCCCGAGGCGACCACCGCTTATGCCGCTGCCAAGGCCGCGCTCAGGACGTATAGCAAGTCCATCTCCAAGGAACTGGGACCGAAGGGCGTGCGGGTCAACGCCGTGTCTCCCGGCTGGATCATGACCGAGGGGACCGATGGATTTCTCAAGCGCATCCAAGCCGCCAACGGCGGCACCATCGAGGACGCGCGCCAGCTCGTGCTGGCCGGTCTTGGCGGCATTTCCATAGGTCGCGGCGCTGAACCTCATGAGGTTGCCGACCTCATCGCCTACCTGGCCTCTGATCGCGCTGCCTCGATCCACGGCGCCGAGTTTGTTATCGACGGCGGCACGGTCCCCACCGTCTGATCGCGGGGGGGCATCCACGCTTGCCGCATCCGCCGCCATGGAGGCCTTTGCCCGTGGCCTCGCGCTGGAGCTTGCGCCGCGCCGCTTCAACACCGTCTCTCCCGGCACCACGGACACGCCGCTCCTGGCGCGCATCCTAGGCGATGGCCGCGACGCCTATGTCGCCGGCCTGACGGAGAAGCTGCCGCTGCATCGCCTTGGGACCGCCGAAGAGGTCGCGGCCGCCGTGGTATTCCTCATGAGCAATGGCTTAATGAATGGCGAGACCCTCCATGTCGATGGCGCCGCACGCCTCGTCTGAGCCGCGCCGACCTGCCCGAACGCCCAAATCTGAAGGAGCTGACCATGTCGAGCGAAATGGACCTTGATCACCTGCTGCGCGCCAATCTGATGCGCGTGTTCAACGAGCGCGATGCCGCCAAGCGCGATGCGGCCATCGCCGAACTCTTCGTCGCGGACCCGGTCATGTACGAGCCGGACAATGTGGTGGAGGGCCGGGCCGCGATCTCGGCCGTCGCCGGGAACTTGCTGGAACAGTTTGGCCCCAGCTTCCAGTTTGCGCCTTTGGCACCGGCCGTGGGACATCACGGCCTCGCAGTCCTCCGGTGGCAAGCGGGTCCGGCAGGGGGACCGATTGCGGTCACCGGAAGCGACGCGGCTCACATGCTTGATGGCCGCATTGCGCGCCTGTGGGTGCTGTTGGATCCACCGGCCGCCTAGGCAGTGGCCCCATAAATTTGTCTGCCGGCTAGGAGCGTGATTCAAGCTCTCTCGATAGGGGAGAGAGCGATGCGCCGACACGAATTGAC
>NZ_SOBM01000016.1:0-7333 GCF_004364705.1 Azorhizobium sp. AG788
CCGTTATCGTGCCGCAGGTGCCGCCAACATCAAATGCGCCCAACAGGCCCACAATGCATTAGACTCAAGCCGGACCACTCAAGAGGGGCAGGTCAGATCCTCCTCCAGATTTGGGTAGAGTCCGTCACTCATGGAGACGGACGATGCGAGCCTCACGGTTCACAGAGGAACAGATCATCGGGATGCTGAAGGAGCAGGAGGCGGGCGCGAAGACCGCTGATGTCTGCCGCAAGCACGGCATCTCTTCGGCGACCTTCTACAAGTTCAAGGCCAAGTACGGCGGCATGGATGTGTCCGATGCCCGGCGGCTGAAGGCGCTTGAGGAGGAGAACGCGCGGCTGAAGAAGCTGCTGGCCGAGCAGATGCTCGACAACGCGATCCTGAAGGATGTCAGCGCAAAAAAATGGTGACGCCCGATGCAAGGCGCAAAGCCGTGGCTCACGCCTGTGCCGCGCACGGGGTGAGCCAGCGTCGGGCGTGCAAGGCGCTGGGCGTCGATCGCACCAGCGTGCGCTATCAGAGTGTATGTCTCGATGACGCCAGTCTGCGGGCTGCAATGCGGGCCGTGGCCGGCGAGCGCCGTCGCTTCGGCTACCGGCGCATCCACGTCATGCTGAGGCGCCAGGGCATCATCATGAACCAGAAGAAGCTGCGCCGGCTGTATCGGGAAGAAAAGCTTCAGGTGCGCCGGCGCGGGGGACGCAAGCGAGCGCTCGGCACGCGGCGTCCTATCGTGGTGCCGGATCGGGTCAACGTCCGCTGGAGCCTCGACTTCGTGTCGGACGCCTTCACGGACGGACGTCGCTTCCGGGTGCTGGCCGTGGTCGACGACTTCAGCCGGGAGTGCCTGGCGCTGGTGGCCGACACCTCGCTCTCGGGCCTTCGGGTGACACGCGAGCTCGACGCGTTGCTCGCTATCCGGGGCAGGCCTGCGACCATCGTTTCCGACAACGGCACGGAGCTGACCTCGATGGCTGTTCTCAAATGGTGCCAGCAGAGCGGCGTCGAATGGCATTACATCGCTCCCGGCAAGCCCACGCAGAACGGTTTCGTCGAGAGCTTCAACGGCCGCTTCCGTGACGAATGTCTGAACGAGACGCTGTTCTCGAGCCTGGGTCAGGCCCGTGCCGCCATCGCCTCATGGAAGGAGGACTACAACCTGAACCGTCCCCACTCAGCTCTCGGCAATCGATCCCCCGCCGAGTTCGCCGCAACAATTCCACTGGAAACCCAGGCCGCCTGAGGCCAAAAATCAACCCTCGGACTCTCTCCTAAACCGGAGGAGAAAAGGGTCTCAGGTCAGATCCCGTGTAAGGTAGGTCTCTGGTTTTAAGCAACCATTCGTCCCACCAGTCGGCCCGGCTGCTCAAGCCTTCGCCATCGGTCGGCTCTGTCAATATGGCTCCGGAGGAAAATTGCGGGAACAGAACTTGCCCAGAAGCGAGAACGACTGAATTGGAGGCCAATTGTAGAAAGCACCGTCTATCCATTTTCTATTCCTCTCCATTTGGGCGGAACTATATAGCCAAGATGTCGGGTAGGCGATGGCGAAAAGGATGCGGTGATACTGCATTGACGGCATCCTCGGGGTAGCCGGTGAAGCCTATAAGCGCGGCCATGCCAGCGAGGGCGACGGGGTCTCGGCGTGCTGCCGTGAGCCATGGGTGTTCACACTTGTGCGTCATGCAGCGCGCCCAGATAGTCCATTGCCGCGCGGGCGATTTCGACACTCGGGAAGTGGCCGTGGGCCACGATCTGGAGCCGAACGGAGCACGTGCCGTCCACGCACTCGGTGACAACGAGCTGTGTGGAACAGTCCTCCGGAGAAATGCCCGGCACCTCTTCAAGCACCGAGAAGCCTTTCCGCTTTGGTGGAATGCTGCGCAGGCCGTGCTGTACGCCGATCGAGCCGAGCCAATTTCGCAAAATTAGGGGAATTACGGTTGTCGCTTGCATTAATCCGCATCCATGATTTTCCGTAGCGACGGCGCTACATAACAATCATGTGTTTGTCGGCGGAAAAGTCGCAATTAATTCGAGAAAACATTTCTGATTACTTTCTCGGATTTATGGCGGACCGAAAATCGGAGGAGCGGAAACGCTTGCGAACGTAGAGAGTTATGAGGGGTCGCGCGGCCCCCGAGGCCGTGGCGATCTGCGAAACTGCCGCAATTATCCGATTGCGCAACCGGCAATCAAAGCGGCAAAAAATGCTGCAATCCGATTTTATGAAAATGGGAAAAATTGTTTTTTTTCATATAAATGAGATACGTTTGAATTCGGCAAACGAAGCGGCATTTTTTACGGAAAATAGGAGACGGGGAAGGTGACTGGTCGGATGGAACCCATTTTGCCAGAAATGACGCCGGGGCTGCGTGAGCTGACGTACGAGCTCACAGAGAAGGCCTCTGCGTTCGCGGGCAATATGAACCCGCTTCTGCGCCAGGCCCTCGGCGACCTCGTGCGCTCGATGAACTGCTACTACAGCAACCTCATAGAGGGCCACGACACGCACCTGATCGACATCGAACGGGCGCTGCGGGACGACTATTCGCACGAGCCCGAGAAGCGCGATCTCCAGCTTGAGGCCCGCGCCCACATCGAGGTTCAGCGCCTCATAGACCTGGGCGAGATGCCGTATCCCGCGCTGTCGGAGGAGGGCATCAGATGGTTGCATGGCGAATTTTATGAGCACGTGCCGGATGCCTTGAAGGAGATCGAGTTCCATGGGCGTATCGTGCGCATCGAGCCCGGCGAGTATCGGCGGCGCCAGGTGCAGGTCGGCCGTCACATCGCGCCGCCGGCACGCGACTTGCCGAACCTCATGTTTCGCTTCGTGGACGCCTACAGCAGCCCCATGCTGGAGCGTGGGCACAGGATCGTGGCTGTGGGGGCGTCGCACCATCGGCTCGGGTGGATTCATCCCTTCCTTGACGGCAACGGGCGTGTCGGCCGGCTCATGTCCCATGCCTATCTTCGCGAGCTCGGCATAGGCTCCGAGCTCTGGAGCGTGTCCCGGGGACTGGCGCGCTCCGTGGGGGAGTACAAGGCGCTGCTTCAGGCAGCGGACGAGCCGCGGCGGGGTGACCGCGACGGCCGGGGAAGCCTTACGCAGAGCGGGTTGACGGACTTCTGCGTGTTCTTTTTGGAGACGTGCATCGACCAGGTGGAGTTCATGGCGGGCCTCCTCGAAACAAAGGAGCTCCTCGGCCGCGTCGAGGTCTGGACGAAGGAAGAGACGCTTGCGGGGCGTTTGCCCAAGGGCGCGTGGCCCCTGCTGCGCGAGGCGCTTGTGTTCGGCGAGTTCGAGCGCGGGTCGGCGCCTGGCTTGACGGGCTACAAAGACCGGCAGGCGCGGACCGTGCTCTCTGATCTGCTCGAAAAGGGGCTTCTGACGTCGGAGAGCAGTCGCGACAAGGTTCGCATCGCTTTCCCCTCGAGCGTTGTGGAGAGGTGGTTCCCGGGCCTCTATCGACCGGCGAGTTCCGTTCTCTGATGGAAAGAGGCCGGCAGGCTCTTTACAGGACCGGAAGAGCGGCACGGCCGGCGAATAACGATGGCAGGAGCGCCGTGACTGCCGGATGGCCGCCCCGCGGTTCCACTATGGGCTGCACCTCGCCGACGCTCCTGTCTGCCGGGTCCGTGGCGCGGAAGGCCAACGTCCCTTCAAGGGCGTCGATCGTCATCATGGTGAGCACACCAGAGCGATAGGCTCCGGTGTCCAGCGCGATCCGGTTCTCGGTCACGAAAGGCCGGAGCCCCTTTTGGACGGTGTGCCCGTGGACGACTGGGCGGGGCAGCGGCCCTTCGTGTTCAAGGAATTCAACGCCGATAGTCGTGAAGTCCTCGGCGCTCTGAGCCGCTAGGCGGACGCCCGGCCGAATGCCGGCGTGGACCAATACAAACGGCTCTTCATCGAGGAAGAGCTCAGCGTTCCGGAGAAGCTCGAGGTGGTCAGCATGCTCGGCCCGGATTCGCTGAATGGCATCTTCGAGGTCGTCTCCTCCTCGGGCGTAAGACATGAGCGTCTGATACCCGCCGTTCCTGTACCAGCGCGGGAACTCGGCGTACCCGTGCTCGCCCTTCTCTACCGCCTCGATAAACCAGGCGTCGTGGTTGCCCAGAACGAGACGGGAGGCAGGAAACGTTCGGAGCAACCAGCACACCAGGTCTAAGACCGCCCGCGAATGCGGTCCGCGGTCGACGAGATCGCCCAGTAGGACGAACCGCGGCGTGCGGCCATCGCTGTCCGCCTGGCGCACGGCGGCCTCCACTAGGCTTTGAAGCAGGTCGCGGCGGCCGTGGATGTCTGTCAAAACGTGGGTAATGAAAGCGTCCACGCTATGCCTCAGGGAGTAGGAGGGGGAGGCAGGGCAACGTCCTCGCCGAAGGCCGCAGCATACGCCGCCTCGACCCTTGCGACTTCGTCCTCACGCAGCTGTCGGAAGTCGTGCTCCCGGGCGCTCTGCGGCAGCGTGCCCTCGCCCTCCCGCAGGAAGCGGAACAGGCGGTCGAGCGTCAGGTCGGGCATGTCCACGAGCTCATTCACAGCCTCTCTGAACTCAACGTAGGCGCGCCGGAACGCCATTTCCTCAGGGTCATCCGTTCGTCTCGACATGGCGTTCGCCTCCCTCAGATGAGTTCCCGGCCGAGCTTTCGGAGGGCGTCGTTGAGCGCCCCTCGCAACTCCGGTCGGATGACGCCGAGCTTACTCCTTTCCGCCTCCAGGGACTCCGCCGCCGGCACCAAATGGCGTGCGATCGCGGCCTTGAAACGCTCGCCGAGCTCGTCGCCTTCCTTCGAGATGGCGACGCTTGGGACCTCCGGAAAATAGTCGTCTGAGTGCCCGTCTTCAGGCGTGAAAACTACCCTCGCCAAGCGCCTCTCACGCAATTCCGAAGTGGCGATGCGGTACTGGCCGGGCCGGCGCGCCAGCCGTATGAGTGCGTCCAGCTGCGCCTGGGCCTCCTGGCGGGCCAATATTCGGGCGGAGAGTGCCCCGGCCGAAAACTGCACGGGGGCTCTCATCGCAGACCGCTTTTCAAGGACCGCGCGGAAATGGGCGACCCGCTGTTCCTGTTCGTTCATGGGCTTTCTCCTCTGGGGGGCGTGGAGGTCTGTTGGCTCCCTCGCCGGAGCTGCCGGCGTCGCAGCAGCTCGGGGGAGGGCCGACAGGCAAGGTCGGGGGCCAGCCTCAATGGGCGTAGCGGCGCGACACGAGGCCATCGGCGACGATCCCCGCCAGGTCTGCCGGTGGGTTGTCGGGCCGGCGGCAATAGCGGTTCAGAGCGCATGCCGTCTCGCCCATGACAGCGGCGTCCAACAACGCGTGCCGGACCGCGATGTCGGTCAGCTCGTCGGTCACGGACAGCCCACCTCAACTGGGTAGCTCTCGTAGTGGAGGCCGTTTGCCTCAAAGTCCAAGAACGCGAAGTCCGGCCACAAGAGTCCGTTGGGGAGAAAGGGCATTAAGGGGGCTCAGGGAGTAGGAGAGGGAGGAAGTTCGGCGGCCAGCTCGGCATAGGTCACGTCGCGGCCGGGGACGCGGGAGTGGCCCCACTGCTGGAGCCATTGCGCGAAGGCCTCGGGCGTCTGCTCTCGCATGTCGCGCAGCCAGGCCTCCGTCGTCAGTGGCTCGAGAACGCTGGGCTCTATGCCGTCCCGGAACATGGCGACGGCCTTCCGGATCGACGCGCGAGCGTCCTCGAGCGGCATGTAGCCAGCGTCGAAGGGCCCGGCGCCGTACTCCTCCTCGTGGCACCAAACCTCTCCGGAGGCAGGGTCCGTCAGGTCCAGGCTCCACGACGATCCCCGCGCCCGGAAATGAAGGCGCCGGCCCCGATACGTGCCCTCTGCCTCGACTGGGCAGGAGCCGCCCAGCCAGTCGAGCTCGAGGCCCTCGAGCTCATCGGCCATAGGCCCCACCCGTGGCGGCAGGGTTCAGCCATTGCGCGCCGCGGCGCTCGAGGCCGACCGGCGCCCATAAAGCGCCATCGGCGATGCCGACAACCCGGATGCCGTTCGGAAGCGTCGCCTGGTAGGCCTCCTGGGCGCCACCGTGAACGACCGTGTGGACGCCCATGGCTTCGGCCACGGCGTCGACGATGCGCCAGCCGTTGGCATGGGAACTCGGCGCCTCATGGGACACCAGCACGTCGGCCTGCAAGGCAGCCAATGCGTCGGTGTCCTCTGGAAAAACGGTCGCGCGATGCTCGAGAGGCATGCCTCCCCGCCAGCGCGTCTCCGGGTTCGTCGCCAACCACAGGGCGCGGCTCTCAAACGTGCTGGCCGTGCCCGGCAACCAGATGTCGCTCCTGAAGACGCCGCCCAAGCCCGCCCAACGGACGCCGCTGGCTTCCACAACGCGGCCGGAAAGGTTGCTCGCGCCAAGGGCGCCGCCGAAGAGGTTGTCGTAGCGCTCGGGCGTGGCCGTGTCTTGGCCGCCCGGTACCCACAGGACCTTCCCGCCCTCGGCCAGAAAGTCCGCCAGCTCGAGCTCCAGCGGCTGCTCCAGGCACAGGTCGCCAGTGAAGACGGCGAGGTCCGGCGCGCTGTCGGCGCACAGCTGGTGGAAGGCCTCCCAGCCGCCCTGCATGCTGCCGAAGACAGCAATGTTCTCTTCCCGCATGTTCCCCCCTCCTCAAGCCGCTGCCGCGCGATCATCCGGCCACTCATAGACGCCCGCCTTGGCGAGACCGACAACCCGGACACCGTTCGCCAGCGTGGCCTCGTAGGCTTGGTGTAGGTGCCCGTGGATGATGGTTTGGACGCCCATGGCCTCGGCGAGGGTGCCCAGAATCTCGAAGCCGTAGGGGTGGCTGCTGGGGGCCTCGTGGGTTACCAGCACGTCCGCCCGAATGTCAGCCAGGGCATCGAGGTCCTCAGGCCATATGCTCGAACGGTGCTGCCGAGGAAGGTCACCCCGCCAGCGCTCCATGGGATACGCCCCAAGGTATTCCTGCCGGCGGCGCCACCTGGGCTCGCCGCTGCCGTCCTTCGGATGCCACACTGCGGCACGAAAAACGCCGCCCAGGCCCGCAATCCGCAGCCCGCCGGCCTCGATGACGCGGCCATTGATGTGTTTCGGCATGGAAGATTGACCCCGTTGTGAGGGGGATCGGCGTGTAATTTTGACCCCCCTCTTGGCTCATGGTCCGTCGTTTTGTTGCGACGGGCGGGCTGGGGATGAAGGGCGTGGATACGATTGTGACCTGCCCCTAATGAGTGGTCCGGCTTGTGTCTAATGCATTGTGGGCCTGTTGGGCGCATTTGATGTTGGCGGCACCTGCGGCACGATAACGGCCGGTGCCGGAGGCTTGTAGCCGAGCGCGGA
>NZ_SOBM01000017.1:2500-3632 GCF_004364705.1 Azorhizobium sp. AG788
GCTTTTCACCTTTCCCTCACGGTACTGGTTCGCTATCGGTCGCTAAGGAGTACTTAGGCTTGGAGGGTGGTCCCCCCATGTTCAGACAGGATTTCACGTGTCCCGCCTTACTCGAGGATCTTGGGAGTATATACCGGTACGGGGCTATCACCCTTAACGCGCAGCTTTCCATCTGCTTCCCGTTTAAATCCCAAGACCACTGGCCTGGTCCGCGTTCGCTCGCCACTACTAACGGAGTCTCTGTTGATGTCCTTTCCTCCGGGTACTTAGATGTTTCAGTTCCCCGGGTTCGCCTCTAACCCCTATGTATTCAGGATCAGATACCTTCATCTGAAAACTGGAAATCCGAAGCTTGCGCCACGGCTAGGTTTCCCCATCCGAGGTCAAACCTCGGAGTTCCAGTTTTCGAAGGTGGGTTTCCCCATTCGGAAATCTTCGGATCAAAGCTTGTTCGCAGCTCCCCGAAGCATATCGCAGCGTACCACGTCCTTCTTCGCCTCTTAGCGCCAAGGCATCCACCGAATGCCCTTAAGACACTTGATCGTTCTCATCGTCCATGCCCACTCCTCGGCTGAGGTTCTCATCAATCCGCACCAGGCGGATCAGCGAGAGGGCTGGACGCTAAAGACCAGCTTCGACATTTTCGACACCGGTGCGGTCAGCACCCGATGATCGTGTCCGGAAGGACAAGCCTTCCATCACGACCCGCCAGCCTTGCGGCCAGCAAATCGAAAACGCCCAGATTCACAATGTCAGACAGCAGCGCTCATCCTCGCCCACATGGGGGCTTGCTGAGGATCAGCGAAACAGATTGTGCGGACAGAAGAGAGCAGAACCGGATGTTCTTCTCTCACGCTTGAAGCGCTTCACCACCGACCATCTCGACCGCATCCCTCATCAGAATGCAGGAAATGGTGGAGCCAGACGGGATCGAACCGACGACCTCATGCTTGCAAAGCACGCGCTCTCCCAACTGAGCTATGGCCCCTAAGAGCACGCTCAGCACAACAAGAGCTTCAGATCGACGCCCAACCTTCTGGATCAGTGGTGGGCCTGGGACGACTCGAACGTCCGACCTCACCCTTATCAGGGGTGCGCTCTAACCACCTGAGCTACAGGCCCGAAAACCGCA
>NZ_SOBM01000018.1:0-4913 GCF_004364705.1 Azorhizobium sp. AG788
ACGTTCGCTCAACAGGAACAAGTCACCCATCACGGCCTCCTCAATGGAGACCGTGAATCACATCTAGAACCAAATTAATAGGTCCTGAGCCTAGGTCCCTGTCCCATCCGCCCATCACATGTCCCGGCCCGTAACAGCGCTCCAGCAGTAAATCCGCGAGGAGTGAAGGCCATGTGATGCTGCCGACGACCGCATCAAAGCTTGGACGTGCCGCTGGGTCCGTCACGAGCAGCACACTGAGAGCGCTGGCCACCTCCGATTCCAATCGGCGAGACGAAAGCCAATCGAGCAGCGCCGCGCATGCTCGTTCGCCCCATTTTTCCGACTGCAGCAGCCCGCGCAACGCGCGCGCCGCCCGCCAGCGGACCAGCTTCACAGGCCAACCCAGACGCTCGACCAGCAGCGTCAACGCGACGTCGCGTTCTACGAGAGCCATGTGATCTCCCCGATCGGCTGATCGCCCACCTCAGAGACGAAGCACCCCACCAACGCGGCGGCGACCGCTCCGGCTAAATTCCGCTCTCCCACCATCACCAGAAAGCGCATCAGGTAGCGCTGCCCGATTACAAGTGAGTTGCCTCGATGAGCGCCGTAGCGATCAGCCGCCGATGTATCGACGATAAATTCCCACCAGTCGGCCTTGTGATACTGTGCGGCCCATCCCAGCCTTCGCATGACCTCATCTTCAGAAGCCCAATATGCTTGCCAGCCATTCCGTGCGATCTGCGCGCGGACCAGCCATTTATAAGCGCTCTTAGGTCCTTCGATGGCGCGCGAGGCCTCATACACGGCGTCGAAGGTATCCTCAGCGTAGATGGTCGACTTGCCCGTCGTCACGTATGCCTCGATCGCGTCGATTGCCTTCTTGCCTTGCCCCTTAGCGACCCAATGAGACAGCCAGCTCGTCAGAAATTCTTTACGATTGCGGAAATCAGAGTCGGGATGATTAGCCTCCTTCACTAGCTTCTCGAACTGGGTCGCCCTAAACGACGTTGGCGACACACGCCATGGCTTCTCGGGCCCGAGGCTGTCTCCGCTCGATCCGCCGTGACGGTCTTCGGGCGCTCCACCCAGAAACGCGACCTGCCTTTCCCAGAGCGCTGCGGCCGGACTGCTGGTCCAGCCTGTCTTGCCCAGTTTCGACACTGACCTGTGATCGACCAGCGTTTTCGTGAGCGCGGCGAACGTCTCGGCTGAGGAGTCCCCAGTGCCGATGAACGACGTAAGGCAGTCGTCGGCGTAGTGCCATTCCTCCTCTTCCAGATAGTGTCGGTAGAACTGAGGCAATCGCTCCGGTCTTGTATTGGCCACAAGCTCGATCAGCTTCGAGCGGACATGGCCGGTCTCGTCACCGTCGGTGAAGGAGGTGATCCGCTCCACGACCGGGGCTAGCCTTAGTATGCTAGGCAGTGCGTCCGTTATGCCTGCGCGATGAGCCTCGCCCACGGCATCCAGTGCGCCGACGGCATTCAGGTCCTTCCGATAGCCATAGCCGATCACGCAGTCGGCCGCTCGCGCGATCAGCTCGGCCTCGCGGCCCAGCTTATAGGCCCGCGAAAACCGGGCGTATCTCACCCAGGCATCGGCCCGCTCATTGAACGGGGTTACCTTCCCGGCAAGAGCCGCGACGCTGTCATCAAGCAGCGCCTTGGAGCTATTCCCGAGGATGTGCCGTTGATCCTCGATGTCGTCCTCGATCCACAGGTCATCAAGCCAATGCGGCGAGGCTCTTGCAACGGCCAGTTCGGCAGGCGCGACAGCGACCGGGCCCTTGGAGACTAGATGAAGATCGCGGGCGATGCGGAACAACGCGAGCCGGAAAGCCAGATAGCGCCTGTGTTCAGCCTCGTTGCTATTTCCCTTGAATGGTACCGGCTCGAGCTGGGCGACGGCGACGAACACGCTGGTAAAGTCTGCTGGTAACGCGCCGCTGGCGATCTGCGCCGCTGCCGTCTCCAAACAAGCGATTCCTTGGCGAAGCCACCCGATCTTCATCTGATCGAGCCCCGGGTGGATCATGGAATGATCGCCCTCGGCTCGCAGGGCGGACGCCAGAGCCGAAAAGAATACCGTATGCAAGAAGCGGTCGACTCCTGCGGCGCGACCGAAGCGCATATCCTCATCGCCGAGCCCCATGGGCGGTGGCGGCAGCGTCATTCGGCGGCTGGCGCTGCGATCACGCAGCAGGAACCAGCACATCAGCAGTGGACTCACGGGCGTCTTGAGCGACACGGCGTGGCGCAAGCCGAGGTCGACTCCAAGATATCCACCCGTTCGGGCGATCTGGTCGTGGATGTTCTTGATGAGCGCCGCCCATTTGTCGGCTCTGAATTTGGACGTGAGCCAGATGAGAACGTCGAGGTTGCCTGACCTGCCGAGATCGCGAACGAAGTCGATCAACAGCGACATCGGATCTCTGAAGCCCTTGAGGAAGGACACCATCCTCTCGGCGGTCTCCTTGTCCCCTGCGCTCGCAACTTTCATGAGCCTGTGGGTTGTCCCAACGAACTCGTCCTGAGGTTTATGACGAAGCTCAATCCAAACGTTCAAGCGACGCCGCAGCTCGGTCATGAAAGCCTCGCACATCTCTGCCTTCAGCCCATCCGGCGCTACCTCGAGGAGTGACACCAGCTCGCCTTCAGTGAGCCCGCCAGGATCGTCCGCGAGGATGCGCAACTGCTCCCAGTTCGCAGCGGCAGAGATGGCATTAGCCTGAAACGATGCGTAGTCGCCCGATTGGTAGTCACGCACGTTGAGCGCCCGAATCTTCAGCCAACGCAGGCTGACGGTCTTGGCGAGGTCTCCTATGTTAAAAGCCGCCCACTCGGCCGCGGTTAGAATTTCGATCACCTGTCGATCGCTGTAGCCCGACGCCAGAGATCCCTTGATCCAGTCTCGCGTTGTGCCGTCGAGCAGAGGTTTTGCGTCCCCCATCCGCGCACGAGTGAGCCATAGCCATCCCCAACGCCATAACGCTGGCGCGTCAGCCTCAAGCCACGCGACGATACGCGGCAAAAGTGCCTCGTATGCATCCTTGTGATCCGCCCGCTCCCTGACCCACGCAAAGATGCTGCCATGAAAAGGCACTAGTCCGGACTCTCGCGCCTCGACCAGAAATGCGATCTCCGAAAAATCGCCGAAACACTTGCGAATTCCGGCACTTGGCCAGAAGAACGCCGTCCCGGCCATAGCTTGTAGGGTCCGCCGCGCATCGGGCGTGAGGCCGCTCCAGAGCGCCGCATAGTAGGCCCGGATGTCGCCATCCGGACATGACGGGATCGCGTCGACGTCTTCCGGCCGGATCGGCCTGTTTGAGAGCGCCACGCTCTCGAACGCGTAGATCAGATGCAGAGGATGCCCTTTGGAGATCTTGTAGAAGCTCTCAGCGATCGCATCGACCGCCTTGCTTCTATCCTCGCCATTGTAGGTTCGCACCAGCAGTTGTTTGGCGCGGTCTTGTGCCGCCACCCATTTCGCAACGGCGACCTGGTCCATCGCGGGAATCTCGACCCAGTCCTTCGACTTGGCCTGTTGGATCAACTTTCGCGGCAGTTGGTCGTCCGACACCTTCTGTGTGCCGACCACGAGACTAACATTGTCAGGAACCGGAAGCAGGTAACTGAAGAGTTGATTCAACTGGTCGACCCGCGCGGTCTCGCGCCACACGTGATCGAGCCCATCGATGATAACGTAGAGGCGCTGCCCTTTAGCCGCGAAGTACCGGGCCGCGCACTCAAGCAAAGCCCTTAGGTCAGTTGGCCTCTCGATTTGCCCACCGACGCTGTTGGGGTAGAGCACGAAGAGCTGATTGATGAGCGACGCTGCGATCGTCATGAACGACGAACGATCGGGCGTGGCGTCATCGAGCGCCAGGAAGTAGTGATGACGGATCACTGGCGAACCTGCGCCTTCCTCCCTCAAACGGTTCGTTACGGCACTCAGGAACGTGCTCTTGCCCTTGCCCGGGGTTCCCCAAACGACCGTGATCGGCGCCCCTTTCTTGAGCCGTGACAGCATCGCCTCGCCGAATTTTCGGCTAGGCAGCACATAATTAGGAGGAACCCGAAAGTCCTGACGGATCGGCTGCGGCCGCTGCTTCGTAATGGCCTGAACAAGGTGCTCGTGAAGAATGCGCCCGTCAGGCGGCGGCTGGTTCCTGCGGGTAGTCCACGTTCTCACTCGCTCACGCAGAAACAGCCATCCGTTAGGCTCCAGATCAGATGGCACCAGCTGATCGCGCAGGGCATTCTCGTATTGGTCGAAGTCGCGCTCGCTATGGTGGAAGCGGAATTGCCGGAAGAACGCCTCACATTCTGCCTCCCCACCACAATGCTCCTGAAGAATGGAAAGGACGGCGGCCGGTATTTTGGAGAGGTCGATTTGATCACCAACGAGACAGGCCTTTACCGCGGCATCCGGTACACGATTGGTCCGCAGCGACGCTGAGCGAACCGCACCTGACCCTTCCAGCTTCCGCAAACAGGTCGACCACTTGGTGAGCAGCGAGGTGCCCTTGCCCTTGGTTTCGGTCAGCCAAGTCCAATCGAGTGGGTAGTCCGTCCTGTCGACGGTGAACTTCACCTGGATGTAGTCGTAGCTGCCATCGGCGCGCGCGATCACAACATCGTCGAGCGACGTTCCGTTCTCGACGGCCTCGAGCTGGATCCACGCATAACTGTCGGGATCGCGGTAAAACTGGATGAGCGCTTCAACTCCAACCAGGTCCTGATATTCGTAACCGACCCGGGTAATCGTTGATGGCTTAATTGTCTTGTTGGGCAAGCGGTAATCCTTGGCAAAACGACGTCAAATATAGCGTGACCTGCCCCTCTTGAGTGGTCCGGCTTGAGTCTAATGCATTGTGGGCCTGTTGGGCGCATTTGATGTTGGCGGCACCTGCGGCACGATAACGG
>NZ_SOBM01000019.1:0-1199 GCF_004364705.1 Azorhizobium sp. AG788
AAGTGGTCCTCCGTGAAGTAGGCTTTTTGAGCCTTTGGAGGATGGCGCGATGGCGCAGAAGAAGCACAAGCCGGAAGAGATCGTCGCGAAGCTTCGGCAGGTCGACGTTTTGGTGTCGCAGGGGCGTCCGGTTGCGGAGGCGATCCGGGCCATCGGGGTGACGGCGTTCACCTATTATCGCTGGCGCAAGGAGTTCGGCGGGCTGAAGAGCGACCAGGTGAAGCGGCTAAAGGATCTGGAGAAGGAGAACGAACGGCTGCGCAAGGCGGTTTCGGACCTGACGCTGGAGAAGCTGATCCTGAAGGAAGCCGCGTCGGGAAACTTCTAAGCCCCGCCCGTCGCCGTCGCTGCATCGCGCACGTCGTGGCCAAGCTCGGCGTATCGGAGCGGCTCGCGTGCCGGGTTCTGGGGCAGCATCGATCCACGCAACGCAAGGTGCCAGTGGGCCGTGCCGATGAGGCGGGCCTGACCGCGGACATCATCGAACTGGCCACCCGATACGGTCGCTATGGCTATCGGCGGATCACGGCATTGCTGCAGGCGTCCGGCTGGGTGGTGAACGTGAAGCGGGTCGAGCGGATCTGGCGGCGGGAGGGGCTCAAAGTGCCAAGCAAGCAACCGAAGAAGGGGCGCCTGTGGTTCAACGGCGGGTCCTGCCTGCGGCTGCGGCCGGAGCATCCCAACCATGTGTGGTCCTATGACTTCGTCGAGGATCGCACCCACAACGGGCGGAAGTTCCGCATGCTGAACGTGATCGACGAGTTCACACGGGAGTGCCTGGCCATCCGCATTGACCGCAAGCTGAACTCGACCGCGGTCATCGACGTGCTGACGGACCTGTTCGTGCTGCGGGGCGTGCCCAGCCATATCCGTTCCGACAATGGCCCGGAGTTCATCGCCAAGGCGGTGCGGGACTGGATCACGGCCGTCGGGGCCAGGACGGCCTTCATCGCGCCCGGCTCGCCGTGGGAGAATGGCTATTGCGAGAGCTTCAACTCCAAGCTCCGGGATGAACTGCTCGACGGTGAGATCTTCTACAGCCTGGCCGAGGCGAGGATCGTCATCGAGGACTGGCGCCGGCACTACAACACCGAGCGGCCACACTCCGCGCTCGGCTACAAGCCTCCGGCACCGGCCGTTATCGTGCCGCAGGTGCCGCCAACATCAAATGCGCCCAACAGGCCCACAATGCATTAGAC